>CAVVKF010000001.1:0-732266 GCA_963748895.1 uncultured Solirubrobacterales bacterium | reverse complement strand
AGACCATCGCCATCCTGGCGGATACCAATAAGTAAGAAAAGAGGTCTTAGAACATATTTCTGTTTGATCCGCAGCCGACCAGAAATGCCGGCAATTTCCGGATGGGCAACGCGAGCGTATTTGTCAACTTCACAGAAGAGGTTCTGGCAGTCAATCAGTTGGAGGCGCCGCCCCCAAAGATCTCGAAATGTTATTCCCAGTCGCTCGAATTCAATTTCCTGCCGATCAACCATGAACCGAATGATTTCTGGTTCATTCAGTCCCCCTGTATCAATAAAGCACTTTTTTATTCCGTCCCGGGCGCCCGGTCCAGGCATTACAAATTCCATCTCGGAAAAATCAGTTAGTTCGCTATAGTTAATATCTGTCGCAAATTGGTATGCAAGAAAACCGCCGATTGTAGGATAGGAAAGCAATGTTTCAAATACGTCCTTCATACCCTTAGATCGAGCGAGTCGTTTAGGCAAATTGTCTTGCATGATTAGCTCGAGTAAGCGCAAATGGTTTCGATGTTTAACAGTATGTCCAAGCTGACTGCCGCCCGACGGCATAATATAAGCTCCCGAGTATATGGAGACCCGCAGAACCTGTGCTCTGCCGTCAAAATCGCATCGTATTTATTGAAATCAAAAGTTTTCCACGAAATTCGACCGATTTGTTTTTGTAAAAGTTCCCAAGTCTGAATCTTATTGAAAAGCTTGAAAAGAAGAATACGAAACACCATATCCTCGGGCGAGCCGGAGAAATCTTCCGCGTATATTACGTGCCTGATTAGATATTGGCTAACACGGTCCGAAGCTCGATAGGCGTTTGTGAACTTGAAAGAATTTATGATTGGATCATTCGTCCACGGAGGTAAGGATCCTTCGGCCCTTCGAAAAAAGACATTTTGGCGCTCTGCGGCGAATCGCCAATAGGAATCATAGACGGAAGTCGGTTGCGCGGGCGCAATGTGAGTGAAAGCGCGGGCGATCTTCGGCAAGCTGGATGCAAACTCAAAATTGATCTGCTCCGGTTTCTTTTTCAACATCAATCTCCATCCGCTTGCGCAATTGCCAGCCTTGCGGCTTGTATTACTGCTTTCAGAGACTCATCATTCTTGGCCATTCTTTCCAACTTCAAAACTCCTCCAAAGCAGTTTACACGAGCTAGCGGTAACCCCATTTCTCGAGCCATAAAATTGCCAAGCCTGCAAATTCCTAGATAATTGCCGTATGCTTTGTCAAAAAGCTGTTGTGATGCATAGAATGCGTTGACCACCAACCCCTCGGCGACGGGAACGAAGCTGATCTGCTGCATGCATGGGAACGACAACTGGGCCGCATTCGTGTAGTCCAGTGCCGGATCAAAAGTCGTTGCTTGAAACATCGAACTGCGCACCCCGGGCCGGCTTTGGTATTGAGTTATTATGAATTCAAGCTGGTTAATCTTTGACGCGCCATATTCAATTAGGCGATGGAAATACATTCCCCCCTTCCGTTTTTGCTGGGTTCCAATGCCACATAGCGGTCATAGTTCTCGAGGAATAAGGCATATAGCCGCTTTCGGTCGTAGCCCGCCAGTCGGTGGAGGGAGCGCGGGAAAAGGGTGTTTGCAACCGTGTGAACTAATTGTTTTCCTTTTGTGCGCAGGCACGTGTCTAATTCCCGCCTTATATCCGCATTTTCTTCTGGTTCACCATCGGAGAAATTTGTGAGTGATAGAGTACCGGGGTCGCTTTTGTACCGCTGTGATCGACAATGTGCACTAAGGCTCGTCCCCATGCCCTTGACAGATTTGTTTCTTCTATCAAGGGCGGCTCATGGCTACTCATCTTCTTCCTCCAAATGCCGAAAACGGCTAAGCCCCGCGAATTGAAACCTTGCGATCCGCACAAACGCTGCCCATTGCCGGTGCTCAGCGACCGCGCGCACGATACCTGGGCGCCTGCACCTGAATACATGGCCATTGAAAAGGTGTAGTTCGGAATCAAGGGAGTCACCTTCAACCACACACATCTCGAGGAAAAATGATGCGAGTTCCAACCTCCGCGTCAATGGGCTGCTGGGATGAAAAGTCATCAATAAGAATTAGCGGATCTGATGTCTCAAATCCCAAACAGCGTTTGCGAATTGATTTTGGACCGTCGCGCAACAAAATGTGAGCACGATCTTTTGCCAGAACTTCAAGTCCGTATGTTAAGTGATCAATCAACGTTTCGTAACCAACACCGAAGCTGCATGCAATGGTGTACATTTCATCGGGAAGTGCGGTATTAATTTTCCAATTCCGCATAGAAAAAGCCTTTCTTAATCCGAGGGTGGGCAGTAAAAAAACCAGCAAATGCATCAACGAGAAATTCCTTCGGAGGTTTGCTGTGTACCGGATTGTGGAACTCCTCTAAGAGCTCGTCGGCCGTCGTCCCATGATTGAAGGCATGGTGTCCTAATTCATGCGCACAATTGAAAACCCTCCGCACAAGAGGACGCAAGGATGAGAGTAATATTTGTGGGCGCTTCGCCTGTACGTACATTCCTTCCATGTTGATATCAACAAATCTGACAGTGATGCTCAGGTGTTCGCATATGTCGAAAATATTGATTGGTGAGAAAAGATCTAGGTCTGCAGAAGACTTGACTTCGAGCGACATATCCAATGCACTTCCAGCTAGCTCTTTATAATTGGTCTTCACTCTCGCCCGTTCTTAATCTGGCAAGTATTCTCAGCAGTCGCTCTAAATGCTCGGGCTTGAGCTTGTGGAGTTCGCGGGCCGCCAATTGTATTTTGTCGGTATGCGGGTCCACCTTGTATCTGTTTCGGTGCCAATTAACCAAGTAGCACTAACGTCCAGTAGCTTTGCCAAAGTCGTAATTTCTTCAGCAGAAACCGCCCTGTTCCCCGATTCCATCTCCGTAACTGACGGTCTGTGTAAATTCAGAACTTAGCAACCTGAGCCTGCGACAGCCCTGCCATAATTCTCGCTTCCTTTATACGAGAGGCGATAATCTTCCGTCTAGTATTCATTATGGCTCGTATCTATGCACTGACCGGCTGTAGCTTGAGAACCTTTCAAGCAGACGATCTGCGACTTCAGAAATAGTGAGCGGGCTTGCCCTTTTCATCTTCATAAAGCCTTGTGCGTTTGGGGATATCGATACCAAGTTCCCTACAGAGTTGGGTTATAGAAACCGGCCAAATTTTACTGTCAAATCCTTCTAAGTCATCAATTGGCCGTGTTTTGTCAGTAAATTCAATAGGTGCGTATCCGCCAGCATCTTGTATTCTGCGTAAGACATCGATCAGGATTTCCTGGACTCTTTTTCTGTCCACGGCGACCTCCTTCATGTGGTAAGATTATCTTACACGAGATAGGCGTAAATGCAAATGGAATTTAATCAATATCAAACAGCGGCCGCCAGGACGAATTCAATATCACGGGCTCATCGGTGGAAAGTGTTGTCGTACCGTTTTGGGCTTAGCCGGTGAGGCTGGATCTCTACTAACCCAATACAAAAAGTTCTTACGCGACGGCGATAAGTACGAAATTTTCAACGAAAGAATTGCCGAAGAACTTGGAGATGTCCTCTGGTACATAGCCGACATTGCCACGAAGTTCGATCTCAAACTGGATGAAATCGCTCAAAACAACCTAAGCAAGGTAAATGATCGCTGGCGGAGCAAGGATGAAGGGTTAGGACAGAAGTCCTTCGACGACGTTTCCCGCCGAGCCAGCAGTTTCCCCGTCATTTCATTGCTGAGATTGTCGAGCAGCAAACGGCACTTGGGCCGCAGATCACATTAGATATTGACGGCACTCCCACAGGGGCATCCCTAACTACAATGCCTATGAGGACGATGGATACCGATTTCACGATGTTTTTCACCTCGCATACGCAAGCGTTCTCGGATGGTCGCCCGTGGCCGAGATCCATCATGAAGCGGAAGCGCAAGAGCGACCCTGAAGATTGATATGGTCGAAGACGGGGGACGAGCTGCCGCCATTGAGGAAGGAATTTCGGCGATGATCTTTGCTTATGCCGAGAACCACTCCTTCTTAGAGGGAATCAGCACTCTCGATTGGACATGGTTACGCATCATCCGGGACATGACGAAAGATCTCGAAGTGAAGCGTTGCTCGCTCCATGAATGGGAGCATGCAATTTTGCAGGGTTATGATGTATGGAGAAAGGTTCGACAGCAGCGAGGCGGAAGAATTGAGTGTAATCTATTGAATCGCACTATCCGCTATATTGATTAACAGCATAATAATCATTTTCCGTAGATGATTTTCAAAAGCAAACCAACTCCGGCGGCAACAGCAAATCCTGCCATAAATCGTCACCCGCGTTTCGAGCTTCTCGATTTGCTTTTGAATTCCACTAAGAGTGATGCTGCTCCCGCCGAGCAATTGGACATCTTCGAGGCGTAGGCCCGTTAAGTTTTGTTCGAAGTGAATATCGTTCTCTTCATCTCGCGTTTTTTCGATCTCGCCTCGGCTCAGTTCCGCAAAAAAGATCGTGAATAGCGGTGTTCTCCAATTTAAGGTGGACATCTGTGGGCCCACATTTTGGACGCCGAATCGAAGTTTCCCTTGAAGCTAGGATCGACATGGAACCCCGAGATATTTACGAGGCCCTGAAACTTGAACTTGCTTCGAATGGAAATAAACGCCATTAAATCATCTGGAATATATTATCGTTTCAAAGGTGGTCAAAATCGCGAATTGACCCGGAGGGCACACTGAGTACGGTTCTTCTACCTTAAGTAATTTTGGACTTGGGTCTGCGACAATATATATCTCTCGGACCCAGTCTGAGATCATACGAAGACTGATGCAGCTGTTTCTCTTTAAACTGAGTGGCAGCGTCGGCAATCAACTCCCCTCGCTGAATGCGTTCACGAATTTCTTGCCGCGCCAGAAAAGCCATTTATTTCATTCAATTTCCTGAAAGATTATCCCAAGAGTTATGTCCGAATGACGCCACAAATTGTTAAGCGGGTGTATATGACCTTTATTACTAGGAAAGTCGCGATCCATTGCCGGTTCTTTGGGAAAATCGGACGGGCTAGAGCTGCTCTGGTAGGAACGTCTTTGGGTGGGCTCTGTGCGATTCAAATTACAATTGCAAGACGTATTTTTGTCCAAGACAACTGTTGGTTATCTCGCAGGAGCATTTCGGAGGTCAACACTGTCGCATTTTTACCTACGGCGGGAATTTTTAGGGATTTGGAAGGCGTGTATCTGCTTGAAAATAATTGGTCGGGGAGAGAGGATTTGAACCTCCGACCCCCTGGTCCCGAACCAGGTGCTCTACCAGGCTGAGCCACTCCCCGAACATGCACCGCCCAGACGGACGGAAACGATTAGAGCTTGATTATAGCAGAGATAATGCTCCGCCCTGCGATCCGCTCTCTGCCGATTCGACACACAGATTTAGCCCTTTTTCTGCTGTATAAGCCACAGCGTCAGTTCCTCTGCTAATAGGCCACAGCCCCGGCCTCACCGTGAGGCCATGGCCAATTGCTCGCGTAGCGCAGGTATTCACCTGATTGCGGGCGCCTGCGCTCCAGCCAAAAATGAGTATTCCTCCTTCGTCTATATGCTCACTCTTGAGTTGCAGGAAAAACCTGTTTTGCCCGAGATTCCAGTTGAACAGGAACTGGAACCACCGGCCGCGCAAACGCCGGCGCCAGCGGCCAGGCAAGGCGCGAGTGCGGTTCTAGCATTTGCCAGCCGCTTGTGGAAATACTCAAGACGCCGCTTGATCGTCCTGGCAGCCATTATTTTGGGTGTGCGCATCTTCGTGGGTGAGGCGTCTGTGGTTCCCACCGCTTCCATGGAAGGCACAATTCTGGTGGGCGATCATCTGTTCATGGACAAGCTGCTCTATGGGCCAGAGATTCCTCTCGTCAACTGGCGGCTGCCCATGCTGAAGACCATCCACCGCGGCGAAATCGTGGTCTTTCATTACCCTAGAAACCCGGCGGAAACCTTCCTGAAACGTGTAACGGCCACCGGCGGCGATCGCCTTGAGATCCGCGACAGCGTTCTCTACGTGAACTCAGTTCCGGTCAAGGAACCTTACGCGGTTCACCATGCGCCGGTGCATGACCCGCAAGAGAGTTGGGGACCAACGATTGTCCCAGCAGGCGAACTGTTTGTGATGGGAGATAATCGCGACAACTCGAGCGATAGTCGCGACTGGGGTTTTGTGCCGGTAAAAAACGTGATTGGCGAACCCTTGTTTGTTTATTGGTCGTATGACGCGCCTACCGCGCGGTGGCTGGATGAGAACCCATCACACAAAATCTCTTTTTACGCCTCGATTGCCGGGAACTTCATCTCCCGCACCCGCTGGAACCGCACTGGAATGCTGCTATAGCAGGAATATCCGGCCTTGTATTTTGAAGGACTCAGGGATTCAACGCAGACCCGGCGAATATGGCCGGATTGCGACGCGTACGTGAGGCAGTTTCTCGCACCGGGCCGTATTCAAGATCGCGCGACTCCATCACGTATTTCCCTTTGAACCGGACATTGGCTACGGCGTGGGTAAAGGTGCGCAGCCACATGCCGTCGACCTCAGCAAAACTCATCAGTATATAAAGGTCGCGAATCCACCAGGAAGGCGTTTTGGCCGGCCTGCCTTCAATGCGAACAATGTTGTAGCTTGCGGCATCCACCCATTTTTCCCCCGGATCAGATCTTTTTCTTCCCGCTGCGATTCAGCGCCAGCAATAGCAACGCTGGGTACCGAGCATCTGCACTCCTACCAGCTGAAAGTTATGTTGGCGGGCGAGATTTCTTTCTTCTGTGCATCCTCAGCGTCCGGTTTCCCTGTTCAGGATGTCGCGCAGAACTTTTTCCTCCATGCCGCCACTGCTGCTTTCAATCCAGAATTGCTTATTGTCTGGAGGCAGCACGGTGATGGTGGCTACCATATGGGCCTTGGTTTCCTCTTTTTTGTCCAGCAGCAGATAACCTCGCCTGACCGTGAAAGGGCGCGCACTAGCTCTGTTTTCTGCTGCGCTGTCAACATTCTGGCGGAGATTGCATTTACATCAGGCAAAGCCGTGCTGGCTTGTGCGCCGGCAAGTCCCGTCAGCAGACTGGAAATGCATACCAAATATGTGAAGCGCAGTACCATGCAACAAAACCCGCTACCTAACTTCTTCGGTGGATTAGAAGCAAATTTGCGGTGAAAGGAGGCTAAGCACTGGGAGGATTACGATCAAAAAAAGTAACATGCGGAGGATGAGCGTACCGCTGAGTCGGGCGACAATTGCTGCGTTATCATCAGATTGATGTAGCAAGGGACCAAATATCGTTGCGATGGCGGTTCATACTCATTGGCTTGGGCCTGGTTCTCGGACTATGTTTTGCGGTCGGCTGCGGCAGCAGCGGCAAATCTGGGCGCATCCTGAGCACGGCAATCAGCACGCAACTGGTGGTCTCCGGCTTGAATACGCCTCTGGACCTTGAACAGCCCAACGACGGCAGCGGACGGCTGTTCGTGGTGGAGCAGGGCGGGACGATCCGGATCATCCAGAATGGAGCGCTGCTGCCGCAGCCATTCTTGAACATCAGCACCAAGGTGATTTTTCAGAGCGAGATGGGCCTGCTTGGCATGGCGTTCCATCCCAACTTCCAGACCAACCACAAGTTTTATGTGAACTATGTTCGCAACGCGGGCGGCCAGTTCCAGTCCGTAATTGCCGAGTACCTTGCATCCGCTGCGAATGCGAACCAATCCGATCCAGCCACCGAGCGCATTCTGCTCACCGTGGACCAGGTCAGCAACTTCGATAATCACAAAGCGGGCCAGCTGGCTTTTGGCCCGGATGGCTTTCTTTACTTCGGACTGGGCGACGGCGGCAGCGGCGGCGATCCGTTCGGCCATGGCCAGAACACGCAGATCCTGCTGGGCAAGATGATGCGCATTGACGTGAACTCACTCAGCCCGGGGCTGCAATATGGCATTCCGCCGGACAATCCGTTTGTCGCTGGCGGCGGGCTGCCGGAAATCTATGCCTTCGGCTTCCGCAATCCCTGGCGCTTTTCTTTTGATCGTACCTCTGGGCGGCTGTTCGTTGCGGACGTGGGCCAGGACAAGTTCGAAGAAGTTGACATCGTGCAAAAAGGCGGCAACTACGGGTGGAACACCATGGAAGGGCTGCACTGCTTCAACCCGTCAAGCGGCTGCAATACGGCCGGACTAAGCACGCCCATTGTTGAGATCAGCCATCCAGAGGGTGTAGCTGTGATCGGGGGATTTGTTTATCACGGAACTGCTTTGGCCGGCTTGCAAGGCATGTACATCTTCGGCGACTTGAGCGGCAAGATCTGGACCTTGACGGAAAACCCTGCCAACACCTTTACCCGAGCGGTCCTGTTGACTCCCGGATTCAGTATCACTTCGTTCGGCCAGGACGCAGCAGGTGAACTCTACGTGGTGGACCTTGGCGGACGGGTGCTCAAGATCGTTGCCAAGATCGTAACACGCGCGGCAAAACGCAGGCTCAGGCAACTTCCACCGTCGCGCGCAACTCCGGATAGAGAGGAAACGCTTCCGCCAGTTCCAGCACCTGCTTGCGGATACGGGCGAGCGCCTGTGCGTCTTTATGATTCCTGAGGGCTTCCACGATCCAGGCGCCGGTCTGGGCCATTTCTTTCTCTTTCATGCCGCGCGTAGTGAGCGCCGGCGTGCCAATACGAATTCCGCTCGGCTTAAGAGGCGGATTGCTGTCGAACGGAATGGCGTTTTTATTCACCGTAATGCCCGCCTGACCAAGAGCATTTTCAGCTTCACTGCCCAGAATGCCCTGGGCAAAAACGTCGATCAGCATGAGGTGCGTGTCGGTTCCGCCGGTAATCACGCGGAACCCTTCATCCATGATTTTGCGGGCCAGGGCCCTGGCATTGGCAACCACCTGACGGGCGTAATCCTTGAAAGCCGGCTGCAACGCTTCACGGAAGCAAACCGCCTTGGCCGCGATGATGTGCACCAGCGGCCCGCCCTGAATGCCGGGAAAAGCAATCTTGTCCACCGCTGCCGCCAGCTCCTGACGGCAAAGCACCATGCCGGCACGCGGCCCGCGCAGCGTCTTATGCGTAGTGGTGGTGACGATATCCGAATGCGGCACAGGCGAAGGATGCGCGCCTCCAGCTACCAGGCCGGCGATGTGCGCCATATCAACCATCAGTTTTGCGCCGACTTTGTCCGCAATCTGCCGCATGCGGGCAAAATCAATCACGCGCGCATAAGCGCTGCCTCCGCCGATAATCATTTTGGGGCGCTCGCGAACGGCGATCTGCTCCATCTCGTCGTAGTCGATGGTTTCAGTGTCTTTGCGCACGCCGTAAGGAATGATTTTGTACATCTTGCCGGAGAAATTCAGCGGGTGCCCGTGCGTGAGATGGCCGCCGTGGGCCAGGTTCAAGCCCATCACCGCATCTCCCGGCTGCAGCAGGGCCATGTAAGCAGCCATGTTCGCCTGCGAACCTGAGTGGGGCTGGACATTGGCGTGGTCGGCGCCAAAGATCTGCTTGGCCCGCTCGCGCGCCAGATTCTCCACAACATCAGCAAACTCGCAGCCGCCGTAATAGCGCTTGCCCGGATATCCCTCAGCATACTTATTGGTGAAAACCGAGCCTGCAGCTTCCAGAACCGCCATGCTGACAAAGTTCTCTGAAGCAATCAGCTCCAGCCCTTCATGCTGGCGGTTGGCTTCATTGGCGATGGCCTGGGCGATCTGCAGGATCGGATTCAGACAGAGGGCGGGACATCCAGTAATTCTTCATGACAAGAATCTTACTAGGAGCGGGGCCGCCTTGGGGAGAGCGATCTACGCATTAGCAGGCTTCTATTCGCTCAGCTTACGCACCAGCCACACTCTGGTGCTTCAATCTTCAATCCTAGATCGCTGGGGCGACCGTTCCACAGCTAATTGCAGGTGAAGAGGCCGTCGCTTTGACCGTGGACAGTCCGTCTGGTTGAGCTGGCCGGCCGTCACGGTCACGGCCCCTGATGCCGCCGCCTTGCATGTTGCCAGGCTCGATGAAGGCCCCTGCACACTGCCGATACTGACATTCACCGGGTCAAGAAACGGACCATATAACGTTTGTCAGGTTGCTCTGCGCAAAAGCGCACCCGGATTGCCCAGAAGCGACAAAAGCTGCGAACTGCTGGCTGTTCCCTGGAGAGGCGGCATTGTGGTCTGCTGTTGCAGCGCTTGGGGACACATTGATAGAAAAAATCTTGCATTGGGAATTTGTATTGCCTCCGCAGCCCGCAAGAGCAATCAGTAGCAGAATGCAAACCGTTAAGAGCCCTATGCGATCACTTAAAAGTTGAAGCCAGATTCACTCTTCCTCCTATTCCGGTGGAACGGCGGGCGAATCTTTACATTGACGGAGCACTATCCCTTTCTACAACGATTGCCCCACATGAAAACATTGGCCCCCTCCTCGATCCGCCTGGGCGGATTGGCCTATGGGGTACCGGCTCACTGCTGAATATCAGCAGTTTCGAAGTGATTGCCTTATGACTGCACTGTTGATGCAATCTCGGATACATGCTGCTCTTGCTCAACTTCGTTACCCATGACGGGCCTGCTGAGCGGGAGAGGGAGCGTCGTCGGGCAGTAACGTGAAGAGGCCCTCATAAAACGCACCCACATAGGGCGGCACGAGCCTCAGATCAGCCATCATGCCACTGGCTAGCCCCGCGTACATCTCCCAATCGTTGCGCTCAATCAACATCCCGGCCCAATGTTGTTCGGGAATTCCGTTGACGTAGCCATAGGCAAGCTGTTGCGTGCGGCGGTAACGAGGGTCGCTCTCCTCTGAAAGTCGGATCGTGACCTGCATCATGGCTTCCTCCTGGCCAATACGCCGGGGATGCCACCAGGCATGTGCCAATTCATGGATTGCGGCCTCATATTGTGCCGTGTAGAGGAAGACCAGGTCTCGTGAGGGATCCCAGTAGCCACCACCAGTGGTAACGGCGAGATCCTGCACTTTGAAGTGAATGTGCGCTTGTAACCACTGCTTGCCTTCTTCGGCAAAAGGAAAGTCGGCGAAGACTTCGTCTAAAAAAGCCTGCTCTTCCTCGGTAGCCGCGCCCAGTGGCGGGGCAGCGTACTTCGATGCCTGATCGCGGGCCTGGCGCCATGTCTCCTTGATCCGCTGCCACATATGCACCTCCCGATGCTTCTCTACGAGCCTCTTGTATATCTTGTATAATACCCTCACCGGCCGCAACCGCTTGCCACGGGTGATACACAGGTTACACAGGATACGTTGGCTGCAGTCTTACCAGTTCCGGCGTGATGAATCGGCGGTCTCGGCCCCAAGCAGGTGCAGAACGGCGTCGGCTAGAGCCTCGGATTCCGAGATTCCTTCGCCGTCCACCGGGCCCGGAAAGTCCTCGCGGGTCAGACGGCAGACGTGACGGGGAACAGGCGTCGTCGCCCCCAGCAGCATGCTGGTAGCTTCGCCGGTAGCCACCCGGTAGCCGGAGGCACGCAGCCAGACTTTGAGCTTGCCGATGGTCGGCAGCCACAGGCAATCGGCCTGGAGCACCTGGCTGGTAGGCCACTCCCCACCGGCATCCACCAGCCCGAGCGTTCCGGAATGGGGATAGACGGCAACCACCAGCCAAAGCCCCACACGGGTCTCCGCCACATGCTCGGCTCCCAGCACGGTACACCAATCACCCAGCTCCGGCTGCCAGGTAAGGCCTTCGGCGGCCAGGCGACGAGCAGTAGCCGGCAATACTAGATCTTCGCGCATCCCCTCTACCTCCTTCCAGGCTCGAGTATGGGATATGGCACTGCTCTCCATGCGAGAGCGAGCGCCGGCACAGAGAGCTCATTGCCTGGCGGCGACATCTATAATAACACTATACTGGAGCCGACACGAATCCACCCGGAATCCAGCGTCGCCGGCGGAGGCAGGAGAGAGGGTTTCCTAATGAGCAGTACGAGCAACACGAGCAATACGGCACCGGTGCCCCGATCCTACGGTACGGAGAGACAATTTCAGATCTACGTGGCCGGTCTGCAAGGGCAAAAGCCTGCCACACCAATCGCCTGTGAGGACCTGGAACGGCAGGCTCGCGAAAAGATGAGCGAGGAAGCCTACGGGTATGTCGCCGGCGCGGCAGGCTCGGAAGATACGGCACGCGCCAATCTCGAAGCCTTCCGCCGGTGGCGGATCATACCGCATATGCTTCGCGATGTCTCAGCGCGTACTACCGCGGTGGAGGTGCTGGGCGAGTCGCTTCCGGCACCGGTATTGCTGGCTCCAGTAGGCGTACAATCTATCGTGCATGCGGAAGCGGAGGTAGCCACGGCACGAGCCGCTTCCGCAGTTGGTATCCCCTTCATCCTCAGTACCGCATCCTCGAAGACGCTCGAAGAGGTGGCAGCCGCGGCCGGAGACAGTGTTCCACGCTGGTTTCAACTCTACTGGGGTCGCAATCCCGAGCTCACCGCTAGTTTCCTTACCAGGGCCGAGCAGGCAGGCTATAGCGCCATCGTGGTGACGCTCGACACATCACTGCTGAGCTGGCGTGAGCGAGACGTGCAGAACGCCTACCTGCCGTTCCTGCTGGGCGAGGGTCTGGCAAACTACTTCAGCGATCCGGTCTTCCGAGCAAGCCTGGCACGACCTCCCGAGGAGGATCCCCAGAGTGCCATCTTCACGTTCGTCAGCATTTTCTCCAATCCCACGCTCACCTGGGGTGATCTGGCGTCGCTGCGCGAGCACACCCGGCTGCCGATCTTACTGAAAGGCATTCTCCGCGGCGACGACGCCCAGAAGGCCCTCGACTACGGAATGGACGGCATCATCGTCTCCAATCACGGCGGACGGCAGGTAGACGGCGAGCTGGCATCGCTGGATGCCCTGCCACAGGTAGCGTCTATCGTAGCGGGGCGAGTACCCGTGCTCTTCGACAGCGGCATACGACGCGGCGCCGATGCGTTCAAGGCCCTGGCGCTGGGTGCGCGCGCCGTGCTGCTGGGCCGCCCCTATGTCTTTGGGCTGGGGCTGGCTGGAGAACAGGGTGTGCGAGATGTGCTGCAGAACTTCCTTGCCGATCTCGATCTTACACTGGCGCTCTGCGGCTGCGCCTCCTTTGCCGAGGTCGATACGACGATGCTGGCGCGGCAGCCGTAAGATCTCTAAAGCCTTACGGCTACGAGGCTACAGGGCTGCCAGCGAGACTTCCAGCGAGCAGGGTGCGCTGACCTGGCCCAGCGGCACCCGGAGGACCGTTTCGTAGCGGCGCGGGGCCAGGACGATATCAGCCGGGTCCAGCGCCTGTCCAGCCGCTTCAGCTGAGACGGCTACCGGTCGCTCGTCTAATCGCCCGCGATATATGCTGCATTCTCCCCGCTGTATATGTTGCATTCTCCCCGCTGGGAACCTTTTTGGCCGAGTGATACTCAGGCACCCGCCCCGACTAGTCGCCGAGCGTCAGGCGGCGCAGGTCTCGCGGCAGGGGCTGACCGGATACGTGCTTGCCAGTGCCGACCCTTGCTCCCTGCATCACCCGCTTGGACGCCCGCCGCAGCTTGCGATGCTCGAATGTCTTCTGTTCGCGTCTGCCGTTCGGTTTCCTGGCCATGAGCAAAAGCATACATCGGAGATGAGCCGTCCCGGGGTTTTTTGGTAATTGTTTTTGCTTATTCGTGGGTTTTTTATTTTTGAAATTTGCGGGTTGGATATGGCTGTGACATAGGTGGGTATGATCGGCTGGTGAGCCTGCCGCGCGAAATTACCGATGACGAGCCCGGCCTGGGATCCTGGGCGATTCTGCACGGCTATCGGGGCTCGATCGCTCATGGGATGTACGAGCCACCTCAGAATCCCCTCAGCATCGATGACAAGGACACGATGGCGATCTGCGTCCCCTCGCTGGATTATTACTACGGACTCTCCGAATACGGCTCGCGTGGTACCCGTGAGATCAAACGGGGCGAGTGGGATGTCGTCATCTACGAGGCGCGCAAGGCCGTCCGGATGCTTGCCCAAGGCAACCCGAACATCCTCTCGCTGCTGTGGCTCCCGGATCGCCTCTATATCGCGCGCACTCCAGCCGGCCAGCACCTGATCGATCACCGCGAGATCTTCGTCGCCCGGCACGTATTTCAGTCTTTCGTCGGCTACGCCAAGGGCCAGCTCCACAGGATGACCCACGGCTCCCAGCAGGGCTACATGGGCGACAAGCGCAAGCGCATCGTCGAACAGTTCGGCTACGACACCAAGAACGCCGCCCACCTGATCCGCCTGCTGCGCATGGGAATCGAATTCCTGCACGACGGCGAGATGCGCGTCGATCGCGGCGGGCTCGACGCGACCGAGCTGCTCGACATCAAGCACGGCACGTGGACACTCGAGCAGGTACAGGCCGAGGCTGCGCGGCTGTTCGCACGGGCGGAGGACGCGCATGATCGCTCGACGCTCCCGCTGCGGCCCGACGGAGAGCGCGTCAACGAGCTTAGTCTGCATGTCGTTGGTGTTGCGCTCGCAGAAGGGCGAGACGGCTCGTAGGGCGGAGCACTCCGTCAAACCCAGGATGGCTCAAATTGGCGTTATGGCAGCTGCATCGAGGATGCCCGCCCGAACACGGCGGTTAAGGGGGCTCTGTTCCCCGATAAGCCCCGCCGGGACGATCGTTATCAGCGACCGCTGACTCGCTTCCTCTTCGTCTTGCTCGCCCCGTACTTTCTCCTGGCCCGCTTTATACACACCGCTCGCTTGCGAGGGTTCCGCTCACGCTTGCATGCCCTCAGGGCTTTCGCGAGCTTCTGGGCGCGCGTGAGCGGTTTTGGCGAGGCGTGTTTCGGCAGGTCCTTGATCCCACAGCCCGTGGATGCCACGTTGTTCTGGCAGACCACGTTGCCCGTCCCCGAGCCCGTCTCGCTGCCTGTCAGGAAACCCAGGCCGGTGCTCTGCGGTCCCTGGGTGGTAAACGTCTGGTCGGCACCGTAGGCGGGTGGGCCTTTCCAAGTGATCGTGTCTTCACCAAACGGCGCCCTGACCGCTATCACCCGGTAGTGATAGGTCGTTTCCGGTTGCAGGGTGACCCCTCGTTCTCTTTCCAGGTCGATGCCGACAGATCCGTCGGCCGGGCCGGCGAGCAGAAAGTCGATCGGCAAGGCGCCGCTCGTCGCTGGGCTCCCCAGACGAGCTCCGCGGAGCGTTCCGTAGGGCATGCCAGTTCGGGGAGAAATTCGCTGGCGTTCTTGACAATCTGGAACTGGTAGTAGACGTCCTGACCTTCAGGGTTGATCTTGGCTTCGAGGATCGCGTCGTGTTCGGTGATATCTGTCGCGGACTCGCTGTCGATCGCCGGCGTTTTCAGCGTGGTGAAGATTTCGTGGACTTCGGTCTTTTCGGCGTACTTGTTTTTCGCGACCACCCAATATTCGTAGGTGGTATTTGGTTCTAGGTGCAGTTCCTTACCAGCCAATTCGATGCGCACGTATTCGCGTCCGCTGGGCGGGATGATCTTTCCGCTGGACAGAATGCAATCGGGCGGTCCACCACAGGGGTCGGCAATCACGACTTCGTATTCGGTTTCGCTGTTCTCCGGGTTGACCTGCGCTTCGAGCGTCGCCGTTTCATCGGTGATTTCTGTGGCGGACACATTTAGGATCGCGGGGGCTACCGGGGCGGTCGTGAAGCTCATAGCTTTCCCAAGGGTTTTGCCGGATTGATTTGTAGCCACGAGGCAGTATGTGTACTGCGTGTTGGCTTCGAGTCCCGTGAGCTCAGCGGACACTTCCTTGTCCTGAACTTCGGCTTCTGGTTCGAGCGACGTCTGGAGGCCTCCGGCACAGGCCGCACCCTTGTCATAAGCAAAATAGAAGCCAGCCTTCGCCTGGACACCAGGATTCAGCTTGCCGCACACTTCGGGTATGGCCGTCAGCCTCACACACCCTCCGGTGGTCGGTTCTTCAGGCGCGGCCGCAAACGCCGGGGCGCTTGCGAACAGCAGCCCGCCAGCCAAGACGCACCACACGGCGAGCGCCAACCGCGCACTGCCCCATAACAATGACCTTTTCATCGACCCTCCGACCACAAGTCCTCCATAGCTGACACCAGCCTTGGGCCGCGATTATTGCATGGGGTTGGGGTGTGGGCGCTGGTGAGGCCGCTTGCAAAGATGCGAACTAGAGGTGCGAGCGAAAGCTTCCGATCAAGCTGCTGACGGTCTAGACGCCCAAGCACGGTCAAACGCCAGTTATTCGAGCGCTAGTAACCAACAGGCTTACGCAACAGTGGCTGAGAAGCTACACGCTACTCGAACTCTGGCTCGGTCCACCAGGGCATAATTTCGGGTAGGCCGTCGCTCACCTGATCGGGGAAGTTGGCGGGGCGCTTATCGAGGAAGGCGGTGATGCCCTCGACGGCGTCATCGGATTGACCGCGCGCGAACATGCCGCGGGAGTCGGCGCGGTGGGCGAGCATCGGGTGCTCCGCGCCCAGCATCCTCCACATCAGCCGCCTTGCGAGCGCCACCGAGACCGGCGCGGTGTTCTCGGCGATCTCCCGCGCGAGTGATTGCGCCGCGTCGAGTAGCTCCCCCTGCGGGTGCAGGCTGCGCAGGAGCCCTCCTTCCAACCCCTCTTGGGCGGAGAACACCCTGCCCGTCGCCACCCACTCCATCGCGCGGCTGATCCCCACTACACGCGGCAAAAACCAGCTCGAACACGCCTCCGGGATGATCCCGCGGCGCGCGAACACGAAGCCCATGCGGGCATCGTCGGCCGCGAGGCGAATGTCCATCGGCAGCGTCATCGTCGCCCCCACTCCCACCGCCGGGCCGTTGATCGCCGCGATCACCGGCTTAGTCGACCGGAAGACCCGCAACGTGAACTGACCACCGTTGTCACGCGGCGCCTCCCCCGCCCCCACCCTCTCGCGCTTGCGGTAGTCGAAGGTCTCCCCTCCGCTCGCCAAGTCCGCGCCCGCGCAAAAGCCCCTCCCCGCGCCCGTGACGATGATCGCCCGGACCTCGTCGTCCGCATCCGCGCGGTCGAACGCCTCGATCAGCTCGCTGCCCATCCGCGCCGTCCAGGCGTTGAGGCGCTCCGGGCGGCTCAGCGTAATCGTGAGCACGCGCTCGGTCAGGTCGGTGGTGATCTGCTCGAAGGTCATGGGGCCTAAAGCTACGCTACTGGGGGGCGCTCCCCGGCCAGCGTCGTCGCCTGGCTGCTGGGGCACTGAGAATCTGAATGCCCTAGAACGCGCCCTGCAGTATCGGGTTGCACTTGGTTTCGGCTGCCTTGTACTGTGCGCTTTTCGGATCCAGATGGCTGTGGCTGGTGTTGAAGCTCGCGCCTTCTGGCTCGGGGAAGTTCGTGATCCCGTGTTCGCGCATGCAGGCCGTGAACTGCTGGAGGGCGTGGGTGACCTTCGGTGGGACTTTTATTTTCAGTTTTGGCGCGGGAGAGGCTTTGGTCTGGCCTGTTGAGCCGGTGGTACCCGCGGTTCCCGGGGCGCCGCCCGCCGCACTCCGCGCACCGGCCGAAGCTTTAAGACCTGCACGCAGGGTCGCGCTGCACTTTCTCTCGGCCGTCCTGAACTGGGCGCTCGCCGTGTTGACGCCCTTGGTGCTGAAGATCGGGCCGTTGCCCGAGGTGTTCGGCGGCGCGAGGTTCACGCCGTTCTGGCGCAGGCAGGTCGCAAACTTCGTGAGTGCCGCCTTGAAGGCGGGGCTGCTGACGCGGGCGCCAGCGCGCTTGAAGTGGCCCGCGTTCGGGCCCTTGGCGGCTTTGGTTCCGGTGGACGTGGCGCCGGTGGTCGCGGCGCCGGTGGTCGCGGTTGCGGCGGATGCGTTGGTGCTCGAGGGCGAGGTGTTCGAGGAGCTGCCGCAGCCGGCGAGCAGGGCGACACTCAATACAACGATCACCACGAAACAAATACGCTTTTGCATTTATATATCCTCTCCCGAAACCCGAGACCCAAAAATGTTTCCCCACCCCAGCACGAACCTAATCTTCCTACCTAAAGCGCAGCGAAATGCAGATCCACCAGCTCAGCGCAGCGCCTGGATCAGGTCGAGCGTGCCGGCGCCGGTGCGGTAGCGGCCGAACACGGTGACATCCTCGAAGCCGGCCCGCGAGATGATCTCGGGGAGCTCGCCGCGCGCGTGCTCGCGTGTGTTAGGGAATCCGTCGAGGAGCTGGACGGCGAAGAAGGCGGCGCTGGCAATCGCCAGCGCCATCTCGCCGGTGCCACAGCCGAGATCCAAGATTCGCGGCACGGCGCCAGCGCCCAACGCCCGCTCGACGAGACGTGGCCGCCACTGCCCCTGGCGCATCGCCACCGCGTTGACCGTGTCGTAGAGCGGCGTGAAAACGCCACGGCCGGCCGCTGGGACGTATCGATCGCTCACCTCGCCTACCATAGTCGTACGCCGGCGGTATCGCTCGGAGGTACGTCGTCCCAGCCCATCTATAAACACCCAAAAACGGTTGATTCAAACTTGGGTGTAAAGTCTTGGGTCAGCTGGCTGTTGGCGCGCAATCGAGCAGATTGGTGCGGGCCCTAACCGTGCAAATCTCAAGCGCCGATTTAGAATTGCACGGTTATAGCGGCACTCTGGTCAGCTGGGCATTGGGTCCAGCGCTTGGGCCAGCTCGGTCATCTTCTCGGTGCTGAGGGTTGTGATTGGTTTTGTTAGGAAGATCTTGTCGGCCACATCGATCTGATCGGCGACCAACACGCAGGCACTTGGCATGCCTTCATTCGCCTCCAGCTCGACCTCGGTCCGATCGCCGCGAATCGTGCTCGCAAAGACGACGTATATTTTGTCGATACTTTCGATCGCCTCCTCCAGGCTCAGGATCGCAGCCGGCCGGGGTTTGAAGTCGGGGTGCTCGTACCACCAGACCTCGCCCCGTCTCATTGCTCTTGCTCGCGTTCATTGCGCATCATGCTCTCGCCCAGCGTCTCGCCGAACTTGGCTATCTCTGCTTGCGAGAGCCGGCCCAACATCCCCGAAAAGCGACCCCCCTTCCCGGCTGTCGCCCGACGCAGGGCCGAAAGGTTTCCCCACTCGTCGACGACATCGCCGGGCCTCACGGTTTCGGGGTCGCGTATGGCCGTCAGGTTCTCGGCGACGGCGTCGAAGCTGGCTTCTGGGAGCTCTTCGACGAGCTTGTGGATCTGCTCGCGAGTGGGCATGTCCATGGCTACGCTACTTGGGTTGTGGTTACCCTGGGTTGATGAGCTTGCCTGCGACTGTTTCTTGTTGCACTCGGTCTACGGTTACGGTTGGCTCCGAGCGGGGTCGCGTATAGAGTCCGCCAGGATGACCGACGCTGTTCCATACGCCAACTACCAGTACGAGATCTACCTGCGCGGCATGACGGGGCAGCGTCCCGCGCGGTCGCTGGACTGGCGCCAGCTGGAGGCAGACGCGCTGAATCTGCTGCGGCGCGGGCCGCGGGGATACATCGCGGGAGGCGCGGGACTGGGCGAGACGATGCGCGCGAATCGCGAGGCGTTTGACCACTGGCGCTTGCGGCCGCGGATGCTGCGCGACGTCTCAGAGCGGAGCCTCGCGCGCACGGTGCTGGGGACGGAGCTACCCGCCCCGGTGCTGCTGGCGCCGATCGGGGTGCAAACATTGGCGCACCCCGAGGGAGAGCTGGCGATGGCCCGGGGCGCGGCGCAGGTGGGGGTGCCGTTGGTGGCCAGCTCGGCGGCGTCGCACACGATCGAGCAAATTGCCGAGGCGGCCGGGGAGCTTCAGCGCTGGTATCAGCTGTACTGGCCGCGGGATCGGGAGCTGGCGCGCAGCTTCATCCAGCGGGCCGAGCGGGCGGGGTATGGGGCGATTGTGGTGACGCTCGACACCTGGCTGTTGGGGTGGCGCCCGGCGGATCTGAGCGAGGCATTCCTGCCTTTTTTGTGGGGAGAGGGAAATAAGAATTATCTAGAGGATCCGGTCTTCCGAGGCCTGCTGGAGGCGCCACCGGAGGAGAACATGCAGGCCGCGATCGGGCAATGGGCCTGGCAGTTCGCCAACCCGTCGGTGACCTGGGAGGACTTGGCGTTTCTGCGCGAGTGCACGGAGCTGCCGATCGTGCTGAAGGGGATCGCGCACCCCGACGATGCACGGCTCGCGGTGGAGCACGGGGTCGAGGGGGTGCTGGTGTCCAACCACGGAGGGCGGCAAGTCGATGGGGCGATCGGCGCGCTCGATGCCCTGCCGGAGGTGGTGGAGGCTGTGGACGGACGCTTGGAGGTGCTGTTCGACAGTGGGATTCGCAGCGGCGCGGACGCGCTCAAGGCGCTGGCGCTGGGCGCCCGCGCGGTGCTGCTGGGACGGCCCTACATCTGGGGGCTGGCGCTCGGCGGCGCCGACGGGGTGGCGGAGGTGCTGCGCAGCTTCCTCGCGGACCTCGATCTGGCGATGGCGTTGAGCGGATACGCGAACATCGATGAAGTGGACACGAGCGCGCTGGTCGCGCAGGGTCGCTGAAGAGCATCCCGCGAGCGCCGGATCCTCGCCGCGTCAACTGAGCGCGCGGCGAGGACCGGCGGGCTGCCCACTACCTCTCCGGGGCAGGGAAATGTTACATCAGCACAGGGTAAATATGGGCAGCAAAAAAGAGCCGGGAAGCAAGCTTCCCAAGCGTCGTCAAGCGCGAGGAGATGAGAGCGCCGCGGCCGGGGACTCAGGCCGCGGCACCCTCGAGGGGCCGGGTGCGACAGTGGAGATCACCCAGCCCTCCCCTCAGGCGCCCACCGGAGAGGGTGTGGGGGCGCCCAAGCGTTGGAAATCGCTTAGCGCCACCGGCCCGCAAAGAAGCCACCGGGTCTGGCGACGCCAGCGTTTAGGTAGCTAAACAAGCACCAGCCCCAAATCCTCTCCCTCTCCCTACCCTCCACACGTACATCGTACGTGTCTCTCGAATCTGCTTCCATTCCCACCATACCCCCTGTCGCCGCACAATGCACGTCAATCGGGGATTTTTTGTGGATTGGGGGGCGCCCTGACGCCGGCCCGCGCCAGGATCGCGTCGGCCGCCTCGGCGCCGATCGCCTCGCGCATCGCTTCGATCAGCGCCGGCAGCTCATCCTCACGCGGTCCGGTAGCCCGCCTGGCCTGCTCCGCGAACCAGGCGCCAATGTCCTGCTCGTTGGTGGCTGAAGTGTCCATAGGCACAAGTGTGGCAAGGAACGCAAGATGCCCAAGCTCAGGCCTGAGCAGGCAATCTGGCAACGCCGCGTTGCCAGATTGCCGACTCGCAGCTCAGGTGCTGCCACTAGATGGCCGATTCCAGGAGCCTCACGTGGTCCCCGGGTGGCGGCGCAGCCTGGCTCACCGGGGTGCGCTCACCGGGGTGCGCTCGCCGGTAGCCCACGGACGCGGCGGACGGCCCTGTCGTGGGTTGGCCTTCGCCCACAGCGGAGCCAGCTGTGCGCGCTCACGCAAAACTCCCCACTTCTGCTCATGAAAAGTCCCCAGGCCTAGCGGCCCCTGTCGCGTAGCTGAGCCGTAGGCGAAGCGGAGCGACTGGGGCCGGCGCGGGTTCTGTCGGGTCCCCCCTCGATGGTCAGTGGTGCTTGACGCCATCGACCAAAGAGGGAGGACCCTGGGGATGCTCACACAGGAGGAAGACATGGAGATTGCTGCGTTGGATGGGAGGGGCTGGTCGGTCTCTGCGATCGCTCGTCATACCGGGCGGGATCGGAAGACCGTGAAGGCGTATTTGGCGGGTCAGGCGAAGCGTCGGCGGCGGGCACCGAGCGTGCTTGAGCCCTACCGTGACTACCTGGCCGCGCGCTTCGTCGATGACCCGCACGTGTTGGGGACGGTGCTGTTCCGTGAGGTGGGGGGTCTCGGGTTCGATCGGTCCTACCAGACGTTCACGCGGGAGCTGCGGGTGCTGGGGTTGCGTCCGCGGTGTGAGTGTTGTCGGCGTGGCGGTGTTGATGTCACGACCGAGATCGACCACCCGCCCGGAGAGGAGCTGCAGTTCGACTGGCTGGAGCTGCGCGAAACGCCGTGGGGCCAGCCCGCTTACGTGCTGATCGGTGCGCTGTCGCACTCCGGGCGCTGCCGGGGCGTGTTCAGCGAGGGACAGACCGGCCCGCACGTGATCGAGTCCCTGGATGGGGTGCTGCGGCGGTTGGGCGGCACCACGCGGCGCTGGCGGACCGACCGGATGGCTGGGGTGGTCTGCCCGGGCACGGACCGGTTGCTGCCGGAGTTCGCGGCGTGCGCGAAGCACTACGGTGTCGGTGTCGATCCCTGTCCCGCGCGGCGCCCCAGGCGCAAAGGCGTCGCCGAGGCCGCGGTGAAATACCTGACACGATCGTGGTGGTGCTCAGCCGCGGTCGCGACACCCGCGCAGGCGCAGATGAGCCTTGACCGTTTCTGCGTCGACGTCGCCGATGAGCGCCGGCGCGGCGCGGGCACGATCGCGAAGCTCGCGGTGAGCGAGGGGTTGCTGGGGCTGCCCAGCGCGCCGTTCCCGGCGGAGATCTGCGTGGAGCGCCCGGTGTCGCGCTCGGCGCTGGTGGCGTTCGAGGGCAACCACTACAGCGTCCCCGCCGCGCTGGCGGGCGCCCCACAGGTCACGGTCCGTGCCCGCCTCGGCGAGCAGACGGTCCTGATCGTCAGCGCCGCGGGCACCCAGGTCGCTAAGCATCGCCGTGCACCCGCGGGCACCGAGCAAGTGATCCGCTCCGCCGAGCACGCGGCGGGCCTCGAGCAGGCGGTGCTCGCTGCGTTCACGACACGCCCGCCCTGCCGGCGAAAGCAGAACCGGCCGCCAGGACAAGCAGCCCTCCAGGCCGCGGCCGTCCTGCGCGGCGAGCACCCCGCCAACGACGGTGGTGGTGTGGTCATCGACCTGGAGCGCTACGCCCAGCTCGCGGAGGTGGCGCGATGAGCGAGAAAGACGGTGTCTATCAGCAGCTGCGTGGTCATCTCGCGGCATTGAAGCTGCCCGCGATCGCTGAGGCGCTCGCCCCGGCGCTCGAGCAGGCCGAGCAGGAAAAGCCCGGCTACACACGCTTCCTCGCCGACCTGCTCGGAGTCGAGGTTCAGGCGACCCAGGAGCGCGCGCTTACAAGCCGTCTGCGTCTTGCTGGGTTCCCGCAGACCAAGACACTGGAGGAGTTCGACTTCGACGCGCAGCCCAGCCTGGACCGGCGTCTGATCGAGGAACTCGCCACGCTGCGGTTCGTCGAGGAGAAAGCCAACGTCCTGTTCATCGGGCCGCCCGGGGTCGGCAAGACGACCCTCGCGATCGCGTTGGGCCTGAAGGCGGTGAAGGCCGGCTACCGCGTCTACTACACCACCGCCGCGGACCTCGTCGCGAAGACCGCGAAGGCGGCACTCGAGGGACGCTGGCAAACCACGATGCGCTTCTGGGGCGGACCCGCTGTGCTCGTCGTTGACGAGCTGGGATATCTCCCGATGGCGGGCGAGGCCGCGGCGCACCTCTTCCAGGTCATCGGCCGCCGCTACCAAGGCGGATCCATCGTCCTAACGACAAACAGAGACATCACCGGCTGGGGGCAGATCTTCGAGGACACGACCGTCGCGGCGGCCATGCTCGACCGTCTCCTGCACCACGCGACCGTCGTCCAGATCAACGGGCCCAGCTACCGGATGCGCCACCACCAAGCACGACTCGATCAGCTACGCGACGGCCTCAACAAACCCTGAAACACAGCACGTTGCACACACAACCAAGTGGGGAATTCTCATGAGCAACTCTGAGGAATTCCGATGATCCTTGACACAGCTCGAAGGACTCCTCAGGGAGATGCGCGTAGTCCTCGCGCAGAACCTCTAGCGTCTCGCCAAGCTCGATCAGCCGGGCGAGACTGCGGACCGGCATGCGCGTTTCCGTGATCACCGGCTCGCCGCCGCGCACTTCCGGGTTGACTTCGACCAGCCGCTCGCGCAGCTCGACGTAGCGCTCGGCGCGCCCGACGGCCTCCGTGACCTCCGAGCTCATGCGCACGAGCAATGCACCGTCGAGACGGAGCTTGGCGTCGACCGCGGGTCGGGTGCGGGCGGGCGGATGCCAGATCCATGCAAATCTGAAGTGGAGGTTCATAATTGCATGGTTGATAGGGAGCCACAGCGCACTTTCTAAGGCACTCTAAGGTCAGACCTTAGAAGGGCTTAGAAAGTCTTAGAGTTCCCCAAACCGTCTGGTAGGCCCACGGCGAACTGTATGGTTGGCCTACGGCGAACTGTATGGTTGGAGCCTGAAGCACCCAGAAAGATCCGCCCCAGGATGTACGATGGATCATGTGACTGCGGGGACCAAGCTCGAGGACTACATCGAGGAGGTGCGCTCTGGCTACAACGACGAGCAGCGCGCGCGCCTGGACGCCAAGATGCGCCACTTCGACCGTGTCGGCCGACTGCTCGAGCAGCGCTTGAAGCGAATATCCGAGCCAGCGGAGCAGATATCCAAGCCCACCAATAAATAAGGAGCCGGCGGGCCTTTCTAGCCCTAAGCGTCGTTAGAAGCGACGCACCAGCCCCTCTACCGATCCACTGTACCACCCGGCGGGCACAACTCCCCCACCCCCGCTCACGGCGATCTGAGCGCGGCTACTCTGAGCCGAGCCGCCTATCTCTTTTGTTTCTTCGCCTTGGTTGCTGTCTTCTGCACGAGGGTGATGGTCTTGTGCTGCGTGCTCGCCGGGGCGGGGGAAGACTTCGAGGATGGTGAGGCTTGCGCTGAGCTTGCCGTGAGCGGATTTCAAGAGTGCCTTGCCCGCCGCGTTGAGCGTGACCGTGACGGTCGCGGTCTTGCCCGCGGGGATCGAGAACGCAGCCGTTCCGATCGTGGTCGTCTTGAAACGCTTCTTCTTCCCCTTCCCGGTCGTGCTCTTGACCGTGAGCGTCAGCTTGCCGACGCATGTCGCTGTGCCGGTGCAGCTGAGCTTGACCGATGCCTTGCCGCCGCTCTGGATGCCGATGGCCGACCCCGCGAGCGACACGCTGCCGGCGGCTGCGATTTTGGCTTGTTCTTCCTGCTTCTTTGTAGCTATGCCCGCGGCTTCTTCTTCCTGGTGCTTCTTGGCTGCAGCCGCTTCTGCTTCGCGCCTTTCACGGGCTTCTTCGTGGATGGCGGCACTGTTGGCGCTCGCCGCGCCCTTGCTTCCGGCCGTGTTTGTCGCCGTCACTTCGCAGGAGATGCTGTGGCCTTCGTCGGCCGCCGTCACCGTGTAGGTGTTCGATTCGGCGCCACCGATCGCCACGCCGTCGCGCAACCACTTGTAGCTGAACGTCGGTGTCGGAGTGCCCGCCCAAGTGCCGCTCGAGCACGACAACGTCTTCCCGACGACAGCCGCCCCACCACCCTGCACCGCCACTTCAGGCGCCACGATGTTCACAGGCAACGTCGGCAGTAACGGCACGCTATCGCTGTTGGCGCTGGGCTCGGGAGCCGACGGTCCCGCGCTGTTGCTCGCCGTCACTTCACACGAGATGCTATGGCCTTCGTCCGCCATCAGCACGGTGTAAGCGCTCGAAACGGCTCCCGAGATCTCCGCGCCTTCACGCAGCCACTTGTATGTGTAGCCCGCCGGAAAGCTTTCCCATGTCCCGTGCGAGCAGGTGAGCCTCTGCCCCACAGTCGCCGTCCCGCTCACCATCGGCCGGCCTATGCTCACCGGCTTTACCACCGAGACCGCCTGGGTAACAGGGCTCTGAGCCGATCTTTCGCCGGCGCTGTTTTTGGCTGTGACTTCGCAGGCCAAGGCGTGACGCTCGTCGGCGCTGGTGACCTCGTAGGCTTCTTTCGTCGCGCCGGCGATTTCCGTCGCGCCATTCTTCAGCCACCGGTAGGTGAATTCTTCGGGTGTCGGGGTGCCCGTCCACGCGCTCGAGCACATGAGCGTCTGGCCCACGGCGACCGTCCCCATCACGACGGGCGATTTGACTTTCTCGGGTGCGGTTGCAGCCGTCAATTCGGCATTGATTTCCGGAGTCGTTTCTTCGTTTCCAGCTTTAACTGTCACTGGGCTCGCGTCGGCGAGTGATGACGCGTTTTGGTAGTACTGCGTCACGTATTGGGCGCTGATGAACTCGACCTCGTCTTTGCCGCTCGCCAGTCCCGGTACGGTGTATTCGCCGTTCGAGTTCGTGTCGGAGGCGTGTTCTTCGCTGCCTTCGGAGTCATAGACGACGACCGCGACACCTCCGACCGGTTCCTTCAGGGCGTTGGTGACAGTCCCGCTGATCTGCCCACCGCTCTGAAGTTTGGCGCTGACTTCGGGCTGTGTCTCGCCTTCAGTCACTTTGATGGGTTGGGCTGTGGCGCGTGAGGACTGGCCGGGATAGTACTGCTTGGCGTAATTTTTTTCGTTCGACCCCGGCACGCCTGAGTAGAACTCCACCACGTATTCTCCGGGCGGCAAGCCCAGAACCGTGTAGTCGCCGCCTCCATGTGTCTGGGTTTCGGCGACCTTCTTGCCTTCCGCTCCGGCTTCGTAGACCACGACTTCGATGATTTCGATGCCCTGGCCGGAAGCTTCGGAGGTGACTTGGCCCGTGATCTGCCCGGACTTCTGGAGTTCCGCGTCGATTCCCGACGTCATCCCGCCGGCGCTCACCTCGACCGCTTCAGCCGCCGCGAACGAACTCTTGTGGTTGTAGTACTGGTGCACCCAGTTCGGTTCGTCTGAGAATTGGACCTTGTATTCGCCGGGCGCCAACCCAGGGACGGTGTATTGACCCTGGGCATTGGTCGAGCGCCTGGCCACGAAGCGTTCTGTAGCCGCTTCGACTATCTCGACTTCGGCCCCTTCGAGCGGAGCCTTCGTCACCGCGCTTGTGACCGTCCCCGTGATCTGCCCGGGCGCCTGGGACGCCTGGAGCTGGAGCTCCGCGTTGACTTCTCCCGTCGTTTCACCCGCGGTCACCGTGACCGCTTCAGCCCGGGAGAACGATTCCCTGCCGCTGTAATACTGCCTCACATAGTCGAGGCTACTCCCGTGAACGGTGGAGAACTCGACGTCGTATTCGCCGCCCGGCAGCCCCGAGACTGAATATTCGCCGCCCGCATTCGTCGTGGCGGAGCCGTAGAAGCCGGAGTTCTGGTTGCTCGCTCCAGAGACCGTGACGCGGATGCCTTCGATCGGGGTCGCCAGCACGCTCGTGACCGTCCCCGCGATCTGCCCTCCTTCGCCGGCGCCGAGCGCGTGGTCGATCGCGCCTTCCACGCCGATCTCGTTCGCTTCTTCATGCGCCGCGCCAGCTATGTAGCCCTTGATTTCCGCATCGAGCGGCGCTCCGGTCAGTTTGATCTGTCCTTCACCGCCGAGCTCCCCTTCTTCAAACCTGCCCGGTTTCGCGCCTACTTCCCTGCTCGATTTCGCGAGGCCCGGACAATCTTCGCTCGAGTATTCGACATCGGTCAGGGCGGCGGCAGCGCGGATCGTGGGCCACCCCGTTGCGCTCGTGGCCAGCGTGTACGTAGTCCCGGAAAGTTCGGTCTGAGCCGGGATCCTGCCCACGCAGTTCGCGTTCAGTTCGGGGATCTTCACTTCGATTTCATGCCCGGACTGGCATTCCACGCTGACTTTCCCGGCGACTGTCTGGTGGCTTTCGAAAACGAAGTGATGGAAGTTGTAGGTACACCCGTTCATGTCCACGGAGGCTTTGTAGATCTTCCCGGCGATCTCTCCTTTGCAGCCGCTGTAGGTCGCGGACACGGACAGCGAGGCGGTCGGTCCCGCGATCGACCCGGTCGTGTACGTCGCGTTTTCGCAGACGCCGACGCCACCGGTGACTTCGAAACCATCGTCGTGGGTGATCGCTTCCAGTTCGACGGGGTAGCGTTCGGCGACGAACGAGTATTCTTCTGTCGACGCGTAGGCAGAGGAAGCGGCGAGGGCGAACAGACACGCCACCGCGGCCACCAAGAACGCGAGCTTGACGCTACGCCTCATTAGTGCTCTCTCCGGTTGTTGTCGTGCTAGACGCACTACGACCTGGCCCGTTCGGCTCGACACTACGGACCACCCACGCAAAGTTGCTTTTTGACGGGCTGCAAACCACACCATCCACCCCCTGAATCGATGTCCGCCCCGATGCGTACCCACCTGCCCAAACCCTACCAAGCCGATGGCGATCCCGCAGGCCGGACGCCGATGCTTGCGGCGATTCCCGCGATGCAGACAAAGAGCTTCAAAGCTATGCTTTCCTTCCCACGGAAGCCTGAACGATGCCCTCCGACGATTCCAAGATCCAGCTGCTGCAAGGCGCGATTGAAGACGCCGAGCGCGCCATGCAGCTGGCGATCGACCTGGGCCTACACGCACGCCTCAACGCCGAGCAGATCCGCGCGATCCGCGAACCCTGGACAGTGCTCGGAGGAACCCGCCGGCGGGAGTACCCGCTGAACACCGGCGAGGTCGCCCGGATCACCGGCACCACCGCAAAGCAAATTCGCACGTGGGAGGCAAGCAGCCTTGTGCCTGCGTACCGGATCGCCGGCCGGCGGCGCTTCTTCGCAGCCGCGCTCGTGTACGCCTTCCTACTCAAGAACCTGGACCGCAACGATATCCGCTGCCTCGGGCGCATACTCACCGCCGGGCCAGACGACCCGTTACCCGAGCTCGTCGCCTCCGCGATCATACGCGCTCGGCAAGACGGCCGTCCCGTACGCCTGGACACGCTGCTCGCTCGAGTAACTAAAGACCGCGACCTTCGAGCTCGAGACGCTCAAGGAACTCCGTAGCCAGCCTTGGAGGCTTTCACCAAATGAAGGTCAAAAAGACCCTGCATCTTGACCCTGCGGCCTCCGCCTCTGATCAGGCGGCCTTCGTGGCCGAGGAGATCAATCGTATGCTCGCCGAGGGCAAGCCGGTCACGGTCCACATCGCCGGCGAGAAAGAGCTCCTCTCCCCTCGACAGGCCGCCGCCTGGATCGGCTGCTCCCGCCAGCACGTCGTCCGCCTGATCGGCTCCGGCGAGCTCACGGCCGAACGTCTCCCCCACTCGGGCTACTGGAAGATCCCACTCGCGTCTATCCTCGCGTTTGAGGAGCGCCGCGGTGAGAGTGATTGCCTCGCCACCGAGTGTTCGCGCGACTAGCTTCCTCGCCTCGGCAGCCTCACGGACTCAATTCGACCGGATGCTTGGAAAGTAGACATTTTGGCGTATATTGAGCGCGTGCCGACGGATCGGTTCAGCGAGCTGGCGGAGACCGCGGCGGACCAGTTCGGGCTGGTGACGGTCGCTGACGCGGAGCGGGTCGGCTACCGGCCGAAGACGCTCTCGAAGCTCGCAGGGCGTGGACAGCTTGAGCGCGTGAGCCGAGGCATCTACCGGGTGCCGTTCCTGCCGACCACAGCCTCCTGAAATCGGGCGCGCCCAACCCGACCCCAAGCCCAGAGGTGAGGCGTTCACTTTGAGCTGGCGGTGTTGGGCGGCAATCCCACGGAGGATACGCGTGAGCGGAGCCCTGGTGGCAAAATGAACATGGTTTGCTACATCCGCTACACTGTAGCCAATGCCTCATCCAGCTAAGACCCAACCCTTTTCGATCCGGCTCGGCGCGCAGGCGAACCTGCTCGTTGCCGACGAGGTCCGCCGTTCCGGACACTCCCGCAGCGTCGTCGTCGAGGAGCTCGCCGAGGAGGCCGCGAAGGCGCGGTTGCATCCCGGGATCGCGTTCCGCGGCAGACCTCGCCGCGCTTGGGTGATCGGCAGCGGCCTCGACGTATGGGAGATCGTCGAGATGCTGCGCTCATACCGGGGCGATGAGGAGTCGTTGCTGGCAAACCATCCGCTTCTCAACGTCCAGCGTATTCGTGCTGCACAGGCCTACGCGGAGCGCTTTCCCGAGGAGATCGAGGCATTGATCGAGGCAAATCATCGGCCTCTCGAGGAGATCCTCGAGCTGTACCCCTTCATCCGTAGACCACCTTCGCGATAGTCGCTCCTTTGCGGTTTCTGCTCGACGCGCACATCTCCGGGCCTGGGGTCGGGCGCCGGCTGGAAGCGGAAGGACACGATGTCCGCGCGCTCGACCAGGAGCCGGCGCTCGAGGGCCTCGAAGACGAGGACGTGCTCGCACTCGCATCTCAGGAAGAGCGCATCCTCGTCACCCAAGACGTCCACGACTTTCCCGCGATTTTGCGCGAGTGGGCGGCGGCGCAGCGCTCACACGCCGGGGCGATCCTCATCTACGGCATCGATCACAGCGAGTTCGAGCTAATCATCCGCGGCATACAGCGCTGGCTGGAGCTCTACCCAGAGCCCGCGAGCTGGATCGACCTCACCGCCGTGATCGATCGGGACTTCGCCTCGGGCTGAGATGACCGGTCTCGATCGTCAATACTGGAAGATCAAAGACTTCGCCGACTACTTCGGCCTGGACAAGAGCACCGTCTACAACCAGATCGAGCGGGGAGAACTCCGCGCTATCCGCATCGGCAAGACCGCGCTGCGGATCCCCACCGACGAGGTCAAGCGGGTGTTGGACAGCTTCGTGGATCCCGACGAGCAGCCCCACCACCTGTACCGCCAGGTGCGGGACTTCGAAGTCCGTACCGGCCGCACTCCCGCTGATTTCACCGCCGCCTGGCGCGAGGGCAAGGTCGAGGACACGCCCCATAACGCCAGCGACGCGATCGAGGCGTTGGCGCTACACGAGGCGATGCAACAATGATGCATAACTCAGGCTCTTGCCGGCCATTTCGCCAAAGCTCCAACTCACTTGGGAGTGAATCCACCCAAAAAGAGACCCGGCCCCCAAAGGGACCGGGTGAGTGATGGGCTCAGTATAGACCCTCGGAACGACGGGATCAAGAGTCGATCGACGCGTGGCGAGGTAGATCAGGAAGGCGTCTGGCTCGAACGATGCAGGAGCCGACCAAACCATCGCTTGACGGCCCGCTTACGCGCTTCTGCGCGCTTACGCGAGAGTTCATTCTCGACGAAGAACACGTCAAGTGACATCCCCTTACCCTGGCGTGGCGCCGGGGTGGACTTGGGGGCAGGTGCGAGCGGATCGGACATGACAGTTATGTTAGCGCCAGCGCCAAGGCCCACAGCACCGTCTCCGCACCCAGCGCGAGGAGCGCGAGCCTAAAGACGAGCTCCCGCCGCTCGATGACTTCCTGGTTTTCGCGATACGCCTCCCGCAATCCCCGCGCGGCTTCGAGGAGATAGGCCGCCGGGTCATCCCGATAAGGGAAAAGTTCCTCCTCCACGAGATCGGCGTCGACCGCGAACAAGACCTGCGCGGGCCACAACACCGCACCCGCACACGCACCGGTCGACAGAAACGCGGCCATCGAGAGGACTACCGCCCAGGCCGGCGCATTACGCCCGATCGCAGCCGCGCCGAGAAAGCTCGCTGACAAGGTCGCCGCCGCAACGAGCGTGCTCGTACGGGTACGAAGGTCAGACAAGGCCGTACTCTGCTGATCGAGCGCGCGCTGCGCCGCAGAGTAGACCAGCTCCTCGAGCATAGGTGCCGACATAGTCCAACCAACGCTAGGCCTCGCTTGCGATGGAACGCTCGATCGTGACCTACTCGCCACCCCAATCCCCCATAAAACAGGCCCTCACCACCCAAACTTGGCGCGAAAACGCTCACCGTTCCGCCACCAACTTGGTTCCGGCGAGAAGGAGCTCCTCTCCCCTCGACAGGCCGCCGCCTGGCTCGGCTTTTCGCTACTGGAAGATCCCGCTCGCGTCTGTGCTCGCGTTTGAAGAGAAGTGGGAAATTTAGCCGTTGGGCCGCAGCTGTGCGGGACCCGGCCGGCTCAGCTGTGCTTGGTGATGAGCTTGAGCTTCTCGATCGGCACGATCGGCATGTCGAGGGCCTCCGTGAAGGCGACGACGTCGATTTCGTCGATTTTGACGATGGACATGATCACTCCAGTCTAAAAGGCCCCAGAACGAACGGAGCCCCAGGGGCATCACCGCACTGGGCGGGAGGGGCACACCTGGGGCATTCGTCAGTCAGGGCGGAAGCACTTTCTCTCGCGCGCGCGTCTGACTAAAGATCGAAACTAAAGATCGAAACTGGTGATTAAAGATCGAAACTGGTGATGCGGGGACACGTACCGGAGCTGGGAGGGTCCAGAACGAACGGAGCCCCAGGAGGATCACCGCCGAAGCGGGAGAGCCTTTCCTGGGGCATTCGCCGACTAGGGTAGCACCATCCTCAGCGCAACGAGCGCGGGTGCTCCCGCAGAAGACGAACCTGGCAGATCCGCAATATTTAGACCGCAGATCCGCAAAACCCGCCAGCGCACCGCACATCCCAGATGGCGAACTCAGTCTTCAGGCCCGAAGTCCGGCCCGGGCGCCGCCGAGACGTACTCACCATCGTCGTCGTCCGGGCCGAAGCTGTCGAGATCCACCTTGACGAGATCATCGCTCCGCATCGCACGCAAGCCGGGGCCGTAGAGACGCTCGAACTCGGCGCGCCACTCAGGGTCCTCCTGCTCCAAACGACTCAAGGCCTCGACCAGCAACCCGCAGTGGCGGCCACTGCGGCGTAGCTGCTTGACCTGCGCCGCGAGCGCCAGCAACGGACGCGCGGGAACCCGGTCACGTTTGTAGCCCACCACACGCACAGCCCGCAGCAGCCCGCTTCCGATCCACTGCTCCAGCGTCGTCGTGCTCACATCCAGCAGATGCGCCGCCTGCGCCTTGGAGTACGTCGACTGCTCAGCGGGCATCAGGCGATCCTAGCGATGCAGACAAAGGGGTTCAAGGGGAAAATGCTACCTTGGTCCACATATCACGCAAGGTGTGAGCCATGAGCAAGCTGCCGCCCCCATCCGATACCCCACAGGTCTTTCTGAACGTCGGGACGCTGAGCGGCCTGGATGTGTTGACGATCGGCAGGGTCGCGCCCGGAGCTACCGTCGAACTGGAGGACGAATCGATCGGTGTGGTGATCAGTGTCAAGCGCGGGTGGCTGTCAGTCCGCCCCCGCAGCGCCCAAATCAAGCTGCAGGACGGCACGATCACGAAGGCCTCCAGGCGGGACATCGCAGCGGTGCTTCATGAAGCACCGCGACCGGCCGTGAGCTCAGCGTGCGCATCTAGCCGTCTTCGCGAAACGCCTGGCTGAGCTTGACCACCTCATCGCCGCTCAAAGGCTCGGCCGCCGCATCCGGATTAAGTTCCCGCCCGCCCACCGAGGAGGCATCGACGAACGCCTGCCAACGCTGATCGGCCCGCTTGCGCAGCGCAACCGCACGCGTGCGATCGCGCAAGCGCTCGGACGCAAGACGGATCAACACATCGTCGGGAGTAGTACCGGCCGCTCGAGCGATGCCCGTGAGCTCACGCCACATACTCTCCGGCACCGTGAGCCGCGCACGATGCCCCTTCCGGCGAGACGCCCACCGGCGCCGAGGAGTCTTATCAGTCTGCTGCGCCATCAGGCGATCCTAGCGATGCAGACAAAGGGGTTCAAGCGCTAGGATGCGGGGACCATGAAGGTCACCTACACAGACGCTGGGACCCCCGTGATCGAGCGGACCGTGGAGGAGTCTGAAGCGCACCTGGAACGCCATGTGCAGCGCGAAGTTGGTATGTCGGTCGCGGAGTTCACCAAGGCCTACCTGGCCGGCGAGCTCGAAGATGGGGACGTCGCCGTCGATGACGTCACCGGCTTGTTGCTCCTGGGACGTACCAGACGCGAAATCCGGGCTGAGTTAGATATGTCAATCGTGGAGTTCATCGACGCCTATCTGGCCGGTGAGCTGGATCGTTCAGATCACGCCGTCGAAAACTTCGCGATCAGGTTCTGTATCAGGCAAACCACATAGAAGCCCAGGCCTCGAGCTTCTGCTCGTCGCTGCGGTCGTCGGCCTCCCACGCGGCCTGTTTCGCGGCCCGGACGTCGAGCACGGCTTTCAAGGACAGCGCGTCATAGTGCGCGCTTGCTTGACGCCGCGACCACTTTCGCTGGCGTTCCTCTAGTAGGTAAGGGTGTTCGTCTGGATCCTCGCGTTTGGGTGCTGGCTCGGATATCGAAGCATCCGCGATGCGCAGCAAGTCGAGCAGGCTCGCCACCAGCACCGTTCTGCCACCGACCGCCATCGGCTCAGCGTTACGCGCCAAATCGGCGAAACCCGCGGTCCCCGGCAGGGTCTCGGTGGCGAGCACCGAGCCGCCGCCCGGCAGCACGAAGGGCTCCTCCGTGATCTTGCGTGTCCGGACGACGCCCTGCTCCGCCAGCGCCTCGGCGAGGCCAGGCATTTCCCACCGCGTATCCGGCCGCGCTCCCAGACCGGCCACCAGGCTCGACGCGCCCTCGGTCGCCACACACACCTCGACCGGGCCGCCATAAATCTCCAGTGGCCAACCATGGAGCGCCGCAGCGACGTCTCCGATCACGATCGCCGGCTCCCCACTCTCCCCCAGGCGTTCGAGGACCAGGCCCAGCGTGCCGCTGCCCTCCTCCGATTCGGGCGCCTTCACCCTGTCCACGCGCTTCGCCGGCGACAGCGTGAGCGCCAACGCGATGTCCCCCCACCCCGAGCGGTCCTCGCCAACCAGATGTGCTTCCACCTGCAAACCGCAACCCCTCGCGACGGCTCCCACATCCTCCCAGGACGGCTCGCGCTCGCCGCGCTCCCAGCACGCGATCGTAGCCTGCTCACAGCCCACCCGCTCGCCGAGCTCGCGCTGAGTCAGCCCCGCCCGGCGACGAGCCATCACGATCAGATCCCCGCCCGTCATACCGCGACGGTATGAGCGGCTTTGGGGCCCAAGGTGGAGTTACTCTCAGCGGGCATCGAGCGATCCTACCGATGCAGACAAAGAGCTTCAAGGGAAAATGCTACCTTGGGCCCACATACATCGCGCAAGGTGTGAGCCTGCGCTCGAGCAACCCTCACGGGTCGCTCGTCCTCCGAGGCCGCCACCGTGCGGTCTTGGTTACGTTAAGGGGACGGATGCTACGGTTATCACCTAGTACATAACCTGGCGCTTAGGCTTCGTGCCGAACGCCGCATCCTATGGGCACCTCACGGTGCCCATAGCGCTTCCAGGGGCTGGTTTGAAGGCTTGCGTCGGGCTCAGCCGAGTGCCCACAGCAGCGTATGCGCTGGGAGGAGCGTGTAGCGCTCGCCGATGTGCAGCGTGTTCTTCGTCGCCAGGACAGCCGGTCTACCCGGATGGCTTCGCGCGACTGCATCGGCGGAGGAGAGGCCTGGGTGCTCGCGATACTTCACCTCGACGAGGTCGAGCTCGGAGCGCCGGCCGGCCACGAAGTCGATCTCGCCGCCGCGGGCTGTCTGCCAAATGTGCAGACGCTCGGGCAGGATGAAGGTTTCGATCAAGCGGTCCGCGGGTTCGTAGCGTCGCAACAGCGCCATGCCGATCACGTTCTCGATAAGCGCCGCCGTATCGGTGCCCAGTCCCGGGGCGTGATCGAGCGCGATCGTGTGCAGGAGCGGGTCGGCGAAGAACACCTTCTTGTCGCGGGACTGCTCGTTGGTCTGCGAGCCACTGCGCCAGAAGTAGGCCACGAACACGAAGTAGCCGCCGGCGAGGAGCTCGATGTAGTCACGTAGCGTCTGATGGCTCGGCCGTCCCTTGCCGCGCCCAAGCGGCACGTCCATCTCACGCGCCATGCTGCTCCAGCTGATCTTCGATCCGAGCGACCGCACAACCCGCTCCAGCAGCGCACGGGCGGCCGGCATGCTCGCGCCCCGACGCTGGATCTCCCTCATCAGCGAGTCTTCCACAACATGCTTGACGCGCCCGGAGGGCTCGTGTGCGCCGCCGAGCGCCTCGGCTACGGCGGCAGGCAGCCCGCCGAAGCGCAGATAGCTGCGAAGCGCGGCATCGAGCGCCGGAGCGTAGATACGCATGTCGCGCAGCAGCTCCTGCCCGTCGGATGTCCGCAACTCGGCGACCGTCAGGTTCGGGGAGGCGGGAATATTCCCATCGACCGCATCGGCGAACGCGGCGAAGCTTTGCGGCAGGACGAGGTGATCGATGCCGGCTCCACGACGACCGGGCAGCCGCTCGGCCGCGCCACGCTGCAGGTCAACCGCGGAGGAGCCTGTGCATACGACCACCTCGTCTCGGATCGTCCCGTCGTCCCACAGCGCCTTCACCGCCGTCTGCCAGCCCCGCACCGCCGTCACCTCGTCGAGCAGGATCAGCCCCCCGGGAGACTTCTCGCCGGCCAGACCCTTGGCCCGCTGGACGCTCGTGGCGAAGTCGCTGAGAGACTGGCCCTCGAGCAGATCCAGCGCGAGATACACGATCGACCGCGGCGGGAAACCCTCCTGCAACGCCCGCTCCACGAGCAGCTTCAGATCCGTGCTCTTGCCGACCTGGCGCGGCCCCCTCAGGATGTGAATCCCCGGATCGCGCAGGTCCAGCCCCGTGACGAAGTCCGCTCCCAGCCGCAACGGCTGCGCCTCAAGCAGCATCAGGTGCGGGTCCGAAGCGCGCCATGCCGGGTCGCTCCACCACCGATTCGCAGCCAGGATCTGCTCTTCCACCAGCGCCATTCAAATCGCCACGATAGCATAACTCTCATTTTGTGCTGCTGATATTGAAAGCTAACTGTCAATATGTGCTGCAGAATCAAGCCTTCTCCCGCCGATTCCGAGTTAGCGACCTGTAAACTCCGAGTTAGCAGCGCGCCTACTCCCCAATCGGCAGGGAGGCATAGTGGAGTTCGTCGGCGGCGCGATCCTCTACGCAGGGGCCCACACACTGCCGTTCGGCAAGCGCACCTGGGCGATCCCACTGCAGGCACCCTGGGCAAGCTGACGACGACGTCTGCGCTAGCGGGCGAAGAGCTTGGCCGAAGGCTCGCGCTCGGCGATCATGTTGAAGCTGGCGAACGGGAGACCGAGTTCTGTCGCCTTGCGACGAAGCGCGCGATGCATCTCGGTGACAGGATCGAGATCCCACGTAACACCGTCGGGGTCGGTCATGAGCAGACGCACACGCATGACGGGCTCGCCTTCCAGGTCCGCGGCCAGACGAGCCTGCGCATCACGAACACTCAAACCGGTCGTCGACCAACCCTTCACGAATTTCGTGAACTCGACCACCGCGGTCTCCTCATACATTTCCCAGAGACTCGCGCGGCCGAACCCGGCCCGACGGTCTTCAATATACAAAGCGCTCAAAGACGCCTGACTCAACCAAGTGGACAAGCTGATACCCCGTCGCTCGGCGGCCTGGCGAGCAGCCTTGGCGACCGGCTCCTGCAGCGTTATGGACAGCTCCTCGGCGGGCATCGGGCGATCCTAGCGATGCAGACAAAGAGCTTCAAGGGGGTGCCGTGAAAAGCACCGAGCAGCTATTATGATTGGCCGACGCCCCGGCCCCGCCTCTGTCTCCCGCGAGGGAGTTATGCGCCCGGGGCTTTGTTGTATCCAGTCAAGCCGGCAAGCTCACCGACCGTCACCACCAATAAATAAGGAGCCGGCGGGCTTCACAGCCCTAAGCGTCGCTTATGAGGCGACGCACCGACCCCCTACAGAACGGTACCACCACAAGAAAGGCGCCGGGGGGCTTTCAGCCCTAAGCGTCGTTAAAAGCGACGAACCGGCACCTCTACGCACCCACGATACACCGATGTGCTTATATGCGCAGTGGAGGCTTTGCGGGCCCAGCCCGCATTGCCTTTTTTACTCAGAGGAAGCGGCCGGGTCGCTGGAGTAAGCACCGCAAGGCAGTCTCCTCCAGCGGAGCGGCACCACAAAGGGTCCTCCCGGCTGCACATGGAGTATAGGGGTTTTTCCTATACTCGGCTATACAGCGCTATAAAGTTTCCTCCGGGTCGATGCTTGGGCCGCAAGCATCCGTCGTCAGGAGGGGAAACCCAGACGCTGGCGCACAAGCTCCATGCCGAGCCGCTCGAGCTCTTCACTGTCAATCTCGCCGGCCACCCAGCGGGCCGAAAGCGCCTGATGCTCGGGGCTCATCTCCAGCCCCTCAGCACGCAGCAATCCATCAGCGTTCGCGGCGGCCTGCTTGCGGGTCATTCTACGCCGTGGCGGCCCAGTTGAAGGCGTTCCGCAGCTCGTCAAGGACGAGCTCCTCATCACCATCGCCGATCGCTTGGAGGATCGACCGGCCACCATAGGCCGGCGCCGCGCGGCGCACAACATCGGGGATACGGTCGCGCTTCAGCTTGGCCGCGAGTAAATCGGCGATCTCCTCCAGGTCAGCGGCACTCATCGACCCAGCTTAGCCCCTGTAGATAAATAACATTGCAGGGTGTGTGTCACGTGTGTGGAATAAAGATGTGTGGTCGACGATCATGCGATTGGTGAGCGGTTTAGGGCGCTGGCGGGTGAGCTGAATGAGCGTCAGCGTCGCCTGTTTGTGGCGGCTGAGGCGCGGGCGGCGGGACGGGGCGGTGTCACGGTGGTCGCGCGGCAGACCGGGGTGAGCGTGCCGACGATTCGCAAGGGGATCGCGGAACTGGAGTCCGGTGAGCACTTGGAGCGTGGGCGCGTCAGGCGGCGGGGCGGTGGCCGCAAGGCACTGACCGAGGTTGACCCGACGCTGGCTCGCGATCTCGAGCGGCTCGTGGAGGACAGCTCGCGTGGTGATCCGGAGTCACTTTTGCGTTGGACGTCCAAGAGCGTGCGCCATCTGGCCGAGGGGCTGCGGGATATGGGGCACGAGGTTCACTTCACCTCCGTGGCGGCGCTCCTGCGCTCCCTCGGATATAGCCTGCAGGCGAACGTCAAGACCAGAGAGGGCCGCCAGCACCCCGACCGCGATCTGCAGTTCCGTCATATCAACCAGGCCGCGAAGGCGGCGGTGTCCGCGGGCTGGCCGGTGATCAGTGTGGACACGAAGAAGAAGGAGCTCATCGGAGACTTCAAGAACGCAGGGCGTGAGTGGCATCTGAAGGGCAAGCCCGAGCTGGTGCGCGTGCACGACTTCAAGGACAAGCAGCTGGGCAAGGCGATCCCTTACGGCGTCTATGACCTGCGCTCCGACGAGGGCTACGTGAACGTCGGCATCGACCACGACACCGCCCAGTTCGCCGTGAACTCGATCCGCAGCTGGTGGGAGCACCTCGGAGCCGAACGCTACCCGCACGCCACCCGGCTGCAGATCACCGCCGACTGCGGCGGGTCCAACGGCAACCGCACGAAGCTATGGAAGGTCGAGCTGGGAAAACTCGCAGACGAGATCGGCCTCGAGCTCGCCGTCTGTCACTTCCCGCCTGGCACGTCGAAGTGGAACAAGATCGAGCACCGCCTGTTCAGCTTCATCACGATGAACTGGCGCGGCAAGCCACTCACCTCCTTGGAGACGATCATCAACCTGATCGGTGCGACCACAACCAGCAACGGCCTGGAGGTCTACGCCCGTCTCGACGAAGGCACCTACCCCGACAAGATCCGCGTCACAGACGCCGAGCTACAGACCGTCAACATCCACGGTGAAAACTTTCACCCCGAGTGGAACTACACGATCACGCCCCAACAGTGAAAACCGGCATTGACGAGCACGATAATGAAACGTTATTTATCTACAAGCCCTAAGCCCAGGGAATGTTGCAACGCCGCGTTGCAACATTCCTTCTCGCCCAGGTCAGGCAGGAACCGGCCCGAGCAGATCGGCCAGCGACTTGCCGGCGACGATCCGCCGGACCCCTTCGTCTAGCTGCGCATCGGTGATTTCCTCGCTCGCCCACCGATCCAGCAGTGGCTCAGCAATACCTGGATCGAGCCCCTCCGCGCGAACCGACGCAAGCGCGCTTGCCGCGGCCTGCTTGCGGGAAACCTTTGACCCGACCGATTCCTTCTTGGTCTTGGCCATGGACCCAGGATATCACTGGCCGCGCGGGGCGAAAAGCGAAAATCGCTACCCGCGCACCGATGCTCCGGGTAGCCGCAAAGCACCAAACTTTGACTCTCTCGCAATTTACCGTTTACCCAAAGACTTGCAGAGCTCAGTGGCGGGCTGGGTGGACGAGCGTCAACGGCAAGGCAGCTGCTGGGCGGCGACCCTGCTCGCTTAGCTGTGCTTCTCGATGAGCTTGAGCTGCTCGACGGGGACGACGGGAAAGTCCAGCGCGACGCCGCGGTCGTCGGAGATCTCGACTTCCTTGTGGTCGCCGTAGTCGCTGACGACGGCGCCTCTGGTCCCGGCGGGCCACTTGCCGGTCCCCTCGACCTTGTCGATCGCCTCGGTGAAGGCAACGACATCGATTTCACCGATTGTCTGCTTGACGGTGGACATGATCACTCCAGTCTAAAGGCGCCAGAACGAACGGAGCCCCAGGAGGATCACCGCCGAAGCGGGAGAGCCTTTCCTGGGGGCCTGCCCCCCTTTGAACAAATCCTTGACTCGGGGGTCTTTCTGTGAGCGCTCAAAGGCGTCGGCGTCGATCACGATCACGGCTTGGTCGAGAGCCTCATGCAGCTTGTCCTTGTCAACCTTGTGGCGTTCGAGTGCGCCGATCAGCGCGTCGGGATCGAGCGGCGGCGCATCGGGGTCGCTCACGGATTAGGTGCCCGCCCACCCTTGCTCGGATCGTATGGCGGCCAGCCGATTAGGTGCCCACCCACCCGGCGCTGTTCGTTGACGAAGGCGATCAATTCCTCGGGCGTGGCACGCTTGGGCCGCCCGGTCTGCCCCATCAGCACGGGTGTGTCGTCCGCACGGCGCGGAGCGCAGTTGGCGTTGACCCAGGCGTCCCACTCCTTCAGCGAAGCGAACTTGGATTTCACCCGTCGCGGCGAGCCTTTGACCTGGACTTTCGCCCGGGACACCGGCTGCAAGTTTGGTGGATTCGGCGAAAGCTTCATGGGTGACGGGTCAGCGCCATGCGTCCTCGCGCGGCGGAAAGTCAACGCTGGCGAGAATGTCAAGACTTTCCTCGAAGGTCGGTCGGGCGTCCTCCTCGAGGACGGTGGCGCCCGCCCCGCTGCGCTCCGACTCCTCCTCAGCTGCTTGCAGCGCGCGTTGGGCCTTCGCGATCCGGGGCTCGTCTTCGGGCTTGATCCGCTTGTCGCGGATCTCCCTCCAGGGTGTGGTTTTCATAGTCAGCAGATCGTAGCGTCGGGGGCCGGCTCGGCGGAAGCTCTCTCTCTCGTCTGACTGAAGATCAAACGGGTGATGCAGGGGGGCTCGTGTCGGAGATCTAGGCCGTCTGCTCGCCCGTCCTGCAAAGTACGCCCCGCCGCCACGACGGTATGGGGCTGCCGGCTGCCGCCGGATCCACCCGTACGCTGTCGACGTCCGTGATCACCGTCGAGACGAATCGGGTCCGGTGGCGCTCGATGAACGCGCGAATCACAGAGTCGGGGATTTTCTTGGCGGGCATCTCACGCTGAACGATAGCCGCTCGAAGGCTCGGGGTGGTTGCAAAGCACCAAACTTTTACTCTCTCGCAATTTACCGCTTACCCAAATAGGGTCGTTTTTTAAAGGTTTGCCACACCCACGAGTTGGGCGGTTTCGAGGCCGAGGGTTTGCCGTGCGCAGCGCCGGCTTCTGATAAACAGACATATCCTGTTGGGCCACTCTGACTTCCTGGAAGGTGATGCCAACATGATCCTCCTGCAGATCTTCGCCAACGAGATCCGCGCGGAAGGCGAGCTCGTCGACCATCTTGCTGCTGTGTTTGAGGTGCGTGGACAAAAGCTCACCCTCACCAAGGGCGACGCACACTTCATCCAACGCGGCATGCCGGTCTACAGCGAGCACTACGACCGGCTGATCGACTTCGATACCGACGGCGAGGAGTGGGCTCGCAACCTGCCCACCGCCTACCGCAACGGCGCGGTGTACGTGTACGCCGAAGAGGTCCTCGAGCCCGCCGGTTCACCGTCGTCGGTCAGCGCATCCGCGCCGCGGTAATCGATACGGATAGACCGTGGCGTCCGCTACGGTTCGACCGTGGCGTCCGAAGCCTTGTGTCAGCGCTCGTGGTCAGGGTGACGGCGCCAGACGTGGGCGGCGAGGTCCTTGATGAAACGTGCATCGCGGGCAGCGACAGAATCACTATGCCTGCTGAGGATCTTTGGGCTTGTCGGTCGCGGGTCGTAGCGGCACCAGCTTAGGCACCGGAGGCGGCCCAGTGGGACCCTTCAAGGGCGTCAGTGCACCCTCTTCGATGCGCCGAGCGTTGAAGAAGCTTGAAATGGCGCTCCAAAGACTCATGATGAGACTATACCGTCGCTTCCGGCCGGCAGCAACAAACTTGCCGATGCATGGCCTTCGACGGCTTAGCCCCCGGCGACATGACCTAGATCAGCGGTCCACCGGGCTTTCCAAAAACAGGCTTTTATCGTCGCGTGTGAAGTTACTCTGCCGTACTCTGCCAATCACCGCCAACCACCGCCAGCGCGGCGAGTTGAGGGCGACGACGAAGCCCGGGGGACGATCCGTGACCGATGGTCCTAGAGCGAGAATGGGGTGCACAGCCCGTGTACTACACAGCCTGTGTAGTGAGCTGCATGTCCTTGAGGTCATCCGCCGAGGGGGGTATCGTTCTAGGCGAGATACTCACGAGCCGGTTGCCATTGTGTAGGTATTGTTGATGATGTGCCGGCAGGAGTTATTGGAGTGACCCATTCATGCCTGTACAGAGAGATCCAGAATCCGGTGTTGTGTTGTACACGTGGACTACAGCCGAGACCATCAAGCGCCTGCTGGCCGTTGCAGACGAGCTGCTTCGCAGCGAGGGCATCGACCCACCATGGGTGCCGTTCGCCGAGGCCGAGCTCCCGAGGCCGAATCGCTGTCTACTTGAGGTTTCCGTAAGGGGCGCGCCGGGACTAACTCGGCTGGGGTGAGCGCTTCAGGAGCCGATTCAACCACCGCTTGACGGCGCGCTTACGCGCTTCGGCGCGCCGACGCGCCCCTTCATTCTCGTAGAAGAACGCGTCGGGCGACAGACCCTCACCCCGGAGCGGCGCCTCAGGTGGGTGGGATGTAGGCGCAGGCTCAGACATGACAGTTCATGTTAGCGCAAGCGCGAGCGTCCACAGCAGCGTCTCCGCCCCCAGAGCGACCAGAGCGACCAGAGCGACCAGAGCGAGCCTGAAGACAATCTCCCGCCGTTCGATCGTCGTCTCATTCCTGAGATACACGTTGCGTAAGCCGCGTGCCGCTTCGATTAGATAGACCGCCGGATCGCCCCGAGACGGGGCAAGTTCGTCATACATACGATCGATATCGACCGCGAACGAGACCCGAGCGGGCCACAGCACCCAACCCGCAAACGTCCCAGTCAACAGAAATGCAGCCATCGCGAGGACGACCGCCCACGCCGGCGCGCTATGGCCAATCGCCGCGGCGCCGAGAAAGCTCGCCGACAAGGTCGCCGCGGCGACGAGCGTGCTCGTGCGGGTACGAAGATCGGACAGGGCCGTACTCTGCTGATCGAGCGCGCGCTGCGCCGCGGAGTAGACCAGCTCCTCGAGCGCAGGGGGCGCCATACAGTCCTATCCGACGCCAGCGCCGAAACGGGACAGCCAATCGGGCCGCAGCGCAGTGAGTGTTCACCCACTCGTCCCACCGATCAGGGGTAGCGCTCACTGACCGGTGGCCGTCACCGGCAGCTGTCCCGCCTCGACCCACGCGCGGCGCACATACCGGGCGCAGACGCTCTGGCCGTGAACGCGCATCCAGCGCAGAAGGCTATCGCTGATGACCGCGGGATCGCCGCCGCTTTCCAGCCATCCCTGGAACACGAAGCTCGCGGACAGTTCGGTCGCGTTGGCGGTGAGCCACTCACGGATCGGCTCGCGCAGGAGCTCCGGATCCCCGCCCGTCTGGAGCCACGCCGTGTAGAGATACGTCACCCCGGGCGCCACCCCGGAGTGCTCAGCCAGCCATACGCCGATCGCATCGCGCACGAGCGCCGGCTCGCCGCCGGCCTTCAGCCACAGCTCGTACACGAAGCTCGCGCTCTTGGCGGCAGCGTTCGCCTCGAGCCACCCCACCAGCGAAGCGCGGATCGGCTCCGGCTCACCGCCGGCTTTCAGCCACGCGTCGTACACGAAGCTCGAGCCGAGGCTGTCGCCGTGAACCGAGAGCCAGCGCTCGATCGGCGTTCTGAGGAGCTCGCGCCGGCCGCCCGCGTCGAGCCACGCCGTATACAGGAAACACGCCCGCTCGCTCTGCGCATGGGCGCCGAGCCAGCGCACGGCGGGCTCGGCGATGAGGAGCGGCTCGCCGCCCGCCCTCAGCCAGGACGCGCAGACCGGGCCCACCGGCTCGTCCTGCGCATGAGCGGCCAACCAACGCTTCGAGCGAGGGCGCGACGAGCGCCGGCTCGCCGCCATGCTCGAGCCACGCGCAATAGAGGCTGTGCGCTTCGCCCTCATCATTCGTGTGCGCGGCGAGCCAATCGCAGATCGGCCCCGAGAACGCTTGCACCTCGCCACCGGCCGACAGCCAAGCGCGGTAGAGGAAGCTCGCCACCGGAAGCTGGCCATGGAGCTCGGCCCATGCGCCGAGCGCATCACGCACGAGCTCCGGCTCACCGCCGGCTCTCAACCACGCCTGACACACGAAGCTCGCCTCCTCGGCCGCCGCGTTGGGAGCGGTCGTCGCGTTGCCGGCGAGCCACTGGGCCAGCGACTCGCGGATCAGCTCCGGCTCGCCGCCCGCCTTCAACCACTCCTCGTACACGTAGGTCGCGTCCGCGCGGTTTCCCCCGCGGTCTCCCATGGCCAGCCATCCGCGCAGCGCCCCGCGCATCAGCTCCGGCTCCCCGCTGGCAAGCAGGTCGTCGAAGCTCGGCGCAAAAGCTGCGGTCGGGCCAAAATCCGCGTCGGCGCGGACCCGCTCGATCGGGGCTGTCTGTGGCATCGGCCGATCCTCCCAAACGCTTGGGACGTTTCTCTCGATCGGCGGCGGAGAGGCTGGAAGGCTGCGCCGCCGGGCACTACCGCATGCGGGCACCCGACGGTACATCCGTCGGGTCGTGCGCCCGCGCAATCGCAGACAGGGCCGTAGCGGCGGCAACCGTGCGGAATCCACGCGGGCTCTCTAGCATCTGGCGTCTGGATACCAACCGACCGTTAGGAGATCGAGATGGCCAGTCCGCCCGGGCCGATCACCGGTGTCGATTTCGTCACCGTTCCCACCAACGACTTCGAGGCCGCCGTCGAGTTCTACGGGACGACGCTCGGCCTTCCCTGCTCGGTCAAGATACCCGAGCGCTACTACGCGGAGTTCGAGGCCGGGCCGCTGACCCTCAGCGTGGTCGTGGCCGAGAACTTCCCCTTCGGCTACCACCCCAATGTCAACCCGATAGCGATGCACGTCGAGGATATGCAGGCAGCGCGTGAACAGCTGACCGCACAGGGCATCGAGTTCCAGGGCGATACGTTCGACACCGGCGTCTGCCACATGTCGTTCTTCGCCGACCCCGACGGCAACTCGCTGATGCTGCACCACCGCTACGCCCCAAGGGCTACCAAGGGCTAACAGACCGTTATGGGGGTATCGTCCTAGCTGATACACCCACGAGCTGGCTGCCAATGTCTATGCACTCCTGATGGTCAGGCGCCGGCGAAACGTACTGGAGCGACCCGAATGGCTAAACGAAGAGATCTACACGCTGGTGGTGAGGTGAATAAGGTCCCACCCACCCACGGAGTAGGCGTGTTCGGCGTGTACACACTGGGCGAGAACCAAACTGCCCATGACGTGTTTGCGATGCAAGATGAGCTGCTGCGCAGCGAGGGCATCGACCCGGCATGGGTGCCGTCCACCGCGGCCGAGCTGCTGCAAGTGAGCACTCTGCCGCACTCTGCCAATCACCGCCAGCCACTGCCAGCGCGGCGAGCTGAGACCGTCGGCGAGCGCTGCTTCAAGGGTGCGGGACAGCCATCCCCCCGCAGGCAACGTTTTATACGGTAAGAAGACCGTTACGGTCCGCTTTCCGTATAGTCGCCAGCAGATTGCCTAGCCCTGTTGGCTGAGCAGGCCAGACGCTGGCGCACTTGCTCCAGGTTGAGCTGCTTGAACTGCTCGCTATCGATCTCCCCCGCCACCCATCTGGCAGCGAGCGCTTCATGCTCCGGGCTGGGCTCCAAACCCTCGGCGCGCTGCAATCCCAACGCGTTCGCCGCGGCCTGCTTGCGGGTCATCTAGGCCGTGGTCGGCGCGGGGCTGTTGGGTTCCACCGGGTGGCTGTTCATGCTTGCATTGTAGACGACATGCTCGCCGTCAAAGCGCAAGCTATGTTGTCAAAACTACGGTCACAATGTACCAGTCCGATATACGGGCCAATGTAGGCCACCGGGACTAACTCGGCTGGGGTGAGCGCTTCAGGAGCCGATTCAACCACCGCTTGACGGCCGACCGATGGTTGCTAGACTGCTTGTATTGCTCGGCACGCCCCCGGAATAGGGATCGCGGGCGGAGCGCCGCTAGGCCCGCTTCGGCGGGTCTAGTGCTTTCTGCCGGCACCTGCGAAACTGGCGCAGCGGGGTCGCTCACGGATTAGGTGCCCGCCCACCCTTGCCGGGGTCGTATGGTGGCCAGCCGTACCGGGCGCGCTGCTCTTCGATCAGAGCCATCAGCTCCTCACGGGTGGCGCGTTTGCGGGGGCCGGTCTGTCCCATCAGCACGGGAGTGTCGTCCGCACGGCGCGGAGCGCAGTTGGCGTTGACCCAGTCGCCCCACTCCTTCAGCGAAGCAAACTCTGACCGCACCCGCCGCGGCGAATTCCCGGTCTGCATTCTCACCATCCATTTGTTGAATATGGTCGTCATAATAGCGCCAGCTGCAGAGTCCATAACACGACCTCGAGCAGGATCAGTGGAAGTATTCGATTGTCAAAAACTGCTTGCTGCCGTGCCGCTGGCATTTTCACTTTTGGAGGTCTCCCCCATCCGTTCCGCCCCATGGCCCAAACGCCAGCCAAACCGACGCGTGTTCCGATGCGCGTGTATGAGTTGGTGCGGTTATAACTACTGCTTCAAGGATCGCTCGCAGGGGGACTTCGAGCGTGTGGGGTGAACTTCACGCCCGAGGAGCTCGCCGCTGCGACCCAATACACATACACACGCGCACGCGCACGCGAGGCATGATCCCTCAGCCGGGAGAGTACACTGAGATCGGTGGGATAGGCCCCACTCGTCCCGGCCTTACGTCCACTCCCTGATACCGGGAGGGGCTCGCCGGTCCCGCCGGTTGAGAATTGACCCCCTTACGGGTTAGACGATTATCTGCGTGGCGGGGTTATCGCGCGGCGTGTGTGTCTTGGCGCCGGAAGAGCTTGCGGAAGAACCTGGTGACCCATGCGGGGATCAGGAAATCTTCTCCGATGAGTTCAGGTATCCGATACGGCTCGTAGTGCAGCGGCCGCCCGTCCCACGTCGTGTACTTGTATTTGCCGTCAGGCGTCATCGGATAGGGCCGGGCGGGTCGGCCGGTGGTGGTTGGCTCCATGCCGCTCATTGTACTACCTGCCCCGCCAGCTCCACTCCGATCGCGAACGCCAGGAATGTCAGCGCTCCTTTGAACAGTAGGGTTTTGCGGGCCAGGGCATGTTCGTTGGCCTCAATGTCTTCTTCGAGGTCGTCGAGCAGCGAGTCTTCGAATGCGCGCGCGTCTTCGGCCTCGCGAGCCCTGCGCATCGCGGCGAGCGTGGGGCCGGCCTCCTTGGCGCCCGGCAGGAGCAGAGCCCGCACGGCCAGGCCGAACGAGGACCCGAGCGCCAGCATTGCGAGGATCGACAGGGCATACGCCCCTCCGCCGCCGAGGACGATCAGGGCGAAGGCCACGTCGACGCCCATCGCGCCCATCGCACTACCGACGAGCACCCCAGAGCTCGATACCTGCGTCTGTAGCCGGTTCCCCGTCAGCAGGCGCAACCACTCGGAGGGCTCGGGTTTGTGCGGTTGCGTGGACATCCCTATTCCCTTATCCGACGCCAGCGCCGAAACGGGACAGCCAATCTCAGCTTTCGGGCGACGGCCGGTAGGCTCGCGTCCGTGGGAATCTCTCCATACGTCAGACGCCGGCGCGAGCCGGTCGGCCACGATCTCGTGCTGCTCCCGACACGAGGGCCTGCCGATCGTGACACCGACGAAGGCCATCCGCCAATGCCACGAGGCGCACCTGCGCCGTGACCTGCTGCGCCAAGCCCTGGAGCAAGCCAGGGAACGTGGCTTGCTTACTCGCAGCGCCTACGCCGAGCTCATGCATGAGGCCGGGTTCGACCCCGCGACCGTTCCGACACGATGAACACCGGGCCGCCATCGAGAAGTCAACCGAAGACCGAGAAGCAGCTCGGTCGACTGGTCTCCTTGTAACCACGGACGGAGCGGTCAGCCAACACCGCGGCGAGTTGAGGCAGACGGCGATGTGCCGTAGAATCGGAGTATGTACGAGGGCACCGTTATTCCTGAGGCCGTGGTCGCCGAGGCCGGACGCCGGTTGCTGGCCGCCGCCCCGGATGCCCGGGTGATCCTGTTCGGGTCGGCTGCTCGTGGCGAGCTGAGCGAGGAAAGCGATGTGGACTTCTTGGTGATCGAGCGAGACGTGAAGGATCGGCACGCCGAGCAGGTCCGGCTGAGGCGTGAGCTTCGCCCGCTGGGGATCCCGGTTGATGTGATCGTGGTGAGCGAGACCTACGCCGAGGAATGGGGTCCGGCCAGAGGTTCGATGGTTTATGCCGCACTGACCGAGGGTCGTATGGTGCATGCCGGCACGTGACGAAGTGGATGTGGCAAACGTGCTGCTCACCAAGGCACGCGGTGACGAGGCGGGACTACGAGCATTGAGCGAACACCGTCCTCCTAGCCTCGCCGAATCGGCGGGAACCGTCGAACCTGTGTAGTTGCGGAACGCCGAAGGCGGTGGTGTGACGCTCTCGGGAAAGGGCGAGTCGGGGAAAGTATTCGATTGTCAAAAGCTGCGGTGCGACTAAAAGCTGGAAGCTGCTTTGCTGCTGTTACTGCACTTCGTGGTCTCCTCCTCGTCCCGGTTCCCGTTCAGCTTCTCGAGCCGACTCCGTGGGTGCTTGGATTGACCGTCTCCGAAAGTATCAGCCGACCGCGACGGGACGCTCGATTCTGGGGCCCAAACTTTCACATGCCCAGTGTTTCTGGGGCTCTTTGCTCAAAACTTGGCGCGAAAACGATCATCCCTCGCCGGCGGTGGCAGCGGCGACAGCCAGACGTGGGTGCACCCTGCCCTTCCTCAGGCGCCCACCGGAGAGGGTATGGGGGCGCCTGAGGAAGGGCAGGGTGCTACCACTGCCGCACCCGGCTCTTCGAGGGCGCCGCGGCCTGTGTTTCCGGCCGCGGCGCTCTCACCTCTACGCTGCTCTTGTAGAAGACCTCGACCTCGTCGTCGCTGAGCTCGTCGATCGCCTGGTGGACGATCTCCCGGGAGGTGGGCTTCTTCTCAGGAGAGGTCATGGGGGACGCATCCTAGCCCGCGATCTCTCCTCACCGGCCTCCGCTCTGCTCGTATATATCGACCCAGTATCGTATATACTGGAGTCATGGGTAAGCATCTGGTTGACATTGATGAGCAGGCTCTGAGCGCCGCGCGATCGGAGCTCGGCACGCGCACGATCAAGGAGACGGTGAATCGAGCGCTGCGCCAGGCCGTCAAGGACCGAGATAAGAGGGTCAAGAAGGCCTTTGAGGTTCTTGCGAACAGTGATCTCGCTGCGCGTGAAGATGCATGGCGCTGACGCATCTGCTCGACACGAGCGTCCTGACCCGGCTGGGCAAGCCCGAGGTTCGTGCGGCGATCGAGCCCAGGGCACAGTTGGGACAACTGGCACGTGCCGGGATCAGCGACCTCGAGATCGGCTATTCGGCTCGCAACGATTCGGAGTGGGATCGGCTGACCGAGGCGCTGGGCGTGTTTGAGCTGATCGAGACGACAGCCGAGCATGTCGTGCGCGCGCGACAGGTGCAGCGGCTACTGGCCTCCAAACACCAGCGCGGCCGTAAGGTCCCAGACCTCTTGATCGCCGCGGCCGCGGAGGCGCGCGGGCTCATCGTGCTCCACTACGACAGCGACTTCGATCAGATCGCCGCCGTCACCGGGCAGGCCTGTGAGTGGGTCGTTGCCGCTGGGTCGGTCGACTGAAGGCTTTTCGCTGATCGAATCTGTCCCGTTTGGCCGTTCTTGTCGGGTTAGACGATGGAGGTCTCATGACAAAACGAAATCCCTACGACGGACACTGCAGTGTGTGCCATGCGCAGGTACGCGCCCTGGAGGGTGTGGTCGAGTCATCCGACGCCCGGCCCTTCTATCGGATCCTCTGTCCCGAGCACATACCCACCGGGGCACTCGACCCACCGAAGCCGCCCGCGGCTTCGAAGCTCCCGTCGATACATCTTGGGGATGAGCGTTATGAGCGGTGATCCAGACGGAGCGGGGCCGGCTACGGCCAGTCGATCTGACCGGCCAGCTGATCGCCGCCGAGGTCGATCAGGCCGCTACGCTCGATCGCGCGATACTCGCCGTCGGCGAGACCCAGCCAGCTGACGCTGCGCTTCTCGGAATCGACGATCAGGAGCTCGTCGACATGGTGCGCGGCGTAGAAAGCAAGCTTCTCCCAGCTCTCATCGGCCGGGGAGACGATCTCCACGACAACCGCCGCGGTCTCGTAATACATCTGATCGTCCCCAGGCCGGTGAATCGCACCATCGGGCACTCGATAGTCCTCCGGGACGCCAAGGTTGAAGATCCCGATCGCGGGCACCAGTCCGGCTGCCGTGGCCAGCGGCCCAAGCAGTTCGGCCAACTGCTGTCCGATCCGGTGGTGACGTCCATGCGGGACGGGATTCATGTGCAGCACACCCCCCCACACCTCATCGCGGTGGTCGAGCCCGAGACGACGCCGGCGCTCGAGTAGCGCCTCGATCTCGGCCGGAGCAGGGTCCATAACCAGCGTGGGCATTACACAATCCTAGTCGCTCCCAGACAACCTCCGTAGTGGTCGCAGCCGGCAAAGATGACCTGTGCATCCCTGTGGGCGCTAAGCGTGGAGAGAGGTGATGTTCAGCGGCTGAGCTGGTCGAGATCGTCGTCGACCGCGGTTGATTCAACGTCAAACGGCGGCATATCGCGGTTGCCCGGCGCGAAGCGTCCTGCCGCCGCGGTGAACCTCATCACGCGAGTGACGTAGTGGCGTGAGATCCAGCGCCGCGTGAGCCTACGGGTCAGCGGAAAGAGGAGCAGCGCACCCAGGACAGCCGTGACGAACCCGGGAAGCACGAGCAGCAGCGCTCCGAGAAATCCGAGCGCGCCATCGACCGCGGCGCTGCCGGGCGCACGACGCTCGGACACGGCCAGTGAGACGCGCTCAATCGTCGCGCGGCCCTGAACGCGCAGAAGCTGCACACCGAGCACGGAGATTCCCAGCAGCAACACGACCGCCAGCAGCCAGCCGACAGCGCGACCGACCTCGACGAACACGAACACCTCGAGAACAGGGACACCGATCAGGATAAGCACGAACATCCCATTCAGCCTACGCGTCCCGCGCGCCTGGCCGTGATTTTCAGTTGAGGCGGGCGCCGGCGCGGGTAGGGTTCGGGACCTCAGATCCCGCCCTTCAATCATCCATCGGGACGCAAGACCCAACGTCAGTCGGGGGAGTCGGCGGTCAGCCACCGGATCTGGTCGCTGAGCGCGTCCTCGGCCGAATGCTCCCCCATGAATCTGTCGAGCGCGCTGACATACGCCCCGATCGTGTTGCGCGACCGTTGCAACGTACTGTCCGATACGAATACCAGCCCATGGTGGGCCCGACCGTCACCGGCCCAGCGCGTCGCGATCGGCGCAAAGTCGCGAACGTTGTTCGTCAACAGCGCCCGCCCCTCGTCCGTCGAGAGCGCAAGCAGAGTTTCGTCGCCGCTCGAGATGAGGTCCGGCCGCTCGCCCACCGCGACGACGTCGTGTTCCAGCTCCCTGAGTCCTATCGCGATATCCGGCGCGAACTGCTCGTCTAACAGCAGCTTCAACCGAGCGCTCGCTGCTCGCGTTCTGAGCGCTTGCGCTCCCGCTCTGCAGCCTCCACCTCGGCGGCCGCATAGGAGTCGATCTCGGTTTGGAAGTCTGCGTAGTAGGCGACACAGGTGCGCACCTGGGCCGGTGTTATCCCGAAATAGCCCGCCGTGCTCTCGACATCGCCTCCATGGGATCTCAGCGTCTCGATCACCTGCCACACGTCCAGGCGGGTCCCGGCCAGCGCGGGCCGGCGGATACCGCTGCCACCCTGACGGAAACGCAGCAGCGGGTGGCGCTCCAGGCGCAAGCTCTCATCGAGCAGGCGCTGAGCGAGCGCGTTACTCGACTCACCATGCTCCGAGGCTCGCTCGTCGAGCAGATGCAGGGTCTTGTCGGTGAGACGAAACGAGCGTTGACGGGTACTCGACACAGCCATTACGAGTCCATTGTAACACAGGTGTGTTCGGCTGTGTTCAGGACTTCATTAGCTACGGCTTCCTTAGAATCTGGGGCTCTTTGATGATGCAGTCGGGTCCAACCGAGGATGAGCGGGGCGCGAGGGTGTAGTCGAGGCAGCCGACGTCCGGCCCTTTTATCGGATCCTCTGTCCTGAGCACATGCCCACCGGGGCGCTCATCCACCGAAACCACCTGCGGCGTCGAAGCTCCCGTCGATACATCTTGGGGATGAGCGTTTTGAGCGATGATCCAGAGGAGATCGAACGCCTGCCGCTGCCAGCGTAATCAAGCCTAGGCCACGGCCATGAGCTCGCGCTCGACCTCGCCATCCACGGTGCGTTGGAAGCACACAAGTAGCTCCTCGTCCAGGACGGCGACGATGCGCTGAAGGGTCGGCAGCTGCGGAATATGGGTTCCCTTCTCGAGTCGCGAGATCGCGCTATGGGATGTGCCGGCTGCTAGCGCGACTTCCTCTTGGGTGAGACCGAGCTCGAATCGCCGCTCCCGTAGATGCGCGGCGATCGGGCTGACCTCCCGAAGCGTACGGATACGCTCGTATTCAGCGCGCGCGTCGCGATAGGGCTGGCTACGCCGAGCGCGACTCTGGGCCGCATCGACAGCGTTACGTCCGACGGGATTGTGAAAGGTACTAGCCATAGAGTGATCTTATCATGGATGGTAAGTGCCGTTAGGTTCCGCTTGACCATTAATTAGATGGTTGCATACTAAACAGGTAATCCTCGCCAGAGAAAGGGACGTAGACAGTGACCGCGCGTCCCGGCACGCCACGATCCTGATGGACGCGGAAGCCGGGGGGCACCAGGCCGCCTTGCCCCCAGACCTCGCATTCTCCGCGATCCTCGAGCCTCATCTGGTTGGTGTCTCATCGCTGCCTACCGTAGGGCAAGATTGAGTTGATCGGATCTGTCCCGTTTGGCCGTTCTCGTCGGAGTTAGACGATGAAGGTCTTAGACAAAAAGAAACCCCTACGACGGACACTGCAGCGTATGCCACATGCAGGTGCGCGCCCTGGAGGGTGTGGTCGAGGCGTCCGACGCCCGGCCCTTTTATCGGATCCTCTGTCCTGAGCACATGCCCGCCGGAGCCCTCGATCCACCGAAGCCGCCCGCGGCCTCGAAGCTCCCGTCGATACATCTTGGGGATGAGCGTTTTGAGCGGTGATCCAGAGGAGACGGAATTCCACAGGCCTCTGACGAGTACGACTCATACTTGGGCCCACTGGCCAAGAAGCTCTGGCCAAACACGCTATGCCGCGCTTGGGATGGTTCTGTCGATCGCTCACGCCGTGCAGGACCGGGGACTTCTTTCGACTGCAGAGACCCGCTATGCGGGGCCAGTCGAAATGAAGTCCTGGTCTGCTCGATCAGGATCAGCCGACTCGCACCGTGGTGATGGCTTCAGCTTGGCGCCCTGAGCAGGCCGTAACGCTTACGTCAAGCTTCAACGGGGTCGGAACCCTGGCCGTCGCAATGGACGGACCGGGAACCAATGAAATACGTGGCTATCCGCTTGGCGCCCCTTGGCTTAGCAACTGCGATGTCGTGACACCATTCAGCCTCACTGCAACTGTCGAGCACCTCACGCAGATCTCCTTTGGAAGCCTGCCGGATCACCTCAGCAGCCCACGACGACGTCTACGTCTACAGGCGCGCGTTCAATCTCCAGCAGGGACGCCCATAGGCACCTGCATGTTTGAGCGGCTCGAGGGCTCTCTGCCGGTGCGTGTAGCGCAGACGTCCACACGAAACGGTGTTTGCACTGCCAGCGTACGTGCTGATCGGACTGGTTTATTTGCCTACAGAGTCACGTTCACCGGTACCGGCTGGCAAACTGCGCAGGGGACCAGCCATATGGTCGATGTGGGCTGACGCCGAAGCACTGATCCTGGGGACATTCCCCGAGAATCGCAAGCTGCCGTAAACCGCGTGCAACAACTACACTGACAGGAACGCCCCGGTGTGCTTCTCTCCTTCGAGATGCCATCCATGCCGCATTGGCGAGCAGAAACGCTGCGGCTCCAGCTACGTGTGCCGCCTTTAGTTGCTGCTGGGGTTCGACTCGTCAGCTGGAGTTCCCCGTTGTCGTGATGGGGCGATCCCCATTACGGCACCCGGGAGATCGGGGAGACCCTGCTCGCGTGCGAGGTCTTGCATCTCGGTGAACACCTCTTTAGGCATGCTGACGGTCCCGGCCTGCTCTCGCCGCTCGGGATCGGAGGCGAGTGCACGGAGCTCGTCGAGCGACTCGATGAACACGATCCCGGCGGCCCGGTCCTGCTGCTCGGCCGGCATCTCGGCGACGTTCGCTTTGCGGACGAGGGCGAGCATTGTCTCCCGTGTCGACTCGATCGTCTGAAAGCCGTAGAGGACATCGTCGAGGAACAGCGGTGAGAACTCGGACTGTCCTTCTTCGCCCTCCACGAGGAAGCCGGTGATTTCATCCCGACGCAGCCGGTGGGCGGCTATCCGAGGCTCGGGTGCGTCCGGATCGTCGAGGAACGCGTCCGTGTTGATCGCATGGCCGAGGTAGATCTGGCGCTCGAGCAACGCCAGGCGGCTCTCGAGGGGGATCGGCCAGATCACCGGTGGCTGATGGCGAGTGCTTGGTTTTTCGAGCAGCCGCAGATGCACGCCGATGGCGATGCTCCGCTTGAAGCTCTCGCAGGCGTCAAGGGCGGCCTCCGGGATCGGCTCCTCGACGCTCTTCCCCACCGCCCAGATCACGTCGTCTGGGCCGGCGCTCGCGACTCCGGTGCCGTTCGTGAGCGCCTCTTCGCTCGCCGCCGCCACCTGCTGCCAGCTGTACTCGGCTTCGATGTCGATGGGGACCGTGACCGTGGTGTGCTCGTCCTCCAGGAGCTTGCCGTGTCCTTGGCTCAACAGTTCGGTGACGGCGAGCCCGCGTTGGAGCTGGCGGCCCTTGCGGCCCTTGCCGAGGGCTCTCGCGTTGCCGCCAGACTCGATCAGTAGCGGACGCTCTGGGTCGGCGCACACGACGACATCCGAGACGCAGATGCAGTTGGTCAGATCGGCGATCAGCACCGGCATTCCGGCGGCAGCTTGCTCGCGCGCGATCTCGATAGTGGAGCTGAACCCGGCGCCTTGGTGGGAAAGCGCCGGCGGGGGCGTTTCGAGCTTGCCGAGTTGTCGAATCGTGTAGGAGTGCAGAAACTGCCAGGCCAATCCGTCGCCAAGCAGCCGCAGCAGCCGGATGTGTTCGCGCTCTGGGCTGGCCTTGTCCCGGAACGCCACGGGCTCCGCGGCGACGATCTCGCGCGCGAGGTGCTCCTGGAACGCGAATAGAGTTTCGGCGGAGTCGATGGCATCGAACTTCATGAGGAGATCAGCCCGACGTGCCTTGAGTTGCTGCTCGTGTTGGTCGCTCACCGATGGGATTGTAGGATGCGCGGCACCCAGCGAGGCAACGCCTCAGGGAGTGCCAGGCGGGGCCTGAGTGGAGCCCATTTATTCGGCGTCATATACATCTATCGATCCACCTCAGGCACTCCCACGAGCCTGCTGCTCAGCCTTTTGGTAAGCGTCCTGTGCAGCATCGTAGTCAGTCCCAAATTCCACCACCATCGTCTTCCGCCGCCTTACATCGCGGGTGACGAGGAAGTGTTTGATGTCGTTAGAGGGGTTCATTAGACATCTATCACTTGCAGAGCGTTCTGCTCAAGCATGCATCTATCAGCGACCGGAGTCGTATAAGCCGTCCGGCTGCCGCGTCGTCTATAGATTTCTGCCACGCCCGAGGTCCATGGGTATTCCCAAGAAGTAATCGAGCTAGTAGGGAGAGCGTTGGACCGATTCCTCACTCCTACTCGGACGGCCGGAGTGTAGTTCCCGCATCATCCACGGCAAAGTCGACCTGGGGCGCACCGCTGGCATCAACGCGGGCCACGATCTTGACGATTGTGTTTGTCGGGGCTAGCGATTCCGCAGCTACCACGATCGCGTCGAGATCGAAAGGCTCAGCGAACTCCTCTAAGTCGCGAGACAGCAACACAATCACTTCCGGGCGACCTTCACCCGCTTTGATCGTCAACGCTACGTCGCCATCCTCTTTGTCCCCGAACGCTTCCAGAGCCAATCGCTTACAGAGGTGCCAGAGGTCAGCACCGGCCTCCTCCCAAAAGCCGTGCGATACGAGAACGAAAACGAACACGGCCACAGGAATCAGCGCCTTTTCGGATCGCTCGGCTAGTCCTGCTTGATCGGCGAATCCAGAGCTGGACAATACCGCCTCCAACCGTGCCCGGTCCACATAGCGCGGGTTGAATGACACCGCAACGGGAGGGGCCGGCACTGCGTCGCTATACGAGTGAAACGAAATGCTCATGCCGGTGGTTCCCGCGAATCGTGCCTCATCGAGTACTTCCACGTCTGATCTGATAACCACCGTGCCGTCCGGCAAGGTGTCGATTCGGTTGTTGAACGCTCGGGCGATGGGGGGCTGAGTCAGGTCATGGTTCAGGTTGAGCAGTCGCGATGGCGGCATCTGCGTGACGAACCGTTCCAGCTGCGCAGCGGACAGCCGCTCCCCGTGTCGATCCACGGCTGTCGAGGCGATGATTTGTCCCTCGATGATGCGGTTCATATCAATACCAGATGGCTACCTGTTTGCCATTCACTACCTGGGGAGGATCGGGCAGGCTGGAAGCCGCGCTCCGTACGATTCGTGTCGCGCTCCATCCCGCTGCGGCAGCGTCCAACAGATCGACAGCTCCAGCGTCACCTATATCAGCCAAACTTGCTGGAAATTCAATACCCTGACTACGTAGAAGGTCGATACGCTCATGCAATCCGTTCCAAGAAGTCTTGGACTGAGTGATATGCCTATCGGCCATTGCGCGAAAGCTGACCTCAGGATGAACCTCATAGACATTACCTCGACCAACGGCCGCCTCATCCAGCTCAAGTATCCGCCCGCCAATGGCGTACGCCTGACGCGAGATTGCGGTGCCAGTTAGTTCTTTACATCGCTTACAGGCAGCACCGTAGTCATCTATGCCATAGATCTCCCTCGGATAGGTTGGAAAAACACTGCTCCCGCGAGGACCGAGGAATTTCCTGGCCTCAAAATCAGCTGCCCTGCGTTCTCCGCCAGAAGTCAATCCGATCGGCATGTCTATTCCCACGGCATCAGCATCAGCCAACTCGTCCAGCAATCCAGCTATCCCAGGCTTGACCATGCCTTCCTGGTAGCGACCGTCAACCAAGACCACGGCCAGCCACTTCTTTTTCCATATGTCTATGCCAGCTGTAAGCATTTTCGTCGGCCGCGAAGGCGGCTATGCCTCGGGGGGCGCGGCTGACTCAATCCCAGCATCCTGCGGCTGTGTCCCGTCGGATACGTGGAACTCGATATCGCCCTCTTGATGTCCGCTCGTGTTGCTTGCGGTCACCCGCCAGTGCACCGGCACGGTGGTGTCCGCCATGAACGGCGCGAGCGCGAGCAGCAGCGACTCCAGCTTGTGCTTGGTGTGAGGGCGTATCCGTAACTCTGGGTAGCGGACGAGCACTTGGCCGGTGCCCGGTTCTTCCACCTCGGGCCTTGGCTTGCCCATGGCAGTCACGATAGGCGTCGCAGCGTACTTCCTGGCGATGACGTGGCTCAAGTCCGACCGCGAGCCCCACTCCTCCGGCTCCTCTGGCACACGCAGCAGCCTGGCGGCGTCGCCCTCGGCGGCGAAGACATTGCCCCTGGTCACGCCAAAGAGGAACAGCTCGATGACCGCGTTCTCGTAATTCTGGTCGGTGTTGTTCTTCACGCTCACGCCGAGCACCGACCCTCTCCTTTTCACCCAATCGACGGCGACCGTTTGCAGCCAGGCCCCAGAAGCCCTCATGGCCTGGACGTGCTGCTCGACCTCAGCCTTGTACTGCTCCTCACTGCGCTTCTCGCCAAGCGGCGGGAGCTGGATGGAATAGTCGAGGTCGAAGCTCGGCATGCCGATGAGGTCCAGCGGTCCCTTCGCCCGCTTGGGTTCCCTGCGCGGGAGCTTGCCGAGCATCTTCGCCTTCCAGGCGCGAAGGTTCTGGTCGCGGTACTCGTCACTGGCGATGGCCTTGTTGATCGTCGTCGCTTTACTCGTATCCAACAGCACCTCTACATCGAGCGTGGGGCGCTCAGCAACCACAGCGCGCGCTGCGAGGCACTTTAGGTCGTCCGGCTTCGCGGGCGCCGTGTTAGAACCATGGCGCACATAGATAGTGCCGGCGTCAAGGGACTTGCTAGTGACTGGATCCTGTGAGCTCTTGAGAAGGTTGTAGATAGGGTCGCCCTCGCGCGGCGGGTCGATGGTCAAGAAGAGAACATGGCCTGGATGGCCTTCGACGCGCACGTAATGGGCGTCGTAGCGAAGATCGGGGCCGACAAAGGGCGTGAGCCACTTCTCGATGTCGGCAGAGTCCCATTCAGGGACGCCGGGGAGGTTGCCGGGCTCTACCCCCAGCAGTACGTAGGCGTGTCCATCGGTGTGGCGGATGGCGTGGGCCGTGTCTCGGTTGGCCATGCCAATGAGCTGGCGCGCAGTGGCCGCAGCGCCGGGGCGCTTACTCAGGTCGTAGCCGGTCTTCCACTCCAGGTAGTCGGTCTCCTGAAGGTTAGGCGTTGCGTGGATGTACTCGACGATCGCGACGCGCTCGCTCGGCTTGCGCGCGAAGCGGGTGAAGTCTGGAGCTACCGGGCTCTCTATCCCTCGCGTCATAGATATCTTTTTCCGATGCGGGCGGCCGGCATCTCCGTTACTTGCAGCTTTCGTATCTACCGAAGCTGCCTTTACTGATGCAGGAGACTCAAACAGTGTTTGGGTTAGTGTGTCTGTCTCGGCACCATTTTGACTAGTGATCGAAGCATGTATTTGCTTCATGTTGTTGAACACTCGCTCGCGCGTGGCCTCCGGATCTTCGTTCCAGAGTGTTGCTAGTGCTTCTATCAGTGACGGAATCGTGCTTGGGTCATTTTGGCGGCCATTATGCTTGGTGTATGGTCCATCGCTCTCCGTTACCACGCGCTCGGGTGGAAGTGCCGCCAAGATGCGCAGCCCGTTTTTGCTTCTCAGCATCGCGGCATTGACGGAGAACCACATTCCAGCATTTAGCGCGGCATCGAGATGCTTCAGGGCGCCCGTATACCAGTGCAGGATCGCATGTGCGCTCGCATCGATCAGTAGCCGAACAGTGTCGCGCTCTGCCCCTCGTGAGTGCACCGTGAGCACCTTGTGACGCAAGTCCGGCTCGGCGAGGATTTGCTCGAACACCTCTAGCTGCCGTGCGCGAGTTGGTCGCCCTTGTGGTGAGAAGTCCAACCCGACCTCCCCAACATAGTCGGTGCGGTTGAGCATACGCCTGAAGAGCGTGAGCTCGAGTCGGCTGAGGGTGCCAACGCGCAGTGGATGAAGACCAAGCGCAACCCGAAGCATGTCGCGTGTCCCCGCCTTGACCGTCAGCGCTTGGAAGTCCGACGGGGTCTCCGTGACTGCGATGGTGACCACGCGCGCTCGCTCGGCAGCGCGGAGAATCTCGCCGGGGTGGGGGTAGCGATCTACGTGGCAGTGGGCATCGATGTACATGCACTACAAGCCTACGCTCCTTCTGCGAGTTCGCGCACGGCGGATCCAGCGCTCGCGTCGAGCCACTCGCGCAGCTCATTACAGCCCCGGCGATACACCGCGCTGAATTGAGAGGCCTCGCCGTCCGGGATAGGGCCATTACGTAAGACGGCGTACCGATCTGGGGGTGCCGCGAGGTGAGCGAGCATCGCCCTGAGCGACGCGCCCCGCTCGGCCCGAGGTTCGAGCAAGGTAGCGTCGTTGAGAGCATCGACGGCATAGCCGTCAGATGTATCCCAGCCCGTCTTATGCATGGAGGCACGTCGGATCAAACATGGCCAGCAGTACCCGCAATTCCCAGGCGACTGGTGGCGCCAGCGTCCAGCCGTAGGATGCGCGCATGAAACGCTATGCGGAGCCAGTTCCTTGAGAAGGGTTGAATCGCCTGTGCCGCGGACCATTTCTCCCTTTGTCCGGAGTCGATATGGGTTGCGAATCGGGCTCCCATCGAGATCCAGTTGCGAGAGTGCCTCCCCTAGCGTCTTCAGGAAGTATGGATGCGTTGTTCGTGTACTAAGCGCGCCGCGACGAGCTGGAACTAGCGGCACGTTGATGCCGATAAAACCGTTCTCTGGCATATAGAGAGGCAGATCATTCCCGATACTCTCGGCTAGCACTATGCCTGCCGCGATGAACAGCAGCGACCGACTCCTGGTGGTCTCCTCACGTTCCGTAGGGAGAGGTCGTGCTTGCCCTTTCCTAGGCTTGGCCGGCGTAAGCAGCATTTGGCGCAGACAGACCTTTGACTCGCCATAACGCTTAGCGAGCCCGTTGGCAAGCTCTGTCTGCTTGCGAGCGATTACTCCACCCTCATGATGACCAAGTAGCACAAGCGAAGCGCCCTCAGCAAGAAGATCGGTTGCTCCCACGAGTGAGTCGAGACCACCCGAAAAAAGGCATACAGCATCGGCTGTGACCTTTGGCTTCTTAGCGCGAGGCCGAGGGACGCAGCGACGAAACTCCAACGACCATCTGTCGCCAGTAAGAAAACTCAGCGCCTTTAGCAGCGAGTCGCTGGCATTGTCAAATCGACCGACATCACTGACTGGTATAGACAAGTGAAGGTTCCGCGTGAAACCGTCCTTTGAATCTTCACGACGGGCAATCTTGTCGGCACAATATACAGCTACCGCCAACCCCAAGAAATCGATCGCTATAGGCGATGCTGCTACGTACTCACGATAATTTCCAGCCTCGTGGACAGTAGAGCGATGATTACCAGGCCACCAATCCAGCACAAACGCTCCGTTCTCGTCCAAGGAATGGACACTGTCTGTGCGCAGTAGGAAGGTAGTCACGATTCAAGTGCCTCGAGTTGCTCGAACACGGCACGAACCGCGCCATCTAGGATTTTCCGGCCATCCCCGCTGTTCCAGTCGACCGTTAGGGGATCCACGTCGTTGATTTCGAGCTGTACGACCGCCTTGGTGTATTCCTGCATTTCACGCTCGCGTCGCCGAACCAAATTTGGATCACCTAGCCTATTCAGCCGCTCATCTAGTGCAGGAGCGAGTAGCGCATAGACGTATGCAGCTAGGAATGTCTGCAAGATCGTGAGCACGCCGTCGGTATCAAGCACAGTCGCCTCAAGCTGTTCATACGTATCCGCATCGCCAAAGAGCTCATCTAGAACATCACAAGCGGCAGTACGTGCAGCTTGCTCCTCAAGAGCCTCTCCGTCACCGGCGATCTGATCGAGTAGACCCTCGATGACCTCAAATCGGTCGGAGCCAACCAGTCTCTGTAGACCCAGGGACTCGAGGGTCGGTGTCAAACCAGGACCGGCGAGCCCGGCACCTAGTGCTCCCACCTGCTGCGCGCTTCGTACACCGGCGCCCTCGGTGGCATTGGCCGCAGCCGCTACAGCTCCGCCCAGCGCTTGCACAAGGCGGGCAAGTACAAGTCCGGCGCTCTGGCCGCCGCCTTTCTTACCAAACGACGTGCTCGCACGACGGAATGCTGTCCACTCGGAGGACCGGCCTCCCTTGTGGTCACTCGAAGTTCCCATCGCTAGTCCCCTTCCGCCTTGGCAACAGCGGTTTGTAGTGCCTTAGGCCCGGTTTTCCAATGACTAAATAGAGCAGTGAGATCGGTCTTCTGTGCTAGCTGGACACGCAGCTTAAGTGGAAGCGCGGGAGGAACAGACTTAAGGGGAAGTGCCCGCAGCGCGCCTGTGAACAGTGGGATCAGTTCGCTTACGCCACCTGCTATTTCGAGCGAGCTCTCCATCGCGGCAGCGCTGGGATCCACTGACGCTCGCTCGATAAGCGCACCATATACAGCACGCAGATCCTCGCCTTGTAGTTGCTTAAACTCACCGATCGCGGACAGGCGACGCGCCTTAACATCCGAGCAGAGACGGCCCAACAATTCTTGCATAGCTGGTGCAAGCCGCGCGGCTGGTGCAGCTGGCGAGAGACGGTCTCTGGAGAAGAAGAAGTAGGCGCCGAGGTCGTGCTCAGCTAGTGGAGGCTCAAGCAAGAGCCACTCGTGTGCCTGCGGCTCCTCCGTCCACGCCCGGACATCCTCCTGGAGATTCTCAATGCGCTCATCCGCGGAGCGGACCGCGGCCTCTGCCGCCTCAAGCTGCGAGGGACGACCGTCCTGCTGCAGCTGCCACGTAAAGAGCTGCTCGAAGCGGGGAAACGCGAGTTCCTCGAGCACCATCAGCTTCGTGAGAACTGCGCCATCAAGCTGCACATTTCGCCGCTGCGCGGTGCGGGTGCGCAGAATGAACGTATTCAGGAAACGCTTCAACTGGCGGGGGTTGCCGCGCAGCCCCCGTGCAAGTGTCGGGGAGATCTGACGGGTGAGCGCAAACGCCCTGCCAAGGCCCTCCGGCAGGTGCCCGAGCGCGGCGCGGGCGATCCCCTCGTTCATCGCGACCGCGAGCTGCCCGCCCTGGCGGCTCTGCTGTGCCGCCGCTAGCAGCCTCCCATACTGCTCGCCGTCCAGCTCGAGCTCGGCGAGCAACAGCCCGATGAACGTCTCGACCTCCGGCTCGCTCAGCGGCGGGATCGCCACCGTGACCTGCAGGATCTTCTCTAGATAGTTGCGCCCGAGTGACTCCCCCGTCTCTGCCGCGGCCGGGTAGCGAGCCTCGATCGCCGCCTGCACAAGACGCTGATCGGCCCCGATCACATACGCGGTCCCCTCTACGTGCAGGAACAGCCGGATCGCCTCGAATGTTTCAACGACCGCGTCCGTCAGGCACCGGTCGAGGTCGTCGATGAAAACCACGAGTGCCCGCACGTCCCCGCCGAGGTCGCGCATCAGCTCAGAGAAGTCGCTGCGGAACTGCGCGACGTTGTGATAGCGCCGATCCGCCGTGTCCGCTGTCGCGGGAGGTGCCGCGATCCCTTGCGCAGCTTCCCCGGCAGCCGTCGCGAGCGCTGGGTCCGCGCCTGCGAGCAGTGCTCCACCGGTCGCGGCGCCGCGTGCCAGACCCATCCGCCAAACCCGCTCGCGCAGCCCACGCAGACGCCCACCGACCCGCTCGCGCAGCGATGGCTCGGAATCGACGCGCTCCTGCAGGGCATCGATCACCGCCGTCATCAAGGCGCCCTTGACGTCCTCGTAGTCCTCGAACCGCCACGGACTGAACGACACCGTCACAAACTGCGGGTCCTCGCTCCTCAGTGCTGCGGCCGCCATCGACATCAAGCTCGTCTTGCCAGAACCCCAGTCCCCGGCCAGCCCGACGGTAACCGGGAGCAGCCGCGGCTCGGTTAGGACGACCAACAGCGAGTCGACCAGATAGTCGTACCCGAGCAGATCAACTGTCGTCTCGTTGTCAGCCCACATCAGCCTGCCGCCAAATCTCCTCGCGCTGGGGTCGGAGGCGGAGGTCGGTGTGGGGTTGTGACGGCCACGTGGCGCAGAACCGAGGACATTGCTTCGGTGCCTTCCGGCACCGACTCGGGGTTCGCTCGTATCTTCGCGACGTCCGGATGTCCTATGGAGAGTCTCATAGTGCTTCTACAGCATGCCAAGTGGTGCGGACGGAAAAGTTCGTTCAGTAGCGCCGGTCGGCAAGAATTTTCCATCCACAGTGTCTGTAGAGCCATTTTTACCCGGTGTTTGCGGCGAAAACCGGGCTGAGTCCACAAGCTTTCCACAGCTACGTGGCAGATATCTACAACACAAAGCTGCGTATGAGCGACCTATCCACAGGCCAAGCTGACGCTCAGCTATGCCGACCCGATACAACCCACTCCAGCTAGTGACCGCGCTATCCCCCAGACCATCGAGCCGTCTGCTCCGCGCCGCCGCTGCAGAGCGTGCGGAGCTCGAAAAGCACCGCGAACGCGTCCTTCGCGAGCGCGACTCCTTGCGTGCTGAGCTAGAACGCATCGAGGACACCCTTGCTGAGGTAGAGGACCGCCGCCGCCTACTGGACCGACTCGCCCCGTCTGACCAAACCGCCACCTCCGACGCCGCTGACCGGCAGGACCCTAACCACAGAGACGCCGCCCCTCGACTTCGCGGTCCCGCGATCCGCGAGACCGCCGTACGACTGCTGGCGGAAAACCCTCAGACCGAGGCCATGCACTACCGCGAGTGGTTCGGACTGCTCATGTCCGCTGGCTACGAGGTTGCCGGCAAGGACCCACTAGCAGTCTTCCTCACCCAAGTAAGCCGCTCCCCAGCGGTGCGCAAGGGCACACAAGCTGGCGTATACGAACTCGACCGCCGAGCACCGCAGCGTCTCAGAGCACAACTGGAGCGCCTCCAGAGAGAGATGCGCGAGCTCACGGCAACGCCCTCTCCCAATACAGACCTCAGCGCGATTCGGGCGCAACGCTCGCAGCTCACAAGCGAGATCAGCCAGATCGAGAAGGCGCTAGAAGAGATAACTAGAGTCCTCAATCCGCATGTCGAGCAACCAGCGCAACCCGCTGTTTCAGCGGGATGAACTCTCTCTGAACTTCGCGTGCGACCTGAAGGGCCGTTGGTTCCTTCGTCGAAAGGAGGGACGGGAGGAGATGAGCCTCCCGTCCCCGCGCCGCTGGACCTATTTCTCTTTACGGACGCCCTTGAAGGGCTCTTTATCAGAGGTCTTGACGTCCAGGATGCGACCCGTGTCCTTGTCTCGCTTAGCCCAGTTGCCACTTGGCGTCTGGAACTGCGAGCGATCACGAACCGCTCCTTTGCGGCTGTTGTCCCCGGTTGGCGGATTCTTAGCCACGGGAACCTCCTTCTATGTGCGCCATCGCTTAGTACTTAGCCCGGCGACTCCGGGCAGACGACGGCCTACGAATGGTAGTCAGCCAGCGGACGGAGCAAAGAACGCCTCTTGCGGCTCGGTGACGCCAAGCATCTCACGGAGCACATCGACTGGGCACGAAGGCGCGCCGCACGCGCAAAAGAAAGAGCGAACCCCCAGGGAGAAGTCCGCTCTACCTACATAGTGTTGCAATCTGAATCTCGGTGGCTGTTGCCTCCACCCCGGACTCGGATCTTTTAGCTATCCGTCCCGGAATCCCTCCTCTTTGGGAGGGCGTCACAATCGGACTGTTCGCTCCGTTGCCCCTGGTGATCGTGCATCCGCACTCGGAGCTTGAGGGTTACGAATGGTGTCTCGATCTCTGCCTTGATATCAGCTCCGCGCCGACGGCCTGTCACTAGGCACAACACAGCGACGACGCAAAGACTGATTAGGTAGAGGACTGATGAGCACAGCGCAACCGTGTCGGTCGCGATGGCTCCCATGTTCTAAGCCCCTTTGGTGACCTTCATTCAGTTCCTTTCTGCGACGTGCTCGATTTCGCCGCCCCTACATTGTCGCGCCTAGGGGACCGTTCTGCAACCCCCTCTCCCGCCTGGATGCGCGCGCGGGCTTCTCGCGCGCCCGCGCGCGTCATTTTGGCTCGACCATCCCACCCCTGTGACCGGCGACACCTGCCTTCGGTTCGGGCGGCTTGCTTTGTTGTCTCCCATCCATCTCACCCTCCCCTGATCCCCACCCCTCCATGTTCTGCTCAGCCGCCGCTGGTGCTCGTGCACTTGTTTTGTTTGTTTCCCTATCCCCAACTCACTTGGCAGACATCCCCTTCGGACCTCTCCGTAGCCACCACGTATCTGGGCCGCCTCTCAGGATGATCTCTGCTGCCTGCTCGAAGCCCTTCGTTTGTAGAAGCGCGGGATAAACGCTCACCCCGGGCCTCCACAAACGCCGTCCCAGGTACCAATGCGGCTCAGGCCGTTGAGGGTGGCTTGGCCTGTACCGCGGGAAAGATCGTGCCCAGCAGGCCGCGGATGGTTGCTATCCAGAAATTCATCTGGTCGAAGTAGTCGCGCCAGAGCACGATCTGACCGTCGTGCACATCGAAGCGCCCGCAGACCCAGAACTGGATGCGCAGCCGGCCGAACTTCATGACGTCGGTGCGCTCGGTCAGAACCGTTCCTCCATCCGCTGAGATGGCATGCACATAGACCTCGAATCCGGCGTCAGCTCGGCCAAGCATGGCCCGAAAGAGCCGGCGAGTGCGCTCGCGTCCGCGCACCGTGGGCAGCCCTACGTTCTTGTACTCCACGTCCACCGCCAAGAGCTCCACAGCCCCATCGACATCTCCCAAGCGAAGCAGCTCCAAGAATCGCTCGACCACCAATGTGGGGGTAGAACCGCCACCCGGATGGTTGACCTGCTCCGGCGTGAAATCGCTTGCAGTCTCAGGCATGGCTGTAAGCATAGGCACATCCGATCTGAGCATCGAGTGCCGCCGCGCAGCGAGCTACTCGCGACCTCACCCGGACCCGCGACTGGCGGGCGATGGGGTGAGCAGGGTTGCGAGTTCGGCGGGAGTGTGGGCGAGTGCGTCAGCTCCAGCGGTGAGCAGCTCTACCTCCGAGCCGATTCCCCATAGAACGCCGATGGCGAGGATGTCGTGCTCGTGGGCGGCTGCGATGTCGTACTTTCGATCGCCGACCATGACCGGCCTGGCTTCGGGTGAGAGCTCCCGCATTGCGCGTCCGACGGTCACGGCCTTTTGCTCGTTCTCGCTGTCGAGCTCGGGGCCGATCACCGCGGCGAAGAAGCGGCGCAGGTTCAGAGCGTCGAGCAATGGTTCAGCTAGCGCACGCGGCTTGGAGGTGGCCACAACCAGCGGTAGGTGGTTTACCAGTCCGTCGAGGATCTCGCGCATACCCGGGAAGACGATCGTCTCGCTCGCGGCCATCTCACGGTAGCGCGTCCGATACGAATCGACGCACGGCTGGACGAGTGACTCGTCGCCCACCAGCACACGAAACGTTTGGTGTAGAGGAGGGCCGAGATACCGGTAGAGCTCATGCTCCAGCCTCGGGGCCAGCCCGTGTGAGGTGAGCGCGCTGTTGACGCTGCGCGCGAATGGCACGCGCGAGTCGACGAGAACGCCGTCAAGGTCGAACAGGACAGCGTCGTGATCAGCCCTCCAGCAGATCATGACCACCCACATCCCGTGACGGGCCCTCGACGACTCGCCATATCTCGCTGCGTCTCCTACAGCCCACGGGCGAAGTGATGCGAGTAGATCGACAGACCGTGATTGTGGTAGAGCCGGTGTGCGTCAAAGCGCTCCGGGCCGACTCCCGAATCCAGGTGTAGCTGGCCGCATCCGAGCCTTCGGCCCTCCTCGATCAGCCACTCCAGCAGCACCCCGGCGAGACCCTGACGCCGTGCCTCGGGCGCGGTCGAGAGGTCATCGACGTACAGGTAGTGGCCCCAGGCGAGGTTGTCGCCGACACGGAATCCAGCGATCGCGCCGGCCGGCTCACGGTCTGGCGAGAAGGCGCCGAGGAGCCTGTAGCCAGCGGGTCGCAGCACCCCGTCGACGTGCTCGACAAACTCTCGCTCGCTTTCGTAGGTCGTTCGCAATGCGCGCATCGCCTGGTGGGCGAGATGGGTCTCGCCGGTAAGGATCTCCCGGGTTTGCACCGCGTCGGCCTGCATCTCGTCGAACCCTATCCGGGAAAGTCGGCTCGTACCTAGGGTTCTCCGATGCGATCTCCGCCGCCTCCAGGCCGGACCCTCATCCTCGGGCTCGACCATCCCCAACTCACTTGGCAGGCATCCCCTTCTTGGGCCTACATAGAAACCACGTATCTGGGCCGCCCGGCAGGATGATCTCGCTTGCCTGCTCGAAGCCTCTTCGTTCGTAGAAGCGGCGGTTTTTCATCGTCGATGTCTCCAGACCACATGCGATTCCGAGTCGGTAGCTCGCCAGACGGTCCCACGCCTCCTTGTCCGCAATCGCCCGGTAGCGGGCCCACACTCCCTCGGCGTATCCCTCCGCCCCCGCCGAGTCATCGCCCCCCAGCAAAGACGGGTTGAGGGCATGATCATGGCCGCGATCGACTGAACCGTCCCAGGAGTTGCGTACTGTTGTCTGCATGGATCTGACCCTCTCCTCCCACACAAAATGACTGCTGATCGCGTGAATCTTGCGGACCTACACTCCGGATAGAGTTCTTCTATGTCCTTCCCAATCCCGATCGCCAGTGTCCTCACGGGCGCCACGGTCCCCCAGCTCGCCTACTGGCGCAGGCACACCGACGCGGCGCCACCGCTGCTCGTGCCCCAAGGCAAGCGCAGCGGTCGCTACCTCTACTCCTGGGCAGACGTTGTCGCGCTGCGATCGATCGTCTACCTGCGACAGGAGAAGTCCCTGCCGCGAATCCGACGCGCGGTCGCCACCCTGCGGGGACTCGAGGCCGGCGAGTGGACCCATCTCGCCGCATACCGGCTGATCAGCACCCACCGATCGATTCTCGTGCAGACCCCGGCGGGCGAACTGCTCGACCTCGAGGACCAGCCCGGAACCGTTCTTGAGGAAATCCTCATGCACGATGTGCTTGCTCCGTTCGAGACCCGCAACGGCCGTCCCGTGCCAGCGCTAGAGCACCCGCGACCGCGGATCGCGGTCAACCCGCAGGTGCTCGGCGGCTACCCCGTGATCGCCGGGACCCGCGTCCCGTTCGACGTCGTCGCGTCGCTCGCCGAGGACGACCTGGGACCGCGCGAAATCGCGGCCGTCTACCCATCGATCGACCAAGAGGCCATCGGCGACGCCGTCAGCTTCGCCGAGCAGGTAACCGCCGTAGCCTGATGCGAGTCCTCGTCGATGAGGGAATGCCCGTCCAAGTGCTCCCGCCGCTGCGGCTCAACAAGCAGCACGAGTTCGATCACATCGACGAGCTCAAGTGGAAGGGCAAGCACGACATCCAGCTTTTCGCAGACGCCGCGGCCCGCAGCTACGACGCGGTGCTGACGCTCGATCTCGACCAGCTCGACTCTGCCGAGGAGTCACGCGCGCTCAAGCGGTCAGGGCTGCACCACATCGGGATTCACCAAGGACGATCCGCTCAAGGCATCCGGGGCATCGCGCGCGTGATCTCCTCCGTCATCGTCGCGATGCCATACGTCCTCGCCGACCTCGACGCAGCCGACGGACAGCGCATCGTCGAGCTCAGCCTGCTCAGCGCCGTGCGTCGCCACCAAACCCACGACCCGCAACGAAACGCGACGCGCTTTCCTTACTGGCGGTGAGGAACACTGGATGCTTTTCATCCCACAGAGCGTCGGCCTTGCTCTCCCACTCCTCCGTGTCGGCTCCACCAACCCAGACTCGACCATCTTCCCGACCCGAGACGATGCGCAAGCTCCCGTAGGCGGTCCTCGTCAACCGGAGGACGCATGCTCAGCTGCCCGCGCGAAGCTCACGATCCGTGCGAGATTGTCCGACCGCGCAGTTGAGCTTTGCTTAGAAGCTCACCTAAACAACAGAATTGATACCCAAACGTGGAATGAATGACTTCTTTTTCCGCGCTCAGCCGCCCGCCTTTACCCACGCGCGGCGCATATACCGGGCGCTGGGGCTCTGGCCGTGAACGCGCATCCAGCGCTGCAGGCCGTCTCTGACGACCTCAGGCTCGCCGCCGTGCTCGAGCCACGCCTCTAACACGTAGCTCGCGGATAGCTTGGTCGCGTTGGCGGCCAGCCAGCCACGGATCGGTTCGCGTACCAGATCCAGATCCCCGCCCGCCTGCAGCCACGCCCTGTAGACAAACTGCGTCATGCTCTCAGCCCGGCCGCGCTGTGCCAGCCATACACGGATCGCATCACGCACTAGCCCGACCTCACCCGTCGCGTTGAGCCAGGCCAAGTAGACGAAGCCCGCGCTCTTGGCAGCCGTGTTCGCCTCAAGCCACTCCACCAGCGACGCGCGGATCGGATCCGGCTCGCCGCCGGCTTTCAACCACGCCTGATACACGAAGCTCGCTGACCGGTCTGTCGCGTGAGTGGTCAGCCAACCGCGGATCGACTCTCTGACGCGCTCGGGCTCACCGCCCGCCTTCAACCAGGCCTCGCACACGTAGATATAGCCCGCCACCGGACGCTTGCCATTGAACTCGAGCCATACGCCGATCGCATCACGCACGAGCGCCGGCTCACCCCCCGCGTCGAGCCAGGCGGAATAGACGAAGCCCGCCTTCTCGACCACCGCGCTGCCGGCCAGCCACTGCACCAACGACTCGCGAATCAGCCCCAGCTCACCGCCCGCCTTCAACCACGCCTCGTACACAAAGTCCGCGGATCGGTCTATCGCGTGAGTGGCCAACCAGTGGCGAATCGACTCTCTGACGAGCTCAGGCTCACCGCCCGCCATCAACCACGATTTGTACACGTAGCTCGCGCTGGCGCTCTCACCGTGAACTGAGAGCCAGCGCTCGATCGGCGTCCTGAGGAGCTCGCGCTCGCCGCCAGTGTCGAGCCACGCCACATACAGGAAGCACGCCCGCTCACTCTGCGCGTGGGTACCGAGCCAGCGCGCGGCGGGCTCGGAGATGAGGAGCGGCTCGCCGCCAGCCCTCAGCCAGGACGCGCAGACCGGGCCCGCCACCTCGTCCTGCGTATGAGCGGCCAACCAGCGCTCGAGCGACCGCGCAACGAGCGCCGGCTCGCCGCCATGGTTCAGCCACGTGGAATAGAGGTTATGCGCTTCGCACTCATCGTTCGTGTGCGCTGCCAGCCAATCGCAGATCGGCCCCGAGAACGCTTGCACCTCGCCACCGGCCGACAGCCAAGCGCGGTAGACATAGCACGCCACCGGACGCTCACCATGGAGCTCGAGCCATACGCCGATCGCATCACGCACTAGCGCCGGCTCACCCCCCGCGTTGAGCCAGGCCGTATAGACGAAGCTCGCCTTCTCGACCGCCGCGTTGCCGGCCAGCCACTGCACCAACGACTCGCGAATCAGCTCCGGCTCACCGCCCGCGTTCAACCAAGCTCCATACACGTAAGTCGCGTCCGCGTGCTTCCCCCTGGCCAGCCATCTGCGCAGCGCCACACGGATCAGCTCCGGCTCCCCGCTGTCAAGCAGCTCTCTGAAGCTCGGTGCAAAATCCGTGTCGGCGCCGACACGCTCGATCTGGGCGCTCTGTGGCATCGGCCGATCCTCCCAAACGCTTGGGACGTTTCTCTCGATCGGGCCCACCCGCGCGCGGGCGCGCGCGTGTGTGACTTATCTAATCGGACCTGTGGCTATTTATCTAATCGGACCTGTGGCTATGACTTTTTCTTGGTCGCGGCGTACTTCTTGTTCGCAGCTATAGGTATTCGCTCGTGTTGGCTATGGACCGTGCCGTCAGCGTTGGTCGCGACGAGCTCGCTCGGCGATGATGACGCTTGCACCGTGCCCCGTACCGCCCAGCTCTCGCTGTGCATACTGCGCCCAGTTGAGCTTTGCCTCCAGCGCAAGGCGTTGCTCCTCGGCGAGTAGACGTGCGACGAGACCGCCGTTTGCCTCGACGGTCTCATTAGTTCTTTCCCTGGTACGGATCTTTGTTTTTTCCTCTTCACACTCCTGCTCGTAGTCGCGGAGGATTCCCAGCGCGACCTCTGGGTTACCCATCAGCGCCGCTAACTGCAACACGAACAGCTGCTGACGGCGACGATCCTCGCCAAGTGTTCCGAGCAGCCATCTCCGGTACTCATCGACCCCATGTTCGGTTGCCTTGTAGATCGGCTTGCGCTGCGCTTCGGTGCCCGTCCCCAGGGTCTGTTCGATCAGTGAGCGGTCTTTGAGCGCGGCGAGCGCAGTGTAGACGTGGGAGACGCTGCTGAGCGACAGCACGCCCTCGTAGGTTCGCTCAAACCGCTTCGCGAGCTCATAGGCATAGCTCGGACGCTTGATCACGAGCCCCAAAAGCGACCAGTTGACCTGCGAATGCATGGGCGGCGTCTGCCGCCCTCCAGCCTTCCCCTCTCCCATAGCGCACAGCGTAACGAACGGACGCCGTCGCCTTCCAGGTCATCAGCCGCCGCTACCAGGGCGGACGGTCGCATGGTGAAGGAGACGGTCGGTCTTGACATCGTTCTCCTTCATCCTGTTCGGCGCCGCGCCGCGCCGCGCTCAGCCGGCCGCCTTTACCCACGCGCGGCGCACATACCGGGCGCTGGGGCTCTGGCCGTGAACGCGCATCCAGCGCTGCAGGCCCTCTCTGACGACCTCAGGCTCACCGCCGCGCTGGAGCCACGCCCCGAACACGTAGCTCGCGGATAGCTTGGTCGCGTTGGCGGCCAGCCAGCCACGGATCGGTTCGCGCAGGAGCTCCAGATCCCCGCCCGCCTCCAGCCACGCCTGGTAGACAAACTGCGTCACGGTCTGGGCCCGGCCGTGCTGTGCCAGCCATACGCCGATCGCATCGCGCACGAGCCCGACCTCACCCGTCGCGTTGAGCCAGGCCGAATAGACGAAGCCCGCGCCCTTGGCACCCGCGTTCACCTCAAGCCACTCCACCAGCGATGCGCGGATCGGATCCGGCTCGCCGCCGGCTTTCAACCACGCCTCATACACAAAGCTCGTGCCGATGCTCTCGTTGTGAGCCGAGAGCCAGCGCTCGATCGGCGTCCTGAGAAGCTCGCGCTCACCCCCATTGTCGAGCCACGCCGCATATAGAGACTGCGCCCGCTCGCTCTGTGGATGGGCGCCGAGCCAGCGCACGGCGGGCTCGGAGATGAGGAGCGGCTCGCCGCCAGCCCTCAGCCAGGACGCGCAGACCGAGCCCGCCACCTCGTCCTGCGTATGAGCGGCCAACCAGCGCTCGAGCGACCGCGCAACGAGCGCCGGCTCACCGCCGTGATTGAGCCACGCGGAATAGAGCTCGTGCGCTTCGCACTCACTATTCGTGTGCGCTGCCAGCCAATCGCAGATCGGCCCCGAGAACGCTTGCACCTCGCCCCCAGCCGACAGCCAAGCGCGGTAGACATAGCACGCCACCGGACGCTCACCATGGAGCTCGACCCATACGCCGATCGCATCACGCAGGAGCGCGGGCTCGCCCCCCGCGTTGAGCCAAGCCGTGTAGACGTAGCTCGCCTTCTCAGCCGCCGCGTTGCCGGCCAGCCATTCCAGGAGCGACTCGCGAATCAGCTCCGGCTCACCGCCCGCCTTCAACCAGGCTCCATACACGTAAGTCGCGCCCGCGTGCTCCCCCGTGGCCAGCCATCTGCGCAGCGCCACACGGATCAGCTCCGGCTCCCCGCTGTGAAGCAGCTCGTCGAAGCTCGGTGCAAAATCCGCGTAGGCGCCGACACGCTCGATCTGGGCTATCTGTGACATCGGCCGATGCTCCCAAACGCTTGGGACGTTACACGCGCGGCATCATCCTTAAACGACGCTTCCACCTCCGGGCTGAAGCCCTGGTCAGCGGTTTAGGACCTTTTCGGCGAATGCTGGCATCAGCGGGCCCCCTTCCTCTTTTATTTGCAGGGGGTCGATTCGCAGTTGCCCGACCCTGTATTGGACAAGCCCGATGCTGGGCTCAGGTGATCAGACGGGGCCGCCCGGCCGACTGCTTCAGGCGGCGGCGCTGGGCGAGAGCGCTTGGGACTCTTGGCGGAGGCGCTCGACGTGCTCTGAACCGAAGGCGAGCATCATCGCCGATTCCGCCAATCTGGTTGCTGCCTGCTCATCGAAGGGGACCCAGCCGTCGCTCGTGGCCATCACGAGTCGGTCACGAGGACCTGGAAAATCATAACAATGACCGGTCACTACTCCTCATTCTACTCTCTTTTCTCCGCTCTCTCCAGAGGCTCCGACCCGCGCCAGTAGAAGCTCAGCGAAGGGCTCTACAGTGCGATTCTGGGCGTCTGCCCTCAGCGCCCACCCCAACGCCTCGTCGTGCTCGGCGACCGCCGCATCAAAATGAACAGTCGCCAAACCCAGCGAGACGAGCGCACCCTGCAGCGCCGGGAAGGCGCCACGAAGATTGCCATCCTCGAACGGATGCACCCGCAGAATTTCGGCATATAGCGACGCCGCCACGATCACCGCCTCCCGGGCTGAGCGTCGCTCGGGCCCACACCTTTCTCGCTCCGTGTTATAAGCGGCGAACGCCGCTCGGAGCTCCGCTCGAATAAGCCCTGGGTCAGACCCCAAAACCAGCCTCCCCTGCAGCTCTCCGGCCTCGCGCCAGCGCACTCCAAACTGGGTCTGCGCGGTGCGGATCTGCCCGGCCTCATAGGGAAACGTCGTCTTGAAGATTCCCGTGTGCCAACGCAGCAAGTCCTCGAGCCCCATCGGCAACGGACGTCGCGCCGCCGCCTTAGTGACATCGAAGACGACGCGACTCAAACGACTGGTGATCTCGGCCGCTGTCTTCTGTGACGTGCTGAAAGCGCGCAAGTGCGAGCGTGAGAACCGGGAACTGTCATCGTCACGAAACGCGGCGAACCCGGGGAACAACGCATCCTGGTCATCGTCTGACATCAGCGGCCAAGCTAGCAAGCGGAGGAGCTGAAAACATGCGCGGCTGAACTGCGGTGCTGCGGTGGTGAAAACTGTGAAGCTGGGCGCCTCGGAAAAGCCTGGCGCTGCGGTGCTGCTGGGGTGCGGCGGTACCGGCGGAAGCCGGAGGCTGGTGCTCCTCGTCCCGTTCCCGTTCGACTTCTCGAGCCGACTCCGTGGGTGCTTGGATGACCGTCGCCAAAGCTAGCAGGCGACTGTGAGGGCGGCGGGGATTTCCGAGCTGAAAGTTTCGGGGGCCCAGTGTTTCGGGGGGTTGCGGCGCAAAGCTGGCGCGATCCCGCTCATGGGCGGCGGCGGCGGAGCTAGACGTTAGGGGCAGCCGAAGCTGGGGCGGGGCACGGAGCTGGCCGGAGCCGGGGCCGCGCAAAGCTGGGGCGTTCGGCGAAGCTTCACCGAAATGCCGGTGCGGAATGCCGAAGCTGGAGCGGGACACGAAGTTGACGCGAAACATGAAGCTGCCTTACCAGGACCACCCTACGGGTGTGGGTTGGTCATTCCCCAGCGACCAGGCCCTTCGGAGACTTCGATCCCTGCGGGGTTTCTCACCTGTGGTTAGAGACCTGGAGACATCCGTGTCGACCATTCATCCTCTACGAGGATTTTCCAAACCACGCAGCTATCCCCCACCTCCGATGGGGTTTTCTCCACACCTTTCAGAGCTTCGCAAGACCACGTCTCCTGCGGGGCACTCACGCAAAGGATTAAGTGCCCGCCCACCCTCGTCAACAATCAGCTCCGCTACACCAAGCAGCTACCTGAAAGCCGCCATCCAAGCAGCCAAATGATAGGTGGTTGGGAGGTCTGTGGACCCTTCAAACCGCTATAGGTTGTTTTCTAAACCGACCGCCGCGCCGCCCCCCATCGCGCACTGACCTGGCCGCACCCACCGCCGCACGCCGAGACCGCCTCACGTTAGGGCGATAACGCCGACCGCACCCGACGCTCGCCACCGAAAAAACCCGCGCGCCGCCGCCGCCTCGACCGTTGTACCTCGTCAGTTGTTGCGCTAACCCGCTCACCCCGACCTGTCCAATTGCCTACGCCCGCTTTGGCTTCATCACCTTCGCGTATTCCCCGGTCCGCCGGCACCCGTTATGAGCTTCGCTAGGTTCTGCGCGTTCGTCGCAGACTCGGGCTTGATCAGTTCACGCCGAACCGCAATCGCCGGAACCAGCACCGGCCCCCAACCGGCTGGATGACGTCACCGCGAACACCGGTGCTCCGAAGAACCCAAAGTGCCGCCGCCGAGCAGTGCCGCCCAGCCGGCTCTTCCCTGAAAACTCGAGCGCGCCGCCGCCTCGACCGTGGTATTCACCCCGAACCTGTCCGATTGCCTACGCCAGCTTTGGCTTCATCACCTTCGCGTATTTCCTGTGGGCCTGCTTCTCGCAACTCGCCCGTTTGCCAGATGGGTGGGCACCCAATCGCTTACGGCACACCTTCAGCGCTTTCGCCAGCTTCTGCGCGTTGGTCAGGGACTTGGACTTGAGCGTGCGGCCCGCTGCTTCCTTCGGAAACGCGATCGTCGGGATCGACACGAGCATCGGCGCCAGGGGCTGAACGATCGGACTGGCTAGGCCCGTCGTCGTGAATGGTCGCTCTGCCCCATAGCTCCTCCCACCCTTGTTCGTGGCCACCAGGCGGTAGTAGCACGTCGTCCCCGGCTGCAGGCTGTTCTGGAAGGAAGCGATGATCCCGCTGTCGAGCCCGACTGTGAGCTGATCGATGCCAGCTCGAGCGATCCTGCTCCACGGATCGTGCAGAATTCGAAGTGCAGCGTGCTCCGCAGGCCGTGCGTGTCGACCGTGCCGGTGATCGTCGCTGAGAGTTGACTGACGTTGAGAGCATCGCCGGTTTCGGCGCGGCGCGGATGTCGAGCGGTCAGCAGAACCCCGTTAGGGAATTTATCGGCTCGCCTGCCCTGACCGACCTATGCTGTCAGCCACTCCTTGACCACCCCGGGCTCACACCGAGAGGCCACAGACCTACGGAGCCCTCTGGCAGGAACAAAGGTCCCGGTTTCGAGAACTCTCGTCAACGTCCCCCGTTAGGAATTGCCCGTGTTTGGCCCTGACCGACCAATACCTTCAGCCACTCCCTGACCTCCCGCTCACCCGACGCCCCGGCGACGCTCGACCAAACCATCCCTACGCGTTTCAGCAGCCCCTGACCCTGCCGGATCAATCCCGGCGTCGCTCAACCGCCGTATTCACACCACCCTGCTCGCCGGCTTCGCAAATTCGGTCACGGCGCTAACGCCGGTCGTTTTGTTTTCGAACACCGCTTTGCACGCTGCCCGCTCGATTACTTCGAAGAATCCGCTGCCTTTGATTTCTTCGCAGTTGACGAAGTCGAGCAGATCGCCTGGTACGTTCTGCGGCGTTTTCGAAGCGGTTCACCGTTCAGCGCACCAACGAACTCTCCGCCCCGCTTCATTGAAGATGACCCACCCTGCAGGGCGATCGTCTCGTTGATCGACACTGCCTGTTTGTTGATCGTGACTTTGCCTGCGAACACTTTGGAGTTGAAGCAAAGGGTCACCCCAGTAGTGAACCGCGGACACTGCTTGAATCGTGCGAAGTCACCCGGTCGGTTCTTTCGCGAACGCCGCCACCGCGAAGATCAGAGCCACACTGGCAACCCGCCTCTCACGACGCCAGCCATCCGAGTCGCCCCGACGTCAGCCCAAGGCACGAGCCACGCCCACTCTCAACCCGGGGCCACAGCACGCTCCTCGCCCCAGCAGGGCAGACCGCTCACCCGACCAACCTCAGGCAACCCCCGCCGCGCTCACCCCATCACCCTCGCCAGCCGCACCACGCCACCGCCGCCGCATCGCCCCGCCGCGACCATCCGCCACCGCCGCAGACCGCCGCCCGCGCCACGCCGCCGCTCCAGCAGCCCGCGCCTCACGCCCTCAACGCCGCCGGCCCGCGCCCCACGCCTCACGCTCTCAGCCCGCCGCCCCACTCACGTCGCCTCAGCCCACCGCCGCAGAGAGGCGCCGGTGGAGAAGTCGCCGGGAACGGTCATCGTCCAAGAGTTGGGAATTCTGGAGAGCGCGTCGGGGGGTGTCAAGGATAAGCTCAGCTCCCAGCCCCCATTGAGCGATGCGCTCAATGGGGGCTGGAGACCGGGCTCGACACACTGAAGGAGCTCGACGAGGGAACGGCAGCGGCTTATGGGAGCACACACCTGGGGAGACGAGGCGTCGCTGGTCGAGATCTTCTATTCCACGGAGTGTTTAGTCCCCAAAATCACGGAGTGTCTAGCCGTCGAAATCCGTCTCGGGGAAGTTCTCTTTGTTGCCACCGCCCCATTGCAGTTCGCCTTCGACCTGGCCCCCTATCCCCCCCGCTCCCGGATACCGGCCGGTGATCCTACCATTTGGATAGGCTTCGTAGTGGCGGCCGTAAGACACTGGTTTCCCATTGACGTAGTCGCCGCCACTTGGATAACACCCGTTGGTATGCGCGGGGCGGAATGGGTGCAGGTAGTCTGCCTCCATCGCGCTCTCGCCGCCGGCGATGTGAAGAGCGCCCGCCAACCGCCTGGTACCGTGCCTGAGCGCTCTGCCGAGCCTCCCGCCACCAGCGGCAGCCTGCACAACTGGCGCGTCCCACGGTAGATGGGCGATGAATTCGGCCTCGATCTGCATGTTGACCGGTGGCGGTGTGATGGCGCCCGGGCCGGCGTAGTACTGAGCCAGGCCCGCTTCGGCTGCTCCCGTGCTGGCGGCCGATTCGTCGTAGCTTACGGAGCTCGTGAATTCGCCGCTGGGGTCCGAGCTGTTTACTGGGTCGTCGAACGTGTATGCGTAAGCGTTGACCGAGCCGCCGGGCTGGGGGTCGGTCTGCTCGAAGCGCCCGAGCTGCGGGATGTAGCCTCTCGCGCCCATGCTGATGATTCCCGTCGGCAGTTCTGTCGGCCGCTGTTCGGAGCCTAGCCACGAGTACTTGGGAGGTATCGTGGTGCGCGGCACGCCGTACTCGGTCGTATCGCTGGTGGACAGCAGTTTTGTTTCGGTTTCGCTGAGCGGGGCCGTGGCGACGATGTCGCCGTGCAGGTCTGCGAGCTGCAGGACGGGGGTTTCGGCGTTGGTCTGGATCGCCGCAAGACCGCCGCCGATGCCTGAGATATAGCGGGTCCAGTTGCTCCCATTGACTGTCCAGGCCGGGGAGTCTCCTTCTTCGGCGTAGTGGGACACGACGGTCGAATTGCTCGTGCCGCTGGAGATCGTTTCGCGGGTGCGACCGGTGGGATCGAGATTGTAGGAGATTTTCTCGCCGTTCTGTTCCTGGGTGGCGATCGTGTTATTGACGTAGTACGCCGTCGTCAGCCCATATCCCCCGGCGTCCGCCGCGGGCAGCGACGTGATGTTGCCGAACGCGTTGTAGCTGACACCCGAATCGAGCAGACGATCGACGGTGTCGTAGGTGTGTGTTTCTGTCGTACCGCCTTCGACACCGCATTCGTGACTGGCCAGGCTCGCGCGGTTGCCGTCTTCGTCGAAGGCGTACAGACGCGCGGTGCAGGCTTTGCCGGCCGGGGTGTCTTGAACTTCGGTCAGACGGCCTATTTCGTCGTATTCGTAGCTTTGTTTCGAGAGCGAGCTGGTCTGCGCGCGCCACTGCGAGAAGATCGACGGCACGACGCTGTCGCTGTACCACGTGCAGCCACTGGAGCAATGCGTGGTCTTGACGTATTCGAGATTGATGGGTTCGCCGGCCGTGTTGAGCGTGTAGTTCGCGTTCATGCCGTTGGGATAGCCTTCGGTGGTGATGTTCCCTTCGACGTCGCGCGTGGCCGTGAACGTGCCCGCCGCGGAGTCTTTCAACGAGCTGATTTCGCCGGTCGTCGCGTTGTAGCTGAACGTCTGCGTACCCTTGCCGTCGTTGACTTTGACGATCCGGTCATCCTTTTCCAGTTCGTATTCGTAGCTCGCCGTGTTGCCGTCCGCGTCCGTGTATGACGTCATCTGCCCGAGCTTATTTTCGACGCTGCTGACCGACTTGGTTTTCCCTTCGACGGTCGTGCTCCGCTTGGACAGCGCACCGGTTTCGGAGTTGTATTCGTCGGTCACCGTGGGCAGCGACATCCCGGTCGTCGCGCTAATCGCACTCGTAAGCGTACGGCCAGCCGCGTCGTAGCCGATCGTGGTCGTACGTGTCGTCGAGCCGACGGTGTCCGTGGTTGTCAGCGGCTCGTTCCAAATATTATATTTATAGGTCGTGACGGGAAGGTTTGGCTGAGCACCAACTTCGGGCTGCCTCACCGGCTGGCCCTGACACGCCAGTCCGGCCCATTCAGGGTGTTTTCCGCATTCTGGATAGGTAGCGTTGGCAGCAGTCGTGTAGTAGATCGTCTGCGTGCCGTGCGGCGCGCCCGCGGGAGTGAACGACTGGACGCGAGAGTTGTGGGCGTCGACGACAAGAACATCCCCGCTGGAAGCAACCACTACTCCAAGTGGTTCTTGGAACTGACCGTTACCGGAGCCCGCCGATCCGTAGGAGGTTACGAATTGCCCCGTTGAGCTGAACTCCTCGATGCGCTGGTTGTAGTTGTCGGCCACCCACACGTTCCCGCTGGCGTCGGTCGCGAGCCCCATCGGTTCTTCGAGGTCACCGTTTGCTTTGCCGGCTTTACCGGCCTGGTTCTCGTATTCGCCGTTTTCCTTGAACTCCTCGATGCGGTGATTGCCGACGTCGCTGACCCAGATGTTGCCGTGCAGATCGATCGCGATCCCCTTGGGTTCCCCGAACTGCCCGTTGCCCGAGCCGTAGGAGCCGATCTTTTTTTCGAATTTGCCCGCCGAGGAGAACTCCTCGACCCGGTGGTTGGCAGTGTCGGTGACCCAGACGTTGCCTTTGGAGTCGACCGTCAGCGCACGCGGGGCTTCGAGCTTGCCTTCTTCGCTGCCTTTTTCGCCAAACTTGAGCATGAACGCACCAGCCGAGGAGAACTCCTGGATGCGGTTGTTGCTCGTATCGGCCACCCACACGTGACCGCTTGAGTCGATCGCCACGCCCTTAGGTTCGTTGAACTCCCCATTGCCGGTGCCCGAAAGACCGGTTTTGCATTCGCTCGTGCAGACTTCCAGTTCGGATTTGCCCGCTTTACCCACGCCCCAGCCGACCGCTTTGATGAACGCGCCCGAGGAGGAGAGCTCCTCGATGCGGTTGTTGAGGATGTCGGCGACCCAGATGTTTTTGCTCGAGTCGATCGCGATGCCCCACGGGACGTTGAACTGCCCGCCGCCAGATCCGTAGGAGCCGAACTGCGATGAGTATCCGTTGATACCGGGTGTGTCCGTTTCGGTTACGTTGCCCGTGGATGCTTCGTACTTTGTGGTCGTAACGTGTTCTTTCCCGCCGACCAGCGTCGAGCTGGACGTCGGCGCGTGCAGTTTCCACCCGAGGTTTTCTTGACCGCTGTACGAGCGCGTGGTGGTTCGTGCGTCTTTTTCGTTTTCGCCGCCAACGGCTGCTCCTTCGACCGTCTTCGTCACGAGATGATAAGTCGCGCCCCCGGGAGAGCCTTCGTCGTAAAAATACTGGGTGTGCTTGCGCGCTTTGACCTGCGTGTCGTTGTTCAGCTTGACCGTGTGTTCCGGACCGAGGGTGCTTGTCAGCTCCGTTCCGTCCGTGGTGTAGGTGCTCTTGGAGCTAAGAGCTTCTGCTGCTTCCGCGGATTTAGCCCCTTCTTTGAGCGCCGCTTCGCGATTGTCGGCGCTGAGCGTGCGTTCGACGCTGTTGTTGAGTTTGTTGTATTCAGTAGTGGAGATCGCGCCACTCGGGGAAGCTATGTTTACCGTCCTGTTCGCGCTGTCCATGTAGTAGACCGTGGCGCGTTTGTAGTCGCTCGCAGGCCATGTCTGCGCCTCGTCCGGCGGGAAGATGGCCGTCGCGTCGACGGCGTCGTCTTTCTGCGCCCAGGCAAAGACTTCGTTGGAGCCCAGGGCGTAGGGCGCCCCCCCGCCTGAGACGGGGACGTGGTACTCGAGCGTCCACTGCGGTTCCGGCGACGGCGGGGTCATGGCTTCACTTGGCGTAGGCGTGAGCCAGCGCTCGACGCGGCCGTTCCAGTACTCGGCGGTCCACAGGTCGTGTGTGTTGTCGGTCACGATGCCAACCGCGCCTCCGTAGAGACTTCCACTGAGCTGGCCGTTGCCGGAGCCTTTGGATCCGAATTGAGTCAGATATTCGCCCGCTTCGTTGAACTCCTCCACACGATAGTTGAAGGCGTCACTCACCCACACGTTGTTCTGGGAGTCGACCGCGATCCCCTCCGGGAATTTAAACTGGCCGTTGCCGGTGCCTTCGCTGCCGAACTCTTTACTGTATTCGCCTTTTTCGTTGAAGACGTCGATGCGCTCGTTGATCGCGTCGACAATCCACAGATTTCCGTGTGAATCGACCGCTACTCCGCTGGGGTCGTTCATCTGGCCGGCCCCGCTGCCTTTGGTGCCGAAAGCTTTCACAAATCCGCCCGATTCATTGAACTCTTGCACTCGGTTGTTACTGCCGTCGCTCACCCAGAGATTGCCTTTAGCATCGAACGCCAGCCCACTCGGGCCGTTGAATTGGCCGTTCCCGGACCCTACCGACCCCACAGTTTTGAGATATGTGCCGGATTCGTTGAACTCCTCGAGACGGTTGTTGCCATTGTCCACAACCCATACATTCCCTTTTGGGTCGATCGCTATGTCTGTCGGTGATTTGAACTGCCCGGGGCCTGTGCCTTCCGATCCGAACTTCGTGACATACACCCCAGCTTCCGTGAACTCCTGCACACGATTGTTGAAGGTTTCGGCCACCCACAGATTGCCTTTGCTATCCCTGGCTATCCCCGATGGTCCCGACAACTGACCATTACCCGATCCCCAAGAGCCAAACTGGCTGACATAGACAATGCTCTCACTGGGAGCCGTGAGCGCGGAGACTGTGCCACCTGCGTTTGTCGCCGACACCTGGGCGACGATGGTGTGGCCCTGGTCGGCCGTCGTCACGGTGTAAAGAGGATTCGTGGCGCCCGGTATCGGAGTGCATTCGCCCGCGCTGGCGTTGCAATCCTCCCACTGGTAGCTGTAAGCGAGGGCGCCCCCGGTCCAGGTTCCCTTTGTAACGCTCAGCTTGCTCCCCAAGTATGAGATGCCCGACAAGGTCGGCGCGACCGTGTTTTTCAGAGCAGCTCCGGTCCAGAGGGCAGTCGCCGCGGGGGGACGACTCACAGACAGCAGCCTTCCCGTGCTCGCGTCGCCTACGGCCGTCCCGTAGTGCAGTAGCCATGGCTGCTGCCCCGGTGGGCTCACAGCGGTGATGTGCCCTTCGCTGTCGTAGCCGTAGGTCGTCTTCAGTGCCGGAGACACGAGGGGATCCCACTCGGCGCGCAGCCGGCCTTTGGTGTCATATGAGTACTGAGCGACCATGGTTTCGCTCATCGCGCCTTTCGCGGGATCCCATGCCGTGAAGTAGACTCGCGTGAGGCGGCCTTTGTAGTCGCCCCATTCGGTGGGGCCTTCACCGGTCGCGGTCGTGCTGGTCGCATAGTTGAACGTCAGCGCGCGGCAGCCCTGCACGAGTTTGGCCGTGCACGCCCCTTCGGAGGGTTCGGGACCGAGCACCTGCGTGGGCTCCGTGATGCCTTCTTTGGTTGTGAACGTGTACTTGACCTTGTTCAGTTCGCCCTGGCTGCTCGATTGCACGACGCTGCTGGGCGTGTATGGCGCTCCACTCGAAGACTGCGTGAACTGCGTGTAATCGCCGGAGGTGTCGGTCAGCTGATAGGTCCCCGATTTGGGAGCGGTCAGCGTCTCCGTCTGATATCCGGCAGGAGAGTTGTAGCCGCCGCCTGTCTTCGGCGAAAAGATGAGCTGCTCTCCGTGCGCGTTATAGACGGAGATGGAGCCTTCCGGCAGCGGCGTGAGGCTCTGCCATTCTTCCTCGGCCGCCGACCCGGGAAGATTGAGCATCCACTGCGGGCCGAGCGGCCCGGACGCTCCCCGTGTCAGGCCCCGAGAGTCATAGGTACGACTGACGGACAGCGTCGCGGCCCCGCCGGAAAGCGATACATCGGTTGGGTTGAGCTTGTAGTCGCCCGTCTCGAGGTTGACCGCGCCAGAACCCAGCGATTCGTAGGCAGCTTCGTTGACCGTAACTCCGAACGACGAGGTCGATTCGTTTCCGAGCCAGTCCTTCGCGATCACCGTGATCGTGTGCGGTCCGGCGCCGTAGGTCTCCCCGTTCATCGTCCAGCTGCCGCTCAGGTCGAAGCAGTTCGATGCGGGCACGCCTTTCGGCGTCGGACAGGTGGTCGTGTCTGTATAGGCGTGCACGCCGTCGACCTTGATTTCGACCGTCTCGACGCCCGACTGCGGGCTCGAGGTGGAGCCGTCGGTCGGGTCGAAGTTCAGTTGGTAGTTGCCGTCACCGATGACCCCGCCCGCGGCCTGCTCAAGCGAACCCGTCAGTGCGCCCATCACAGGAGCGGATTTGTCGATGTATAGGGGCACATAAGAAGCTTCCGGGCGGCTCGTATTTTCGGCGGCGTCGACGGCCACGGGCGCCAGCGAGTACGCCCCTGTGCCGAGACTGCTCAGGTTGATCGCTTCGGAGGTATAGCTGGAAGGACATCCAGTGAACCCGTTGGGACTGCTGCAGTTAGAGCTCTGTGTGAAGAAAGGAGAATGCCCGGCCGGTATCTGCAGTTCGAGGCGAGCGATGCCCAGCCCTTCGTCTTCGGATTCGATCTTCCAATTCGTCGGCCCGGTTGTCAGCCATTGGCTTTCGTAACCGGGGTGACTCAGAACAACCTTGTTGGGGCTCGCGGGGTCGCGGTAGGTGACCTGCGCGCCTTCCATCAGCACCCAGTTGTAATGATTTTGCGGCGAGTTGGTGATTTCGTCCTCGAGGACGAAGATGTGTCCCTGATAATGTTCCTCGTCACACAGTGGCTGTTCGCCGCCATCGTGCCCACCTGCGCCTGAAGCACAAAACGCGATCGGCTGGTTGGAGAGGTTGTTGTTTTCGTAGAGCGGCAGCGGGCCCGAAGCCCCTCCCGATCCGTTCCAGCTGTAATCCGGCACGGGACCGTTGCTTTCATTGATCGTTGAGACGAGTCGAGACTGGCCGGCTTCACCATGCTGCACGCCGGTCAAATCTACCCGGGTGATCCCGGCCGATCCAGATTTACCGGTAGGCCCGGGCGCGGCGATGGTCAGAGCCCCATAGCTGCCCACCGGGGCGCCCGGGTTCGTGCCGATCTTGTACCAGCCAGCGCTCTGTTCGGCCCCGAAGTACCCCTGCGGCGCGCTTGCCTGCCAGCCACTCCAGACGTTCGCCCCGTTCCTGGTCCCATAGTAGCCGTAGAAGACCAGCGTCGGATCGACGAGCACGGGAAACGCGACGTTGCCACTCAAGTCGACATGAGTCGTGAGGATGTCGCCGCTTAGCGAATACGAAGCCGGCACGACGTTCCCCTGAGCGTCGTGTGCGACAGCGGGCGGCACCAGCAAGATCTCGTGGCCGGAGCCGACGACTTCGACGCCACCCGGCGTGGAGGCGCTCCATCGCAGCATCGCGTCAGGCGGAAGGTGGAACGCGAGGCTCTGGGACCGTGGGCTTTCCTGCGAACGCAGCTGCCACGACATCTCGGCGCCGGAGGGACGCGGTTCGGCGATCAGGTCGGTGTCCTTAGCCGTGTTGGCGAACATAACGCTGTCACCCTCGACGGCCGGTGCTTCGATCGCGGCGGCCGAAACGGGCGTGACGCTCAGCCCGGCGGGGAAGGCGATGCCTCCCGAGGCCCGCTTGGAGATCGTGACCGGCACGACTGGATTGGACGGCACGTAGTCCCCTTGGGCTTCATGCAGCGCCAGCGAAGTCGGGGCCAGGCCCGAGCCGTTGTCGGCTTGCAGCGGGATGGTCGAGCTCAGGACAGCGTGCTTGCCGTCGCGTAGCTTCTCCACGACGGCGTGTTGACCGAGATAGCGGCCGAGTTGGACGCCATTGCCGGAGGCCGGCGAGGTCCACGACGGGCGCTCGATGTGGAAATCCTGCCTGGCCAGCGAGATCGCACCCGCGCGTCCTAGTCCCTGGAAGCGGGTGCGCGAGGCGGCGTCGGCGTTCAGCTGGGCAGCCGTGGGAGGGGCGTCGGCCGAGAACGGTGACTGCAGCGACATCGGGACGGACGGCGCCGCGGGGCCATCGGTCGTTGGGCCGGGATTCCGAGGGGAGGAGAGAGCTGTCCCCACCAAGGCCAGCAATATCAATACACCGGGTAGACATCCAACAAGCCCACGTGCCAACCATCGACCCGAAAATCGCATCCGCGACGCCCCCTTGTAATTCGCTGTACGCGCCGGGATTCACCCTTAGGAAAGGCGATGTGCCGGTGCTTTACCCGTTGCCGGCGTTCTTGCCGGCGGGGGATTTTTATCTGCTTGGCGGGAGCGTCGTCAACGGTTAAGAAGCGAGGAAATCGAGGGATTCACGGTGTGAATAGCTGATGTTAATAGTGCGAAGTTTCACCTGCTGGAAAGGGAGTTCCGATGGCTGGAATAAAAGTGAGCTTTTCGCTTCCGATGGATCGAAAGACGGTGTTCCGATCGCTGGAAATAAGAGGTACTAGCGGGCGCTAGTCTGTGAGGGTGCGGGCTATTTCCTCGCCGCGTGGCGTCAGGCGCCATGCGTTGCGCTTGCCCGCTCCCTGGGAGTGCTTGATCACGAGGCTCTCGGCGATCAGGTCGGATAGCAGCTTGGAGATCTGCGAGAGATGGGCGACATTTATTCCCACGGCGATTTCACGATTACTGCAGTCGGGATTTTCCGCCAGGAAGAGCACGCATTCGCGCGCGCGGCGGGCACTGGGGTTGGCGAGGAGCGCGGGAAGCGTGGAGCTCGCCGGCGCGGCGGAGGCATCCTCCCCTTCGGGGGTTTGCAGGGTTACGGTCCAGCGTGAGTGTCCCGCGAGGATCGTTTGTGCGAGCTCGTCACCTCGCTTGATCTCCCCCTGTACCCCACGAGCATCCAGCGACGGCGCGGTGACCAGGCCCATCAGCGGGCCGAGCATGTCGATAAACGGTCCCGGCTTGCCGACGACGATGTGTGCATGCATCATCCCCAGCACCGAGGTGATCACCCACTCGGCGGCGAGCGGCGGGACGTCGGGGACCTCGCGTTCGATTTGCGTGACGATCGGGGCGCGAAACGCCTCGATGATGCGCTCGCGATGCTCGAGCACGACCGGACCGCCGGCCAGCGTCTCGACGATGCAGACGCGCGCGAGCTGTGGTTCGCGATCGAAGAACGCGAGCACGGCGGCAAGCGCGCAGCGTACGCCGTCGCCCCAGTGCTCCTCGCGCTGCAGCTCCGCCAACGCGAGCGAGCCGACCTGCTCGAGGACGCCGTCCATGATGGTGATCAGGCAGTCCTCCAAACTGCAGAACAGCTCGTAAAACGTGCGCCTGGAGACTTTTGCCTGCGCGAGCACCAGGGCGACCGTGGCGCCGGCGAAGCCACGCTCGGCGAGCACCTCCACTAGCGCCTTTGAGATCCGCGCACGCTGCGCGCGGGCAACCTGGCCATGAGAGGCCTTCGAGCTACGGCTCCCGCGGGCGGAGTCCGTCCGATCGGAGCCTTGCAAGGGGGAGCTTCCAGGCTGCCCGAGCTCCTGCATGTACGCATTGGTGACCGATGGGATCAGGCGACCGAGCAGCGAGGCGGAGGTCTCCAGCATCCCGCGCAGCACGGTCCGCTGATCCAGCAGATCGCTGTGATCGGCCTCCTGCATGAGGAAGTCCTCGATTACCGCGAGGCCGACGACATAGCGACGTAGGACCGTGTCCAGGCCGACACCTGCACGAGCCGCCCTGCGCGCCTGCGCGACGGCCACCCCGGGTATCTGAGGGGTTGCCGGGCCGACCTGCTCCAGACCGCTGAGGACATAATCCACGGCGGCGACGACGGCGGCGCGTAGTCCGGCGACATACTCGGGGTCCGCGAACCCGAGGCGATCGGGCGCCGCATCGCGGACGCGTGCGAAGATCGTCTCCTCGATCTCACAGCGGCGGGCAGCCAAACGGAGGAGAACGCCAACACGAGCGTGCCGCAGCGGCCCCCCGAGATCGTCCGTATTCTCTCCCCCACTCACGCTTTCTCCGTGTTGGCGCTGCTGGGTCGATTACCTAGCGACACGTCGCTGCCCGAGCACTACCATGACTTGAGAGATTATACATCGCATGTCGGGCCGGATAGGTCAAGGGTTCCGGCCTCATGCCCGCCAGCCCAGACCCACAAGTTGCCCTCGGACGTGCCATCAGACTACGGCGCGAAGAGCTCGGACTGAGCCAAAGCACAGTCGCGCTCGACGCTGAAATCGAGCCCTCCTGGGTGTCGCATATCGAGTCCGGCAAACAGAACCCCGCGTGGGGCACGGTGGACCGGATCGCGCGAGCACTGGGGTGGTCGTTGTGGGAGCTGGCCAAGCTGGCCGACGAAGTGGAGAGGAAAGAGCGCAAGCCGACGAATGAGCCGCTGGCGCGCGAAGATCCGCAGAGCTGAGATAAGCGCCGCGCAGCCCTTGGGGCGCGGATGGGATCGACACCGGCACCGTCACGCATCTGAACTTCTCACGCGTCATGCGCCCGCGATGCTCCCTGACTGGAAGCACCATGTCAAGAACCTCGTTCTATTCTGGGTGTGAAGAGTTTTATTCCGAAACGATTAATTCTAAATCGAAGAAGATCGTTCGAATTCGAAAGCGCTACCTGCGTCTGCGCAATAGGACCCGCGCATCGTCGTGTGGGGTGAGCAGCGCACTGTGCCATCGGGGATGCTCGATACGATCCTTAGTAGGCAATATGAGCAAGTGCGAGAGGACCCGTTGGAGCACCGTTTCGATCTCGACCAGGGCGAGTCGACGGCCCGGGCAGCGCTTGTGTCCGGCACCCCACGGCAACAGGGCACCCGGGTGCGGTGTGCCGTGCAGGAAGCGCTCCGGCATGAACGCGTGCGGGTCTGGGTACAGGTCCGGGTCGTGGTGGAGCAGATAGATACAGGCGAGCAGCTGGGTGGGCGGCTCGTAGTTGTAGCCGTCGATCTCAATCGGCTGGCTGACCACCCGCGGCGGGAGGAAGAGAAACGTCGGCTTGTCGCGCAACGTCTCCTGGATCGTCGCGTTGAGGTACTGCCCCCCAGTCTCCTCGCTCAGGCGATCCTGGACCGCCGGATTGTGCGCGAGCAGTTGGAACGCCCACGCGAGCGTCGCCGCCGTCGTCTCGTGCCCGGCAACGATCACCGAGACGAGGTGATCGCGCACTTGGCGATCGGAGAACGGCGAGGAGTCGGGGTTCACCGCGGCGAGCAACATGTCGAGCAGATCGCGATCGGCGCCGTGTCCCTCGCGGCGGCGACGCTCGATGAGCGCGAAGATCAGCTCGTCTACTTCAGCGCGGCGGCGCATGAACCTGCTCCATGTACCACGCCAACCCGGCAGGTAACGCAACAGCGGCTCCAAGAGCAAGGGAGTGGCCATCACCCTCAGCATTTCCGACAGCAACTCAGACAGCCTGTCGAAGAACGGATCCTCGGCGCCGATCGCGATGGCGAGCATCACGCTCAGGGTGAGCTCCCCCAGCGACGGGCTGAGGGGAAAAGCCGCGCCAAGCGGCCACGAGGCGACGGTGCTGTCGACCATGTCGGTGATCGTGGGGAGATAGCGCTGGATCGCGTCAGCTCCCAACGCCGGCATGATCGCATCACGGCCGGCGCGGTGATCCTCTCCACTCTGCAGCACGAACGAGCTTGCGCCAAACACCGGCTCCATCAATGCCCCACCCGCACCAGAGTGCACGATGTTCGAGGGGGCGGTCACCAACGTGCGAATGTGCTGTGGATCTGAGAACACGACGAGCGGGGGCATATCCACCGTGTGGATCACAAAGCTGTGACCGTAGCGTGTACGAGAGCGCTCGGCGGATGCATATGGCCAGTAGCGGTAAGCGATCGTCTGCAGCAGTCGTGGGAGTTGTGTGGTTGGCGGGCGATTTGTGTGATGGTTAGCGCGAAACCATGATTCGGTGAATGACATCGTGTCTCCTTGGTGGGTGAGATGGGTCATGTCGAGCGCTGCTTGAAGACGATGCGCCACGCGCGCAGTGCAGGCAGGAGAGCTTTTGTCAGCGATCCGCCGGCGCTGACGAGGTGCTCTGTCGCGTCGCGGGACTCAGGGGTGCGCGCGGTGTCCTTGGAGAGGTACATCGCGACCATGCAGGCGAGTAGCAACCTGTGCCTGTCGGGGTTGGAAAGTGCAGCCGCCTCGTGGAGAGCGCGGTCGATCAGCCGGGCGATCTGCTTGGTGGCGAGCTCGGGCGAGGGGTAATAGGCGAGATAGGAGTGCTCGCCGTTGGCGCTATCCTCGCGCTGATCGACGAAGCCGTCGAGCATCGTGGCGAGCGCTCCGGCCCACGGGAAGTAGGCCGCGTAGGTAGTAGAGATCTCGTTCTCTGAGCAGGCCGGTTCGGCGGCGAGTGAAAGCAGCGCGTATATCGAGATATTCGCGCCGGCCGCCGCGGCGAGCTCAAACCACTGCAGCCGATCGCCGGCGGGAAACTCACGCGCCACCCACGCGCGCAGATTTAGTTCGCGGGTGGGCGCGTGCGGGTCGTGGTTGATCGCCTGCACCTCGACGCGCGCCGCCTCTGCGAGTAGCAGCGGCCGCACGCGGTGAAACGAAGGTAGCCGCAGGCAGGCCTCACGGCATGCGTCGACGAGAGCGGCCAGGTATCCCCCATCCTCGCGGCCGTCCCCGTAGTGGCGCTGGTAGTCACACAGCGGAGCGTCTGGTTCCAGCGCGTGGACTAGGGCAAAATGCAGCTGCGGTGCGTTTGGCGGCCCGCTGCTCGGAGCGTGCTCGCCGATGCTGTCCAGGTAGTCCCAGAGGACCTGGTAGGTGACGAGCAAGCGCAGCAAGCAAGAGCTGCGTACACGCGGTAGCGTCCAGAACATGCCCGCGCCATGGGTATTGCCCCGCTTGTGTTCCAGTGCCCCCAGGGCGGCCTGGCGGAGCGCGTTATCTGGTATCCGGGCGGCGCGAGCGCGCCACTTGCGAAGCTGGGCGCTCCCGGCGGCCAACCCCCATAGCAGCTCGCGAATTGCAGCCCGGAGTAGCGCCGTGAGCTGGCGGAGCGAGAGTGGGACAGGATCGACGCACTCGCAGCGGCAGGAAGACGCGAGGTGCCGGCTAGTACGCCGGGCTGACTGCCCTCGGAGGCACACGCACTACGAGATATCCCGGCAGGGCCGCAAGCGCGGTCGCGGCAAGCGTGGCGAGCGCAAAGCTCCACAGCGTAGGCAGCACTTCGATGGTGAAAACCACCGGGAAACCCGTGACGGTGGACAGGAAGTGACTACCCAGGAACTGACCATAGAGACCAAAGACCGCACCGATCGAGGAGCCAGCTCCAAGCAGGACCGCACTCTCGCACACCAGCCAACTCCATAATACGCCTTTTCGGTATCCGTCCACCTTCATGAACGCCATCAGGTCACGACGCTGCCACAGCATCGAGCCGATCGCGGCCGCGATCGCCAGCACGGCCGCGAGACGGACCAGCAGCCTGATCTGTGTCAAACGAGCCAAGCCCTGAGCCGCGAGCGCGTAGTGGCGCCTCACGCGTTGATTTGCGGTTTCGACAACGAGGCCTGTGGCCGCGGGCCCCAGCGCTCGCTGCACACGGGAGCGGACCGCGGCGGCTGAGGTGCCGGGCTGCACCTGGATCGCATAGGCGCTGGGGTCAGTGCTCCCCCACGCGCGGGCGTAATCAGCAGCATTGACGATTACGGCGCCCGGAGGCCAGCCCAAGTTTGTGCTGAGCGCGGCCACGCGGAGTGCGATCGGATGTGGGGCGGGCAGCACGAAGGACTCGCCAAGGTGCAGGTGGTGTTCGGAGGCCACCGCCAGGGAGAGCACGGCCCAACCGCCCTGACGGACGCGGCGCGTGGCAAGGACCGGGTCGCCACCGCGCAGCTGACTTACAGGAACGGGCTGCGAGGCGCCGGGCGGCTGCCCTTGGATCCACAGGCGCTGGGCACCCCAGTCGAGAAAACTTCCGCGATAGGACGCGACCGCGGCGACGCCGGGCAGACGCGCGAGCACCCGCGAGTAGGAGTCCGAGAACGATGTGGTGGCAAACGCGTTGGCTTCACCGCCGGCGCTAACCCACACGGCGGCATTGCCGTCCAACGCGCGAATCGAGGCGTGGATACCCGTCGTCAGGTTGCGCTGAACACCCTGGAACTCGACGACGCCGAAGACCGCGACCGCCGCCGTGGCGGCGATTGCGAGAAACCGCACGCGCATCTGCGGAGCCTGCAGCTCGATCACCGCGAGCGCACTTGCGGGCCCACCGCAAAGGCGCTGCGCGCGGGCGAAGATGGCAACCAGTCCGTCGAGCAGCAAGGGCAACAAACAGAGCAGCGCGACGATCAGCATCGCATTACCGAAGATCGCTCCCTGGTTGTGAGCGAACGGAATGATCGCGGCGAGCGCGAGACTGAGCACCCCCGCCGCCAGGCGGGCGGCAATCCATCGCCGCCCGCGTCCCACCGAGACGCCTTCGTCACGCAGGGAACGGGAGAAGGCATCGCGCAGTGGCCACAGGACACCGATCGTGGTGGCCACCAACCCCGCCGCAATCGCCAGCAGCACGCTGTGCCACGTGACGATCCGGCTGTTGGCCACCGGAAAAGCGAAGGATAGATAACCAGGAGCGGCGCCGAACACGGCGCGTGAGAGCAGTTCGCCGAGGGCGAGACCCAACGAGCAGGCCAGCGTGCCGATGACGACGGCGTCGAACAGCAAGATCTGCACGACCATCAAACGAGTGGCACCCTGCACCCTGACCTCTCTGATCAGCTGCCGGCGCGCGGGCACCGTGATCAGCATCGCGTTGAGCGCGAACATGAAGCCGACGAGCGCACTGATTACGGAGAACAGGGTCTCATTTCTGCTCTCCGGCGCCACCGCACCGGCGAACAGGACCGAGTCATAATCGCTGCGCTGCAGGTTCACGCCGGCCGATCTGGCGAGGTTTGCCAGCGCGGCCTGCAGTTCGCGCTGGGAGCCCGGCTTAGAGCGGATGAAGATGCGTGTGGTCCTACCGCGCATATTCAGCACCCGTCGGGCATAAGCAACGGGAGCGAGGGCGATCGGGCTTGCAATCAGCTTGCCGATTTCGCTTTCCCCGAGTACGGCGAGCCGCGGCGTTGAGGTGCGATCGGAGACCTGCAGCTCAGCGGGCTTGAAGGTGCCCGCGCCGATCGCGCGGGCGATCGGCGCGGGCAGCGCGATCGCTTGCAGGCCCGCTAGCTGCCCGGCGGAAAAGCTTTGCAAGAGAGACCCGGTTAGCTCTGCAAAGCGCGGGTCGATGCCGATCAAATCGACCGAACGCTGACCGGTCGGTCCGCGGACATTGACCTGCTGCTCGAGCACGGGCACCGCGAGCTTCACACCGGGGAGGAGCCTAACGCGCTCCAACAACCCTTCACTGAATCCTTCGGGTCCGCGAGCGTCGAGCTGAAACCCAGAGCTACCGAGCAGCTGGCGATCGAGCGCGGTCACAGACCGGGACAGGCTGGTGCTCGCAACCTGGCTGGAAAACAGCAAGGCCACACCAACCGCGATACCGACGACCGCAAAGCCCTCCTGTACGAGCACGACGCGCGCGCGCAATCTCGCACGGTAGAGGAGCAGAATGTTTGCGAGACCCATGCTCGCCGGGTTCACAGCGACTCCTCGCGGGGACCGCGCATGGGAGTGTAGGAGCGCAGCGAGCCGTCGTACAGTTCATAGGCAGTATGCGCGAAGGAAAGGGCGCGCGGATCGTGGGTGGCGAGCAGCACACTCGCGCCGCGCTCCGCGCAGATCTCTGCCAGCAGGCCAAGTATTTCGTCCGAGCGCCCAACGTCCAAGCTCCCGGTCGGCTCATCGGCGAGCACCAACGGTGGATCGAGTGCCAGCGCCCGAGCGATCATCACCCGTTGGCGCTCGCCCATCGAGAGCTGCTCGGTACGGTGGTACAGACGCTCCGCCAAGCCCAAGCGCTCCAGCAACGGTTCGATCGTGGAGTGCGCGGTGCGAGTGTTGGTCAACAAGAGCTTCAGCGAGGCATTCTCGATCGCGCGCGCACCGGCGATCATCTGCTCTGGGTGACCGACAATTCCCAAGCGATGCAAGCGATAGAAGTCGCGCTGCGCAGAGGACATCGCAAAGACATCGCGGCCTTCTACAAGGACCGTGCCGCTATCGGGCTCGCGAATGGCGGCGACGAGCTCGAGCAGCGTGGTCTTACCGGAACCGCTCGGGCCATACAGCGCCGCGAACTCCCCCGGGGCCAGCGTCAGCGAAACACCGTCAAGCGCACGGATCGGCTCACCGTCACCGAGACGGTAGGACTTGCACAGATCGCGTAGCTCGAGCACACCTAAGAGGCCGTGCCACGGGAACTACGCTGGTGACGCGGATCGCCGTGAAGCTCGACGATTTCAGCCTCAGCATCGACTTGGCCACGGATGAGCTTCAGCCCACCGTGTTCAAACTCCCACACGCGTCGGGCGACGCCGGCGGCTTCAATATCGCAAACGGTCATCAAGATCGCGCAGCCGAGATCCTGCGTGAAGGAGAGCAATAGCTCGCCTGCCTGCCGCGTTGCGTCCATGCCGAAGCCGTCGAGCAGATCGTCGAGGACCAACAATCGCGGCCGGCGGGCGATGCCGCGCGCGAAGGCGACGAGGACGCGCTCCCAGTTGGACAGATCGCGCCAGCGCGAAGCGGCGCAGTCGGCAGCGCCGACACGCTCCAAGGCAAGCCTTGCCGCATACTCGGCTTCACGCTTGCCGCGACGGTAACGGAGAAGCGGCCAGCGATGCCCGGTCCACAGCGGGAGGGCGACATAGTCGAGGACCGTGAGATCCAAGGCACTGCCGTCGCGGTGAACCCAGGCGATCTCGTGCCCGAGCAGCCTGGCGCGCTGATCATCCGAGCAGCGGGTCAAGTTAATGTCGGCGAACCACACCTCACCGCGATCGGGACGCAGTAGACCGGTAGCGATCTGCAACAAGGTGGTCTTGCCCTGGTTGCGTGAAGCGCGGATGGCGCCGATTTCTCGCACACCGATTCGCAGGTTGACGTTATTGAGCACCGAGACGCGGCGATCCCCACGCTTATAGTTCTTGGAGATCCCCGAGAGGACGAGCAAATCATCCATTCAGCTCACCCGCTCGTCAACGCTGTCAATGTGCTCCTCGGGGCCTTCGAGGGTTTCACGGAGCCGCTTGAGCAGCGATCCTCGATCGCTCCACAGCTTCGTGTCATATGTCATCACGCCATAAAGCAGGCGACTTCTCCAGTCTGGATTTTTTGCCGAGCCGAGCTCTCCGCGGCGCCGCGCCCTTTCCAGACGTGCATGCGCAGCGTGGCTGGCCTCAAAGCAAGCTTCCTCCTGTTCACGAATCGCCTGCATAACCACGCGCAGATCGTGCTCATCGGAGACGTACTCCAGTTTCCCGCGCAGCGCGTCACGGAGTGCCGGTGGCTCGTCGGGACGAGCGTCAAACCATTTCCGAAACCAATCGACGCCCTGGGGCGTGGCCTCATAGAGATCCAACGAGCGCGCGGAACCGCCGGCGGCCATGCGGACATAGCCGCGGCTCTCAAGGCTGCCCATTGCGTCATAAGGGACCGACGGTGACCAGCGTGCCGTGGGAAACCGCTCAGCCAGCCGAGACTTGACGCCGTTGATCGTGTCCGAGCGCTGGATCACCAGACCCATGATCGCCATACCCGCAGAAAATTCCTCTTTACGCAAGCGGGGCATTCGCGCGAGATCCTATCCCACAACCGCCGGCGCGTTCGCGTCGCGCAGGGTGAGTTGGAGGATCGCCTGATTGCGTCCGGCCGCGGCCGGCAGGCCCAGCCTGGCGTTGACCGCCGGATCGATCGCGGAGGCGAGCGTCGCGCCGCAGCCCACCGCTCGCGGAGCCGCAAAGGAGTCACTGACGAGCGACTCGCCGGAGATCGTGACGAGGTTGTAATGGTCCTGGAAGGAGGCGTGACCGGGTTTACCCGCAAGGTGCTTGTGGGCGCTGGTGGTAAGCGCGATCACGACGGGGTGAGCAGTGGATCCGATATAACAATTTTCACCGAGAAAGGAGCTGGTCAGCTTAACCATCAACGGCAGCGACAGCCCGGTGCCCCGCCCTTCGATCAGATTTTGAGTGTTCACCCAAATTGCGCTCGCGGGAGCCGCCAGTTCGATCGTGGCCGTGACCTGTGCTCCCCCGGAGGCCAGGAGCTGGTCGAGGGCCTTGCGCGAGGGTGCCGGCAGCAAGCTGGGGTCGAGGACTGCGGGGAGGCCGCCGGGAACGGCCTGGGGGGCCTTGGACAGGGTTTCGCCGCGTGTTACAGGAATAAACTCGTCTTTGAGGATTTCCCGTTCGGAGTTCTGCACGACATGGACGCCGCCCTGCAGGGTAATCGTCTTGCTGAGGGGAACGCTCCTGGAGCCGAGCACAAGCTCGCCGCCGACAGTGTGCGTGAACAGACAAAGATCCGTGTGGGGATTGTGAAGCGGACAATGCCTAAATAAGGCATAGCTGACTTTTGTGGGCGCCCGCACGACGAGTAGCGCGACGAGGATGGCAAGTGAAACGATTAGGCCCGTCACGGTTAGGACGCGGCGGCGCGATCCGCTAAGCACGAACGTGGTGCGCTGGCGCTTTTGCGGGCTTACGCCTGGGGCAGCCGGACACGCGGATCGCGGTTGTGTGTTTGACGAGCGCGCCGTTCTGGGCGGTGATCGCCGTGAGCATGTGCAATGTCTGTGAGCAAAGGCCGAGCTTGGTGGAGGGCTGCGGGTTGGCCGCCAGCAACGAGTGGGGACCGGACGGGAGCACGAGGTCGAAGCTCGTGATCGGGGCATCGGGAAGGGCTTTGAAGGCAGCGGAGACGATGCCGTGCTCAATGCTTGTCTGGCCATCGAGTATGATCAGGATGCCTTGACCCTGGAGCACGATCTCCAGCTCAGGAAAGGCGGTGGAACCGCGCGAGACGAGGTATGCCTGCCCGGCCAATTGACCGCCACCGACCCCGCGCAGCAGCGGCGTGCTCGCCGTGGCGCTACCGACCACCGAGGCGGGCGGGCAGGCGGCGCGGTTGGCTTCGAAGACGGAGGCGGCGCAGGCGCGCTGCAACGTGGTCAAGCGGGCGGGGAGTTGCCTGGGCAGATCGACCTTCAGCTTGGCGATGTTCGCCTGGCCGGAGCCGGAGAACAGCTCGACGTGGAGGTAGGCGCCTGCGGCTTTGGTGGCGTGCGCGTGTGTCAGGGCCGAGAGGCTCGGCGCGAAGCGCAAGGTCGCACAGCCGGCGGTCTGAAAGGGGCTGGAGAGCGAGACCGGAGACGAGGAGGTGACAGCGGGCGCGGCGGGCGCCGAAGCGAGCGTGGCGGCCACGCTGCGCGGCGAGCAGTTGGTCGGGTTGAACATGAAGTCGTTGCGATCGACGTTCACGGCGATCGTGCGGATATCGAGTGGGATGCCGTCCTCGATCGCCGGGATCCCGGCCGAGCTCCCATCGGTCGTGGCCGTCAGCTGGGCAGTGTGGGGGTCGACTTCGACCTTGGCGCGGATAACGGTCTGGCCAAGGTCAAACGGACCGGCGGTGGCCGGGATAGGTACGGACAGGCCGAAGGGGGCGCCGTCGTAGGGTCCCGTGAGGTACATGGCGTTGGGGCTCTGGCCCGGCTGGGGCAGGTAAAGCTGGTCTGGATCGGGGCCGGCGGCGACGGTCGTGGTGCCGATCTGAGAGGAGAGCGAACAGGAGCCGGTGGATGCCTGGGGTTCGGGGCAGAGTGTGACGTTGTGTAGGTCCCCCAGCAGGCCCGGGGGCATTCGGACCGTGACCGCGCCGAAGCGCTGTTCGCCGTCGCGCCGGGACAGCGTCAGGGAGAAGGGGCTGAAGGCGGCCGCCTGGTTGCTCGCCATGCCGGCGGTGAAGGACGGGGAAAACGGGAGCGCCTGCCGGGTGTAGGTACAGGAGCTGCCGTTGGGACCAGTACCTATTTCAAAGCTCGAGTCCGATGAGACAGGGGTCTCCGAGCTCCAAGCTAGAAGCGATGCAACCGTTCCGTAGCTACCGCAGCTCGGCGGCGTCAGCAGCAACGCCCGCGGGCCGGCGAACAGGTTCAGGCTGAGCTCGCCGAGCGGGAACTGCGGTAGGTCGTCGAAGGTGAGCGTGACCTGGCCGGTATCGGGGTCCAGCGTGGCCTTACCCGCGAGCTGGAGGCTAACGCCGCTGCCTTCGAGGATGAGATACAGGCCGATCAGCGAACCATCCAGCGCTCCCGGTTGGGCCAGGTATACGGCACCCTTTAGCGGTGTTTGCAGCAGCGGCGTAGCCAATTCGGCAAGGCCGAGCTTCGAGGCTTCAGGGCAAGATTCGGACTGGCTGGGAGCACAGGCCGCCAGTTCATTTGCCGCCGACGGCGAGATCGCCATGCCGAGAGGCAGGGTTAGGGTCAGCTGCTTCAGGTCCGCCGCGGCGAGCCCTTCGGTGGTTTCTTCGTGAGGGATCTTCAGGTCGAGGTTGAGGCCGGTCGGGGATTCGGCGGCAATAGGTTGTGGCGCGGGCCCCGCGGGTACGGGCTGTAGGGTCAACGAGGGTTGGAAATCCAACTTTTCGCAGCCCGTGAGCGGCGGGGAGACGGCAGGGGCCGGTTCGAGGGCCTCGGGGTCCTGCCAGGAGTTGACGCTGACCGTGGTGATGAGCGATTCGCCGGTGCAGGCAGCGGGCATGCTCAGCAGCGGGATGGCTGTGGCAGCTACCGGGCAGCTGTAGCGATATTGCCTGAAACCTTGGCCCCTGGTGCGGCCTTCGGTTTCCCTGAACTCTTCTTCTTCGATCGTTTTGGCGACGGGCCCGCTGGCAGCGCAGGTACCTCGTTGGGCGTCGTGTCCCGGAGCAGAGGGATCGCCCCACAGGGTCAGCTGGAGGCCGTAGATCGAGGCGGTCTGGGCGATATCTGAGACCTCGGCGGAGAAGCCGTAGTCGCCGTGGGTGCGGATCCGGCCGACGAGGTGGAGGATTAGGCCAACTTCACCGGGGTCGACCCCGACTCGGCGGGCACGCCAGGTGGAGGTGCGAGGTTGTAGACCGCGGCTTTGATTTTCGCGCCGAGGCCGTTGATGTAGAGCGTGAGCGTGCCGATCGCGGAGGCGGTCGGGCAGGAGCCGCCGGCGCTGGGGTTCGTCTCGAGCTGAGCCTCGGTGCACTTGATGCTCGTGGCGGCGGGGTTGACGATCAGACCGGCGGGCAGGTTCAGCTCGAGATGCTTGGGATTGCCGTATATGTGAGTGAATACATCCGGTTCGCCCAGGGGGATTTCTTCTTCGCCCGAGTTTTCCCTGAAGCTTTCTTTTTCTGCGGTTACTTCGTGGTTGAACATGATGGTCGTCGTCAAGGCATACGGATGTGAGCCGGCCTGGGTGGCAGACATATCTTGCGCGTTGCTTGGGATGGAACTGGTGAAGCGTTCTATGCCGAATTCGGCGGCCGAGGCGGGCACGGCGAAGGCGAGCGTGGTTAGGAGCAGCGGGAGCATGGTGTTACGCAGGTCACAGAGCTTCGCTCCGACCAGACCGCTGCGCGGTCTTCTTGGTCGGAGCGAAGTCTCTGGACCTGCTGTAGTCCTCATCGTTTCGCCAGCTTGCCGTGGCGCGGGCTAGAACGCGTCCTGCCATATCGCTTCTGGGCGCGGCTTCGGCAGTAGGTACGGGAGCGTTTGGTGCGCTTGGAGCGACAGGCGTGGAGGGCCTTGGTGAGCTTTTGGGCTCGGGTTAGGGGCTGGGGGTTGTGTTTGGGTACGGGCGGAGGGAGGTTGGCGCCGCCGGGGAGCGTGGTCGCGATCGGCGGGGCGGTTAGGGACGCCGGCGGGAGTGACGGCGCCGGGCGACATGTGGTTTCTTCGGAGCAAGGCGTTGTGGCCGGGGGCAGATTCTGGGCGGCGATGCCGCCATCGACGCGGGCATCGTAGAGGTCGACGTTGAGATCGTCGTCTTGAGATACGAGCGACTGGCGGGTGAAGAAGAAAACGTCGTGGCCGTCGGCGTCGGCGTCGCCGAAGTAGGACGGCTGTTCGCTCTGGCCGGTGGAGATCAGGTAGAGGCAGCCGTCGTTGTTTGCGCTGAAGTTGGAGCTGGCCCGTTCACAGGGATCGGTGGCTTGCGCTTCGTGGGATTCCGTTTCTTCTCGCGGCCGCTCCCACTCGTAGACGTCGAGCTGTTTGTTCGTATCTGCAGGCAGGAGGGATTCTTCGGTCTGGAAGAAGACGCGGTTGCCGTCATCGGAGAGGTTGTGGGTGAGAAAGGCGTTGCGGGCAGCGGGAGAAGCGGTCAGGTCATGGCTGACAGCGGTGAGACGCGCACCGCTAGAGGCAGGGCTTGCGGTTGGGTTGCAGGAGATACATGAGGTGTGGGCGGTTCCCGCGTCGTATAGGTAGAGCTCAGTCTGTTCGTCGTCGTCATAGCCGGTGAGCTGTGAGACTGAGCTGAACAGGAGTGCGTTGCCGTCGGGAGTTAGGCGTGAGCCTCTTCTCGCCTCCAGAGGGCCCGCTGCTTTCGGCTGGGCCCCTGTCGTAATCGCGCCAGTCAGGTTCATCTTGATGTGATTCGGGATTCGGACCCAGTAGGCGTGCAATAAACGTCGTAGCTACCGCATGGCTTGCTGGTTCTTCGTGCCACTCGTAGAGGTTGTCGGCGCCGGCTTCCGCTTCTTCTCCGTTTCCGTTTCTGTTGCTGGCGAGCTTGGCGGTAGCTACGAAGTAGAGGTACCTGCCGTCATCGGAGGTACCGAGGGTTCCCTGTACGCTCGCCGGTCCGCTGGTGATCGGTTCTCTTTGTTGGGCGGCGGAGTTGTACCTGTAGAGGTCTTCGGCTTGGGTGTAGAAGACAAACGAGCCGGTCGGGGTTGCCGCGAGCCAGTACGCGGGCGTGGTCCCGGCCGAAACCTGGACCGTCCGTTCGGCTTCGGGTTCGCGGATGTAGATGATGCCGGTTTCGAGATCGGTGAAGAAGACGCGGGCGCCATTTTCAGAGATCGTAGCTTGCGTATAGAATTCGCTCGTCGATCCGCCTGGTTGGCGCGGCGCGGTGGCGGGGCCACCGGGGCCGGCAACCGATCCGCCTAGGGGCGCCTTGTTATCAGGCAGCACGCCGGCCAGGGTGACTCGTTGGCCAAGCGGCTTGGCTTCGTTCCATTCGTAGAGGTTGGTGACACCGGGCGCCGGGGCCACATTTGTGGTCGATAGATCGGCGGTTGTTTCGAAGAGGATGCGGCTTGCACCGGGGGTCGCGTCCGCAAAGGCGAGCTTTTCAACGCCAATGTTCGCAGCGAGCAGCTGATAGGAGGCAGTTGCGTTGTCCTCGACGTAGGCATTGCGCGCGGCGGGCTGGGCGCCGGGCGCAAGAGTCGGTTGTTCAGCAAAGAGAATTGTGTTCGCGAGGTCTTCGGTCAGGCCAATGATCTGCTCTTCCGAGCCGGGGGCGGCTGCGGGCAAGAGTCCCTGGGTGAGCCAACCGTGGCGATCCGGTGAAGCTACGGAGAGGTAGGTTGGGGCCTGTGCGGCAGAGCCGGGCGAACCAGGGAGAGGTGCGACGGCGAAAAAGGCGATGCCCGGGCCAGAAGGCGATGCTTGCACGATGCCGGGTTCGCCGGCGGCGTCGGTCAGGTTCTTAGGTACGGGCGAGACCTGCTCGTAGGCGCGGCAATCCGGCAGCGTAAGAGCGGATACCTCGCCGGAGCGGATCGATTCGTTGGGACACCCATTAGCGCGGGGCAGAGATGGAGTCGCCGTGATTAGAGGTACGACCGTGAAGGCAAGTATCAGCCTCGTGAAGAGCGTCGGACGAAGAGGTAGCGCGGTAGGTATGTTCCTCCGGATCCGGCTAGCCGGTCGCCAGAGCGCGCTGAGTACGTCTCTCCAGATCCCCACTGGGTCGAGTCTACCCTTTCGCGGGTGATTGTCGCGCGGCCAGTAAGGCTTGGGCGGTAGACCCGGTCCGTATATTTAGATGTTATGGAATACGGCGAAAGTCAATTGCCCAAGCCGACGTACCAAGCGAACGAACCACCGTGGGAGGAGGACATTTTGACTTTGTCCGTGGCGCTCAACGAGGCTTCGTTGCCGCCGATTTTCAGGTTGCTGAGGAGTTTTTTGGCGACAATTTCGTGTTCGGTCACGGATTCTTCGGCTTTTGGAAGTTCTGTCCCCTGTTTACCCGTTATTTTGTATTTTCCTGCAGGGATGGTACATTCGTTGCTTTCGTGTTCTATTTCTAGGTTGTAAATTTCTTCGGCACCGCCCGTGCCGGCAAACGTCGCTTCCGGGGGGATTTCTTTTTTGAATTCACTGAGTGACACGGCAAAGGGGAGTTCGATTTCTTTTTCCTCTGCCGCCGTCAGCTTGCAGTGTTCGGGTTTCGTCTCTTTACATTTATGCAGGGTAAGGGTCCCTCCGCCTTTTCCTGACGATTTCAGTTCCGCCACGAGTGTGGTGGTTTCACATTCAAACTTTGCTTCGCCGCCGACGGTGGAGGCGAGAATTGCTTTGCCGCCCGAGCCTTCGACTGCCTGTTTGCTGATTTCTTCGTTGTTGTTGTAACAAAAGTCCCAGTGGGTGGAGCCCGCGCCGCATTTTTTGGGTTCCGCCAGGGCGGGCGTGAGCACGATGGCGCTCAGTGCAAAGGCGGCCAGCAGGACCGAGACGATGAACTTGGTTCGGGACATGGGCGGGGCCTCCGTTCAGAGCCGACGGATCGGCGGGAAACGCTAGCAGCGCGAAAAAGCTTGTGGCGGATGGTACAGCATGGTCCCGGCGGAATACTCTCTCGGGACGAATGTTCGAGCAGAGGCGCGTCCGACCGAGCTCGCGACAGAGGCCATAGATGGGCTCTGGACAGCGGATCTACGCGCAGATCTGAGAATGAATGGGGCATTTGAAAGCCTTTTAGGGTGAGTCCTCTTCGAGCTCGCGCTCGAGCTGGTGCAGCGGGGTGAGGCGACGCGCAGCGGTGTAATCGGCTTCGCCTTCGGCGATCGCCTTGTAGTCCTCGGCGCTGAGAGGCTCGTCGTCCTGGGGAGCCTGGTCGATGGCCCGCGCTAGCGGATCGTCATCTAACGCTGACATGCGTCGAGTGTAGCCTCAATCCACCGGCGGCCGGTTAGCGTCTGTAGGCCTCGAGTGCATGATGGTTGAGGAACTGGCGTTTCCAAAAGTCGTTGCGGGTGGCCAGCGTTAGCTGCCCCTGATCGCAGACCTCGTCCCAGGAGTGTCGGATGACGTCGATCTGATGGTCGACGATGGCGGTCGCCTGCTTCTTGCTGAGCTGGTAGATGTGGGCCCGCGCTACGCAGCCGGCGACTTCGTCACGTACTTCTCAGCCGGGATCGATGAAGGTCGACCTGATGACTTGGGCCAGGTTCGCGTAACTCGCATGTTTGGCCGCGAGCTCGTTGAGCTCGAGCATCGTCAACGCTGATGCAGCCGGGTGCATCGAGATCGTGCGGGGGTCTGATTCTCTCTTCGACGAGCGGAAGCTGAGGCGTGAAGAGGGAGATCGCGTTGGAGCGCCGGAGGTAGCTCTGGCCGTAGACGAACGTCGCTTCGCCGCCCGCCTCCTCGATACGTGCTGCTACTACCGGCTCGGAAGCGCCGGGCAGCCAGATCCAGACGAATGCTTCGCCTGAGGGTTCAGAAGTCATTGTCCAGCTCTCGCCTGGGGTGACGCACCGCGCGTGGCAGGAGGGTCGGGTGTCGCAGGCGTGCGGCCTCGTCGGCAAGGCGTGAGCCGTCGGTGTAGAAGAGCGGTACTCCAACGAGTGTGGGCGACGTCAAAGGCCGTTGCCAAGGAGACGCTGGGGTTACCTCGTTCTACCTTTTGCAGGGTGGCGGGACTGACGCCGGCGCGCGGGGCAAGTTCTCGTACGGTCCAGCGGCGGGCTAGTCGAGCGTCCCTGATCGTGGCGCCAAGTAGCTCGGCCGCCTCGTGGACCGTCGGTGGATATGCATGCTGACGCTTGGGCACTGTGCCAATAAAATCGCATTTAGGGCGTCGCTGCCTATTTTGTTGGTACAGGCGATTCCGACAAGAGGTGCTCGCCGCCGGAGGTCAGGCGCCAGGCTTTGGGAGCGCCGGCGGTGGCGGGACCGCTGTTCTGGACCAGACCGTGGTGCTCGAGGTGACGGAGTAGCTTTGAGATGTGGCCCTCGTCCCTGCCATCGGCGGCCAGCGCGATCTGGCGGTTGCTGGGGTAGGTCTCCCCCGCGCTGAGACTCGCGATGGCCGAGAGGACCTGGTGGGTGAGGGGGGTCATGTGGAAGGTGGTGGTCGCGGGGGCGGCGAGCGCTGCGGGCCGGTCGTTGGTGTGGCGGCGTGGGCCGGGGCGAGGGATGGCGCGGCGGCTGGTGGCGCGGCGAGGGGTGGCACGCTTGGCGCCTTTGGCCGCCTTGCGCTGCACTCTGATCAGGTGCCTGGCACCGCGGTGGGCGTCGAGTGCGGCTTCGCCGGCCATCGTCAGGCGCCAGGCCTTGGTGTGACGGTTGGTGTGAGCCTGCGAGTTGACCACAAGACCGTGGGTCTGGAGGCGTTGCATCAGCCGCGAGATCTGGCTGCGATCGGACAGGCCAATGATCTGTGAGAGTTCGTGGTTGTTGAGGCCGGGGCGGCCACGGACTGCCGCGAGGGACATCTGGGAGGTGTCGGCGATCACGTGATTCTCCTCAGATCTGATCATGGAAATTCCCCACCCTTGACGGGGTAGCGGCGGCAGTGCGCGGAGCCGAGCCGTAGGCGAGGCGCAGTGCGCTGTCGCCGGCGCTGTTCTGTCAGGGGCTCCCTCCAGGGTCGTGGTGTTCGACGCCATTGCCACTGAAGGGAGCCGTTGGGGATGTTGACTGAGGAGGACGATGTGGAGATTCATGCGCTTGCTCGCCGGGGCTGGTCGGTCTCGGCGATCGCTCGTCACACGGGCCGGGATCGCAAGACGATCCGCAAGTATCTGGCCGGGCCGAGACCCTCGCGGGAGCCGGGCGAGAGCTGCGTTGAGCCGTTCCGCGACTACCTGACCGCGCGCTTCGGCGAGGACGCTCACGTCGACGGGACCGTGCTCTTCCGGGAGGTCGCCGAGCTGGGGTTCAACCGCTCCTATGTGACGTTTGTGCGGGAGCTGCGCAGGCTCGGCCTGCGCCCGCGTTGTGAGGCGTGCCGCACGGGTGGGCACGGTGTCACGACGGTGATCGTGCACGAGCCCGGCGAGGAGATCCAGTGGGACTGGCTGGAGCTGACGCAGACGCCGTGGGGTGAGCCCGCTCATGTCCTGGTCGGCGTGCTCGCGTTCTCTGGTAGGTGCCGCGCGGTGATCTGCGAGGGCGAGAGCTTCCCGCATCTGGCGGAGGCGATCGACGGGGTGCTGCGCCGTCTCGGCGGCACGACGCGGGCGTGGCGGACGGACAGGATGGCCACGGTCGTGACGCCCGGGAGCGACCGGATTACCGGCCAGTTCGCGCAGCTGGCCAAGCACTACGGGGTCCAGGTCTGGGTCTGTCCGCCCCGGCGCCCTCAGCGCAAGGGTGTCGTGGAGGCGGCGGTGAAATACATCGCACGTTCGTGGTGGCGCACCGCGCCGGTCTCGAGCCTTGGACAGGCACAGGCCGATCTGGACCGTTGGGCGACCACAGTCTCTGACCGGCGCAAGCGCCGGGACGGGACGATCGCCGATCTGGCCGCCCAGGAGCCCCTGCTCGCGTTGCCCGCCGTCGCGTTCCCGGCGGTGCTTGAGGTCGGGCGTGTCGTTTCGCGCACGGCGCTGGTCGCCTTCGAGGGCAACCGCTACAGCGTGCCGCCCGGCATGGTCGGGCAGACCGTGACGGTCCGGGCACGCCTGGGCGACCTGCACCTGGAGATCATCTCGGCGGCGGGCAGGCGCGTGGCTCGCCACAGGCGTGCCGCGGCGGGTGCCGGACAGGTCTGCCAGAGCGACGAGCACGCCCGCCAGCTCCAGACTGCGGTGCTCGATGCGTTCACGACAGCGAGGCCCTGCCGGAGGAAGCAGAACCGGCCACCTGGAGAGCAGGCGCTGGCGGCCGCGGCCGGGCTGCACGGCGAGGAGCCCGCGGCCGTGGTCATCGACCTGGAGCGCTACGCCCAGCTCGCGCAGGTGGCGCGATGAGCGAGAACGACACTCTCTACCAACAGCTGCGCGGGCACATGAGTCAGCTAAAGATGACCGCCAGCGCCGAGGCGCTCGCCGGTCATCTCGACACCGCCCAGAAGAGCAAGCCGAGCTACACGCAGTTCCTCGCCGAGCTGCTCGACATCGAGGTCAAAGCCGGCGAGCAGAGAGCACTAGCAAGCCGTCTGCGGCTCGCTAGTCTCCCATCGCAGAAGACGCTCGAGGAATTCGACTTCGACGCCCAGCCGACGCTGGACCGCCGGCTGATCGAAGAGCTCGCGAGCACGCGTTTCGTCGCCGAGAAAGCCAACGTGCTGCTCATCGGGCCGCCCGATCTTGTTTCATACTGCACCTCCGCTGTCACTCGTTGACTAGTTGGTCCAGTCGCGCGTCTGAGACCTCGATTCTTAGGCCCTTTCTCCGGCCGTTGGTCACGTGGATCGCGCGCAGCTCACCGCGTTGGACCTTATGCAACACGGTCTGGCGTGCGCAGCCGAGCAGTTTTGCGGCCTCGGCGAGCGGCACGAACCCGTCGGCCACGTCGGGCACGAAGCGTGCGCGTGTCTCGGCGTTGAGACGGATCCGCCAGGGCGCACCGGGGGTCGTTTGCTCACCCGGGAGCAGCCCGTCACGCAGCCAGCGACGGATGGTGAATGTCGAGACATTCAGCTCGCTGGCGGCCTGCTGAATGGTGAGAAGTTCACTATCGGGGTCGGGGGGCGGAGCCGCGGGAATGCCGGCGCGCTGACGTGCGGCTTTCACTCTTGTTTCGGTGAACGGCAGGCCGGTCCCTGTCTTGCGTCCCTGGCGGGAGAGAATCTGTGCGATCTGTCGATCGGGGTGATGCTCGGCGAGACGACGGATCAGCTCGATTGTGTCCTCGCCCAGGCGATAACGGTCCGGGCCGCGTGCGTTTAACCTTATGCTCAGTTCGACCTTCGCGCCGCCCTCCCAGGCGATTTCGACTATCGCTTGTCGTTGCTCGGCGTGAACGGTGACGACGATCTCGCTGATCACCGCGCGCAGCAGCTGCTTGCGGTCTCGATCGGTGGTGCTCTTTGCGTTCCACAGGCACGGCAAATCGCGCGCCAAGCCAGACAGCGCGTCGCGCTCGGCGTCGGTGAGTGGCTCCGGGCGTGCTTGCTCGAGCGCGGCCAGCTTTCCGCGCTCGCGCTCAACGGCAGCGAGCGCTTCCTCGAGCTTGCGCTCGAGTGTTCGCGCGACGAGCCGGTTCTCGGGCTCGCAGGCGTCGAACTGACGGTCTGCGCGCTGCGCCTCATACTGCGCTCGCTCAAGCGCGAGGCGCTGACCAGCGACCAGCTGCTCGTGCTGGTCCTCGAGCTCCCGGATCGCGCCCGCGGTCGCGGCCAGGCCCGCGGGGGTGACTGACTCGAGGAACGCGTCGATGACGGCCTTCTCGAGTCTCCCACCGCCGAGTGACTGGCAGCTTTTGGGGGTGTTGTGCAGCAGGTGGCCACGAACACAGGCATAGCGGCGCACGTTGCCGCCAGTGCCGGCATACGCGACCTGCATCCGTCGTCCGCAGCGCCCGCAGCGCACGAGGCCCTGCAAGAGCGCTGAACCCTCGCGCGCGGCGCCGCCTCCTTCGCCTCGGGGTCTCACGTTCGCTCGCAGCCGCTGGCGGGTCTGCTGGTATTCGCCCCAGGACACATACCCTGGATGGTGCTCTGGCAGGCAGACGGACCATTCCTGAAAGGGCACCTCGACATCGCGGACATGCACCCGCCCGTCCTCGCTCACGCGCTTCTGCCGGCGCTTTCGCCCGAACACGAACGCGCCGGCATACGCTGGGTTGGTGAGAAAATGGTGCACCGCGCCATAGCTCGCTCGCGCCCACCGGATGCGCTTCTGACCGACGGTGCGGCGCGGCAACAGCTGATCCTCGGCGACCAGCTCCATGACAACCTGGCGCGCGGAGCCGACCCTGCGCCACAACAAAAAGACACGCTCGATCGCGTGACGGACCTGCTCATCAGGACACAGCACGATCAGGTCGTCTTCGTCGCGATCCAGCCCGACCGGCAGCGCCAGGCGCAGCTCGCCACGCTCTGCCTTGTTGCGCAGCCCGCCATCCAGCCGCGCACGGATCAAGTGCAGCTCGGCCTCGCTCATGGTGCCCTTCAGCCCGAGCAGCAACCGGTCGTTGAAGTCCGCCGGTGAATACACCCCATCGGTGTCAGCGATCAGTGTGCCGGTCAGCGCGCACAGGTCCAGCAGCTGGTGCCAGTCAGCTGAGGACCGCGCGAAACGGGAGACCTCGAGCGCGAGCACCAACCCTACGTGACCAAGCCCGACCTCCGCGACCATCTCCTTGAAACCGATCCGGCCCACAGTCGAGCTGCCGGAGCGGCCGGTGTCCTCATCGACGACCACGACCGACTCCAGTGGCCAGCCGAGCTCGACCGCGCGCTCCCGCAACGCATACTGCCGCGCCGCGGACTCCACGTTGCGCTCGACCTGGTGCAGCGTCGACTGGCGCACATACACCACCGCGCGCCGGCGACGGTGAGCCTCAGTGATCTTCCCGTGCTCACTCATCACGCTCGTCCTCCACCAGTCGCGCCAAAAGCCTGGCTAGCTGGATCGTCACTTCGCGCTGGCGCTCCGGCGGCAACGTCTCCCACACCGCCGCCGCGACCAACACCTCGCCCGTTTGAAGCGCGAGCTGTCCCGGCATCACGACCTCCATCGTCGTTTTCACCGCAGCCTCCGCCCCGCACCGGACGATCCCGCAACCCGGGAGTGTCAGATTAACGGTGGATGTGCTTGGTTGGTTTATTTGATTCTTCCTTCGAACGCTATCGCGAACGCGTTCAGTGCGGGCTTCCATCTCATCGCCCAGCGTGCTCTGCCTCGCCCGGTGGGGTCGAGGGCTCTGGTCACGAGGTAGAGGCACTTCAGCGCGGCCGTGTCGTTGGGGAAGTGCCCTCGGGCTCTGACCGCGCGTCGGTAGCGGGCGTTGAGCGACTCGATCGCGTTTGTTGAGCAGATCACGCGTCGGATCTCGACGTCGTAGTCCAGGAACGGTATGAACTCGCTCCAGGCGTTCTCCCAGAGCTTGCTGATCGCTGGATACTGCTTGCCCCACTTGGCGTCGAACTCCGCGAAGCGCTCCCTGGCGACTGCCTCTGAGGGTGCCGTATAGACGGGTCTGAGGTCCCGGCTCATCTCGTCCCAGTACTTGCGGGAAGCGAACCGGAAGGTGTTGCGGATCAAGATGGATCACACACGCCTGGACAGTCGCGAGCTCCCAGGTCGCCGTGATCGCCTCCGGCAGGCCCTTCAGCCCGTCGCAGACAGCGATGCAGACATCCTGCACGCCGCGGTTCTTGATCTCGGTGAACACGCTCAGCCAGAACTTCGCGCCCTCACCGCCGTCGCCGGCCCAGAGCCCGAGGATGTCCCGCTCGCCGTCCACGGTCACGCCGATCACGACATACACCGGCTTGTTGGCGACCTGCCCGTCACGGACCTTGACGACCATCGCATCGATGAAGATCACCGGGTAGACCTTCTCCAGCGGCCGGTTCAGCCACTCGGTCATCTCGCCGGTGACCTTCTCGGTGATCCGGCTGACCGTGTCCTTGGAGACCTGGGCGCCATACACCTCCTGGAAGTGCGCCGCGATCTCCCCCGTCGTCAACCCACGCGCAGTCAGCGACAGGACGATCTCATCGACCCCCGTGAGCCGCCGCTGGCGCTTGCGGACGATCTGCGGCTCGAACGTCGACTCGGTGTCCCGCGGCACCTCGATCTCGACCGGGCCGATCTCCGTCAGCACCGTCTTGGCGCGCGTCCCGTTGCGGCTGTTCCCGCTGTTGCGTCCTGCCGGGTCATGCTTCTCATAGCCGAGGTGCTCGCTCATCTCCGCGTCCAGCGCCGTCTCGAGCACGTTCTTGGTCAACTGGCCCAACAGCCCATCAGGGCCGACCAGCTCGATGTTCTGCTCCTTCGCCTGCTCCAAGAGCTGCTCAGCAAGCTCCTTCTGATCAACGATATCTGTAGTCATAGACCCGATCATCTCGTCCTGATCGGTCGAATCGACTAGCTCCGTCATGGTCATCCCCTTCGGTCAGACCAAGCCAGATCCACCGAAAATCAGACAGTCCCCAGCACAGCTGCTCAAACGCCCCCACTCCAACCCTCCGCAGCAACCGCCGCCGCAGCCCCCACCGCCAGCACCCCCATCACACTCAAAAAGCTCAGGGAAGCAACCAGGCCAGAAACACCTCTCCTCACCATTCCACCCCTCCCTCTCCTTGTGACCTTCTATTATGAAATTCCATACCTAACCAGAGGTTAGGTATTTTGTAGAAACATCTAGATACCGGCATCCAGCCTCTAGGCCCTTACCAGCTCCAGCGTCCCCCGTAACCCGACTCGGGCACAGCCCTCGCTCAAAGCCCTCAGCGAGGGCTCCATGGACGCCTACGCCGGGCGGGCAGTTACCACGGCGCTTCATCCGCCGCGCCATATTAGAAGAAATTTTATTAGTTCTCACTTCTTCTTTCGCTTCTTCGCTCTACGCTTGGTCTTCTTCTTTACCCTCTTGGCCTTCGGGCAGCCCGTAACGGAGATCTTTATCGTCTGGTTGATCCTTGCACCGTTCTGTCCCACGAATTCCGTGGGCATCTTCAACTTCTTTGAGTTCTTACAAAGATCAGCATTTGCTGTCAACGCCGAGTATTTGCCTTGCGGCAGCGTTAGTTCAAATGAAGATACTGGCACATCAGGCACATGAGCAAATGTCGATGACGTAATACCACCTTTTGAAATAAATGTATCTCCTACTAGATCCACAGTTATACCTTCACCTTGTAGGACTACCACAAGCTGTGGAAATGCTTCGTTGCCATGCGACACGAAATATGCCGGACCACTCACGGCACTAGCCAACAGTGGCGTATGAGCCACAGCACTCCCCACTATCGACGCCGCAGGGCAATTAGCTGGATTGGCATCAAACGTTGCTGACGTACACGCCTTTTGCAATGTCGTAAGCCTCGACGGCAAGATCTTTGGAAGGTCTACCTTCACTCGAGCGATATTTGTTTCCTCTGCCCCTCCGGACCCTGACCCAGTCCCCCCCGAACCACCGCTGCTAGACCCACCACTCCCCTGTGGACCCTCATGTGGTGCAGTGAGCTTCACATGCAGACTCGCACCGTTCGCTTTGCTCGTCTTGCCCTGCGTCGAGACCGTGAACTTCGGCTTGAAGGGGAGCCTCGCGCAGTTCGCCGCCTGGAAACGTGAAGAGACTTCGGCACTGGTACCCCGGACGCCGGTGATCGTGCCGTTGGTCGCCTCTTCCGAGCAGTTAGTCGGGTTGAACATGAATCCTTCCCGATCCAGAGTCACGTTGGCCGTTCTCAACTGGACGGGGATGCCCTGTAGGATCGTTGGGAAGTTATCCGACACGACGCTCACGCGGGCTGTGTGCGGATCGACTGCGATGGCCCCACGTACGACGACCGTCCCGAGATTGAACGGACCGGCGATCGCCGGCACGACCACAGCCTCCCCGAAGGGCGCTCCACGGTAGGAGTTCGTGAGGTAGACGGATCCGTGTACGTAGTAGGGGTTGGGTCCAGCACCAACGCCCAGCGTGACCGAGCCGATATGTGAGGCAGAAGTACAAGCCAGCTGGGCCAATTCGGCGTCCGAGCACCGCGCGACGCCAGCGAGCCTGCCGAGCACTCCAGCCGGCAGTGTCTGGCTGATCGTGGCGAGTTCCTCTTCGCCATCATTGCGGCCGAAGGTCAGAACGAAGGGGCTGAAGGCACCAGCCTGGTTGCTAGTCGTCCCGGCGGTCAAGGACGGAGCAAAGGTCGATGTACAGCCTGAGGTAGTAAATGAGCTCGCGCCTACCGTGGGGCTGGCGCCAGTCCATGGTGTGAGCTGCGAGACCGTCGTCGCCCTGCCACAGCTGGCTGGATTTGACAGTGCCGCGCCGGGACCGCCGAAGAGGTGCACCTTGAGCTCACTGAAGGGGAGCTGCGGGATATCACTGAAGGTCGTTGTGAGCTGTCCCGTGACCGGGTTGGCAGAGACTTCCCCGGCCTGCTTGACGATGACTCCGCTCCCTTCCACAACCACGTAGGCCGCCATCAGTGATCCGAATGGATTCGACCCCTGTTGTGGACCGCCGTTGCCCTGCTGGGCGAGGTAGACGGAGCCTTTAAGCGGCGCTTCCAAGACCGGTGTGACCACTTCGACCATCCCTATCTTGGAGGCCGCTGGGCATTTCGCAGGGGCTCGCACATGAAGATTCACCCCTTCTTCGCCCGTTTCGGGACAAGCCGCGAGGCCATTGGCCGCCGATGGCGAGACAACAGTGCCGGCCGGCAGCGTCACTGCGATTCTCCGCACATGGGGGGTGGCCAAGCTGCCAGGTTCTTCGTTCTGGGGAACCTTCACGTTGACGGAATAGCCGCTGGGTGCAGCCGCCTGAGTGGTGTCAGGGGCGACCGAGACCTGCGGGTCGATGGAAAGTGCGCCGCATCCCGTCGTTCCCGGGATCGTTGCAGATAGAGGTTCGGCTGCACTTCCCTGCCATGAATCGCTCGCGAATGTGAAGCTGAGCGGAGCCGCCTGACAGCTCGTGGGCAGCGTCAGGAACGGCTTGGCCGGGGCCCTGCTTGGGCATCCTTCTTCGTTGCATTCGTTCGACCCGCGACGCAGTCCATCGTGACGAGGGTCTGCGGGCACCCCCCAGAGGGTGAGTATCCCGCCGCGTAGAGGGTTCGAGTCATTGATTTCGGTCGAGTCTGCCGTGACCCCATAGTCGCCTTCGGTGCGCACGTGGAAGAACAGCGGGACGTGCACAACGCCGGCATATGTGAACCCGAGCTCCGCCGGCTGGCCCGGGGGAGGTTCGATGTTGAAGACAGGGAGTTCCTGGAAGGAGAGTCGACCGTAGAAGTAGAGATAGACAAATCCAACTTGCGAATCCGCAGGGCAAGCGTGATACCCGTAGCCGAGCTGAAATTCTTGCTGGGTACAGCGTGGGACAGCAAGTGGGTTGCCCGTCAGACCCGGCGGCAGCTCAACGTGTATGTCCTTGACGGCTGCGTTGGGGAATGTCCGAAACGATCCAGGACGACTTTCGACGGATTCGACATTGAACGCAAAGCTAGTGGACAGCGCGAAGGGGTGCGAACCGGCTTGTGTATCGGCTTCGCCGGCCAGCCCCGTCGCTTGTGCTGCAAAATAGGAAGCACCGAACGGGACAGGGGACAGCGATTCAGTGACGGTTGTGGGGACGCTCAGTGACGCGCTAGGAGCGCCCCCGCCGGAGACAGTCACGATGCTGGTGACTTTGCCGGGCGGTGCCGTCACCGACACCTGCACAAGGGCTTCCACGATCTCGTGCAAGCCATTGCCTTCGATCCCTGGAGGGAGTACACACGAGAGCGTGGTGAGATCGCACGCCAGCGTGCTCCCGCCGAGGTTGGCTTCTATCCCTATGGCGGTAAGACCAGCGGGTACGGCAACGCTCAGTTTGCCTCCGGGAGCCGATGCTGCGGTACCGTCATTCTTTATCACTATCTGGTAGAAGTCCATTGTTTCCCCGGGCTTGAAATGGGTCGGGGCTGGAGTGGCGATGATCGCCCAATGCGGTGCCGAAACGGCTGCGCTAGAGGCGCTGCTGAGAACCAGACCCGCGAGCAGCGCGCTTGCCGCCAAGATGCCCGTCAGCCTGCGACGCGCCGCAGGCGATGAGGACCACCGGATAACGAGAGCCATGACCATTTCTCCTAACGTCCTATCCGTGAGCTGCGTACGGTGTGACGTATCGCCTTTTTGCCTTTGGGCGCATAGCGCTTTCTTGCCGCCGCCGCACACCGTTGCTGCTTCTTCTTGGTCTTCAGCTTCTTACATGCCTTAAGGGACTTGGCGAGCAGCTGAGCCCGTGTCGGAGGCTTGATCTGGGTGATCACGGGAGCAGGAGGGGCAAGGTTTCCCGAGCCGAAGAACGTGCTCGAGCTGGGGCTGGTTGCGGCTGGGGCGGCGGAACTTTGGCCCCGGCAGTCGCTCCCTTCGCATTCAGAGGGCATCTGCTGAGGCGCTGTGCCACCGTCAACGCGCGCGTCATAGACGTCGGTCAGTTTGTCTTCATCTCCCGGAACGAGTGATTCGCGGGTGGCAAAGAAGACATCGTCACCACTGGCGCTCGCATCAAGGAAGTACGCCCCCCTTGGCGCGATCAGGTGCTCAGCGCCACCTGAGTACTCGTATAGGCCGCCGTTCGATGCGCCTTCAAGTGGTTCGCCTGTTGTGAAGAACAGGCGTGAACCGTCGTCGCTAAGGATCCTCGGGTGGTAGAAGGGCGTGCTGATGACCTTGATCGAGGCTTCCGCCACTGGCCGAGCGCCCGAGGAGTTGCAAGAGGCGCATGCGAGGCTTGGAGTTGTGGCGTCGTACTCGTAGACCTCGCGGTCCCGGCGAGCCGGTTCGTTCTGATCGCGATTGTCATAGCTCGTGATCTGGTTCACAGAGGCGAACGCCAGGTGATGACCGTCGGGCGTCACGTAGCCGCTCGCTTCGGTTGCCGTCGCCGTCCAGAGCGACGCGTCGCTGGGGTTCAGCGTTGCGATGAAGTGCGTCACGCCTTCGTGCCAAACATAGAGGTTGGGTTCGCCAACCACCCCGTGCCCAGCTTCTAGCTGGCCACCCGCGACGAAGTACACATAAGAGCCGTCTTCAGATGCACCGACGACTCCCATGACCGCCGCCCCCGCCGTATCGCTCGTGTCGACAGTGAGGTCTGTCAGGTCATGGTGTTCGACGTCGTACATGTAAAGATCGTTGCCTTCATTGGCAGGTCCCGTCTTCGATGCGCTGGTCAGCTCCGCGGGGCTTGTGAAGAACACGTCCCGCCCATCGACGGACGCGGTCCAATAACTGGCCGGCCCGGGAGCCGGGTTGGTGGGCGCGGCCCCAGCGGCAGGCGCCGATATCTCGATTGTCGAGGATCCGTTGATCCGGTCGTAGAGCTCGGTGAAACCCGCCTGTTCTGGGTCAGGTGCTCCACCATCTGCAGCCGTCTGGAAAAGCACGTGCGATCCGTCGTTGGATATCGCTCTTGCGACGGACGCCGCACCAGGCACAGTGTTGAGCACGCTCGAATATTCGTAGCTCATCCCGGCACCGGCGACCGACCCCCCCGCCGTCACGGTCCCGTCAGGGAGCACTCCCACCGGGTGGACGCGTTCGCTGCTCGGCTCTTCCATGTTGCTTTCGTACAGGTTCGGCACGAACTGTTCACTCGGCACAAGCGGGGTGGTCAATAGCCTTTCGTTGACCTCGAAGAGAATGTGCGTGAAGGCTCCAACTTCAGGGGTTCCCGCGTTCGCGCCCATGAATGCGGAGATATCTTCTTCCTCGAAGCAAAGCAGGCAGGGGACTTTCGGTGGAGTCGCGGGGCTCGCGGCCGTGACCAGCGCATAGCTCCCGTTGGCATGCCGCAGGAACAGGTTGTAGGCACCCGGTGTCGCTCTTTCGGATTCGGGAGCCAGCGACTGAAACGGCACCTTCAGCACCAGGTTGGAGAGGTCTTCTGAGAAGTTATAGCCGTAGCCGTATTCGGTGATTGTCGTCGGGGGGGCTTCTGGTGTCGGGGGCGTTACGCTCGCTGTCTGCCATCCAGAGGTGCGTGACGAGACAAAGGTGTCCGGGATCCCGCTGCCCGGCGACGGCACGATCGATCCGACGCTCATGAATGACACAGCCTTGCCGTTGCTTGCCGCTTGCGCCGTGAATTCGAAGGCTCCATTCAGCGGCGCTTCGAAACCGCCCTTTTCCTCTGGCGAGACTTGTTCAAAGCCTCGGCAGTCGGGGAGGCTCGCCGACAGACCGGTCCGCAGCGAGGCATTCAGGCAACCTTCCGCCCGTGCAGCCTCCAGTCCAACTCCTCCAAGCAAAACCGCAGCGAGCGTTGCGGCTAGAACGCTCATCACTACCGCCATCGCGGCACCCGCATCGGGGAAGGAGAAAGCTCCGCCATCGCTTGGCCCACGGCGACGGCCACTCATGCTGCCAGCACGGATCATCAGCTTCCCTCCCCTCCCTCTCCTCAAACACACGAGCCGCTCACACGCGCCTCGCTCAAAAAACAATTAGCACGGCCCGGACGGGATCTCAATCCCACCAGGCCCTTGACCCTCTGTGTTCCCTACCGAACCTCTTCACGACCCTGCCGGTTCACCCTACCTCTTCCTCCATCAACAGTCAACCCAATTCGACCGCAAATCCCCACAACAAAAGCTATTCACCTAACAACCCCGCCACCCCGATACGACCAGCCATCTAACCGCCATCGCCCCCATCACACTCACCAAGCTCACCGAGGCCACAAGACCAGAAAGTATTCTCCGCATCTCACTCCCCTCCCTCTCCTTGTGACCTTCTATTATGAAATTCCATACCTAACCAGAGGTTAGGTATTTTGTAGAAACATCTAGATACCGGCATCCAGCCTCTAGGCCCTTACCAGCTCCAGCGTCCCCCGTAACCCGACTCGGGCACAGCCCTCGCTCAAAGCCCTCAGCGAGGGCTCCATGGACGCCTACGCCGGGCGGGCAGTTACCACGGCGCTTCATCCGCCGCGCCATATTAGAAGAAATTTTATTAGTTCTCACTTCTTCTTTCGCTTCTTCGCTCTACGCTTGGTCTTCTTCTTTACCCTCTTGGCCTTCGGGCAGCCGGTGACGCTGATCTTTGTGGACTGGTGGATCACAGCCCCATTCTGCGCAACAAATTCGGTGGGCATCTTCAATCCACCCTTGACCGTGCACAAATTCGCGTTCGCCGTGAGTGCCGAGTACTTCCCCTGGGGGAGCGTCAGTTCGAACGTGCTGACGGGGGCGTCGGGGACCGTCTTGAACGTACTGCTCGTGATCCCCGCCTTGCTGATGAACGTCGTAGCCGACCAGATCAATCGTGACGCCGTAGCCCTGCAGCACGATGATCAGGCTCGGGAACGCTTCGCCGCCGTGGCTGACGAAGTACGCCGGGCCTTCCAACGGGACCGGCAGAATCGGTGTGATCGCCTTGGCATAGGCAACTACCGACGCTGACGGGACAACCAGCGGGATTGGTATCGAACTGCGTCGCCGTGCACGCCTTCTGCAACGTCGTCAACCGCGACGGGAGCTGCTTGGGGAGGTCGACCTTGACCTTCGCGATGTTCGCCTGGATGCCGAACGGGGCGTTGGGGTAGGTGAGCTTCACACTCAGGCTCGCCCCCTTCGCTTTGCTCGTCTTACCCGACGTCATGACCGAGAACTTCGGGGCGAACTTCAGGGTTGCGCAGTTGGTGACCTGGAAGGGCGTCGCGAACGAGCTTGTGGCTCCCGCCTGGGTGGCATAGCCGACTTTGTACCGGTTGACTTCCGTCGGAGCGCCGAGCGGGAACCCGGAGATCGTGCCCGTGAACTGCTGTTTGGCGCAGCTGGTCGGGTTGAACGTGAACGCAGTGCGGTTGAATTCGACGTCCACCCGGCGCATCCGCAGCGGGATGCCGTCGATGATCGTCGGGAACGGGTCCGAGACGTCGGTGACCTGCGCGGTGTGCGGGTCGATGTGGATCGCCTGCCGCACGACGACCGTGCCGAAGTCGAACGGCCCCGCAACCGCCGGGACCACCACGGCGATGCCGAACGGCGCGCCCTTGTAGGGTCCGGTCCAGTACGCCTTGCCCTGGGCGAAGTACGGGTCGGGACCCGGACCGACGCCGGCCTGCACGGCCCCGATCTGCGTGTTTTCAGGGCACCCGCCGGTGCCGGCTTCGGCTTGTACGATCTGCGCTTCGGAGCACTCGGGGACGCCCGCCACGTTCGCGGAGAGTCCCGGCGGCAACGTCACCGTCAACCCCGCGAGTTCCTGTTCGGTGTCCGAGCGTTCGAAGGACGCGACGAAATTGGTGTAGCCGCCCGCCTGCAGGTTCTGGCTGCCCGCCGTGAATGGCGGGGCAAACGCGCCGTTTGGGCACGCTTCGTCGAGGAGGAAGTCGTTGAACGGCGGGGCGGAAGGACCGGAGTCGGGCGCGCTCCACGGTTCGAGCAAAGTCGTGGTCGTGAACGTCCCGCACGACTCCGGCGTCGCGAACTCCGCCCGTGGACCACCGAAGAATTCGAGTTCGAGATTGCTGAACGGAAGGTTCGGGTTTTCGTCGAATTCGCCGGTGATCTGCCCGTCGTTCGGGTTCAGCGTCGCCCTGCCCGCGATCTTGATCAGGATCCCCGTCTGCTTGTCGTGCACGACGACGTAGAGGCCGATCGTCGATCCGAACGGGTTTTCGTTCTGTCGGGCGAGGAAGATTTCGCCCTGAACCTGCTGTTTCGCTGGCAGCAGCGGTGTTTCCAGGCGCAGCACGCCGACCTTCGACGCCGGGGGGCATTCCGGTGGCACCGCGTTGAAATGCAGCGCGCCATGCCCCGGGAGTTCTTCGCCGTTCGGGCCGTTCGGGCCCAACCACCCGATCTGTGCCTCGCTGCACGCCCCCAGCCCACCCGCGGCGGCGGGATCGACCGTGAACCCGGGCGGGAACGTCTCGACGACCTTCTTCAGCGTCGGCCTGGCGGGGACGCCGATCGTCTCGGACTGCGGCACTTTGATGTTGAAGTTCACGCCCGAGGGCGCATCCGATTCGTGCGTGGTCGGCTGTGCTTCGATCGCCGCGGGGAACCGCAGCGCGTTGCAGCCGATCACCGGGGGGGATTTTGATTCGGATTTTGCCCACACCTTCTGGCCGCCGACTTCTTCTTCGAGGTTCACCGGCGTGCCGTCCGGGTTGAACTTGGCGGGGTTCTGCCAAGAGTCGCTCCAAAACGTCGTCGTCGGTGCTTCACCGGTGCAGTCCGTCGGGTCGGTGAAGAACGGGACGGCCCCGTCTTCGAGGCCTTCGCGGCATTCTTCTTCCTTGGCTTCGCTGCCGGTCCCGCACACAGCGCCCGCGAACTTGGCCGCCGGGTCGCCGAAGAACGTCGCCACGATCGAGCGCAATTCGATCTGCGGAATTTCGGGGTTGATCGTCTGCAGCACATAACCCTTCGGCGTCGGCACCACGCGCGTGTAGAACGTGTGCGGAGACCCCGTCGTGTCGACATAGGCGAACTCCGCGGGAAAGCCTTCCTCGGGGGTCATGTTGTAGATCGGCCCGTTGACCGAGGTCTCACCTTTCGGTTCGGTGCGCAGATACCCGATGATCGTGTCGGCCGGACACCCACCCACACTTTTGTAAATGTGCGAGGACAGTTGCGAGAACGAGCACTGCGGCGCCGCGAGAACGCTACCGACGAACCCGACGGGCAGATCGGTCACGATGTCCCTGACGTCCTGCACCGATTCGGGCTGAAATTTGCTGCCCGGGCCCGCCCTGAACTTGGTGTTCAGGTGCAGCGTGAACGTGGCCTCGTACGGGTGATCGCCCGCCTGCACGTCACGCCTCCCGTTCGGCGAGGAGACATACGTTTCGGCGTGGGAGAACCCGAACCCGGCCGGCGGACCAATCGCGTTTTCCGCCCTCGTTTCCGCGGCCGGCGCGCCGCCGCCTTCGACGCTCGCGACGTTCACGAGCGGTTTCGCGGACGCTTCGCTCGTCACCGCGACCACCATCACGAGTTCTTCGTCCGGCGCGAGCGAGCTCGAGTACGGGCATTCCACGACCGTGGTCCCCGACGCCCCCGGCGTGATCGCGCATCCCCCACCAAGTTCCGAGCCACCGAACTGTGGGATCTCCTGCAATTGCGCCCCCCGCACCGTCAATCCAGCCGGCACCGTGTCTTTCAACACCACACCCGCGCTCATCGGCTTCGCGCCCGCATTACGCGCCTTCACTTCATACTCGTCGCACGGCGGCGGGGATTCGCTCGTCAATTTCGCCAGGCACACTTCGTTCTCTTCCGTCGTGAAGCTCGAAGGCGCCGCGAACGATTCGATCGTCCAACCCGGGGCATAAGCACCGGAATGAAGGGCAGGCGGGGTCAACGTCGTGAACGTTTCGACATGCCCATCGGTCGTACCCGCCGCGTTCGTCGCGACCACCCGGTAGAAGTACTGCGTCCCGGACGCCAACACGTCGCCGAGATTGACAGGACCGGCCGACTGTGCTGTGGAGCCCGCCGGGATGCTGCCCCCGGGGACTTTCACGATCGCACCTTCGAGCGCTTCACCGGTCGCCTCCGTGGCGTATTCGAACGTATACGTCGTGGCCTCGCTGTTCGGGTTGATCTTCGCCGCCACGTCCGTGTTCCTGAAGCCGATCAGCGGTGCGCTCTCGCTTTCGATGAAGGGCGCCCCAGCCGTAAACGTCACCGGCGCGCTCAGGGCCGGTTCGCCCGCAACCGTGAAGCTCAGGCAGACCGTATATTTGGCGCCGACGGTCAGGCCCGTCAAGGTTTCCACGGGGAGCACTTCGTGTCCTTCGCCCAGCGACATACCGGGGGCTGCGGGCACCGCGCCACCCCCGATACACGACGCGCCCACGTCGTAAAGGAACTGATATTCACCCACTTCGTAAGTGCCCGGGGGTTCGGGCGGCATGCCCGGGTTCAAGACGCCCTTGAGGGCCACTTCGGTCGAGTGCGCGAGGGGTTCGACGGTCAGGGTCGGGACTTCGGGGGCGGCCAGAGCCGGAGCGGCGAGCGCCAGAGACGCTATCGAAAGGAGGCAAGCCAGAATAAAGCCTAGTCGAAGAAACCTCATGACTTACCCCCATGCCTCGACTTGGACGATTTTTTCGCTTGCTTCTTACTCTTTCTCTTGACGCACTGCTCCTTCTTTTTGACCTTCTTCTTGACGAAGCCCTTGTGACATTTGACTGTCTTCTTCGTGAGCTTGGTCACGGCAGGGGTGGAAGTCAGGTTCCCGGCGCCGTTGAACGTCACCGTCGGCGCGGCGGGGACGCCGGGGAGTCCTGCGGGGATGCCGTGGCAGTCTTCGCCCGCGCACGGCGGCAGCGGGGGCGGGGGTTCGGCGATGCAGGGGTTTCCCCTTTCGGGTTCGCAGATGCGCGCGTCGTAGAAGTCGACTTCGGTGTTCGTGTCCGCCTTCACGAGTGAATCGGCGGTCGCGAAGAACACGTTCTTGCCTTCGCTGTCCGTGCCCATCAAGCACAACGCGACACGCTCCGTGCACAATTGGCCATAGTCCGTTTCTTGATGGGACACGTCCTGCCCGTCCGAGATCAAGAACACGCACCCAGCCGCCCTGCCCGCCGGGCACGATCCCACACCTTCCCGCTCCCACTCGTACACGTTCTGCGCCAACACCACGTTCCCGTTCACTTCACCCGCCCGCACATCATCCACCGCACCCGGCGCCAAACCAACGGGGCTCTCGAAGAACACCCGCGAACCATCATCGGACATCGACGGGTCAGGACGTTCGGCAAACGTCTCCGTCACCGGCACGATCGCCGCGTCTTCCTCACAAGGTTTGCCAAATGGACAAACACCCGGCGCCGAGCGATTCCCATTATCGTTGAACCCGTTGTTCCCGATCGACACCCGGGTCAATGAGCCGGCCCCGCCCGATCCAGCGTTATACTCGAACACCTGGCTTGCCCCTGAGGCGCTCGTGTCATCCGCAGTCAGATCCCCACGCGAGAGGAACACCAAGAACCTGCCATCAGGCGACACATTCACCGGTTCACCAGGCTGCTGTTCCCACTCCCGTTCGTCGCCAACCCCCGGTTCGCCCGGCACAAGGTCCGCGATAAACACTGTCCGGCCTGCTGGGAACGCGCTGTCGCGCTCAAACATGTACAGGTTCTCCGCCCCGTCCCGCGCGAGTAGCCCGCGACCGTTCGGCGCGCTCGTCAATATACCCTTTGCCACGAAATACACATGGCTCCCATCGGGCGAGAGCGCCATCACACCCTGCACCCGCGGGCCTTCGCCACTGGAATCACCACGCGACACATCCACCAGCTCTTTACCTTCCGGCGCACCAGCATCGAACAAGTAAAGGTTACAGCCACCCGCTTCACCCGAGAGATGACAGCGGTGTTCCTCGCCTGGTTCAATCACCACGGCGTCCTTGTTCGAGTCCTCGCTCGCTTCGTCGGTCAGCTGCTGCGGGGAGAGGAAGAACGCCTTTGACCCATCCGCTGACGCTCCCACGAATTCCGCGTTCGCGAAGTTGCCCGGTTCATTCACGTTTTTGATGCACGGTTCTTTTTCGCATCCAGAGTAGGGCGCGGCAGCCACGACCGTCTCACGACCTTCCACTTCTTTCTCCGAAGGCTCTGAGATCGCGACCGTGCGCGCTTCCGCCACACCCAAACCACGCGCTTCATCCGGCCGCAGTTCGCCATCCACCCTCGCGAACACCTCATCGGCAGGAAGGTGAACACCCGCGTTGTCACCCGTGCCAAAGCATTCCAGCGTCTGCAGCGGCGTGTGCAGCGAGCCACCAAGAGCCGTGAAGAACACCGTCCGCCCGTCTTCGGACGTGCTCCCCGGGTACGGCTGCAGGTTCGACCCGCCGATGCCGCCCAGCTCCGTCCTGCACGAGCTGATCAGCGATTTGGAGCCCTCGCCGCCGCTCACGCCCACCAGCAGCGGCTGCGCGCCACCAGACCCCAACAGGCCTCCTTCCGGGCGCGAATACTCATACGTAGTCTTTTCACCCGTGCCCGGTTCGAGCGCGACTTCTTCAGGGGCTTCCCACACGAAATGCGAGTAGTCGGCGGTCGCCGCCTGCTTTTCACCCCCGCTAATCCCTCCCTTTGGGCCAAGAGCGCCTTTCGCGGGGGGTGTCACCGGCCCCATGTGCGCGAGACCCGCTTCTTCGCGCACGTAGAAGTCGTCCTCACCGTTACCGCCCAGCCCCGCCGGCGTCGGCATGCTCAACAGCACATCCCCGCTCGACGCGTCAAAATCCCACACATCCGCAGTTTCGAACTGTGCCGCCGACGGTGCAAGCGACTGCGTGACCCACCCCGCCGGGGTGCGCGTGAACGAGTACGGGCTGCTCGCCGAGATACCCCCCCGATCCGCCGTGCACGACCCCGACGAGTCAAAGCACTGGATCGCCTCCGCCATCACCCGTTCCCCATCCGGCGCGATACGCGGCGGCTGCTCGAACACCGCCAAGAACGCGCCGTTCTTGTGCGATGGAGAGACCAGCTCATACGCACGGCCGTCCGGCAGCTCCGCACCCGTCGTGTCATAGATGAACGTATGATCGGCGCTGGTCCCGGTCGCGTTGGCGTTCGTCGCGACCACCCGCCAGTAGTACTGCGTGTTCGCTTCTTTGAGGGCGATCGGCGCCGAGACGAACACATCGCTCGCGCCCGCGGGGATCGTTGCTTCGGCGGTCGCCACGCCGTGGGGGCCTTCCCCTTCGGCGTAGGGCGTGGTGTCGTATTCGAAGTGATAGTGCGTTTCGCTACCCCGCGGATTGATCTTCGCGTTCAATGTTGCCGCTTCGAGAGTCAGGTCCGTGACCGTCGCTTCGTCGAACGACGGCGGCGGGAGCGTCGCGAACGTCTTGCCTTCGCCGGTGGTGGGCTTGCTTTCGTCGTTTTCGTTGAACGCGATCAGGCGGAAGTGGTAGGTCGCGCCCGGCGTCAGCCCCGTGATGTCGGCGTGGACTTCGGTTTCTTCACCCGCACCTGTCGGGATAGAGCCCGCGGCCGGTACGCAAGCAGCGGTGCCACCACCCGTATACGGGTCTTTTATCGACGGCTCGTATCTCGCTTCTTCGATGTATTCAAAAGCACACCCTTTGAGCTGAGCACCATCCGGTTTGACCTTCCCGTTCACCCGAACGGAGGTCGCCGTGACTTCCGTGGCTTCTTCGGTGCTCACGTCCGGGATCGGCAACGGCGGCCCGTACTCATACACCTTGCCTTCACCGGCATTTGAGAGAAACACTTCCCCGCCGGGCAGCGCCGCGATACCGGTGCCCACGAAACCAACCGGCACCGAGTCGGTCGCCGCGCACAATTCCGCACATTCCCCACCGCCAGGCTCAATCACCTTGCCTTTACCATTGAACGCAAAATGACCCAGCGAACCGTCAGTACCGGCGGTATACAGTTCGCCGTTGGCGTCGAGCGTGAACGTGCCGACATTTGTTTCTTCGGTCAAAAGAAGGCTTTCGGTGGGCGTATCCTCTCGCACCCGTTCAGACGACGGCACCCTGAAAAGATCACCAACGGGATTCACACCCAACCCACGCGGCAACGTGGCAAACCCCAGCCCCCGTTCTTCGAGGAACGTCGAGTCCGCTGCGAACTCGAACACGGTATTGCTTTCGTTCAAGACGTAGAGGACACCCGCAGACCCGACCGCGATCCCGGCGATCGAACCAAAAGGTACGACTTTGCTGCCAGAGCACGGAGTGGATTCACCTGGTTTTTCGCAGCCACCACTCAACTGGCCACCAACACCCCACGTTTTTTCAAGCACCCCGGCACTCGAGAACTTCGACACGAGGTTGTCGGCGGTGTCGGCGACGTAGACATCCCCGATGGTCGGGTCGATGGCGACGAACTGGGCATTTTCAAACTCCCCCGGGGCGGACCCTTTCGTGCCGGGGCTACACAACGCCGTGCACGTATCAATAGCCGGCCCGCCGACATTTGCGCCGAACGTCAGGAGAAATTCCCCGTTGGGGCCAAACTTCTCCATGCGGTTGTTGCCCGTATCCGCGACATACACATCGCCCGCTTCGGGGCCGCTTGTGAGGACGGCCTCGCCCTGGGGTTTGCTCAACGTCGACCCGGCAGGCGCGGGCACGGTGCAATTCGGGCCCGTCGCGCAGCCAAACGTGCGCAGGAGGTCGCGGGTGGTGGCGGCCTGGGCGGCGCCCGGGATGAGGGAAAGCACCCCCACCAGAACACACAGGCAAGGGAGGATTCCCACGGTCAACTTACGGGCGGGCATGGTGTCTCTCCTCCTGGGTGGTGGTGGCGGCTTGGTGGCGGTGGTGGAAAACATGGTGGGTGGTGATTGTGAGTGGCGTGGGGCCAGAGGCAGCCCCACGCCAGTCTCGGTCGTCAGGTCTACGCCTTGATTTCGATCGCTGCCCGCGCTGTCATTTCGAATTTGCCGGCGGTCATGCTCCCTGGATTCCAGCCGCCGCCGTTGCCGACCTCGGCTTCTGGGTAGGCGGAGACCTGTTTGCCTTCAGCGTTTTCGTAGGCGCTGGGCGTCTGCTTGCCTTTGGTCGCCGCGAGACTCAGCGTGTAGGTTTTCTGTTTTTTGTTCGTCGCGATCGGCACGACGATCGGGCCGCGTACGGCGTTTAGGCCGCCGAGCGTGTTGCATTCCCATTCGGCGAACGGCGTCATTTCGGACGCTTTTTTCGTGCTGTAGTCGATGACGAGCGCGGCTTCGTGTTTTTCTTTTGAGAGGTAGACGAGCTGCGCGGGCATCGAGCTGGTGACGATTTCTTCGGATTTGGCGCCCCGCGACATGCAACTGCCGGTGGAGGCGGACGCGCATTTGTTGAAGTGGAGCTTCACGGTCGCCGTCTGGGCGCCGGTGATGTTGCCTTCACCTTCACCGGACGCGCAGCGCGGGGACTCCAACCCTTCCCAGATGGTGTTCGTGATCTCGACTTCGGTCCCGCTGAACGTGATCCGTTCGGGGAATTCGGCCCCTTTGAATTCCGGCAATGCCGCCGACGCGGAGGCCGAGGCGAGCACGCTAAGTGCAAGCACCGCGATCACCCCCAGTAGAATCGTTCGGATTATAGATCTCATGTGCTATGTTCCCTTTCGTATCGCCCGGTGCCGGGGCGCTTATCCCAACCAGAGACGCGTCCCGGCGCCGATCTTGTTTGACTGACAGCACGTCGAGCCAAGGCAACCCGCCCCCGGCTTGGACGCACACTTGAAAGCCCGGTAAGCGCACAGGCAGAGTCTGGGAGGCAGCTCGACGGCACGCACGCGAGCGCACCGGAGCGGCACGCGAACATGAGCGGCAGCGCCGAAGAGGACCGGACGTGCTCACCGAACGATACCGGGGCGACCGCCGCAGCCCCACCCGGGTCGCTGGCTAGCAGCTGAGAGAGAGAGTTCCGCAACGCTAGCGCATCTAGCTACAGGCCCACCCTGGGCCGCAGTCACTCCCGGCACATTGGTCCTCTTGGAACTCACGCCAATCCTCTCCCTGATCCCCGCTTGCCCACTCTGCTTGTGCTGCCTGCCACTTGAGCTTGAACACCGCTTGCGGCCCGTAGTTGCTCGGTGAGCTTGGGCGGTTGCCCACACCCATCCCTGTATTGGCCGTGTTCTACCAGATCCCATGGCACTTTGTCAAGCGGGATCGTAGTAGATGGTTTCTAGTCCGGCGTGCTGCGCCGATTCCGCTTGCCAGAAGGCGTTAGTGTGTGGCCCCTAGCTCGCGTAATTGCAGGTTTCCAGCGCTAGGGTCTATTGTTTGGGCTATGCGCCGATTCGCGGGCCGATAGAGACGGGGGACACTCCACACATGGCATCCGGCGGAACGATCACGACGGGGGAGGAGCCGCCCGGCGGGCGGCTCCCGCGCGGAGCGCATTCACTTACGCGCGAGCAGGTCGAAGCGAACCAGCGCGAGCGGATCATGACGGCGATGGTTGACCTCGTTGGCGAACAGGGCTACGGGGCGACTAGCGTCACCGAAGTCGCGAAGCGTGCGGGTGTGTCGCGCAAGGCGTTCTATGAGCAGTTCGCGAACAAGCAGGAGTGCTTCCTTGCGACCTACGACGCGCTCGTCGCCGAAGGGCTCGACCGCGCCTCAGCCGCCGCGCGGGAGGGCGGGGGACTCCAGGACGAGCTCGGGCTCGGGCTCGGCGCGATCTTTCAGCGTGTGATCGAGACGCCGAGCGTCCAGCGGCTCGTGCTGCTGGAGGTTACCGCCGCCGGCCCCGCCGGGATCCAGCGGCGCGAGCAGCTCATCTCAGGCTACGAAGGGATGCTGCGCGAGCGGCTCGGCGTGGCGCCACGGCCGGGGATCATCCCCAACCCGCTGCTGCGCGCTGTAGTCGGAGGAATCCTGAGAGTCCTCTACACGCGGGTACAGAGCGGGGCGCAACGAAAGCTGCCGGCGCTGATCTCCGAGCTCGTGAGATGGTCGTTCGCCTACTATCCCCTCCCCCCCACGATGAGCGCCATCCAGGAGCTTCCTCAGCCGGCCCCGCAGTTCGTGCTCGCCGCGGGACGCGCCCCCGGGACCCTCTCACCATGGTCGACATCCCCCAGAAGACGCGCCGCCAACCCCCGCACGCCCCACGTGTCGAGGAGCTTCGTCGTGCACAGCCAGCGCGAGCGGATCCTCGACGCGCTGGCCCTCCTCAGCCTCGAGAAGGGATACGCGAACATCAAGGTCGACGAGATCGCCCGGCGCGCATCCGTCTCCCTCGAGGCATTCTATGAGCATTTCACCGACAAGCAGGACGCGTTCCTCGTCGCGTATGAGATCGGCCACGGCAAAAGCCTCGCGCTCGTGGAGCAGGCACACGACTCCGCACCGGACTGGCCGTCCGGCGTCAGGACGGCAATCACCACACTGCTCGAGTTCCTGGCCTCAGAGCCGGCGTTCGCGCACATGGCGCTCCTCGACGCGCTGATCGCCACCCCCCGCACGGCCGAGAGAGCAAACAAGGGCATCCTCCGCTACTGCGAGCTGCTCACCCCGGGCTTTGAGGAAACCGCCAGCGGCGAGACGCCGCCCGAACTCACCGTCGAAGCGATCGCCGGGGGCATCTTCGAGCTATGCCTCGCCTACACCGCCCAAGGACACACCCAACAGCTCACCGAGCTCACACCATATGTCGTCTACCTCGCGCTCGCACCGTTCATCGGGGCCGAGGAGGCAGGGCGGGTGGCGAGCGAAGCTCAGTACTAACTCTGCGGTCTCCATTCGCTGACTGCCCATCCGTGCCCCTTCTCGAGAGGCCCCCGTGGTGTCTTGGATTAGACCAAAGCGATCCGCGAGCGAATATATGAGCTTCTTGCGACGGAATTCTCGCGTGCCGTCTGCCCGGCAATCGCCGTCGGCATCAACCATTCCGGCGAGGTGTTCCGTTCGCTTCACCCTGAAAAGAGAAAAACCCCTGTAGTACTAAGGATATCCGTCACAATCGGCCATTTAATCAGCCACACACCGGCCACAGGTGTCTTTATTTTTAGGTGAGAAGGAGGGTCTGTGTGTCTTTATTTTTTATGATTTTAGAGAAGAAGGAAAGAAATTTGTCTTTATATTTAAGAGGAAAAATTAGGTAGTAAAAATTTTATCTGTGGGTGGCCGAGGCTGGCGCGTTTTGCACTTCGCTCTGATCCCTGTGTAGGTGTCTTCGAATTCGAAGGTGCCTTCTCCTGTAACGGGCTGGCCGGGAGATTCGATCTTTACACCGTTTTCATACCAATGGTGATTCGGTGTCGATGCCAGCGCGGATATTCGTGATCGAGATGACCTATCTCGTGCTGCTGATCGCTCTGCTCCTGCTCTACAAGAACGACCACGTTCTCCGCCGGGAGCTGGGCTCTTTCGGCGTCCTGCCGGTGCAGATCGCCTGGTTCGGTGCCGTCGGCGGCGTGTTCGCGGAACTGCGGGGGAGCTATTACCACAATGAAAACTGGAAGCACTCATACGACTATTGGCACCGCTCGAGGCCGCTCGTGGGCGGGATCCTCGGCGCAATCGGCTGCCTGCTGTTTTACGTCACGCTCACCGTCGGCAGCACGAAAGCCGTCGCACCCAACACGGCCACGTTCGACGCCGCGGCGTTCGTCCTCGCGTCCGCCGATAAAACCTTCGAAGCGCTCATCACGAAGGTCACTCAACTGCTGTTCGGGCCCGGGGACGGCGCCACACCCGAGCCCTGAGAGCGGGGGCAGACGATCGCCGGGCGCGTAAAGCGGCGAGCAGCGTCTAGCGTTTGAACCTGGCGGACAGGGTAGCCGCGAGGTGTTTGCCTTTGGCGGGGGCGAAGGTGAGGTTGACCTTCGTGTTCACCTTGCCGTGACCCGTGGCCTTCAGGGTCAGCGTGATGATCCCGCGACCGCCTGCGGTCTTGGAGACTTTGGTGAGGTGCTTGCCGCTGGCGGTGAGCTTGCCGGCGCCCGGGATCGCGACCTTGAGCGTGAGCGTGCGCTTCTTGACGGTGTGGGCGAGGATCGTGAGCTTGTTGGGGCAGCCTTCGGGTTCGACGAGAGTGCTCTGGGCGAAGACGACGCCGTTCTGGGCGGTGATCCTCGTCGGCATCCGGACTTCGACCTGGCAGAGGTTGCCGTTTGAGCCGAAGATCGAATACGGGCCCTCGGGCGCGTTGAATTCGAAGCTCGTGACAGGCGCGTCGGGAACGGTTTCAAAGCGGCTGTAGGTGACTCCTTTTTTGATGTCGGTGTGGCCCGTGACGATCAGCTTCACGTTGTCACCCTGGAGAAGGATCACCGTGTCCGGGAACGCCGCGCCGCCGTGAGAGACGAAGTACACGGGGCCAGTGAGCGGGTCGGGCAGGAGCGGGGTATGCGCCGTCGCGGTCGCGATCAGCGATTCGGGCGGGCAGCTGGCCGGGTTGGCGTTGAAGACCGCTTCGCGACATGCCTTCTGGAGGGTTGTGAGTCTCGAGGGCAGCACGGAAGGGATCGTCAGTTCCACCTTGTGGATATTGGCCTGGCCGCCGGTCGGGAACCCGATCTTGACGTGGAAGCTCGCACCGAGCGCGCGGCTCGTATTTCCGTCCGTGGAAGCTGAGAACACAGGCGTGAACGGCAGGGTTGCACAGTTCGCGGCCTGGAAGTGGCTGGAGAGCGCCGCCGGGGTGTTCGAGGTGGAGGTCAGGGTTCCCGTGATCGACTGGGGTTCGCAGCTGGTTGGGTTCAGGGTGAAGGACGGGCGGTCCATCGTGACCTGGATGCTGCGTAGGCGGATCGGGAAGCCGTCGGTGTGGTTGTCGGCGCCCTTGGCGTCGATGATCGTCGGGAACGGGTCGGAGGTGACCGTCACGTGGGCGTCGTTCGGGTCGATGTTCAGCTTTGAGCGGACCACCACGTTGCCCAGGTCGAACGGGCCCGCCAGGGCTGGGACCACCACCGCTATGCCGTATGGGGCTCCCTTGTAGGGGCCCGTCAGGTACGCGGTTCCTCCCAGGGTGTACGGCTGAGAGCCGACACCCGCGGAGGACTGGACGCTGCCGATCCTCGAGTTCGCGGGGCAGGACGGGTTGGACTGCTCCGCTGCGCCCGACGGGTTCGCGGACGCCGCCGCCAGCTCGGCGTCGGTGCACTGGGTGATGCCCGCCAGTTTGCCGGTCAGGCCCGGCGGCAGGGTGACCGTCAGGCCTGAGAGCTCCTGTTCGTTGTCGCCTCTGGAGAAGGTGAGGACGAACGGGCTGTAGCCCGCGGCCTGGGGGTTCGTGGTGCCCGCCGTGAACGCCGGGGTGAAACCGGGGGTGCAGCCCTGGTTGATCGCAAACGCCGAGGACGGGGTCGCTTCCTGGGTCTGGTGGCCTTCCTGTTCTTCGGAGGACCACGGGATCAGGCTGCTCGTCGTCGTGAACGTGCCGCAGGACTCGGGGGTCGCGAGCTCACCGCGGACGCCGCCGAAGAAGTGCAGTTTCAGATCACTGAAAGGCAGCTGCGGGTTTTCGGTGAACACACCGGTGATCTGGCCCGTCGACGGGTTCGTTTCCAGGCGGCCCGCGATCTTCACGAGCGTTCCCGTGGCCTTGTCGTCGACGACGATGTAGCCGCCGAGCAGGCTGTGGTAGGGGTTTTCGTTCTGGGCGGCGAGGTACACCTCGCCGGTCAGGGTGCCTGAGAGCAGCGGCGTGGTCAGTGACACCGAGCCGATCTTCGACGCGTCCGGGCAGGCGGGCTGCGCGGCGTTGAAGTCGTTCAGGGAGCCGCCGTCCCAGCCGATCTGCGCCTCCGTGCACGATCCGAGGCCCGCGGCGGAGGCGGGGTTGACGATCAGCCCCGCGGGGAGGGTGACGGTCGCGTCGCGGAGCGGCGGGGTGGCGAGCGTCGAGGGGTTCTCGGGCTGGGGGAGCTTCAGATCGAACGTCAGGCCGGTCGCGGCGTCCGCGCTCGTGGTTTCGGGCTGGACGGCGAACGCTTCGGGTTCGAAGCGCAGCAGGTTACAGCCGGTGACGGGCGGGTTCTGGGTGCTGGCGGACACCCAGCGGGGGTCTGAGAAGTCGGGGGTGCCGTCGGGGTTGACCGCACCGGGTTCCTGCCAGCTGTCCATGTGGACGGTGGTGACGAGCGGTTTGCCGGTGCAGTCGGAGGGGTTGGTGAAGAACGCGGTGGGGCTGTTGACGTGTTCGCGTTCGACGTGGGGGTGTTCGACGCCGGCTTCGCGCAGTTCGCGTTCGGTTTTCAGCTGGCGGATTTCGGCCTGGCGTTCGGCGGGGTCGCCGTAGAAGGTGGCGACGACGTCGAGCAGGTTGATCTGGGTGATTTCGGGGCTGGTGGTCCTTAGCACGTACCCTTCGGGGGTGGGGACGACGCTGGCGTAGAGGGCGTGGACGTTGCCGCTGATGTCCTGGAAGCCGAACTCGGCGGGGTAGCCGTGCTCGGGGACCATGTTGTAGATCGGGGTGTTGTACAGCGAGACGGCCGTTTTGGGCTCTGAGAGGATCCGACCAACCTGAGTCGCCAAGGGACATCCCTGAATGGAATCCAACTGTGCGAAGGTGCACTGCGGAGTCGCGAGCGCGCTGCCGAGAAATCCAAGCGGCAGATCGACCACAATGTCCTTTACGTCCTGCACGCTGGTTGCAACTACGCCGCCCTCAGGTCCGGCGCGGAACGTCGTGTTGAGGTCGATGGCAGTCTCCAGCTCGTTCGGGTGATCTCCGGCTTGGACATCCGGGGATCCGTCGAGTCCCAGTGCTGGCGAGGTGAAAAGGTTTATGCCGAATGGCGTGGAAGTGTTGAGAATCTCGCCCTCAGATGTTTTAGCTGCCGGGGCGCCGCCGCCAGAGACGCTCGCCACATTCGTGCCGCTTGTAGCGCCTTCTTCGACAGTGAAGTTGATGATGATTTTGATCGCCCCGTCAGGCGCGATGACGGACTGTGCCGGGGTGAGGATGCAGTGGACGACTGAGCCTTCGGGTTCGCAGCGTCGTGATCCCCGGTCCTGTTGATCGCCCGGAAGGAACAGCTGAACTCTTGTGACGATCAAGCCTGCCGGCAGAGTGTCTTCGAAGCTGATCGGCACTTCTTCAGTTGGCAGGCTTCCGATGTTCGTGATCGTCATCTGGTAGGAATCGCAAGCCGGAAGGGTTTCGATGAGGCCGGTTTCGCAGCGGGCGCTGTCCTGGGGGGAGAAGCTTGCGGGGGAGGCGTAGGAGCGCAGCGTGAGGCGGGGCGCGGGGGTGGCGGCGCCGGCGGGCGAGGCGGATGCGCAGAGGGCGGCGAGCAGCAGCGGCAGGGCGAGGTAGCGGCCGGCCGTGGCGGGCCGGTGGCGGCGCGCGGCGGTGGACGGGACGGTCGGTGTGGTGTGCATGGCTACTTACCTCCTTCGGGCCCGGGCTGTGCTGTGGGGCCGTGGTTTCCGCCGGTCTGCGTTTCGCGCGCCGTTGGCTGGTTGTCGTGTCGGGTGCTGCGGGCCGCGCGTGTCCGGCCATGGCGAGTGAGAAACCCGTTGTTTGGTTTTCCCCGGTTTTGTGAATGCTTAGGGGACGTACCCGATTCCCCGTGGCGTTGCCCGGGGGCACATTCACACACAGGAGGCAAAGTCACATGTTCACCGATGAGTTGCGAGATATCGTGCGAGAGCAGCGCCCCGCGGCCGGGTCCTTGGCCGTTACCGTCGCGCTGCTGCTCGCCGCCCACATGGCCGGGCACCCGGAGATCGCGATCACACTTCTCTTCGCTCTCACATCCCATCGTATCGTCGGTCGAGAAATTCGTCGGCTCCGCAACCGCCCTCACACTCCACGCAGCCGCACCAGCCGCCACGGCAGAGGCTGTACTAACTGACAAAAAAGAACCCAAGAGAGCCATAATTGTTATGGCTCTCCTACAGAAACCGTTCACACCTCGCGGTGTTCTCTTCAGGCCCTTCATAGCGCCATTCCCCTTTTTGTCGTCTCGCTCAAAGCGCTCACTGGAATCGATGGATGCAGGGGAACTATGCGATTGCGGGCAGTCAGATAGATGAGAACCACCATCAAAGGCCCTATTGCGTTGCTTTGAAGTCACCCTGGTTGAAAAGAAAACTCTAAGAGAACGTGACATCACTTACCCCTCCCAAATCTCTTGTGAGCAGACTTTTCGCATGTAGATCGCTTCTTTTTGTTCTTGTCCTTCTTACAAGACTTCAACGCCTTCGCAAGCTTCTGGACACGCGTCAGCGGCTTCGACTTGGGTTTCACCGCAGGTTTCACTGTCGGCACGGGAAGGTTCCCTGGGCCGGTGAAGGTGATGCTTGCGGCGAGGGGTGGCGGGTTGTGTGTTTCGCTGGCGGGATGACAGTCTTCTTCACACGACACTACGGTCTCGGCGGCGGCGGAAATGCACGGTTCAGAGGTAGTGCAGATATGTGCGTCGTAGATATCGCGTTGGGTGTCGGTGTCCTGCGGCACGAGCTGGTCGGTGGTCGTGAAGAACACGTTCGCACCAGACGAGTCAGAGCCTAGGAGTTCCACCGCGCCTAGGTATGGTTTGCCTGTTTCGGCGGTGTCTTTGCCGTCTGATATCAGCGATATCTCTCCGTTGTGGTACTCGTAGATATTCTCAGCGAGCAACCCGTTCCCGCTGCCCGACGCGACATCATCAAGCGCATTCTTCGTCAGCGCTATCGGACTTTCAAAAAACACAAAGGCCCCGTCGTTAGACATCGTGGGGTCCCTCCGCGCAGGGCTACTGTTGACTGTACGGAACGCTTCCGCGATGCGTGCGTCTCCACTGCCGGCGTTGCCGTCGTCGTTGTAGCCTTCCTCCCCGGCGGATACCCTGACAAGCGTTTCTGTTTCGGCGTCGTAGCGGTAGACCTGTGCCGGCCCTTCAAGCCGCGTGTCATCGCGCGTCAACGCCCGATGACTCGTAAACACTAGATACCTACCATCAGACGTCACATTCGCCACAACATCACCATGTTCCCACTCTCCCTTGTCGGTTTCGGCGAGGCGCCCGATGAACGTGGTGTGGTTTTCTGTGCTGCCGGGCTGATGTTCGAAGGCGTAGAGGTTCAGCTCGCCTGGGTGTGCGACGGCGCCCTCGCTGTTCGCGGCAGCGGTGAGTACGCTCTTCGCGACGAAATAGGTGTGCGTGCCGTCGGCTGAGGCTGCGAGCACCCCCTGGACCTGTGGGCCACCGCCACTGCTATCTCCAGCCGAGACATCAATAAGCTGTCGGGCTGCTTCGTTTTCGCAGTGCGCCGGGCATTCCGACAGGTACAGATTACAACCACTACCACTCGTGATTTCTTCGCAGCCAGACCCGAGAGCACTATGCGTAGCGTTGGGGTCTTGGCGGGCACTGTCGGTTAGCTGCTGGGTGCTTGTGAACACGACGTGTGAGCCATCATCGGATGCCGAGGTGAAGTGTGCGGCGCGGAATTGGGAGGTGTGTGTGGGTCCGGTATGCGAGAGGCATTCCGCAGTCTTGCACGCGCTGTTCGCGGTTGGCTCGGAGATCGCATCGGTGCGTTCCTGGTCGATCCTTGCATACAGTTCCCCACCACACGTACTGAAATACACCGTACGCCCATCACCAGAGAGCCCACCCAGATGATCCTCAAGCCCCGTTCCGCCTCCAAGTTCGGTGCAGTTGCTGATCAGGCTTGTGCTGCCAAGGCCGCCGCTGACACCCACCAGCACAGGCGACGTGTTGCCAGTCCCGATGTACTCATACAGCGACTTCGTCGCACTCGCATCAAGTGAAGGCCACAAGGACACCGCACCCTGGTAGACCATGTGTGAGAGGTCGCGTGTGGCGATCGTTTCTTCGCGGTTGATTTCTAGAGTATGGCCTGGTTGTTGGTGTTCGAGGATTGGGCCGATTGGTTGGAGTGTTCCTCCGGGTTGGCGTGCGTAGAAGGTCTCGCTGCCGCCTTCGGGGGGCTGTGCGCTGAGGAGGGCTGTGCCTTCGTTTGGACCAAACGCCCAAGTATTCTCGACCGCAAAGCTAGACGCCGAGGCTGAGAGGGGCCGGGTGATCCATCCCGTGTTCGTCCGTGCGAATTCGTAGGAGGCGCCCTCGTGAAGATAGGTGCCGTTGCAGGATTCGATGTTCTGGAAGCATTGCAGTGCTGAAGCGAAGACGTGTTTTCCGTCTTCGGAGGCTTCGGTGAATAGTCCGACGAGGGGTGTTCCGATGAGGGCGGCGTTCTTGTGGATGGGGGTGACCATCTCATAGCCGCGGCCGTCGGGGAGCTTTTCGGTGTGGCTGGCGTCGTAGATGAAGGTTTGGTCGGTGCTTTCGCTTTGGCCGTTGGCGTCTTGTGTAACGACACGCCAGTGGTAGGTCACGTTTGGGTGCAATCCACTGATCGTGACTGCTGCGAGGCTGTTGTTTTCACCGGAGCCGATATCAACGGGTGTGAGGGGTGCGAGCGTCCCGTAACTGCTGGTGGTACCCCATTCAAACTGGTAGCTCGTATCAAGCCCATGCGGGTTGATCTCAGCCGTCAATTCCGCCGTCGTGCCCGTCAACGCCCTCACCGCAGGCCCACTGACCGAGGCAACAATATTCGTCGTGAATTCCTGGGTGCCGCCAGAGAGCGACCCCGCGGCGCTCTTGACCTGCAGATGAAAGTCATAGCTCGTGCCACCCAGCAGCCTTTTGACGTTGGCGTGGACCGTTACGGGCGTGGTGCCGGACCCGACAGTCTCTTCACACGGCACCGCGAGGTCTTCGCCGTATTCGAACACGCATTCGGTGACCGTGGTGCCGTCCGGGTTGACGGTCCCTTCAAGGCGTGCGGTGGAGGCGGTGATTTCGCTCGCCGCCCCCGTGACCGCTTCAAGGGAGGTCGAGAACGCCTGAACATGGCCCGTGGCGGGTTCGGTGACGAACACCTCACCATCCGCCGCATCGACGCCCAGGCCGGTTGCGGCGGTCAGGTGCCCGGAGCCGAAGGACTCAAGCGGCGTGCAGTGCACCGCGGCGGTCGGCCGACAGGACCCGGGGAAATGTTCGACATCCCCACCCCGGTCGACATACACGTCGTTGCTCGTGAGGTCCGCCGCCAAGCCAGTTGACGCGCCTGCGGTGACGACCCCCACCAAGCCGCCCGCTGGCGAGAACTTGAAGAGATCGCCGGGGGGCTGGCTCCCTTCCACGGTGAAGTAGAGGTTTTCCGCGCCGTCGACGGCGATCCCGACCCCCGGCAACGGAGAGCCCTGGCCGCTACCCCAGTCCTGGACGAACACACCCGTCTGTTCGAACTCATACATCTCCTCGCTCAATGCCGCATACACCCATAGGTGCCCGGCCGGGTCGACCGCGATCCCGGCCAATGACGCCCACGCCCCCGCATCCGCCGACCGTCCCGTCAGCGTCCCGTCGGGTTCGGGTTCTTCCGCGCCATTCACATGGTCACCCCACGCGGTCACGAGTTCGCCGGAGGCCGTGAACTTCTGCACCAGATGCGTCGTCGTATCGGCCACATACACGTCGCCCTGCGATTCCCCACCCGAGTTATCCACCGCAACAAACGCCGGGTCTTCAAACGCACCCGGCGCGGAGCCCGCGGTGCCCGGCGAGCACACCAGCGAACAGGTGTTCACACCCGCACCGCCTACATCCGCACCGAACGCCAACACGAACACACCCGAGGCGGTGAACTCATCGATACGGTGGTTGCCCGGGTCGGCGACGTAGACGTCATGCGTGCTGTCGTTGACCGCGACCGAAGTCGGGCCGGACAGCTGGCCCGCTTCCGAGCCCGCCGTGCCGAACTGCGTCGTGAAAGCGTGAAGGCTGTTCGCGGAGGCCACGCTGACGCTTGCGATGCTCATCGTCAGACTCAAAAGTGAAACCAAAACACCCAAAGATCGGGTGATAGAAAACATGGGCCTAAAAGAAGGAAAATACCCACGAACATTCATAAGAGAACGCAAACGTGACACAGGGGAGGAATTAGAAAACAAACGAGAAGAAACAAACGAAACACCATCAAAGGAAACATCGTGACTACGGACACCACTCCCGCTAACAGCGGTCGTTCCAAGCGTTCCGTCACACACAGTCCTATTAACATCGCTCACGCTACCGCTCGCTCCATCCAGCGGAGCTGACTGCATAGGACCATACGATGACATCACGCCGCTAGAAGGCACGCCGTCAGAGAACACACCGTCACAGGATTGCGTTGGTTCTAGCGAACCACTACTACCTCCACCAACATCACTTCGTTTCACTTGGAACTCCTCACTGTTATCCGCATCAATACCTCCCCAGGTATCTCCAACACGGGTGATTAAACACAACAACAAACCATGAACCAATCGGCCCATGAACGGGACAAACAACAAGACAATAAAAGGGCGTATCCACAACAATAAGCCGGGATTACCGCCATACGGTTCAGCACCGCTACGCCTTGCTCTAGCGTCCAACGAGTTCTGCTATGTCGTCCTACCTTTACTACTCACTGCAGTCCTACGTTTACTGCGGTACTGCATTACTGCGTTACTGACTCGACGTGCGAGCCCTTGCCTGCTGGTCTGTACGAGCCTCAGCTGACGACAAGATTTGTGCGCAAAGGGGCGCAAGCGGGCAGCGTGAGCCGGATCGGCTCGAACAGCTGCTCGACGCTTACAAGTCCCCTGCTTCGTATCGATGCTCCCTCTCCATACGTCGCCCTCTCCGGCGACTCTCTCTCCATGACCCTACGGTGCAACCCCACTTCTGTACTGCCCTGGTACTCCACTGCCTACCAGCCTCAACACGTCCCCGAAGCGCTAGTTGCGATCGGTACGTCTTTAGCTAGCGCTGAGATTACTCGCCCCCAAACACAAAAGTCAACCCCAGATTTAAAAGAACCCGAAAACCCATCTATTTGCAGGACTTTTACCAGCTCAAAAGACTCTCCCCACCGGACTTTAGAACCCACACGGCTCGCTTCGCGACGTTTCCGCTCGCCGGACTACGCCCGGCTCCAACAAAAAAAACAGCGCACACGCGCGAAACACACACAACCCCCAACACCACAAACCTAAACAGCATCACCGAGGAGAAAGAACCCCCGCCCCACCCCCAAAACCCCAAGAAACACGGGCAAAACACCCCCCTGGTAAGACCCAGAGACCCCCCAGGCGGCACCCAGCCCGAGCCAGCGAAAAGCCAAGCAGCGGCGTAACAAAACACAACACAACAAGCAGAAACACCAGGATTGCGGGGGAAAACGAGGGAACGAAGCAGACAAAACATGACAACGAACATATGTTCGTACCACCCACAAACATGCCCCCAACCCCCAGTGGGCCGGCGGTTCTCCAGCAAGAGCCCTCCCAAGAGCGCGGAAGACCCATTACGCTGCTCTGCGATCACGGCACCATCCCCCTTTACCGAGAAATGGGCCCCGAATCGAGGCTCTACAGCACTGATTCGCGCCGCGCAGACGGGGGCTGGGCCCCATATCTCAGGCTGAAGTCGAGGGTGAGGCTCTGGTCCTTTAGTCCGCCCAATCCGCCTGCCCCGGACGAGACAAGCGGCTTCAGGCGAAAGGCCTCGCGCGCGTGTATAGATCTCGCAGCAGGTGCCAAGCTCTGGATATTGGAGGTTGTGTGCTAAGCTCCAATAAGGAGATTTCGTGTCGGAGCTTTTGAATTGCCACTGGCAGAATGAGATCGCCGCCAGCGGGTTCTCGCGTCGAGACCGTCGCTCCTGCGACTACCAAGCCTATCTGCCCGATCATCTGGCCGGTCGTCGATTCGTGCTCGACGGTGGTGTGGCCGCCGACGTCGTCGACGCCGAGGCAGCGATCAACCGTTTAAACGTGCAGGCCACAGTGCTCGTCGACACGGAGGCGCTCGCGCGGATCCTGCTGCGTGCCGAGTCCGTTGCCTCATCGCGCATCGAGGGGCTCGAGATCGGCGCGCGCCGGCTCCTGCGCGCCGAGGCCGTCCGCTCGACGCGTGAGCCATCATCCGACGTGACGGCCACGGAGGTGCTTCAGAACATCGACGCGATGCTCTATGGCGTCGAGTGCGTCGGGTTCGGAGATGAGATCACCGTGGACGTGCTGCTGGAGATCCATCGGCGCTTGCTTGCCGGCACCCGGCTCGAGCCGCAGGCGGGCAACTTCAGGCAGGTCCAGAACTGGATCGGCGGCAGCGACTACAACCCATGCTCAGCGGACTACATTCCGCCGCCCCCAGAGTTCGTCCCTGAACTCATGGGCGACCTCTGTGCCTTCTGCAACACCGATGACCTGCCTGCCGTCGCACAAGCGGCGGTCGCCCACGCGCAGTTCGAGACCATCCACCCGTTCGTCGACGGAAATGGCCGCACGGGCCGCACGATCATCCACCTCGTGCTGCGTCGCAGGGGGCTGGCTCTGCGCGCTCTGCCACCGGTGTCGCTCGTGCTGGCCACGCTGGGGAAGGACTACATCAAAGGGCTCACAGCGTCCCGACATGTAGGCCGAGCCAGCTCATCGGAGGCGAGCGCAGGCGTCAACACCTGGGTGGCGACCTTCGCCGGCGCGTGCATCCGCTCCGTTGCCGACGCGAGCGCATTCGAGTCGCGGGCCGCAGCCCTGGAGGAACAATGGCGCGAGTGTCTCGGCCGCGTCCGGGCCAACTCGGCAACTGACCTTTTGCTCCATCGGCTCCCTGGCGCTCCAGTCCTCACGGCCGAGAGTGCGGCCACCCTGGTCGGCCGCACGTTCAAGCCCGCCAACGCCGCCATCCAACGCCTCGTCGAGGCGGAGATTCTGCAACAGATCACGATCGGCCAGCGCAACCGAGCATACGAGGCGCCAGAGATCATCGAAGCATTCACCGCTCTCGAGCGCCAGCTCGCAAGCCCCGATGACACCCGCGCATCATCACCCTCTCGCACTGTGCCAATAATCGGTGGAGTAAGTACTCCTTCGCCGTTTCACTCTTGACCGCTTCATCCTCCGGCAAGGTGTCACTCAAAAGCAACCACGAACACAGCACCCAACCACGATCACAGAGAACGCCAGCACTCGCGCCCTCCACCCCCCCCCAACTCAAAAAACAAAAAAGGTCTCAACAGAGACCGGCCTTTTTTGTTTCCCGGTACAGTTAGAGCTTGGCGCCGCGCGTGTGCGTTGCTGCGACGTGGCGTAGGCGGCCGAGCACGTCGGTGGTGGGAGCGACCTTCGCGTTCTCGTAATCGGAGAGCCGGGACGCGGAGGTGCCGGCGATCCGGGCAAACTGACGTAGCGTCATCCCGGTCTGCTCGCGCCAGGAGCGAATCTGCGCAGCGTACTCAGCCCGTCCTGTAATAGCGATCTCTTCGCGGGCACGGCGAATCACGCTGGCGATGAGCGCATCGACGCCATAGTGCTCACCCCACCCGGCCACGGTCTCGGCCGTGCGCGCGGCGGGCCCCCAGGGGTCACGCCGGATCGCCTCGGCGAGAACACGCCAATCCGACAGCGAGCCGCGATCCATGACCGTCTCGATCGCCTCCGCCGGCCACCGGTCCACCGGCGCAGCCCGATCAAAGTCGATGTTGCGAAATTGCAGCGTCGTCATCGCAGCATTCGCTCCGCGAGGTCCGCGAGCACCGCCTCGACCGCCGACCAATCATGCCAGCGAGGATCCAGCGCCTTGTAACTGGCCAGCTGCGTGGTTACCTCGGCGTCTCGCGGCCGGGGATCCGCCAACTGCCGGACCAGTTGCGTCGCCACGGCCTCCGGCCGGCGATTGATGTCAGCATAGTAATCGTCGATACCTCGCAACACCCCAGCCGCCTCGTCGAGTCCCATACTCTCCGCGAGGGCCGCGATATCGAGATAGTCCCGGGTCTGGTTGCGACTCAGGGCAAGCCAAGCCTTGACCCGCAGGATCTCCTCCGCGCTCGGCACGAGCAGCCGCTGGCCACGCACCTGCACCTCGGTGCTCTCCAGCGGACGGCCGCGAAGCAGCTGACGCACCCCCGTCTCGATCCCCCCGAGCTCACCCAGAATGATCTTTCCAGGCGCAACCCTGACCGTCGACCAGTCCCCCAGCGCTTCCAGGTTCTCCAAGATCGAGTCATAGCGCTCCGCGAGATCCGCGAGGACATGATCGTGATCGTGCGACTCCCGATGATGAGCATGCAACGCCGCCGCAGAACCCCCAACCAAAACAGCGCCAGGGACCAACGCCTGCAAACGCGCAGCCTTCTCCAGAACATCCTCGAACGACGGCTCCATATGACCTGTATGTTATCAGATCAGAGAACAAGACTCGTGTGTTCCACGTCGCGCGTGTCCGGATCACACAGGATCTTTAGGTGAGCAGGATCCAGCCGGCCATTGCCCACCCGCAGGTGGTGAGCAGGAGCAACGCAGAGTCCGATACATCGTCACCACGAAACAGCACCAACCACGATCACAGAGGACGCCAGCACTCGCGCCCTCCACCCCCCCACTCAAAAAACAAAAAAGGTCTCAACAGAGACCGGCCTTTTTTGTTTTCCCGGTACCTCGGCCGTAAACACAACATCACTAGCTAAGCGGTCTTCCTCCCCGCCCCACCATCGCTCCGTTGAGCGATATCGCGCCAAGTTTTGGGCGGCGCTCCCCGAGAACACTGGGAATTGGACTGCCCGGAGAAAAGTTAGTGGGTTCGATCGAGTGATTTCGCGTGGGAGATCCCTACTGTTATCTGAATGGATCTGACCAGCACGACTCTTCGAGAGTAATGGCGAAACGAAACCCTTATCCCGCCCGCTGCAGCGTCTGCAAAGCGAAGATACGCGCCCTCGAGGGCATGGTCGAAGCGTGCGACTCCCCGCCCGGGTATCGGATTCTCTGTCCCGAGCACGTGCCCGTTGGTGCCCTCGATCCACCCCGTCCGCCCGACGCTTCGAGACTACCGTCCATCCACCTCGGGGACGCACGCTTCGAGCGGTGACTGCTCGCCGACTCGAGCCCCGTCAGGGTGAGCGCTCAGCGGCCAAGTCGAACCGAACCGAACCGAAGGCCGATCTTAAGTTCTTAAGTGATTGATCTCATATCGGCTATTTCTAGCCGAACGTTTCGGCTACTTCCAGCCGAAACCAAATCAGCTCTTCTTGGATCTCTGTTCTGCTCGCTGCTGTGCCTCTAGCTTCAACTGGGCTTGCTTGCCAGCGATCTCAGCGGTGCGTATGGCCTGGCGCGCCTGGGCGATGCTGCGGGATTTCTCGCCCTCGGCGATCCTCCGCCTGCGGTCTTGTCCTTGATCCATTCTGCCTCCCTTGTGTTACCTAACTCTAGCCGAAACACAAGCGATCCACAGAACCGTCTCAAGCGCGCCCTAACTTCCCTCCCATCAACCCGACCTGGAGCAAACCATGACAAAACGTCTCGGGCGCGTGACCCTCTCTGGCGACCGCGCCGGCACATACATCATCGAAGAGGAGCGCCCCGGCAGGCGCCTCGTGATCGCACCAATCACCTGCTCAAACGCCCACCCCGACGGCGGTGCGCGCGACGCGACGAGCGAGGAGTTCGCGGCCTTCGAAGCCGAGTACGGCCCCTTCCTCCCACCCGACGGCGAGGGCTGATCATGAGCCAGACATCACCCACACCACAAACACCCCGCCCCACCCACGCCCCCGTCGTCTTCGACGAGCACAGCTTCCAAGAGGACCTCGCGTACACCAACGTCACCGGGATCGCCCTCGCCCGCCTGACCCGCCATCGCTACGAAAGTCAAGGGATACCAGTCGCGGAGCTGCGCCTCACAGAAGCCAAAGGACCCCACGGGGCGATCCTGCCGCAATGCCTCAAGGTCTACCTACCGCCGCCCGACGGCCCCTTTGGCATGGTGTTTCGGCTGATGGTAGATGACACCGGCGCGCACCTGCAATACCTGGCGTTTGGGGGGCGGGGAGGTAGATAGCAGAAGAAAGATGCTTGCTTCAATTTGCTACGCCGCGTTGGGAATGGTGTTACACCTGTTTGTGAGCTTGCTGCATTTGCATGGGCGAACCTTTTGGTTTTTGTTGGGTTTGATTCGGAGGCTGGTGGCCGGAACGGAACTGAGGTTTGGTGCCGGGGGTGGAGGTGATCACCCAGCTGGTGCGGGGGGTGCGGGGGCTGGTTGACGGGGGTTGGGGATGGGATGAGGCTGGTGGGGATATGGCTACGCCAAATTGGTTTGCGGTTACCGACGCGTGCTTGGCTTGCTGGCCGGTGGGATTGGTGGCATTGGGGTTTCTGTTGGTCTTGAACCTGAGGTGGGTGGCCGTGGACGGACCGAGGGTTGCTGCAGAGGGTGCCAGCGTTGCGGTGGGGGTGGGTCCACGACCCTGCGAACGCCACGGGTCGGGATGGGTGGAGCCAGGCGCCAATGTGGCAACGCGGCGTTGCCAGATTGGGCTGGCGGCGGGCTCGAGGGCCCTTTGCGGCGGAGGGGCGGTGTTCGTTCTCGCGCCAACTTCTCGGCGGCGGCCCCCGGAAACACTGGGCGCTCGAAACTTTCGGCCTGGGAATCGCTGCTGCCGTCGCAGTCGGCTGCTAGCGTCGATGACGGTCGATCGCTTTGCTTGCCGGCCGCAGGATGGCTCTCACGGAGGCCTCTCGAGAAGAGGCACGGATGAGACCGGAACGCCAGGGCAGCGATCGCAGGAGCAAAGGCCGCTCGAGATATGCGGCCAGGATGGTTTCGCAGTTCCGCAGCAATCGCAGCACTTAGGCCGAAGTGGTGGGCTGGGGGTTTTGATAAATGAATATTTGGACCGGGCGAGTTGGAGATACGGCTACGCCGATTCAATGCCCACCCGGCATGACCCAGACTTGTGGGTTTGCCGCATGTCGTTGTGGTGTCCTTGAGGTCTTGGTCTGATCCGATTCCTGGCGGGCGGCCCTACAATCGGAGATCGGCCAGCGGGACTGGCGTGGGGTCATCTCCGTCTGAGCCATTCGGCGAACAAAGGGTCGAAATCCAGCGTCCACGCCGACAGGCGCCTGGAATGCCGAGCGCTTGTGAGCCAGCGACTGGGGCGGGGCACCCGCTGTTTGCGCCGGCTCCCTTTTGACAAACCCCGCCAACCTGGCGATGATATGAATTGCAAGGCGACGTGAGGGTGCTCGTCTGGCTCGTAGGTCGGTTAGGGGATTCGGAGAGGGAGGGGTCAAATGGCATCGGGAGGGATAGCGTCGTTGTCGCAGCTCGACGAGCATGCGGGTGGATGTGACGAGCATGCCGGCGGAGGTGATGAGCATACGGGCCACGGGACGACGTCAGGGCAGATCGCATCCCCACCGATAGCTCCCCTCTACAAACGCCTACCCCACGGTCCCCACCGACTCGCCCGCAACGAGGTCATTCGCAATCAGCGGGCCCGCATCCACGGGGCGATGGTCGAGGCGGTCGCGCAGTATGGCTACCAAAAGACGAGCGTCAAGAAGGTGGTCGCGCTATCAGGCGTCTCGCGCCGCTCCTTCTACGAGCAGTTCACGAATAAGCAAGAGTGCTTCCTTACAAGCTTCGACCTGATCGCCGCCCGCGCCGTCAAGCAGACCAACGAGGCCTACCGAGACGCAGACGGCGACCTCGAAGACCGCCTCCGAGCAGCCTTCGAGCAGCTCACCAAGGAGGTCGGCGGGAACGGCTCGAAGAGCGCCAGCCTGATGATCGTCCAGGCGCCCACGGCCGGAGCCGCGAGCCTGCCTCATCTATGCCGAGCAACGGCGACCTTCGAGCGGATGCTTCTCAGCAGCTTCACGCACGCGTTCAAGGACGGCGCCCTTCCTCCCCCCATCATCAGGGGGATCGTCGGGGGCCTATACGAAGTCATATCGATACGCCTGCGTACCGACCGCACCAAGGAGATCCCCGCCCTGGCCGAGGAGATGCTCCAGTGGACGCTGCACTTCCAAGCCTCCGCGCCCGACAATCTAGCCGCGCACCTCGCCGAACACGCCCTCGTCGGCCTCCGCTCTACAAACGGGTACGCGACGAACGGACACTCCACAAACGGCTATTCCTCAAATGGACACTCCGCAAACGCTCACTCCATAAACGGCAGCTCCTCAAACGAACACACGACGAATGGATACGCCACAAACGGCAACGACCACTCGGGCGGCGACGCCTCGCGGCTGGACATTCGCGCGCGCCTGCTCGAGTGCACGCTGAGGCTCACCGTGCTCGAGGACTACGGGGAGCTCAGCGTGGTAAGGATCGCCGATGAAGCAGGCGTCTCGATCGACACCTTCTTCGATCTGTTTGTAGACAAGGAGGAGTGCTTCCTTGCCGCCTTCGACGAGATGAGCGACGAACTCCTGGCACTCACCGCCGATCCCGAGCTGGTCGGCGACCACTGGCCCCGCGCGGTGCGGCAGGCGATCGGCGCTCTGATGCGCCACCTGGCTGACCACCCCTTACATGCCCAGATGATCGCCACGAAGGCGTACTCCGCCGGACCGGACGCGATCGAGCGCAACTACGAGCTCGCCCAGGAAATCGCCACACTGCTCACCGAGGGAGCTCCCGAGGAGGCTGGTGGCGTGCTCGCGGTCGAGGGTGTCGCGGGCGCGATCTCGCACACGGTTCGCTGCCAAGTCGCAGGCGAGCAGATCCAACGACTTCCAGCGCTCACCGACTATCTGACCTACCTCGTGCTCGCGCCGTTCATCGGCGCCGAGGCGGCCGGCGAGGCCGTGACCGAGGACGACCGGGACCCCGTCTCAGACCGGCGCGGGGTCAGGGTGAGCGGGGTGGGCGGGCCCAGTTAATGGCGTTTGGCCCGGCGACGATCAGCGGCCGCGTCGCTCGCGGACGCGAGCGGACACCACGCCCCAGCGAGCGACGCAAAGGTGGCTCGGGCTAAGCTGCACCATGGCTGACAACCAGACACGTGCGGTCCAGCAGGCGAGCGGTTCGCACACATTCGCGAACAGCTCCGCGGAGCGCAGTGAGACCGAGGATGCTGGCCACATTGTGCTCTCCTCAGAGCGTGAACTAACCGTGCTCGCTGAGGAGATACTCGACCCACAACGCGACTACCCGATCGTGTGCCTGACTGCGCGCCCTGGAGAGCGCGATCCAGCCCTTTCCGCAACCGCCGTACGCGAGATTGTGGGACCTGGCGTCCCGATCTACTTTGTACGCACACGGCGGCTCACGAGGTTTCTCGGCAGCCTGTTGCCACCGCGCTTTGACGTGTGGGACGGCGCGACACGCGTGTGGTGGCCAGGCGTGAGCGAGACCAGCGACCACATAGACCATCCGCGTATCTACGACCCCAGCGGGCACTACGGGCAAGACAATCTCCAAAGACTCGCCGCGGAGTTCGCTACGCAGACCCGCCCAGAACTCACGCTCAAACAACAACTCGTGCTCGCCGAACGCCAGCGCTCTCAGCTGATTGAGCGCGCAGAGCGCCTCGAGCGGGTGCTTGCCAGCACCCGTCGGGAACTGGACGAGGCGCTGCGAGGCATATCGCCGGCCGTGGAGGAAACGGCGCAAGGCGGTTCCACCGAGAGCTCGGATACACGATCCGATGCCCTGGGATCCGACGATCCAGGCGAGGAAATAGGCGAACAATCGGCGCCCAATGAGAGTGACGTGGAAGGCGTGCTCTACAAGCTGATCTGGTCACAGTGGGTTGATCTCTGCCCGCCAAATGAGCGGGCTGAGCATCCGCCGCGTCGCTTCGTGATCGACAGCGAGCTGATTCGCACGATCGTGCAACGACGCGTCGACGTACCGCTCGAGCGCCTCGCGTGGGTTTGCGCGATGGTGATCGGTGACCGCGCGATCGGCCACGCCGGGATCGATGCCCATCTCTACCGTGGCAGCGAAGAAAGCGAACGCAGCGACGGAGCCAAGGCTATGCGTGCGGCTCTGAAGCGCTCAGCCGGCGGCCCGCGTCTGCACTACTGGTCGCTACCGAACGGCACGATCGAGTTCGCACAGATCGGCTACCACGACATGGCGCTGTCCTGACACCACCGCCCCGTTGGGGGTCAGGCGTCCTGCCCGGGATCCTCCTCGGCGTCGATTCCCCGCATGCTTTTGAGCATCATCCTCTCCGGCAAACGTAGAAGCCCGCTCGTCAGTCGGGGCGATCCGTTGGGCGCGGTGGGCCGGATCGGTTGACCCCGCCGTTACCATTCGTGTATGTCTGAGCGCCCTGACTATGTGCCGCCGACATGGACACGCGGTCCACTGAATCGCCGGTTCTGGACAGATCCGACCCGAGTATTCGCCTGGCTCGTCGTGATTCCGTTCGGCCTCCTGGCCGTTGCGTTGCTCAACTTTCTCGTTGGTTCGACGGTCGTCGGCGTGCTGTTGGCCGTCGGCATGGTCGTCGCCGGCATTCAAGCTGTGATCTACGCGCCGCGCGCGCTACGCGCCGTGAGAGCCAACAAACGAGCCGGCGATCCTCAGCGATCGGCTCGCTGAAGAGCTTTGGCGTAGACTTTCACCATCTCCACCTTCGGGAAGATCTGGGCTTGCGTAGGCATCGTGGCGGCAGCCACAGGTGTGCTGGTAGCCTACGCCCAAAATAATGGTTCGCTGTGGCTGGCAATCGGGATTATCGCCTTGATTAGCGTCGGGATCGTGATGCTGACGCGGTGGGTTGACAGAAGGATTCAGCCGAATGGCGGGCGTGTTGGCTCGCGCTCAAACCGGCGCTAGAGCAACGGCAGCCGCTGAAGGCAATACGGACTTACTTCTTTTTGCTGCTTCGCTTCGGCGGAGCGTACTTTTTGTGAGCCTGCTTCTTGCACGCGGCTCGCTTACGCTTTGGCTCTTTCTGGCACTGCTTCAGCGCCTTGGCGAGCTTCTGTGCGCGGGTGATCGGCTTCGGCTTGACTGTCCTGGTGGGAGGGACTGTGCCCGGTGACGGAGGCAGGATCTGCGGTGTCGACTCACCGGGGCTGGACGCACCCGGTTGACCCACGACGGGAGTTGGTTCCGGTTCTGGACCGCCTAGCGGTCGAGCTCGCGAGGAAGTGGTGAATGTCTGATCGTGGCCCGCTGTCGGGGGAGTTTCCCACTGGGTCGTGTCTTCGGTCTGGATCTTCCTCGCGGCGAGCACCCTGTAGTGGTAGGTGGTGTTGGGTTCGAGTTTCAGGCCCAGGCTGGCGGCGTCGACGCTGACCGGCTGAGTGCTCGACCCGGCGGGTATGTAGCCGATGGTGGCGCCCTGCACTTCGGGGCCCTGGCATCCGTCGGTGCCTTTCAGTTCATCGCGAAGTGGGCATGCGATTTCCGAGCGATATTCGCTCGGTTCGCGGACTAGCTGGAACTGGTAGTAGGAGCCTCTTTCGAGGTCCTGTGGATTGATCGTCGCTTCGAGCATCGCGTCATTCTGGGTGATGCCTGAGACAGACTCGGCGTTGACCGTTGGGGGGATGGGTGGTGTCGAGAACTCGTGATCGGGTCCGTCGAGCGTGCCGTTCTTGTCGGTCAGCGTGAATCGGTAGTGATAAGTCGTCCCCGGCCTAAGGCCGGTGAGCCGCGCTTCGATCTGCACCGATTCGGTGTATGGGGGCGCCGGATCGCAGGGGAAACTCTGCGTATAGGTAGCGGTTTCGCCGAATTCAAGGCGGCAGCCTTCGATCGTTGTGCCATTCGGGTTCATGACTGCGCACAGCGTTTCGGCGCCATCCACCGGCTGTGCACCACCTCCGCCTCCACATTCTTCGATGCCCGGCGGCGGCGTGGGGGCGGGAAAGATCCAGACCACGTCAGCGGAGGAGTCAGCCACATAGACAGTGTCGCTGGAGGAGTTCACTGCGATACCGGCACCGCCGGTCAGTTCTCCTGTGCCGAACTGCTGGATGAGCTGTCCCTTGCCGGTGTACTCGGCAGCTCGGGTCCCTTCATCTACGTAGAGATCGCCCGTCGGCTGATCCATGGCTAGGCCGGTATCGCAATCGCACCCTTGTGACCTGAACAGCGGATGGATTCCCCCTTCTTCTTCTTCGAAGATCACATTGTGTTCGGCGCTCAGGACATACACATGATCCGCAGCGTTGACTGCGATCCCTGGACTCAACTGGGACTTCGAGATGATTCGGCTGAGGAAGAGGTTGGAGTCGTTGAACTCGTAGATGGTGCCGTCTTCTTCGTCGACCCAGAGGTTGCCGGATGGGTCGACCGCGACTCCGAGCTTTTCGGAGAACGACGCACCAGGCGTTTCTGATCCTGTCAACTGGCCGAGATAGGTACCGCCCGGGCTGAACTTGTCGATGACCTCGTGGCCGGTGTCCACGACGTACACGTCACCGAACGAGGGGCTGGTCGAAGAGTTGTCGACGGCGATGCCTTCTGGAGAGGAGAAGGCGCTGGTGGGGGCAGCGCTGCCGTTGAACTGGCCAAGGTAGGCGCCTGCAGCACTGAAGTACTCAACGCGGTTGTTGCCCTTGTCGACCACATAGACATGGCCTGTCGCTTCGTTCACAGCCACGCCGCTCGGTTCGTTGAACTGGTCTTCGCCGGAGCCCTTGCTGCCAAATGAGCTCCCGCTCGCCAGCGCCGGGGCACTCAAGAACGCGAGTCCGCAAGCCAGCACGGAGCACAGCGCTACGCTGGCCGCTATCAAGGAATGCAGGGGGTCGCCCAAACGACGGTGGTCGCTTCGCTGCACGCCAGATCCTCGCATCGTCAACCTCCGTATCGAACAACCCATACGCCCCAGACTGACCCCGAAACTATACACCGGCTGGGGTAGCAAACCTATGGCGCTATCGGATGTTGACGACGAGCGACAGTGGATCGCCGTGCATGGGGGTCAGGGTCAAGCGATAGCGACCGGGGTTGAGCCTGCCACGTGACTGTAGGTGGACGCGGTTGCGTCCCTTGCCGGCTCGGAACGTGATCGAGTCGCGCAGCACCTGCCAGCGCCAATGGCCCTGCCGGCGCACCAGCTTTGCCAGGGCGACGCGCACGCGCGTGCCGGCGCTGAGCGTGAAGGCGAAGGCGACCTGGGCGATCGTGGGCCGGCCATGATTGAGCGCCTCGATCGCGGTGAGCGTGAGGTAGAGGTTCGACACGCGGATCGCGTCACGGTCACGAGGTGGGGTGCCGTTGTCCAGATGCCGGGGCGAGCCGTCCCCGCCGCCGAGCGTGGTTGTTGACGCCGAGCCCGCACCCCCACTTCCAGCTGGTTTTTCCGGCGCACCGTTGCCTTCCGTGCCGCCGCCCGGCCTGAAGGCACCGAGACCGTTGGGAGCGCCGACGCCGCTCGGGCCGTCGTAGCCGGGACCGGCGTTGCAGATCAGCACACCCGCGCCGCAGTCAAACGGTGAGAGCGGGGTCATCGAGCCGCCGCACCCAGCGCTGTAATCGCCGTCGCACTTGCCATCGCCCCCTTCAGCGATGTCATCCAGCGACGGCGAGCCGAGATGTGAGTACAGCGTCTGAGCGGGGTAGGCGACCCCATGAGCGCCGCCGGCGAGCGCGAACATCGACGCGATGATCGGCGAGGAGATGCTCGCTCCCCCATACGTTCTCCAGCCTCCCCCACCCTGCGGCGCAGCGTAGTAGACGGCGACGCCGGTGTACGGGTCACCATCGGCGGCGACGTCAGCCACCGCCCGCCTGGAGCCCGACCCCGTTCCACAACCGACCGCCGCCCAGTCTGGCACTTCGCGCTGCCAGCTGGGAGCTTCGAAGTTCAGACTGCAGCCGCCGCCGGACGCGCCTTCGTCCTTACCGGCCACGCTGGGGCCTTCGTTCCAGACGGTCTCGCTCTGGCGCTCGCCGGTGCTCGTAAGAGTCAGCTTGGTCGCGGCGACCGCGATCACGTGCGGCGAGGAGGCGGGGTATTCCACGCCCTCGTAGTAGCTCTCCCCGCGGGCATGGGCTGCTTCGGCTTCGGTCCAGTTCAGATAGCCGAAGTCACCCGCGGCGGCGGTGATCACGATCCCCGGATGATTGAACGCCGCACCGTCGCTCAATGGTTCTCCCAGGCCCCAGGAGTTCGAGATCTCAGTGGCGCCCACGCCCCCTTGACTCGCGGCGCGCGCGGCTGTCTGCTCGGCCGTTTCGAGGTCCAGCGAGCCAGGCGAGGAGGCCTCCACCAGACGGATGCGGCAGTTCTCACAGATTGCGTGGGCGAGCTCGATATCGCTCGAGCTCTCCAGCGCCCAGGCGTATACTTCTTCGACTTCCAGACAGGCCGTCTGTCCAGCCTGGGTCTGACCGGCACTCTGTTCACAGATCGCTTCTCTGGCCGCGAGCGCCTGCGGATCTTCGGGAAACGGCGGCTTGCCGGTTTCGCCGTCCTGGTTGACTTGGCCGAAGCATCCGTTGGCACTGGTGCATTCGGGAAGGCCAAATTCTAGGTCATACGAAGCGAGGCCGGCTTCGGCGTTCGGGGCGTTGTAGGCGTCGACCAGCGCGATCGTCTGCGGTTCAGCCACGGGCGCGTCCGGTTCTTTACCGGGGAAGTAGGCGCTGCGGAGATCCTGCGGACGCAACCCATAGGCGCCTTCGCTGGCGGCACCGGCACTGATCGCCTGGGTCCGCGTGATACCCAACGGGTGTTTTCGTTCGCGGGCCGCCGCGGTCTCAGGCACAAGTTCTGCTCCAAAGCAACGCGCTCGTCCGGGGACCGGGGCGCCGCATATCGGGCGCGCGGCATAGTCAGAGGCGGCCAGCGGCGACACGATGCTCGCCTGTGCGACGCCGGCGCAGAGCACTACGCAGGGCACCACGAGCAGGGCGAGGCTCAGCACGACCATTGCTTGGACGCTTTTCGTCATCTATGCACTCGACGTTCATCCACAGCAGGCTGCTCCAATCCATGGATAAAACATGTAGATGCTGAGCGTACCTTGCTCCTGCAGCCTTGGCCGACACTCGCCGATCGCAAGCGCCAGGCTCGTAGAAGCGCTTGCCGCCTCGGACGCTAACGCGGCAATCCGTCATGCTTCTACGTGAGATCGTTCAGGATGGCGGGTAGACCGCTGAGCGTGCTAACTTCGACCAGGTCGGGGCGATCGGCAGGACGCGGTTGACCGGATCGGTTGATCCAGACGCCCTTAAGGCCGGTGGCGATGGCACCGTCGACGTCGCGGGTGAGGCTGTCTCCGATCATCACCGCCTGCTCGGGATCGGATCCGAGTAGGGAGAGGGCGTGTTTGAAGATCGAGGGGTCGGGCTTGGCGACACCGAACTCGGCGGAGACGACAACGGCATCGAAGTACTCATCCAAGTCTGCTGTGGTGAGCTTCTCGCGCTGAAGACACGACGCGCCGTTGGTGATCAGCCCCAGCTTGTAGGAGTCGTGCAACTCCTCCAGGCAAGCCGGCCCGTCAGCGAAGCGATCATGGCGGGCACGGCGCTCCGTGCCATATCTCTCCCCCAACTCCTCTGCCAGTACCGGGTCATGAACGCCCTGGTCGGCAAGAGCGAGACTCCATACCTCACGCCGATATATGGGAGCCCACTCGCGTAGCCAACGCACATCCGGCTCCTCCCCATCAAAACGACACCACAATCCCTCCCAGGAACTGATCCCGACACGCATGCAGTACGGATGGGCAGGGGTCGCGTACCACAGCTCGCGTGCGTGCTCGCGAGCCGTCACCACCAACCGCTCGGCATCCACCCGGTGGCGGGTGCTTGCGAGGTGAGCGGTCGCTGCGAACGATGCCGCCGCTGCCGGCTCCTCGACCACGAGCGTGTCGTCGAGATCGAACAGCAGCACGCGCTTCACGGCCTGATCCTAGCCATGTCTGCCGGGAGGTAGACCGTGCGATCACCGTGACCGTGCCTGAGCTAGCGTGATCAGAATGCGCATCCGGCGTCCATCATGGTTTGAGCCCGTCCGTGGCCCTGGGGAGTGGGTGGGTTTCCTTGGTGGGATCGTGGTCGCGGTGGGGCTAGGAGCGTTCTGCTTTTTGCTCGTGAGAGGAATCGCTGACACCGTGTCGGTAAGCGTCAGGAACGACAGCGAGGTCACAGTGATCGTCAGAGATTGTGGCTCCGACGCGTCATTCATCGGACCCGGCAAGGCATTCAAGGCCGAAGGACTGCCCGAACATGATCAGATCACATGCCTGGTCTCCTATCGCGAAGGTCAGGAGGAGTGCATGGCGATACCTCATGCACGGTCCAGCAAGGGGACTATTGCTCTCAGTCAGCTAACGCCAGTCCGCCAGTCAAGATGCGGTTGAACACGTGACTGCGGCAGCAGGCACGTGTTCGACGGCGTGCTGGTCGACTCACGCGCCGCGATCAGTAGGTGCATCGACCACGCGCTCGATGCTCAGGTCTGTCGGAACGGCCCCGTAGCTCGCTCGATAGGTCCGAAGCCGCCGAGTGATGTGAGGCTGGATACGCCCCTACCGACTCCTGCTCGCCCGTTGACGGCGACGCACACGCGCTTGCAGGATCGGTGAGATAGGAACTGCCATCACGACCAGGGCCAGGACGAGCAAGGCGATCCCCACGGAGCGTAGGCCGGAGCTTGCCGAGAGCAGGATGATGACACCCGCGGGAGCGAGGATCGCGCTCAGGAGCACCATCGTCCAGGCAACCATGCGCTCTCCGCGGGTCAGCAGCTCGCGTCGTACTCTGCGACGGCGGCGCATCCCAGCTCGGACATGGCGGATCGCTGACCCGTCTCGAGGAATGGTGCCCCGCTTGCGCGCGTCCCAGAGAGCGAGCCACCCCCCGACTCCGAGCGCGAGGACCATGATCGCGACGAAGGCTAGGACCTTGACGATCGTTACCGCCACCGCCACCTCTTCTACCGTTGCTATCCCTCCTTCGATCCGTACCGGCCAGCGTTAGCGACAGCCTGTGCGGCAACCCCAGGAAGCGTACAGCCAGAATCACGCACAGCGTGTGTCCGAGAAGATAACTCGACCCTGTCAACACGAACACGGTTTGGCATAAACGGAATCGAGCGTGCCTCGTCTAGAAGATCCGCGAGCTGTCCCGCAAGGACTCTTCAACGTCCGAACTCACTTCGTCGTGTTGTCGTCGTACTGGGCCATGCGCGCCCGCGCCGTCTCGACGGTGGTCTGCGTGAAGAAGCGGTGGTAGGGCTTGCTCGTATCGAGGATGAGGTTCTCGAGCATCAGATCGTGACGGCCCGCCTCATCGAGGTGTCCGAAGCCCAGGGTGGGCTTTCGAACGATCCGGGCAGCCGTAGTCACGAGCGTGCCGTCCTCGTGTGCTTTCTCTATTTGCTGCTTGAACCGGATGGCGGCGTATTTCTGTCGGGTTCCGTCGCTCCTGGGGATCGTGACCTCCTCGCGTGCGCGGTCATAGATTTCAATTGCGTCGGCGTAGAGCGCCTCCATCGCGCTGTCCACCTCGTCTGGCTGGGCTGTTGCAAGCATGCTTCTCATCTCCTCGCCTTCGGGGTCGAGGAACTGGAACACCAGGCCCTCGCCGTTCTCGTCGTGGACCTTGCGAGTCCGTACCTTGATGGTCAGCGCGTCGGCCTTCATGTGTAGGTTCACGCGCATGTTCTCGGTAGCCGCGTCGTAGTCCTCGCCGCGCCGTATCTCCCAGACACTGCCGTCGGTCCACTGCGCCCAGGGGTAGCGGCGTCGATCACGCGCCTGGTCTTCCGGGAATGCATCGAGTCGCTTGGCCATAAGGGCATTATAGACTATAAGGATGAATCTATCAATAGTGTCCATCTACTGGCATACTTTGGTGATGCCTGGGCTCTTGCGCCTGACTTTTTGGGGTTCCGACCACAGTGGGCGGCAGGCTGCCGAAGTCGTGGGTGCTTCTTCTCATCGTGATGATCTGGTCCGGCGTTTGGAGGACGCGTTGACGGTGCGTCGCGGACGGCGGGAGGGCGAGGAGGAGACTCGGGTTGAGATCGACCATCGACTTCCGTCGCCGCACGTGGGCGGCGGACCCGCGGCTCGCTGGCGTCTTGCGAGCAGCGACAGTCGTCTGTATCCGCCACCCGTCGAGAGCGAACCTCTTCAGGCTTGGCGCAGCCTAGGCGGTCGTCCTACAGGCAGCCGCTTCGCTACCAAGACGGCATTTTGAACAGCAGGCCATCTTCCCCCTCGTCGTGCAGCGTGAGCACGATGTCGTCCGCCGAAAGAGTGCGCGGGTTCTGGCCGAGGCCGTCAGGCAGGTCGCTGTCGAGAAGCGAGATGACCGGCTGTATCCCTACTCCCGCGTACTCTCGAAAGATCTCGATGAGGTTCCCTCGCGTGCGAGGCTCAAGCTGCTCGAGCGCCCCGTCAAGATAGACGAACCTTGGGAATGACACATCGCGGTATGCACGGAGAATCGCGAGATCAAAGGCGATGCAAAGAAGCTTCCGATAGGACGTTCCCTTATCACCACTCGTGGCCGCACCCGACGTCCCCATGAGCTCCGCGCGAAACTCAACGCCGCCCTTTTTGTTCAAGGTCATCGACAGGACTGCCTGCTCGCCAATCACAGCAGCGATGATGTCGGCAAAGTACCGGCGGATTTCCCCGAAACGGCCGTCCTCGTCCTGGCTCAGTTGCTCGAGCTCGTCTTCAACGAGGGTTTGAAGCTGGTCGAACTCTTGGCTGAGTGCCCGAACCTTCCTCCGGAGCTCGCTAAGACTTGAGGCCGCTTCCCGCCGCTGCTCCAGCACGGCGAGCTCCGCCTGCAGCTTGCTTAGCTCCCGAGACGTCTGCTTGTACTTCTCTAGGGTGTCGGTCTCCCGAAGGAACGCGAGCGACTCCGAACGCTTGCCGTTGAGCTCCGCGAGCTCCGCCTCAATCACACCAATTGCTTCCTCAGCCTCGCCGCGCTGCTTGATGAGCTCCGTTCGCCGCTCCTCAGTGATGGCGCGGTTGAACTCGATCAGCTGCTTGTAATCCTTCTTGAGCTGACCGTCAAAGACAATCCCAGCCTCGGCAAAGAGCTTCGTCGCGGCGTCTGGGTCGAACGTAATCTTCCGTTGCTCCAACGAATCGTCAATGCGCTTGGAAAGTTGCCGCAGCTGGTAGAAATCGTCGTTTAGAGTGACGATCCGGTCGTCGAGCTGGTCTACAACGTCCGCGATAGTTTGCTCGTCCTCGCCACGGAAGTTGAAGGCGTTGAGGGTTTTTTCTTTGGCGGCGATACGCCGCCGGGCTGAGGCGATCAGGCCGTCGAGGAGGGAGGGGTCCGAGTCGTCCGGACCCCACTCTCGAGTCAGAACTTGTAGTTCTGTTTCGGACTGTTCGAGTTCTCCGCGCTTGTCGTAGAGCTTTGTGATCGACCCACTGTCTGCGCCCAACAGATGAGCGACGAATGGCTTCCACTCTTGGTGCTTGCCCGAAAACTTTCCGAGCTGGAAGACATCCTGATAGTCCTGTTGGGTGCGGATGAGGTAGCCCACGAGTTTTCGAAACCCCCATGGGCGTAGAGCATCGATGCTCAACATGCCATTGAGGAGGTTGAGCGCTCGATCAAACGGCACGTCACGGTGGTCCCAGTCCTCCTCAGGAACAACCGCTGCGTTCTCCACGCTTACGTCGCCGCGCAGGAAGTCGATCTTCGAGCCTGGCACCACCCGTCGGCGAATCGTCAGAAACGACTGATCGGGAAGCTCGACCTCGAGGAAGAACGCGAAGGACTTGAACAAGTCCTCGTGCTTGAAGAGAAAGAACTTAGGGTCCTTGCCCTTGAGCAGACAGAAGTCAATGAGCGCGCCGACGGTGGTCTTACCCAGGTTATGCGTGTGAAGCTCGCGGTTCTCGGGGATCCGGATCTCGGCCAAGATCGCCGAGAGGCCGGCGTTGAACTCGATCGGTAGGAACTGCTGAGGCTGATCGCTGTAGAGCCGGACGAGTCTCATCACGCCCCTCGGTACTCGAAGGAGTCGACGGTGGCGAGGTAGTCGACGAGGCCGAGGATGTGCAGCAGGCTGACGGCGGGCAGGAACAGGAACTCGGCGCTCGGCCCGGCTGTGGCGGTGAGGGTGGAGGCGAGGTCGTCGAACTCGATTATGCGCTTGCTGCGGAGCGCTCGCAGAAGCACAGTGGCGGCCGCGAAGGTGGTGCGGTCGGGATGGGCGTGCTTGCTAGGACGCAGCATCAGGGTGTTTGCCGATGTCGCAATGCCAGTACATGTAGAAGAGCATGATCCTGACCAGACGCGCGCGGCCGCGTCCCGCGAGGACCGCGTCTCGCTTGACGAGAGTTTCCACGAGATAGTTGAAGACGTCGTCGAAGGACTGGTAGTCGGCGCGTTTGGCGATGATCTTCAGCTGGAAGTCTTCGATGGCGGCTTCGTATCGAGCGACGATCTCGGCGTTCTCGGGGGTGGCCAGGAAGTCTTCGATCTTGCGGGTGTAGCCGAGGCAGCGTTTGTTGAGCTCGTTCGCGAAATCCTCGGACATGGAGTTGAGCTCGTTCTTCTCGGCGTACGGCATGCGCTCGGTGGGATGCGGCTCGGCTTGGGCGGGCGCGAGTTCCGCGGCGATCGCGAGGATCACCTCGGCGAGATCCTGGCTGCTGGGGAGCAGCGGATTGTCGACCGGGTCGATGTTGGCGAGACGGAGGATGTCGCCGAACTCGTGAAGGAGCTCGTCGAGGCGCTCCACACCGACGAAGTGGACGTTCTTCTTGTCCAGGCCGACCTCGGTGGCGAGACGAAGCTCCAGCTGGGGTCCGGTGGTGCCGCCGAGCCTGCGGTTGCTGAAGAGGATGTAGAAGTCGAGCTCGCCGGCGGCCTTGAGCTTCTTCAACCGCTCGATCTCTTCGGAGAGGACCGATGATGGCGCGGTGCTGCTGAAGGCGGCCTCGGAGTAGTGGGCGTTGATCGCGTTGGTGTGCTTGGCCTGTCCGACGGTCAGGCCGCTCCATGGGCTCGCCGCGCTCGGGAACCGCTCGGCGGTGCCTTGGAATCTAGCGTCCCGTCCTGAGTCGCGTCCTGCTGCGAAGCCTTGGACGCCGGCACCGAACAGCTTGCGCATGCACTGGACGACGAGGCGCTCAAAGGCACTGTCGTCGAGGTCTTCGAAGGGGTAGCCCACCCGCGAAGACTATCCGCCGCGCGAGACGTCCAGTTGGACCAACAGGCCCCCCACGCCCCCGGGCGTGGGGGGCCTGGCAGGCGGCGGTACCCTGCTGGCCACCAGTGGCGGCTTCGCGGATAACCCGGTGCCCGCGCTGGCGAGCCTCTCGATCGGGAAGGCCGCCCTGCGCTCGGCGCAGACGCTGATTGCCGCCGGCGTCGGGGAGGACGGCATCCATGCCGCGACTGTCACGATCGCCGGTGCCGTCAAGCCGGGGACGGACTTCGATCCGGACAACATCGCGGAGCTTTTCTGGACCGCCCATACCGACTCGAAAGACGCCTGGCAGACCGAGTATCGATTCACAGGCGCATAACCGGAGCGCCAGCACCGACGCGTGCTGAGGATCGGCGAGGTAAATAAACGCCGTCGACAGCCCCGGAGCCGTTCTTGCTCAGCCGTCTCCTCAAAGAAGGTGTTCCGCGCGCTGCGCAAGGGGCTCGAGAGCGTGCCAGCAGGGAGCGCGGACCAGCCCCCAAACACGCAGACGTCCTAATCGAGCGCTACCGTGACCGCATATGGCCTCAGCCAGCATGGTTCAGAACGTTCCGCGTCGCGACAGCTTGCACCCCGTGTCGAGCTGCCGCTTCTGTGGCTACCTCGAGGAGGGTGCCGACAGCTTCGCGCAGTGGGCGATCATCGCCGAGACGGAGCACCTCGTGGCCGTGCCGTCTGTGGGCCCGTTGCTTCCAGGCTGGCTCCTGGTGATACCGAAGGAGCACGTTCTTAGCTTCGGCGCTGTTGACGCAGACACACTTGCGGTGCTGATGGCGGACCTACATAAGATCGCCGAGCGTTGGGGAGCCTCGTTCGGCCCCCTCACTTGGTTCGAGCACGGTCCAGCCGAAGACCAGAGCTCTGTCGGGTGCGGGATTGATCACGCGCACATGCACCTTGTTCCGACAGACCAATTGGATCTCCTCGCTGCGGCTCACGAGCTGTTCCCACATATAGCCTTTCAAGAGGTATCAGGGCTGGAGGCCGCCACCAGTGCAGTAGCTCTGGGAGATCCGTATCTCTATCTGCGCACAGGCGATGGGCATTCCTGGCTCGCAGCGTCACGCGATATTCCGAGCCAGGCCTTCCGGCGTGTGATCGCTCATCAACAGGGCCGCCCAGACGAGTACGACTGGAAGGCATTCCCGCGCGACGATGCGCTTGAGGCGACACTCAAGATGGCGCGGCTCCTCGATCTGGCCACCTGATGTGAGAGGGGGCGAGGTTGAGCGATTCAGAGGCCCGTTCCTCGGCACCGACTGGTCCACTCAACCCGTCGACGCCCGGCACGGGACAGCACGACGAGGTTGACTTCGCCCCCTCAGACCTGACCGACGACAGGCCAGAGGGCGAATGGCGCTCGCGATACAAAGAGCGGCGTGCGATTTTGCAGATTACGGGCGAGGGTTTCTATCTCGCCGCACTTCTCCTGGGGTGTGCGGCCGCGTTGATTCTCATCTGGCTCGGTACCCCACGTTCTTGGCTTGGGGTAGGACCGTCTCGGTATGAGACATTCCGCATTTATGCATTTGCCTGGGTTTCAGGCACGCTTGGTGGGACACTCTTTGCCGTCAAGTGGCTCTATCACTCACTAGGCAAGGGTTCTTGGAACGCTGACAGGCTGGCATGGCGTATTTTCACCCCCCACCTGTCCGGAGGCTTCTCGTTTGGCCTCCTTGCCCTTGCGACGTCGGGCGTATTCGAGATCCTCAATCGTGAACTTCTTCGCTCGAGTCCGGCCATCGTAGGAACAGCGTTTGTACTGGGCTACTTCTCCGACTTGACCGTCGCACGCCTCTACAAGGTAGCCCTACGCATCCTCGGGCGTGCCGATGAAGACCACAGGTATGACAACTCCAATAAGACTGATCGCGCGTAAGGGCGATCCAGCCCTAGCGGACGCCGCCCGATTCGGCGCAAAGGCGGCCGGCCTTGCGCAGCTCGATGCGAAGTGGACTCCTCGCTTTTTCGTGCTTGAAGTTGGTGCCCACGCGCGGCTAAGGCTGGATCAGGATCTATGCAATGCGATGAGCACCGCATTGGGCGCTCTTGGTGTCTGCTCAGACGGCATCCTCGTGCGGTCAAGTGCCTTGGGCGAGACGTTGGGCAAGCGTGGAGTCTTCGACAGCGAGCGAGCAAAGGCAGATGTTTCCGAGGTCACCAGCTGCATTCTCGAGATGGCGGCCAAGGCCCCCGAGGCCGACCGAACGCAGCTCGGCTTTGTCGTCCAGGAGTGGCTAGGTGGAGCTGCGACAGGCCACCTCTCAAATGAGCGACGAGTAAGCCGCGAACCGCGTGGCTGGCTTTGCGAGGCCGAGCTGCCGATCGAGGGCGAGGATAAGAGCTTTCGCTTCCGGGTAGACAGCCGGGCTCAAGTCCGCGAGGATCTCTCCTGCAGTTCATGGGAAGAGCTCGCGGCGGCGATTCGAACAGTCGCAAGACGGATGCATCAACACGGCGGCCGATACCACCTAGAGTGGGTTTGGGACGGGACGCGCGTCTGGGTCGTTCAGTGCGACCCCGACCGCGTTGAACCTGGTACGCCCCCTGGATCGGCGTGGATCAAGCATGAGGCAACGCCACCGCTCGGAGAGCTCAGGCGTTTCAAGCGCGTGCCTACGGATCACAGCCCGTTCCCAAAGATCAACCATGTTCGCGAGTTCCGGACGTGCGGGCTACCAAGCGGGGACATTCGTGTGTTGGCGGGCACAACGGTGATCAGGCGGCTCGCACGTGGGGAGATAAGCAGTGAGCTTCGCCGCGACCTATCCGATCTCATCAAGGCGCCAATCGTCGTCCGCACCGACTTCCGAGCCGCCACCCAACAACCAGAGGTCCTGTCAAAGCGAACCGACACGTGCCTAACGTATGACCAGCTTGAGGCCTTCCTCGTTGGCACGGCGAAGACCGTGGTCGCCGGAGGTTGCTCCCCCGGCGATCTCGCCTTCATAGCGCATCGCTTTATGCTTGCGCGGGCAGGAGCCATGAGCTTTGGTCGCCTTGGGAGCTCACGCGTGCACATCGATGCAACGTGGGGCCTCCCGGACAGCCTGCTGTTCTATCCCCACGATTCATTCGGGGTGGACGTCGATGCCGGGCACGTCGAACGCTATCTCCGTTGTAAGACCGACTACATCGACGTTGCCGCAGACGGCCAGTGGCGCCCCCACTCGGCCGGCAGCGATTGGGATTGGCGCCCGACGCTGACCCACCAAGAGGCTGTCCGCATCGCTGAGATGACGGTGCGGCTCACCGACCATGTCGGCGCCGATATCGAGGTCATGTTCTTCATTGGCAGCGAACGGCCAGGCGAGAACATCCTGCCCTGGTTCTTCGATGCGAACAAGCGTCATGTGACGGAGGTTCAAGCTGCTCCAGGCTTCTACGTCGGCGAACGAGTCACGATTACGAATCGGAAGGATCTGCATGCGCTAGACGTCGATCTGGGAACGTCAGCCGGTAGCCGGCGGCTGATTGTGTGCCTTAGACCAACGATCGAGCTATTGCGCTCACGCGAGTTCATCCTCGAAGCCGCCGATGTCGCTAAGCGCAGGAACCTGCCGATAGAACTTGAGGGTAGCCAGCTTTCGCACGCGTACTACCTGCTCGAGGATGCCGGCGCTGCGATCAGGTGTCGCAATCCCTGGCGTCCGCCGGACCGGAGACGCTCGTTCGGGAAGTTGGTTCGCGACTTCGTGCCCGTCAAGATCGAGCGTCGCGGTGAACTCGCTACCACGTATTCCGCGGACCGCGCCGAGCTGAAGGAACTCATCAAGGCCAAGGTGATCGAGGAGGCATTCGAGTACTACTGGTCGCCGGATGCCGATGCCGACGTCGAAGAGCTTGCGGATCTTCTGGAGCTTCTCCGCACCGCTGCCCGCGTACACGGCATCGACTTTTCTGTTGTAGTCCAAACAGCTGAAGCCAAGCTGAAAGAGCGCGGCGGCTTCGAGAACGGGATCGTGCTCGTGGAGACCCGCGACGCCGGATCCAGGCTTCGATGGGATGACTCGCGAGGGGGACGCCTGGTCACGATTCCCGTGGCAGCCGCGACCCGACGACGAGCAAGCTCAGCGCGCCGGGTGATCAGGCTTCCTGGGGGTCGCCTCGTTCTGCCAGTCGCACCGCCGACCGGCTGGAAGATGAGCCAATCGCGGACGGTAGGCTTGACCGCGGATGACGAGGTGACCGTCACGTATGGGCCCACCGAGATCCTTGTGCATCTTCAGCCGCGCGCTACGGGGGGAAACCGCAATCAGCTGCCGTTGTTCGACCCTCCGCCGGATGGTCGCTAGGCAGCTGCTTTATCCAAGACGGCCCCTTGTAAGGATCAACGGCCTACTAGTCTCATCCGGCCGTGGACCCCTGGCCACCTGCTCCGACGTAGACTGTGGGAGGTCCATGCCTAGCGATTCGGAGATTTTGGGATGGGGTCAGCCCGCGATTGAACACTTCGCGGAAAGGGAGACCGCTGAGGAGATCGCACATGTCGTACAGCGTCTTGTCGAGATTGGCGGCGAGCAGGCACTGCGTGCACTCTCCGACTTCCTGGGTGCCCGCGGTAGCGACCTCGAGGAGAAGCCGATGCCGTCGCAGCTAGCGTTGCGGGGACTCATTCTGTGCGGTCCAGAAGGTATCGACGCGCTTGCGACTGCGTTGCGCACCAGACGGGTGCGATACGCGGCGAAAGTCTTGGTAGTTCTTATTCGGGTAGCGGAAGGTAAGGGTCTCACCGACCCGATGGGATCAGCCCGGCTCATCCCCGACACCTTTCTTGATCTCCCATTGCCCGCTGGAACAGAGGACGCAACTCAGCGGGCCTTGAGCAACATTGCTAGCGAGGCAGTTTCGGACGTGCCAGGAGCCCTCAGGCTTCTGGCATCAGTGTTCTGGGAGAGCACACTCGTGCAGCCAGAGGAGGGCATCGAGGACGCCTCTGCCATCATTCGACTACTCAGCGAGTCGAGTATCCGACTCACGCCCTCGCTCCTCGATGAATTCCAAGAGCTGATCGGCGAACAGCAAACAGAGGGGCATTACCAGAGATTCTTGGAGCAGCATCCAGTGCTCCTTGACCCACTTGCTGCCGACGTTGTGCCCCATCAGCGGCTGGGAGTCGAGTACGCGACGGACTTCGCCCTGAGGCGCCACGATGGCGGCTGGACGCTGATCGAGATCGAGCGTCCTCAGGATGATCTCTTTACAAGCGGGAACGATTTCACTCACCGCTTCACGCATGCATTCGGCCAAGTCCTTGACTTTCAACACTGGGTCGATCACAATATCGCTTACGCCCGTGAGTTGATGCCCGGGATCACCGCTCCTCGGGGCCTTCTAGTGCTCGGGACACGGGAGGGGATGAGCGAGCGGCAGTACAATAAGTTGAGGCAGTTCGCCGAGAACTCCCGCCGCATCGAGATTGTCACGTACGACGAGCTTCTCGCACGGGGCAGGCAGCTTTACGAGAGCCTCTGGCACCGCTCGCCACCGAGACAGACCGAGGAGTAGCTGGCAAAAGCGGGCTTCACCCGAGCGGTAACACTCTCTCCCTGAACTTGGAGCACGTGGCGTCCGCGACCCATCGTCTGCATCTGGCGTTCTTTGAAGCGATCGAAGAGCCAATCGAGAACGAGGGCCTGCCCGACCGCACGCTCGACGTGCAGACCCAGCTCGAGTGGCTGCGAGAGATCGGCTTGGACGACGTGGACTGCTACTGGAAGTGGCTAGAGATGGCGCTAGTGGCCGCTCTCAAGTTAAGTCACGACCCACCAGCAACCCATCGGCGATCTCGGCCGGCTTCCAGGCCTGTTCCTGATCCTTTGGCTCGATCATCCCGGCTCTTTGACCGGCGACACTCACCTTTGTTCGGGCTGGTGGTGTTGTTGTCTCCCATCCAAACACCTCATTGTCCTTTGCGGTTCTTTGGTTCTAATAGGCCCTTTCTCTACAGAAAAACAATCCCCCCACCCCACCTGCTCCAGCATCACAGGGCAACGTCTCCCGGCTGAATGCGCGAGATCCTTTTCGTGCTGCGCTCCTATCGGGTTGAGCTCAGGACAAACGGGGGCTATTCGGTCTTGGCTACTCGGTAGATGCTTGTCTTTGGGGGGCCTTCCCGCAGGACCAGACCAGCCTCGCGAAGAACCGCCAGGTCTCGTTCCAGCGTCCGAGATCCAACCTCGAGCCTCTCGCTCAACTCACGGGCGCTCAGCCCGCCGGCGCTGGTCAGCTCGTTCAGGACGGCTTGCCGGCGGCGAGCGACGTTGCCTCTGCCGAGATCCTCTACCCCGCCATTTACACCGCCATTTACACCGCCATTTACACCGCCACTTTGGCGGGATGACGGGATAGACGAGCCAGCGAACGAGGGATGCGGCCAGATTGTGGCTGTGAACACGGGCCCATCCCCGTGACGGGTGGGGTGGATAGGGATTAGATGAGGCTGGTGGGAATTTGGCTACGCTACGTTGGGAATGGTGTTACACCTGTTTGTGGGCTTGCCGCATTTGATTTGGCGAACCTGATGGTTTTCGTTGGGTTTTGAACTCTGGCTGGTGGCCGGGGGCGGAATGGGGTTTGGTGGAGGGCTCCTTTGCGCTGGTGACCGTGATGCTGATCCTGGGGGCGGGCCCAGGCGTTGGCGGCGACGCGAACGGTGCCTCCCAAGCCAGGACTACAATCCGGGGCATGCCGACACGTGAGCAGTTGCATCAAGAGGTCGATGCGGTTCCCGACCACGTCAATCCGATCGACGATCCCTGGAAAGACTGCGTTCCCTTCCAAGGCGACGTCAGCGACTTGGTGTCGCTCACCCACGACCTGACCGACGAGCAATACGAAGAACAGCGTGCCCACTGGCACAAGGCCCAGGAGCAACTGATCGCCGAAGGCGCCGAACCCGGCAAATACATTGACCAGCTCGAAGCCGAAGCAGAGCTCGAAGACACCCAAGCGTCTCGGGCGATTCGTGCGTCGCAAGCGCAAGCCCAGCGCGACCGTGTAGTAGCCGTCACGGCCGACGTCATCCATGATCCGCAAATTTAGGGGGAAAACGTCGCCGGAAAACTACAGGTTTCGTGCGACGTTTCGCTCTGAACTATTCCAAGCAGATCCCGCACGCGATCAAACAAGGATCTATACGTCTGCTGCATGCGGATCTGGCGGAGTTGATGGCGTGTGACGGCAGATGGGGGACTTGACGGCACGCGCTGAGTGGGCTACCGTAGTAAGCACCAACGACGGAGGACGTGATCGCGCGATGGGCATAGCCGCCGCACCCAAGTTCACACTCAGGTTCCGTAATAAGAGGACGCACGAGATCCTCGGGTTGCTCGCCGAGCGCTTCGGCATATCGAAGAATCAGCTGGCAGAAGAGATGCTCGAACGTGAGCTGCAGGCCGCCGCGCTGCTGTTGGAGCGCGATCTCACCGGCACACTCGAGCTGCTGCACAACTACCGCAAAGACGAGCATCTGCAGGGTGCGATCGCCGAGGTGGCTCGCGCAGAGGCACACGAGGAGGATCCGCTTCCGACAAAGATGCTCACCGCGACGCGCACGCTGGATATCTACGGCATCGCGGACGCCTTCGCGTAAAAGCTCGTGCCCACAGCTTGGGACGAGCCGCCTGGTTCAGAGCGGCTGATCGAAGCCAACGTCCAGCGCGTCCTCACAGAGATCGCGAGCGGCGCGTCCGAGCGCCGGCCACCCGCCGTCGCGCAGGCACAGCAGTGGCACCGAGAACTCTATGACGGCATCCCCAGGCCATTCGACTATTACGCGGGTGAGATGCGCGACAGCGACCAGCGTTTCCCCGAACTGATCGGCTACGAGGTCCACGTCGGACGCAATCCCGGGGCGCCCGCCGCGATCGTCCCAGCCGAGCTCGAGCGCTTCGAGCCGGCCGCACAACGAGCCTGCGCGCTGCTCGACGCCGAGATCACGCCCGCCACCGACCCTTGGACGCTCACCCCAAGCCAGCTGCACGGCGTACTGACCCTATGCGCAGTGTTGCACGGGGAGTGGATACGGATTCACCCCTTCGCCAACGGCAACGGCCGCACCGCACGGCTGTGGGCCAACTGGGCCGCACTCCGCTACGAGCTGCCACCATTTGTGACGATCAAGCCCCGCCCCGGCCAACCCTACGCAGCCGCCGCACTGGCCTCAATGCGCTCAGACCACCAAATGATGACGGCTGTATTCGACCAGATGCTCCGCACCAGCCTGCAGGCGCTGGACTGAGGCGCAGCGGCTCCGATGAGCGGATGACCGACTGCTCGGCGCCGCTTTTGCTTCTTTTGCTGCGCACTTCTCGCAGAGGCGTCGACCTTTGCCTTCACCCTGCCGGATGCTTTGTGCGGTGAGGAGAGCCTGAACTTGGGCTACGACGTTGAGAAATTGTTGACCAGATGGCAGTCATTACAGAGTCCTTGTAATGATCGGCTGTTCTAACAGACCTTTTGTTATGACCCCCGAACCGGATCTGGGTCGATCAGCTCCAGCTTTTGTGAGCGGGGCAGCATCTTGATCCTCGCCTCCTCACGGCGCGCGGCCGTGCGATCTGGCATCGGTAGCGCCAATGCCAGCTGCACCGGTAGACGACTGGCTGTGTAGCGACTGGCCTTACCCGCCTGGTGGCGAGCCATGCGCCTGTCGAGGTCACTGGTCCAGCCCGTGTACAAGGAGTCGTCGCGGCAGCGCAACATGTAGACCCAGGCGTCGGACATGATGGTTTATTTGAGCTGGAGGGGTGGCTACCTGCCGGCGCGGGCGTAATCAAGCCTAGGCCAACGGCCATGAGCTCGCGTTCGACCTCGCCCGGCGGGTCTAGACTCAAGGTCATGGGTGCAGACGAACACACTGAGGCGGACCCTGCCGAATCGGGCGGCAGTTTCGCTGGGTCGCTGCCCCACCTCGCAGACGTGAGCTGGGAGGATTTCGAGCGCGCCAGTGAGCTCGCTCAGCGCGATCTCCTCGATGGTCAAATCACGGGCATAGACGAGGACTACGTATCGGCTGCGCCCCGAGCGGACTTCGGCCCTGGGGATTGAGTTCACGTCGCCGTAACCAGCGTGCAATCAACTACACTGATAGGGAACGCTCCGGTGCGCCTCTCTCCTTCGGGATGACGCGGCTGGGGCTCTCTACGTGAGGAGCGTGGGGAGGACCCGGGAATCGCATACAGTCGCGTCAGCTAGGCTTTCGATCATGCTCAGGATCGTGGGGAGACCTTCGATTACCGCGAGCCAACGAGCCAAGTCCGATCCGCTTCTCGGCCTTCTGTCGCGCTACCGCCGAAATGCTGCCTTACCGTGCTTTGAGAAGTAATAGTAGATGCTGCGCTCAGCGACCTTGAACAGGCGGTTCGCCATCTCCTTCGCCGTCCAGGGGTCCTCGCGGAAGAAGAAGCTGCCACGGTTGAACTGACCGCCCTCGCCGTCGTTGTGTAGTGCGATCCGGTTCAGCGGGCCGAACATGGCGATCGTGACAACGCGGTCGAGAATGTAGCTGCCGGGTTTGAAGTCCCAGCCGTCGCCAAAGCAGACGAACGGCATAATCGACTCGCTCAGCATCGCCGTGCGGAATCCGATCATGTTCTTTCCCAGGCGCTCGATGGCGTTGCCCATTGCCTGTTTGGACTTCCCTTCCTTTTCGCGCGCATCGTTGGTGCCTTGGCTCTTGACCTCCGATATGAGGATCACATGACGATTCCCCTCTCGATCAACCACCGACAGGACACCCCCATCGGGTTCCATCCAGCGGTTCTTGGAAGGTTTGGCGAAAGGTACCTCAGGAAAATCGCGCCTGAGCGAGCTGATGATCTCGTGCAGCCACCACCGCGAGTCGTGCTGTAGCTCGACCTCGAACGCCTCCTGTAGCCGCGCGACCACATCGAAGAGAGCATCTGCGAGCGTTGTCTCTTGAACCTCCGACTTGAGGTTCAGCACCGTTTCAGCTCGGAGCCGACGCAGCCGCTGACTCCGGCTCCCTCCGGGCATCGCGGGTCCTTATCCCTTCTCGATCAGGTAGACGTGCTCCGTTACCTGGGTGCTCCTGCCCGGAGTGCTCCGGCCCGCAAAGTTCCGGCAGCCGCGGAACGTCGCGTAGGGCTGCCGCTGCTCGGTCACGGTGCCCACCTGTTTGAGAACGTCGCGCATTTCCGGCGGGGAGATGTAGCCGTCGTCGTTGAACGACAGGATCACGAAGCGGGCATCGACCGTGCCGATCAGCTCGCGCAGCTTCGGCAGGGCCTTGCTGCGGACGTTGTAGTCGGAGCGTCGCCACGAGGTCGGTATCCCGGAAACCTTGCTGATCTCTTCCGGCTCTTCGTAGTTGACCAAAAGGTTCAGCATGAAGTAGTTCGACCCATAGGGGTGTTGGTTGTAGGGAGGGTCGAAGTAGGCGACGTCGAATCCGCCGACGTCGTCGATGAGGAGGTTCGCGTCCATCTGGTGCACGGCGTAGTCGCATTCGAACCTGCTCAGGATCGGCGGCTCCAACGTGATCTGCGCGGTGATGCGCTCGAGGGCGTCGGCGCCTGAGCCGCCGAACTTGCCCACGCCCGTGCCACGGTCCTTGTAGAAGCCCTTGAACACGCCCGCCGTGTTCGCGTGAATCGACGCCTTGGAAAGAAGCGGCCCCATCAGCAACGACCCGATCTCCGACGGCTCGTCCTCCAGGAGCTGTCGGTAGGTGTCGAGGCGATCGGCGTTCTCGGGCGTGTAGAAGACCCGGTCCTCGGGTCCGATGGCGTCCGCGTCGCGCGGCGCATACAGGCGCCTGATCAGCCCCGGCGATGCCGGGCCGACGTCGTCGACGGCTCGGTTGAGCGCGCCGACGCTGGCCGCGAGCACGTCCATCGGCGTCGAGCCGCGGTTGGCCAGGTAGCACTCGCTGATCACCCGCGCGTAGTCCTCTGTGTCGTTGACCACCAGCTCACTGGCGTATTGCTTGAGCATCCGGGATACGACGCCCGAGCCCGAGAAGGCGTCCAAGATCCGCAGCTTGTCCTGTCCCGTCCGCCGCCGCACATCCTCGACCGCGCTCCTGATCAGCCCCAGCAGGGCGCGCTTGTTGCCGATGTAGGTGACCAGCTGTCGCGTGAGATACGCCGGGTCCTCCTCCAACAGCCCAAGCGGCAGCTCGCATTGCTGCATCGGCGCGGTCGCCGGCGCGCTCATCGGTCGCCTCCGGCCGCGATGGGGCTCAGACAGCTCGTCTCGCTCAGCATGCAGACGATCATCGCGAATGCTGCGGACGGGATACGATTTCGGCATACGGAGAGGCCGATTCGCGAGGCCGATCCGTTGGAGCGCCTACCCTGCAGTTAGGCGTTCTTTGAGGGCGCTTCTCCGCGTTTGCCGCAGATCGTAGGTGCTCGACGTAACGAGGCCGGTCTGTGGTCAGGCCGCGAGCGCTTGACGAAGCGCGCTTACGGCCAGATGTGCTTGTGCCGGTGGCCAGGTGAGTTGGAGCTCTTCGTTGCGGTCGAGCATTCCTCGAACGTCCATCAGCTCGAGGCCAACGATCGCATCGTGGTCGTCGTATTCGACGGTGTGCCCCTCAGGCGTCTTGAGCGTCTTTGCGGGGGGTCCGTCCGGCGGTCTGCCAGGCAGGCCAACGTGTAGGTAAAGCACGTCGTTGCCCTCGTCGTACTCGCGGTAGTCGAAGTGTATGCCGGCGATTGTGATGGTCATGTCGTTATCCACGGGGATCGTTGTCCTGTGCCACAGCGGTCACGATCCAAGCTGGCTCCTCGCTGAAGTCTACGACCAGGCCTGCTGGGGGCAGAAGGGTCGAGGCAAGACGGAGCCCGATACGCTTACGGTATGGGCGAGGTCCTCCATCTGACGATCGTCTACGAGCCTGGCGACGACGGCTGGATCACGGTGTCGATCCCCGAGATTCCCGGCGTCCTCAGCCAGGGCCGCACCCACAAGGAAGCGCGGGAGAACGTCATCGACGCGCTGGCGCTGATGCTCTCTCCCGAGCCGGTCGATGCCGGTGACTTGCGCGAGCGTGAGACGCTGCATCTGACGATCGCTCCATGAAGCGGCGCGATCTCGCCTGATCCTCTTGCCCGAAGCTTCAGTCATTACAATCTGGGTCGATCAGCGCCAGCTTGTGTGAGCGGGGCAGCATTTTGATTCTTGCCTCCTCGCGGCGCGCGGTCGTGCGATCTGCCATCGGTAGCGCGTGCCAACTGCACCGGCAGACGACTGGCTGTAATTAAGCCTAGGCCACGGCCATGAGCTCGCGCTCGACCTCGCCATCCACGGTGCGCTGGAAGCACACGAGCAGCTCCTCGTCCAGGACGGCGGCGATGCGCTGAAGGGTCGGCAGCTGCGGAATATGGATTCCCTTCTCGAGTCGCGAGATCGCGCTATGGGATGTGCCGGCTGCTAGCGCGACTTCCTCTTGGGTGAGACCGAGCTCGAATCGCCGCTCCCGTAGATGCGCGGCGATCGGGCTGACCTCCCGAAGCGCACGGATACGCTCATATTCGGTGCGCGCGTCGCGATAGGGCTGGCTGCGCTCAGCGCGACTTTGAGCCGCATCGACAGCGTAACGTCCGACGGGATCGTGTTATGGCCAGATGAGGAGTCACGGGCCACCAACAGCCCGTCGGCGGTCTCGGCCGGCTCCCAGGCCTGTTCCTGATCCTTGGGCTCGAGCATCCAGGCTCTTTGACCGGCGACACTCACCTTCGTTCCGGGCGACTGGTGTTGTTGTCTCCCATCCAAAACACCTCATGTCACCTCTGCGACGATGAATCAAGAGGGTGGGCTTTATTACTGCTACGCCATGTTGGGAATGGTGTTACACCTGTTTGTGGGCTTGCCGCATTTGATTTGGTCAACCTGAGGGTTTTCGTTGGGTTTTGAACTCTGGCTGGTGGCCGTGGGACCTGTTCCCGCGTGAGATCGCTTGCATGTTCAGGCATGGCTGTAAGCATAAGGATGACGCCTGTCACGCGCCCGCTTCGATCGTGACTAGGTGACTTGTGCGTGGTCGCGCGGGGTGGCGTGGCGGTGGTTGGTGTCAGGTGTGCGGTGTTGGAGTGTGATGCGTCCGCCGCGTGCGGGTACGATGAATACGTTGCGGTGCGCGACTCGCTCTGCACGCTGGTGGGAGGGTTCGAGGCGGGCGTGGCGGAGGATGGTCTTGAGTACGATGCGGGCCTCGGTGAGGGAGAACGCGGCGCCGATGCATCGTCTGGGTCCGCCGCCGAAGGGGATCCAGGTGTAGGTGCCGGCGCGGGTGTCAAGGAAACGCTCGGGGCGGAAGGTGAGTGGGTCGGGGTAGAGCTCGGGGCGGCGGTGTACGAGTGTTATGTAGGGGACGACCATCGTGCCGCTTGGGATCGTCAGCCCGGGCAGCTCGAACGGCTCGGTTGCGAGTCGTGCGGTGAGCGGGAACGCTGGGCGCAATCGCATCGCCTCCTTGATGACCGCATCGAGGTACTCGTCGTCTCCGTCGAGCGCGGCGGTTTGCAGGCGTGTGAGCGCGTCGGGGTAGCGGCTGACGCGCTCGAGGATCCAGGTTAGGGTGGAAGCGGTCGTGTCGTGGCCACCGAGCAGCAGGGTGCGCATCGCGTCGCAGATCTCCTCGTCGCTCATCAGGCAGCCTTGGTCATCGGGTGTGCGCAGGAACATGCCGAGCACGTCCTGGCCGTCGAGTTGATCGCTGCCGCGGCGGTGGGCGACCTCTTCCATCACGATCGCGTCGACCGCGTCGATCGCGCGGCGGACCCGTGGGAACGGTCTGTCCCACCCGTTCTGTCGGCTGGTCGCGATGATCGTCTGCAGGAAGAACCGTCGCGAGTGGCCCTCGCGAAGCAGCGCGAGCGTCGCCGAGCGCAACCGCTCCACGCGCGCCTGGTCGGTGACCCCGAACACCGTGGCCATGATCACCTCGAGGCTGATCGCTTCCATGTGCGGCTGGGAGGGAGTGGGGCGCCCGTAGGGCCAGCGTGCGAGAACCTCTTCGGTCTTGCGCTGCATCGTCTCGTGGTAGCCGCTCAACGCGTCGCCGTGGAACGGTGGGAGCTGCGTGCGCCGCCTGCGCATGTGCTCGGCGCCGTCGATGTTCGTGAGCCCCGTCGGACCGAGGAAGAGATGGTGCGCGGATGCCTTCGCCAGCGCCGCTCCGAGGCGCAGCACGCCGGTGTCGGCTGTGAAGATGCGCTTGATGTCCTCGGGATCGGTCAGGCATAGCCACGGCCCCGTCGCCGGCATCGGCACCAGAAAGCGGTCGCCGAGCCGCTGGCAGTGGCGCGCGAACTGCTCCGGCGCCAGCCAGTACTGGGCGGCATTGACGACCGCGGGGCGTCGCAGTCGGGGCACGTCGGTAAGCGTTTGGTCCATCAGCCACATCCTCTCTAGTTACTCTGTGCGAAATAGAGTAACATAGTCTCTGATGTCGCCTATAGCCGAATTGCTCGAGGCGGCTCCCGTCGTGGGGGAGGACGCGCTCTTTGACCGCGTTGCCGCGGCGGCGCTCGACGAGTTTGCCGAGCACGGCATCCGTCGTACCTCGATGGAAGACGTCGCCCGCCGTGCCGGCGTATCACGGATGACCGTCTTCCGCCGGTTCGCGAGCAAGCAACGCCTCGTCGAGGTCGTCATCGCACGCGAGGTCCACCGCGGAATGCAAGAACTCGACCTCCTCTGGGAAGGCGCAGAAACACTCGAGGACCGACTCGTCGCAGGATTCGAGTTCGCCGGGCGCTACGTGCGCGGCCACCCACTATTCGACCGGCTCCTACGCAGCGAACCCGAGGTCCTACTGCCACCGCTAACCCTCGAGGGCGGACCCGTCCTCGAGCTCTACCGATCACTCATCGCACACCGGCTCCAGGCCGAAGTCAACGCGGGCCGTGCCGCGAGCACAGACATAGACGGCGTCGCCGAAGTGATCGCACGCCTCGCGATCTCACTACTACTCACCCGCGAAGGAACCATCACACTCGACGACCCACATTCAGTGCGGCGCCTAGTCAATCTCACACTACTCCCGATGCTCCAACCACAACAGTCCTCGTGATCCTTGGGCTCGAGCATCCAGGCTCTTTGACCGGCGACACTCACCTTCGTTCCGGGCTGATGGTGTTGTTGTCTCCCATCCAAAACACCTCATGTCCCCTTTGCGGATCTTTGGTTCTATAGGCCCTTTCTCTACGAAAAACATCTCCCTGGCATTCGGCATCGTCCGTTTGTTCCAATAGTCACCAGATGTCCGCCAACGGGGCATACTTGACTCATGGCTGAAAAACGATCTCCGGCTCCGCTGCCCGAACCATCCGAGGTTCCTCAGGTTTCGGTGCCCTCCGGAGTATCCTTCGGGGGCTCAAGGCCCTTCGAAAACTTCTGACGTCAGTTCGCGAAGCTGTCGCTGCGCACGCTAAGCCGCCGCACGCGCACGTCAAGCAGTAAAAGCGCCCGAAGCTTGATCTCAGCACGGCGACAGGAACGTCACGCGCCGATTCGATGAGGCTGGTGGGGATATGGCTACGCTACGTTGGGAATGGTGTTACACCTGTTCGTTGGCTTGCCGCAGATGTATTGGTGTTATTCAGGTTTCGGCCTGGTGCGATCGTCGGCCGGTGACGGTGGACCGAGACCGCGGATTGGCGCTGCACCCGGTGGGACCCGGGCAGGCGCTGTGTCTCATCGAGGACCACCCAGCTTCCGGGCGGGAGCGTGCGCAGCTCGGCGGCGAACGGCGCGGGATCGGCGAGCAGCTGCTGATACAGAGTCTCGTCGAGCAGATCGAAACGCCGCGCGTCGGGCAGCTGCGAGCGGATCCACGTGCTCTTGCCAACGCCGCGCAGGCCGAACAGGAAGAAGCTCGACTCCGGCAGGCGGTACAGGCGGGGAACGGACTCCAATGACATGTCGTCGTCATTATACGACGCAAAATGACGGTGCTCTATACGAAGCGGCGCACGCTACCCTGTTGCTCGCAAACCCCGGAACGATTGCTACCCAACCAACGTAGCGTTCAACAACTGAGATGCATAAGGCGTAGCAGGCGCTTCAGGAGCGCAAGCCGATCGACGTCCTCGCCGGCGGGGACTACATGCGCGTGGCCGGGCTGGTCTCCGCGCCCGAAGAGGCTCCTTTCTCCTAGGCCACAAGCACTGTGCCTATTCCGCGAGGGCATCTCGACCCCCCTGAAAATCAACCCCGTTTGGACCTCTACTCCTATAAACCAGACACCTGATACACCACGCCCCACCCACGCTCCCGTCCCTTTTTGACGATCACAATGAGTGGCCGCCATGAGATCTCACATGCCCACGATCACTCTGCCCAGCCTTACCGACCTCCCTGTCCTAGAGATCGAGCCGGGTCACGTCATCTACGCCGCTGGGCCAGACTTTCCAATTCGCTACGAGAATAATGAGCCCCTCGCCGCCCTCACTCCTGTCCAGGGCGTGGCGCGTTATTCAAACGGAGCCCATCAGCCGGCAGACGGCCACGCACTGCCGCTGATCGAGGATGAGTGCTCCCTCTCAGTCCCGCACGTCCACCTGAGCTTCCCATACTGCGGCGCGGTCGTCGTCAAGGATCTGGCTTGCACGCTGCCAATCTGGGACGCATCTGAGCACGGCACCCCAGAGGCCCAGCAAGCGCTTGCAAACGCTGTCCAGCACTGGAACCAGGGCTTCGACGTGATGTACGATCGCACCCCGGGGAACCATCACCCAGACGACGACCTGGAGAACATCGCCTACCCGGTGATAGCCCACGCCTACCACGCATTCGGGCTCAACCTTCAAGACGCTATCGATGACTCATGGTCCGCCACCGATAGCGAAAAGAACATCGAGAAGTTCAAGGGCGTTTTCCGGGGTACCGTGGGCTGCTAGGCATCCATCACGACCACCACCGGCTTCATCACCCGACGCTTCAGCCTGGCCGCGAGCAAATCGGCGATCTCCCCCAAGTCGGCGGTAGTCATCGATCTAGCTTAGCCCAGGGTCACACACAACTCCCCCACCCCCGCTCACGGTGATTTCCCATTTCCCATTATCGAGTAGCTAAAGACTGCGACCTTCGCGCTCGAGACGCTCGAGGAACTCCGTAGCTTCCAGATTCGTCTGATGCACACGGGGATCCAGCAGAGCCTTCTCATACTCGTCGGCATCCACGACAACGGTCAAGAATCCAGCTTCAGGGGCCTTCTCCCAGCGATCCTCGCCCCGGATCGATCCGATGCCGTTCGGCGCCATCGACCCAGATTACCAAGGCCCGCGGGAAGCGGGAATTCGGCGGTTGTGGCTGATTCACAGGGAAAGCGGGATTTGAGGCCGGCGGCGCATGGCCTCCCTGACCGGGTCGGGCGCCAGCTGAAAGCCGCGCGTCAAGTGCCAGCGCAGGCTCGCGATGTTCGCCGCCGAGGCGCCGCTTGCGAGCTCGTCCACACCGCGGGCGGAAAGTGTTTCCACGACAACGCGCAGGAGAGCGGTGGCGAGCCCTCGCTCGCGCGCATCCCGGCGCACGGTGAGCCACATGAGCATGGGGGCGCCCCCAGGGACGCCCGCGGGGGCGCCCGTGGGGTCGGTTCCTACCAGCACGACAGCGCAGATGGTCCCCTTATCGACGGCGACGATCCCAGCGAGACTGGGCTCGTTCAGGCTGCGCTCGATCTCGGCCTGCAGCAGGCTCTCCGGATCCTCGAGGCTGCGATATGGATCCTCCTGCACCCAGACATCCATCAGCAGCTTGGCGATCTCCGCGCGGTCGCGGCGAGCGTCGACCGTGCGGACCTCGACGCCGCTGAGTGTCACCGCTGGGACCTCAAGGCTCGTTGAGCGGCACAGGTGCAACGGGCGCGGACGTGACGAAAGCCACGCTTCGCCCTTGACCATCTCGTACTTCCAGTCCGGGTGGCGCGGCAGCCGCCACCACACATCGGAGCTCACGGAAAACCTCAGCATGCCCACATTGTGAGCGAAGCCGCCACCCGCCTCAAGTGGCCCCACCGGCAGACCCTGGCCACCTTGTAACCCTTGACTTCTATGCCCTCCCAGCTTCCCCCGGCGATCGGATGTCCGAGTACCGCCTCCTTGTCAGCCAGCCCGAGCAGCGCGTGCACGAGGCCGCTGTCGCGCACGTACACCTTCGGCGAGCGCACAAGCCGCTTGCCGGCGCTTCCCAGGCGGGGGGCGAGGCGCCGCACGAGCAGCAGGTCGACCATCAGGTCGAGGTAGTGAGCGATCGTTGTCCCGCTGACGCCGAGTCCGCGTGCGAGCTGCGCGGCGTTGAGCAGGCCGCCCTGGTGGTGCGCGAGCATCGTCCACAGCCGCCGTAGCGTCTCGGCCGGGATCCGCGGGCCGAGCTGTGGGATGTCGCGCTCGAGGTATGTGCTGATGAAGTCTTGGCGCCAGCGCAGGCTGATCTCGTCATTCTTCGCGAGGAAGCTGTCGGGGAAACCGCCTCGAATCCACAGCTCATCCAGTTGCTCCTTGCCCACCTCGGTGATGTCGAATGGCGCGAGCTCGACGAACGCCAGGGCAAGCGTCGTCTTCCCGGACTGCCGCGGGCCGAGCAGGGCAACAGCCGGCGCCTGGTCCAGCAACGCAGCGACTTCAGCAGCTACCCGCCTCTCTATCATCCGTGTAATTAAAATCGCCGGCTATTTGCGGGCACGTCTCATGGGTTCTTCGCCGTCTGCGGGTGCGGGTGGCTACTTGCGCCGCCGTCGGCGCACGGGCGGTGGGCAGGGGACGGTCGTGGACGCGCTGGTCTGCGAGCCGTCGTGAAAGACGAACGAAGCGCTGAACGGAAAGCCGCCGTGGGGACAGTGTTCGGGCACGCCGATGCCGAGCGGGTGAAAGGGCCTGAGCTTGCCGTGCACATGCTTGTAATAGGTCAGGCCGCTGGGCCCAATCGTCGCGTTAACGCTGACGATCGAGACGTCCGAGCCGCCCGGCACGCTCGTGACCAACGGGACGGTCGTCAGGAGCTGCGAGCCGAACACGCCCGAATCGGGGAGCACTTCGCCCTCGAACACGAGCTGCGCGGACACGGGGGACTTGCCGTTAGCGTAGAACAGCACGACCATGTTGCCATCCGGGCTCGGCGGTCCCGACACCGCTTGGATTTCAGGAATCTCCTGGCCGGAACCGATGCCGAACGGGACTTCGACAAACGCATCACCCGAGCCCAAACGCGAGTTCGGCGGACAGCCCGCCACGCCCTTTTCCTGCAGCACAGCCGGCCGGCAAATCGCCAGGCCGAGCGTCGTCAACGTGTAGTTCATCCCTGCCGGTATATGCAGCACGATGCTCGCCAGCGGTGGCGGGGCAAGCCCTTCGCTGGTCTGCAGATGAAAACCATAAGAGATCGTCGTTGACGCGCCCAGCCTGTCGGGCGAGAACGACGCATGCAACGAAGCCCGCTCAGAGACCGGTTCGGCCAGGGCCGCCGTGGCGCCCAGAGACAACACGCATAGGAGCAGCGTGGTGGCGGCGGTCACAATTGCGATGCCTTTACGCACAGTTATCCTCTCCCGAGATACTACTTCCCCCGCTACGTTAGAAGTGCGCGTAGACGCGAACGGCGCTGTGGTGGAGCTGCGGCATGTTGAGGGCTAGTGGCAAAGTGAGGGGAGGTCGCCCGCTTCGTTGTCTTCCGCGAGCACGACGGGAGCCTGTGGCTGTGCGCCCGCCGCAGCAACAAAGCGGTCGCGGGCGTAGCGCCGTAGAAAATCGGGTCAACAGTCATTCCCAAAATGTACTTCTCACCCGATACCGTTGGCCAGCCAACCACCCGAGAGCAAAGTGTGAAGCGTTGATTTGAAGGTTTGTTACAGCTGTAGAATGAAGCCATGAGCAAGTTGCCGCCCCCGTCCGACACTCCGAGGGTCTTCCTGAACGTCGGGACACTGAGCGGCCTGGATGTGTTAACGGTCGGCACAGTCGCGCCCGGAGCTACCGTTCAACTCAAGGACGAATCAATCGGTGTGGTGATCAACGTCAAGCGCGGGTGGCTGTCAGTTCACCCCCGCAGCGCCCAAATCAAGCTGCAAGACGACACGATCACGAAGGCCTCCAGGCGGGACATAGCAGAGGTGCTTCGCGAAGCACCTCGACGCACATGTGACCCAGACATGACACTCACGATCGCCGGCACCAGCTTCGACCAGCACGAATACGACGACCGCGGTGACGTGCTCTACCTCAGCGTCGGACCACCACGTGAGGCCGCCCGCACGATCGCGACTCCCGAGGGCCACGCCGTCGACTACGACGAGACCGGCGCCGTGATCGGCATGGTGCTTATCAACGTCCAGTTCCTGCTCGACCGCGACGGCATGCTCACGCTCAGCCTTCCCCCACAGCACATCGCTGCCGAGGCGCTGGCACCCGCCCTCGCCGCCTCCTGATCAGGCAAGTCGCAGCTGGCTGGGTGGCGCTCTCGCGGCAGGTTTTTGACGAACACACTGAGGCGGACCCAGGGCGTCATACTCGTCCTTGAAAGCCCCGGTGGACCGCTGACCTCGGTCATGTCGCCGGGGCTAAGTCGTGCGGAATAATGCCTCGAGCTTCTCGCCGTGCAGATTGCGCCCAGGTAAGCTTCGCATCCAGCACGAGACCTTGCTCGTCGGCGAGTAGGCGTGCGACGAGACCGCCATTTGCCTCGACGGTCTCATTGGTTCTTTCCCAAGTACGCGTCTTCGCTTTTTCCTCTTCACACTCCTGCTCGTAGTCGCGGAGGATTCCCAGTGTCAGGTCCGCGTGAGGAAAAAGTGCCGCCAACTGCAGCAGGAACAGCTGCTGACGTCGACGATCCTCGCCGAGCTGCCCGAGCAACCATCCTCGGTACTCCTCGATGCCGTGTGCGGTCGCCTTGTAGATCGGCTTGCGCCGCGCCTCACTCCCCGTACCCGGGATCCGTTCGATCAGCAAGTGGCCTTCGAGCGAGGCGAGCGCAGTGTAAATGTGGGAAACGCTGCTGAGAGTCACCACACCATCGTAGGTTCGCTCGAACCGCTTCGCGAGCTCATAGGCATAGCTGGGACGCTTGATCACGAGCCCCAGCAGCGACCAGTTGACCTGCGAATGCATGGGCGGCGTCTGCCGCCCTCCAGACTTCCCCTCTCCCATGGTGCACAGCGTAACGAACGGGCGCCGTCGCCACGCCGATCGCGACGCCTGTTTCCCTGCTCCTTGACGCGTTGTCGCTGCCTCAGCCGTGAGCAGTTAGCTGCGTACGACTAAAAGGCATGCCACGCTCTGGCCTGGCGACCATGCCGCCGATGGTAACCCGCGAGGAGCACTTGCAAACCGACGCCCACGATGTGGACCGTTGCCAGAGAGTCGTACTCTTAGCGGATGTCGATTTTCGGCGGAGGTTCTATACAAGCCCTGGGAGAGGGCTTGAGCCCGAAGGAGGTGCTGGCGTGACGCTGACGTGCCCGATTTGTCTTATGCCTGTGGAGGGCGAGTTTCTGGAGCACCCGACGGTCAAGTGTCCTCAGGGTCACGAAGTCCCGCTCAAGACGGATCGACTCATGCCGGGCATCGAGCAGCTCGTGGAGTCGGACCAAAGCGCCGAAACGAGCATCAGCGAGGATATCACTCAATGGATCGTGGGTGCGATCATTCCGGTCTTGCACGAGATGGTCGACCGATTGAGCGTTGATCTGTCCGAGCCCGATCTCACGGCGGTCTCGACGGCCATTCTGAAGGCAGCCGTCGCCGGGGCGAGGCAAGGCATCGCGTTCTTGGGCAGTCTAGAGGACGGTCCCATCGTGACTTGGCGTGGTGATGCCAACTACGACGAATGGGCAGCGCGGTTCGGCGAGAGGGAGCCTGAGGACGAGCTAGAGTCGGGCTGATGAGGCCGGTCAGCCGCGCATCGCTGAACAGGGTACGCCGCAGCTGGTAGAGCGGGGTTCCTCGCGCGCGAGCGCGCGCGTCTTACTGTCTGCCCCCGCAGCGGGCGCCAGCGATGCGCGTTATTGACGTATTCGTCAACAACCTGCATCGTTAGACAGGACTGACGGTTTTATCAATCTATCCGTGCTTTATCGTGGGTTTATCAGAGGCGAGAAGTAGCGATCGGTCGGAAGCCGATACGTGTGGAGCGTGGGGATCGATACGTGTGGAACGTGGAATCGATACGTATGGAACGTGGAATCGTCGGTGCGGGCCAAGAGCGGACCGATCAAAGATCGGCCAGCGCCAGGATTAAAGGCCCGCCCGTTCCTGATCCTTGGGCTCGAGCATCCCAGCTCTGTGATCCGATTCCTGGCGGGCGGCCCGCTTCGCGGGACCGGGCGTTGGGACTCGGCTGATTGGGTCCCGCACACCCCGCAGTCGACTCAGCCATCCCAAGCTTTGAGTAGGTTGCTGTCCATGTCGGACACTCAGACCCGGACCGCTTTCGGCCCCTTCCATCGTCTACTTGCGCCCAGAGTTCAGGACACCGAGACGGTCGTCAAGCAGCTCCTCAGCGGAGAGGTCTGGGGAGGCCCTACTCGTTGGGGCAACTCCCCAACCGTGAAGGCCTACGCCGGCGCCCTCACACCGGGTGACAGCGGCATCGAGTTCTGGTCCTTCCAAGCACCCGAATCGCCCCACGCCCACCGCGTCTACTGGAGAACCGACGGCCCATTCGTTACGATCGACAACAGCAACGACGTAGCAAAGCTTCACGTCGCATTCGTCCGGATCACCCAGGATCTTCTACCCTAGAGCGATGAGCACCGCCGCAATCAACTGGGACACCGAGGCGAAGATGCTGGGCGTCGATCCGACCGCCACACTCGCCCTCGATCGGTCCGCATGGGAGCGCCTCGGCGCGATCTTCACCGAAGTCGACGACGGTGACGGCGAGACACCCGGCCTCGCGACCGCCACAGTCCAAGTCGCCGGCGTCCCCGTCCAGTTCGGCGTCCTCTACTACAGCGGCGGCGACAGCACCTACCTCCTCCTCCCAGGGACAGATCCAGAGCGCCTCTCGACCATCGCATTGCTCGAGACCCTGCAAGCCGCACGGGCCTTGCGCATCGAGACAGATCTGCTCGACCTCGCCAACGGCAAGCCACCGCTCACGCTCGAGGACCGGGTCGCCGAGCTCGAGCGACAGCTCGCCGAGACCCAATCGGAGCTCACCGCACGCCGACGCCGGCCAACCAAACGACCCGGGAAACGGCCAGTTAGAAAAGCGGCGGCCAAGACGTCGAGATCCTCGATGCAGGGAACGTGAGGTAGCGACCCCTTTGAGATGCCGTCAGCGTGCGAGGACGTAGGCGCTCATTCCGGGGATCGTGAAGCGCAGCTCATCGCCTTCGACGGTGAGCGTTCCCGCTTTGATGAGGTCGTCGCGCACGCTGGAGAGCTGTTTTGGCGTGCGGCCGAGCTGCTCGGCGATTGCGCGGCCGGTCGTCGGAGTTGCTGTGGCGATGACGGCAGCTACGGCTGTGAGATAGCGCTTCTGGGCTGGGCTCGCCGCGCTCCAGCGGGCGGCGTAGAGTCCACTTTCGAGCTCCTGCTGGGCGCGGGGAAGAGCAGCCTGTGCGGCCACGAGGTCGATCCTGTCGTGGCCATTGGCTGCCCGCCAGGCATGATGGCCGTAGAGCTGGATCGCGTAGGGGTAGCCACCTGAGGCTTCGGCGAGGAGGATCGCCGCGTCCTTGTCCATCGGTCTTCCCGCCTCCTCGGCGGGCAGGCGCAATGCCCGCACCGTCTCCTCGCCGCTGAGCAGGCCCAGCTCGTGCCATGCGCCGCGCTCGAGATAGGTGACGGAATGCTCGGGGGCGCGCATCAGCGGCAAGCCCGCGATCACCACGACCACGGGCCAGCGCTGGCCGGTGCCCTCCTGCAGGAGCGCGGCGAGCGCGGCAAGCTCACGGCGCGAGGCGAGATGCGCCTCGTCCAGTGTCAGGACGAAGCCGCTCTCGCGTGCGATTGCAAGCTCGGCAAGCCCGGTGAGCGCCGGGCGCAGGACGGGTGTGAGGTCCTCTGCGGAGCCTGCGGCGCGAGCGAGCCGAACCTCGCCGCCGATCCCCGGCACGCCGGCGCGCACGGTAACCGACTCCGTTTTCAGCGCGCGCTTGGAGGGCGGCTGCTCGACCAGATCCCGCACGCGCCCGATCGCATCGATCAGATCCGGGATGAAAGGCGTATCGGGTCTCAGCTCGGTATGCACACGCGGCCAGCCAAACCGGGATCCGGCGAGCGCCGCCGCTTGCGCGAGCAGCACGGTCTTGCCAACTCCGCGCGCTCCCACGAGCAGGGTCGGTCTTGGTGTGCGACCGTCGAGCGCCGCCACCTCGATCGCATCGGTCAGATCCTCAAGCACCGCCTCGCGGCCCGCCAACTCCTTTGGCGACTCGTTGAAGCCGGGGCGGTAAGGATTTTCCGTCCGCGTCACAGGCGGAAGTCTAGCGTCGTCTAACCTGTCTAGGGTGGTCTAGCGCGTCTAGGATCGTCTAGCGGCGGCGAGCCACATCGCCTCTACCCCAGCCCCTTTATCCCGCCATTTATCCCGCCACTTTGGCGAGACTGGGGCGTGCTTGTGAGCTTCTCGCCGAGCTCGAGGCAGGCGCGCAGTTCGTCGCTCGAAGGCTCGTCGTGGATCAGCCGGTCCAGTGCTCTCGCGAGCTCGGGGCAGCCGAGCGTGACCAGTTGGTCCGAAAGCTCGTCGCGGCAGAGCGGGAACTCTCCGTTTGCGATCAACAACCACCGTGCGACCGTGGTCAGCGCCGCACGACATTGCTCGCGAGCTGTCTCGATGTCGCCGCACTCAAGAACAAGTCGGGCCAGGCTAACGCCGCGACGGGCCTGGACGAGCTTGCGCTCAGCTGACGGCGCGAGGCCGCGCTCCTCGATATGACCACATGCGGCCTTCAATATCCCATCGTCGTGCAGGACGCACCCAAAGCGCAACGTCCACAGGATGTAGTCATCGCCGGCGAGCAATCGCTCCCAGAACGCCTCCGCACCAGCCACGTACACGTCCACGTCTTCGTGGACGCCCCCGAGGTCCGGGCGCTCACCGACGACCATGAAGTCCAGATCGCTCCCCGTCGTTCGCTTGGCACGGACAGTGGAGCCGGTAAGCGCCACAGCCTCAGCGCCCAGAGCAACGGCACGCTGGAGAATCGTCTCAGTAACCCTCCGCTGCGCAGATGTCTGGAGCTCGGTCACTCGGCGACGATCCTCTCGCAGCCTCATACTCCACCCAACATCCAACGAAACCCCTTTCATTTCACAATCGTACCCCGGGCTGCGGCGAGGACCCAAGGGCTCGTAACACACGTTGGGAATGGCATCCCTGGCCCTTGGTTGAAGGGGAGGAAGGTTTCCTTAGATGTAGCTACGCCATGTTGGGAATGGGATCCCCTGGTGAACCATCTGACCCCTGGCGTTTAGGAAGAAAGGCTTTCTTAGATTTAGCTACGCCATGCTGGGAATGGCGTTACATTTGTTTGTGAGCTTGCCGCATTTGTTTAGGCGGACCTGTTGGTTTTTGTTGGGTTTGATTCCGAGGTGGTGGCCGGGGGCGGAACGGGGGTGGTTGAGCTTTGGCCCTGCTAGAGCAGGTCTTTGCCTGGCGTCGCGTTGCCGGCTCGGTCAGACGCTTACGCGGTAGTGGAGGTGAACGACGCCGTTTCGGAACCGGCGCTCATCGAGAAGTTCGAGTTGCGCGCGGACGTTGTCTGGCAGGGCGCGCTTGCCGCCTCCCACCACGATCGGGCACAAGAACAGATGGCACTCGTCGACCAGCCCCGCGCCGATTGCGTGGCCAGCGAGCTCGGCACCCCCGACTGCGATGTCGGCCCCCGAGGACTGCTTGAGCCGCCGGACGGCGTCTCGATCGAACTCGCGCTCGATCCGCGTCCTCGCGCTGGATACCGTCTGAAGCGCCCGGGAGTACACGATCTTCTCAGCTGCCCGCCAGATCCCAGCATAGTCCCAGAACACTGCCGGCTCATCGGCCTCGGTGCTCACGGTCTCCCAGAACACCATCGTCTCGTACATCCGGCGCCCGTATAGGTAGGTGCCGATCGGCCGCTCGAGATCGTTGACGAACGCATGCACCTCGTCATCCGGCGCCGCCCAGTCGAACCTGCCCTCCTCGTCCTCGACGTACCCGTCAAGCGAGGCGATCGCCGCATAGATCAGCTTGGCCATCTCCACTCCAATCGGTCGTTACGGTGCAGCCACGGCCGCCAGTTTGGCTTAAAACCTGTTTGGCTTTGATACGCCTTTTGGATGATTGAGGGCGCGGGGGTGGCCTGGGCTTCATGCCGATTACGGATATATGTGGTTTCCGCCATAATCAAGCTATGCGTAGTTCTGACCTCCTTCTGGTCGGACGACGGCGCGCCGGGCTCTCCCAAAACCGGCTGGCGCAACGGCTCGGACGCCCGCAGTCGACCATCGCTCGCTGGGAGACAGGGCAACAGCATCCCCCTCTCGAGAGCGTCATCGAGGCGCTCCACGCCTGCGATCTCGAGCTCACCGTCGGCCTCGCCCGCTACGACGACTCCTACCAGTCGCTGATCGCCCTACAGCTATTGCTCGAACCCGTCGACCGTGTGACGAAGCTCGCGCCGCCGTGGGCGGCGGAGGGTTTTGACCCGATCGGAATCCTGCGTGAGCTGGCGGGGCAGGCGCGGATCGTCGTAATCGGCGACGTCGCCGGCGCCTTTCACGGCTGGCCGATCATGCTCGGAGGTCGAACGCTGCATGTCGTACCGGCGGACACTTCGATGCGTCGCGTCGAGCACGCCGCCCGGCGCCTCGGCGCCGAAGGAGCCGAGGAGGGCAACGACGGGTCGCGGCGCTGGGTCTTGCCCGATGGGGCGGAGCTACACGCGACGCTCCTGCCGCCCGGCACGCGTGGCTACCGCGACCTCGCTCGTGATGCGCAGAGTATGCAGATCGCTCCCGGCGTTTCCGTGAGGGTGGCGTCGTTGATCGACCTGATCCGTCTCGCCGAGTCCTCCCGCGATGCCGGTGCGCGTTCATATGTTCCGGCGTTGTGGGCAACACTCGAGATGCGCCAGCGCGAGCCGCGGGACGCTCACCCACGGCAGGGACGTCCGCCGCGTCCGTAAAGATCACTGTTCCAGACCATCTGCGATCGTGGCCGGTGGCTGCGCCCAGACGACGCGCCATTTGCGGTCGCGGAAAGGTCGGTCGCCGGCCGCTGGGTTTCGTGGCTCGAGGGCGATGTCGCTCTTCAGTAGCGCGAGTTGATGCAGCCGGCCGGCGAGCGTTGGGATGGGTAGCTGGTCGGCCAACGAACCGACCCGCCGCAAGGCTGTCGCGGCGCCGATTTCCTGTGCCATACGCTGCAGTACAGCGGGATCCGGCTGCGCGGCGCTGAGAGCCTCGGCGAGAACATTCGCGCCGCCGATCAAGTCCATCCGTGCCGCGCCGTCGAGCAGGCTCCGCTCGACGTTTGAGAGCAGCGCGCCATGCCCGGCCTCTTCGGCGCCGGCGAGGACGGTCTCCCGCGCCTCAATGATCGTTCGCAATCGCCGGCCGCTCAACTGCTTGACCGTGACCTCGCGCGGGCAGGCGACCTGGATCGTCCGCGCCGTATGAATCAGCAGACCGTGGTAGTCGAGCGCAGACCGATAGGCGATACGGTGAGGGTGAGGCTCGCCGGCGAAGAACGCGCCCACAGCCAGCGCGATGTCCTCAGATGCGGCCCTGGTGCCGAGCAGACCGATTTGGCGAATCGCGTAGTGCCCTGGCGCCACTCGATCGAGGAGCCCCGCATCGCGCCAGCGCGTGAGCAGATTGGACGCCGCCTGCGGAGAAAGGCCCAGCCGCTCACGAACCTCGCGCGAGGTCAGACCAGCCTGCCCGGCGGTCAGCTTCTCGTCAAGGAATCGGAGCGTACGATTCGGCATCGCGATCCAGAGCTTACACGATTTCCGTGTATTATCTAGATCTAATAGCCCAGAACACGCCGCAGACTGTGCAGATAATGGCGGGGTTATCTGCGCCGGCCTGCAGAAAAGCCATAGGATTCCTGCATTGCGACCCGGGCGAGCTTTGTGGGCTTGCCGGCCCGGCGGGGTGGTTGAGTATGAACCTGTGGGTGAGACTGAGGGTGGTGGGGAAAACCGCGGCCCAACCACGCTTCCTTCGTCTTCGACGAGTCAACTTTCAAGCAGGTTGGTGGTGGATCGAGTATTTCGCGCCAAAGTCATCGATTGACTCGCCGGGGTCGTCCAGGAACTGCACCGCATCGGCGGCAACGGTCACGGCCTCGCGCCGACCCCGATCGGGGTCTTTCCATTCCCGCCACACGAGCCGCCCTTCGATCGCGACACTGCGACCCTTGCGCGTGTAGATGTCGACATCCTCCGCCTGGTCTCCGTAGACGTTCACGTTGAAGAAATGTGGCTTTTCCTGGTAATCGCCCTGTTCGACACGCTTGGGCGAGGTGCACGCGATCCGCATGCTGCACACGCGCAAGCCCGAAGGCAGCGCGCGCAGCTGCGGGTCTTGGGTGAGACGCCCGGTCAGAACCACGCGGTTGACGCTGTGTCTAGACATTCTTGCTCTCCGCCGATCGATTGGTTTACCTCCGCCCAGAACGCTACGCCACGCTTGAGATGTCTCTGTGGGTGGCTGTTTCCGCGATCACGCCCGCGATCGAGCGTTTCGTCGCAGCTCGCGCGTAGCCTCCTTGCTCTGATGCCCTGCCCACCATGTCAACGGCGCTCGGCGCTCCTCGCCGCGCTCGCCCCCGCGATCGCGCGGTTGTCGTTCACGCGCCATGCCCTGCTCAGGCTGCTCGCACTCCCAAACGAGCAGTTGCTCCGCGCCGCCAAGGTCCAAAACCCCCGCGGGGTCCTCCGCGACCTCGAGCTACCCCTGTCCACCGAGAGCGTCCCCACCGCGCTCTGCCGACACGACCCCGACTACCCACAGGCCCTCGCACAGTTGGACTGCGCGCCCGCGGTGCTCTACGCCACCTGCACAACCGAGCGCCTACGCAAGTTGCTGACCGCGCCGACCGTCGCAATCGTCGGCAGCCGCACCCCCACCAGCTATGCGCACCAGATGACGTTCGAGCTCGCGCACGACCTCGCCACAGCCGGGGTCACCGTGATCAGCGGCATCGACAAGGGCCTCGAAGGGACCGCACACCAAGGCGCGTTACACGCCAGCGCAAACAGCATTGCCGTGATGTCCACCGGCCCCGAGATCCCCTACCCCAGACGGCTCCAGGACCTGCACCGAGGCATCCTCGCCCAAGGCGCCGCCGTGTCAGAGCTCCCACCCGGATACTCCGATCCCGAGCGCTGGTGCTTCATAGCCAGCCAGCGCATCATGGCCGCGCTCTCCGGCCTGATCATCGTCGTCGAGGTCGGAGAACGCTCCTGCGGGCTATTCACCGCGCAGATCGCCGCCGACCTCGGCGCAGAGGTCGCCGTCGTACCCGGGCGCGTCACCGACCCCGGAGGCAACTGGTTGTTCAGGCTGCTGTACGACGGGGCCCACCCAGTCTCCTGCTCCCAGGACGTGCTCGAGTTGATCTGCTATAGGCGCGACGTGCGGGCGGTGGCGGCGTAGCGAGAGGCCAGGCCTCGCGGGTTAGGCTGGGCTGCGGATTCGATGAGGGAGCTGGGGTATAGCTGGGAATGGCCTCACGTTTGTTTGTTGGCTTGCCGGCATTTGGTTTTTGGATTGATTGGTTTTGTCTATTTTGAATCATGCGGATGAGACAGGCTCCTTTAGAGATTTTTAGAACTTTTAGAGATCTTTAGATATCGACCGGCTGCTGCGTCCTCGTACGGATGCGAAGGCCGTTCTGGCCCTTTGAAATCGGTCGGCATTCCTCGATGGCTTGGACGTTTTCGCGCCAGGTTTAGTGCCCGCTCGCCCCCCGCCCGCCCGCTTCCCCCGGAAACACGGGGGCAAATGTGCCAGCTTTGCGACTTCTGCCCGGGACCCCCTTGGAGGCGAACGTGTGTTCGTCTACCGTTGAAGTCATGACCCTGGATGGGTACCGCATCAATGGCTAAGGGGAACGTCGACATGTCTGAAGGTATCTATTTTGCTGGCCTTGATGTGCATGCCCGGAAGACCGCGGCCGCGGCTGTGCAGTTGGGCTCGGATAAGGTCTGGAAGGCACAATTGCCAGGGTCTTCGGCCGCCGCGATCGAGTGGCTGCAGTCGCTTCCGGGACAGGTGCGCGCGGTCTACGAGGCCGGGCCGACCGGGTTCGAGCTCGCGCGGAGCGCCAAGGCGGTTGGCGTTGAGCTGATGGTCTGCGCGCCGGGCGCGATCCCGCGTCAACCCGGAGACCGAATCAAGACCGACACGCGCGACGCGCTCAAGCTCGCCAGGCTGCACGCGGCCGGGCAGCTGCGTGCGGTCGTGGTGCCCGCGCGCGAGCTCGAGGCACTGCGCGACTTGGTGCGTGCCCGTGAGGATCTCCGCGGCGATCTGATGAGAGCGCGCCACCGCATCAGCAAGCTGCTGCTGCGCCAAGGCATCCTCTGGACCGGACCCGGTGAGACATGGGCAGAACATCACCTGCACTGGCTGAGCAAGGTTCGCTTCCAGCAGCCGCTGCAGCAGGTCCTCTTCGGCGAGTACCTCGCTCACCACGAGGTGCTGCTCGCACGGCGTGAGAGGCTGGACGGGCTGATCCTCGAGCAGTCCATCCAAGGCCCGTGGGCACCACAGGTCGCGCGGCTGCGGTGCCTGCGTGGCATCGAGACGCTCACCGCGGTCGGCCTGGTCTGCGAGATCGGTGACATCAGCGCGTTCTCGCACCCCAAGCAGCTCTCAAGCTACCTCGGCTTGGTCCCATCCGAGCATTCCAGCGGCGCCAAACGCCGGCAGGGATCGATCACCAAGGTCGGCTCCAGTCACGCCCGCAGGCTGCTCGTCGAGGCGGCCTGGAACTACCGACGAGCGCCCGGCGTGTCGCTCACGCTCAAGCGCCGCCAGAAAGACCAGCCGACCGCCGCGATCGAGACCGCGTGGCGTGCACAGATCCGGCTGCACCGCCGCTGGACGCACCTCGACGCGGCATGCGCGAAGAAGCGCGCCACTGTCGCTGTCGCGGTCGCTCGCGAGCTCGCGTGCTTCGTCTGGGAGGTCGCCCAGCAACCCGACTGAACCCGCACCACACATCCCGTTCGGTATGGGGGTGGCGGCCGGCGCCGCGTCACACGGACCCGCGACGTAGCTATGAGCACCAACCACCGTTGGGGCGCTCGTTTCGTTTATAGACTGCGGCCCAGGCGCAGCGAAGAACCGCCTTGAGGTACCCAGCCCTCGCATATCAGCATGACTGCCCTCGCAGCTCCGGCCGCCACCCGCATCTCGAACCACAGCCCAAAAAGGACGGAGCCCGACACCCACCAGGCTCCCTCTACCCCTGCCCAACTTGACAAACGTTGCCCATATCAGTTACGCCTCGCGCTCAGCATTCCCTCTGCCGGTAGGCTTTCCAGAGCGTTGTAATGTCAGTGAGGGTTGGCCTAACTTGGAGGGCGACCCAATAAATGCGCAAGATGCCGGTGACAGCCGCGCAAAGCTGTGCTGAGGTCTTACTGTGCCCGTGCCGATCGAGCGAGCCGTCGCAAGCTCGGCGTACAGTTGTCTGCATGGATCGAACCAGACAGGCCACCGGCTGTTCGCGAACCTCTCTCGGCAGCGTCATGAGCATGACGAGTAAGGAGCGTTTGCAGGAGATCCTCCTCTCCCTCACCGAGCCTGAGGCGGAGATCGTATGGGAGGCCTACTCCTCACGCCCATCCGAGGAAGATCGCGGGGACGCGCTCGGTCGTGGACTGGGCGATGTCTATGAGCGCCGGCGTGCCCGGGCACCAGATAGCGGCCGCGATGCGCCCTGCTGAGATAGACCTCACCCAGGCGGCCACCGCGCTTGGTGTCTCAAAGCCGACGGTTCGGGCCTGGGCCCAACGCGAATTGATCGATGTCGTAAGAGAGCAGCCGATGACTTTAGCCTTCGGAAGCGTCGTCGATCTGCGGCGCGATCTAGAGCGACTCCGCGAGACGGCCGGCAGCGAGAAGCGCTGGCAGTCGCTGCTTGCCGCCGCCGCCGACCAACGTGAGCTCGCGCAGGACGGCGCGCGCGAGGGCCTCGCCGATGCCCTCGCCGGCAACACAGAGCCGCTGACCCGCGAGTGACGTTCACCGTCACGTTGGCCGCGCGGCGCACCCCGGGTAAGGGCTTCCCGGTAAAGCCAAGGACAAGGACCTTCGTTCAGGCGGCCACCGCGCGGGCGTCGAGGTGCGCGCCGACCTTGCGCTTGACCCGCTGCAGTGCGTTGTCCACCGTCTTCGTGTCGCACTCCAGCCGCTCGCCCACCTGCTCGTAGGAGTAGCCGTCCAGGTACAGCCCAGCACCCGGCTCTCCAGCTCTGAGAGCGCGGTCGACAGGCAGCCCACGAGCGAGCGCAGCTCCTCGGAGGAGATCACCTGGTTGACGGGGTCGTGCACGCTCGGTCCGGGGAGCACCTGGTCGAGCGTCGGCACGTCGTCGCCGGCGCCCGCGGGCGTCGAGGAGAAGGAGACGTACTGGTTCAGCGGCGTGTGCTTGTTGCGCGTCGCGGTCTTCACCGCGGTGATGATCTGCCGCGTGATGCACAGCTCGGCGAAGTTGCGAAAGCTCGACTCGCGATCGAAGCGGTAGTCGCGGATCGCCTTGTACAGGCCGACCAGGCCCTCCTGGATCAGGTCTTCGGAGTCTCCGCCCGCCAGAAAGTAGGAGGAGGCCTTCAGGCGCACGAAACCGTGGTAGCGCCTGACGAGACGGTCGTAGGCGTTGCGATCGCCCTGCTTGGCGAGGGCGATCAAGAAACCATCCTCAACCTTAACTTCAGAGTTACTGTTGCTGGAGATTCGTGCCACGAGCAGATCCTTTCTCGGGCTGCTTGCAGCCCGAATTTGCTCAGTGGCGCACTCCTCCCCTGGCGCCAAAGCTATGTTTGCCTAAGGTTTCATCAACCTTAGGTTCAGCGTTATGTCAGGGCGAGCCTCTCACAGTTATGGAGTCTTGTCAAGACGCGCGCTTTGCCGATTCTGCAAGATCTCGTACAGCACCGCCGCCGCCGCCGCGCTCACACCGAGCGACTCGATCGCGCCCCTGCATCGGCAGCGCGATCAGCTCGTCGCATGCCTTGGCGACCCGTGGGCGCAGGCCCTCCCCCTCGCTGCCCAGCACCAGCACCACGCCGCCGCCGCTATAATCCGGCGCGTCGTAGGCTACCTTCGCCTCTGCACTGGCGCCATAGCACCAGCATCCCGCCCTGCTTGCGTCGGCGAGGAAGTCGGCGATGTTCCTGCACCCGCGCCACCTTCAGATGCTCGACGGCGCCCGCCGATGCCTTGCACACCGCCGGCGTGACCTCGGCCGCGCGGCGTTCGGGGATCACCACGCCGGCGGCACCGGCGCACTCGGCAGTGCGGCAGATCGATCCCAGGTTCTGCGGGTCCTGCACCTGGTCGAGCGCGACCACCAAGGGGTCCGTGCCCGCGAGCAGCTCCGCGGCGGAGCAGTACGGATAGCCGCCCGCCTCCGCGCAGATCCCCTGGTGGGCGGTCGAGCCGCAGCGGCGCTGCACCTCCTCGGCGGAGGCGCTCTTGACCCGCACATCCTCGAGCCAGGGCTCGCGCGCCACACCCGCTGTCGCCCACACCTCTCCCACCGCGTGCTTGCGGCGCCCACGCAGCGCCTCGCGCACCGGGTTGCGTCCGTAGAGGATCACGGCTTGGCGATCGGGATCAGCTCCGAGCCCCCGGCTCCGTCGCGGATCTCCCACCCGCGCGCGCTCAACTCATCGCGCAGACGGTCGGCGGCCTCGAAGTCCCGTTTCCGAGCGAGCGGCCTCGCGCCGCGCCAGCAGCTCCACCGCCTCGGGGTCGATTCCGGCCACGTCACCCACCATCTCCAGCGCGGTCAAATCTCCCAACCCCAGGATCTCGAGCATCTCGCGTAGGTCGCGATCGCCCACCCCCTCGCCGCGGCGGTTGGCCTCACGCACCCACTCGAACAGAGAGGCGAGTGCCTTCGGTGTGTTGAAGTCGTCGGCCAGCGCATCGCTGAACGCCTTCCTGTGGTCGGCCATATCCGGCGGGCTCGCCGCGCCCGCGACGGTCCGTCTGAGCGCGTCGCGGATACGGTTGACGCGCCGCTCGGCGTCTCCCAGCTCGGTGCGCGAGAACGCCAGTGGCTGACGGTAGTGGCCGCCGATCAGATACATCACCACGGCGTGGCGTCCCCACCCCTCGCCCGCCTCGTCCAGCACCTCGTACAGCGGCGCGATGTTGCCGACCGACTTGGCCATCTTCTCGCCCGTTGACTGGATCATCCCGTTGTGCATCCAGATCCGCGCCAGCTGCCCCCGCGTGCGGCGCGGGTCTGGGCGGCCTCGTTCTCGTGATGGGGGAACACAAGGTCCGAACCGCCACCGTGGATATCGAAGCCAACGCCGAGCGCATCCTCGGCCATCGCCGAGCACTCGATGTGCCAGCCGGGACGACCCTGCCCCCAGGGGGCCTCCCACCAGGTGTCCTCTCCCTGCTTGCGTCCCTTCCACAACGCGAAGTCGAGCGAGTCCTCCTTGCGGTCGGACCCCTCTTTATCCTCGCCTTGGTCCATCTCCTCGATCCGCCGGTGCGACAACGACCCGTAGCCGGAGTCCGAGCGCACACGGAAGAAGACGTCGCCCTTGGCCGCATAGGCGTGCCCGCTGTCGATCAGCGTTTGGATGTACTCGACGATCGGCCCGATCGTCTCCGAGGCCAGCGGCTCGTGATCGGGACGGCCGAGCCCGAGCGCGTCGGTGTCCGCGAAGTAAAGATCGGTCATCTCCGTCGCCAGTCCTTCACTCGGACGGTCCTGCGCACTCGCGGCGTCATAGATCTTGTCGTTGACATCGGTGACGTTCACGACCAGCGTCGTCTTCAAGCCCTCGCTTTCGAGAAAGCGCTTCAAAAGACTGAACACCACAAACGGCCGCGCGTTGCCGATGTGGATGCGGCTGTATACCGTCGGCCCGCACGCATATATGCCCACCCTGCCGGGGTCGCGCGACTGCAGGGGCAGCAGCTCGCCGGTGCGAGTGTCGTGCAGTCGAATCTCGCGCATCGTCGGCGCCTCTAACTCCGCTCATCGAGGCCGGCGATCGCGAGCGCCGCGACACCCTCGCCGCGGCCGACGAACCCGATCCCCTCACCGGTCGTGGCCTTCACGTTCACACGTTTCTCCTCCAACCCGAGCACCTGCGCCAGCCGCACACGGATCTCCTCGCGATGGGCGCCGAGCTTCGGCCGCTCCATCACAACGGTGCAGTCGACGTTCACGATCTTCAGCCCTGCGGCATTCACAGTCGCGACGACGCTCCCGAGCAGTTCCAGCGAGTCGGCGTCGCGCCAGCGCTCGTCGATGTCGGGGAAGTGCTCGCCGATATCGCCCAGTCCGGCCGCGCCGAGCAGCGCGTCGATCACCGCATGGGTCAGCACATCGGCGTCGGAGTGCCCCTCCAAGCCGACGCTCGCCGGGGATCTCCACCCCGCCCAGGATCAGCCGGCGACCCTGCGCCAGGCGGTGCGAGTCGTAGCCGATCCCGGCGAAGCTCATCGGTCGCCGGGTGGGTCGGATTGAGTCTCTCCAGCCGCCGCTCGCGTCCGCTCGAACACGCACAGCTCCTCAACGCCCGAGGCCGCCAGCAGCTCTAGCGCCTGCTCGTAATCGGCGCCGACGTCCTCGGGCCGGTGCGCGTCGCTGGAGAGCGCCACGGGCGCGCCCGTTTCCAGGCACATCTCCAGGAACGCCGGCGCGGGATACAGCTCCCCAGCGGGCTTGCGCAGCCCCGCGGTGGAGACCTCCACCGCGATCCGCGACTCCGCGATCCCGTCCATCGCCAGCTCGTAGTAGCGGCGCAGATCGCCCTCAGGGCAGTGGGCGATCAGCGCCCCAGACCTTCACGAGGTCGGGGTGCGCCAGCACGTCGAACAGCCCGCTGCGTGCGGCCTCGCCGAGCGTCTCGAAATAGCGTTTCCAGATCTCCTCGGGGCTGTGGCGCTTTCCCCACACGCTGTAGTCGTCCATGTCGACCGCCTCGTCGCGCAGGAAGTGCACCGAGCCGATCACGTAGTCGAAGTCGCGTGCCTCCAGCAGGCTTGGCCATGCGGTCCTCGCCGCCAGGCACGAAGTCCGCCTCGATCCCCAACCGCAGGTCGGTCTGCTCGCGCACGAACTCGCAGTAGGCGTCGAGATCGTCGTGCGCGTTCGCCTGCCAGAAGGGGTGCGGCCAGACCTCGAGCGCCTGCTCGAAGCGGTACACGTGCTCGGAGACCCCCAGCTCGGCGATTCCGCGCTCGCTCGCGGCGGCCCGGTAGCGCTCGGCGTTCGCCGGTGTGAAGAACAGCTCGGCGGTTGTGCCGGGCTCGTCGGGGCGAAGGTGGACGTGGTAGTCGGTGAGCATCGCCGCCGCGATTCAAGCAGCCCGCGAGGCCAGCAGCATCTCGGCCAGCGCAAGGTCCAGCGGCGTGGTGACCTTCAGGTTCTCGCTCGAGGACTCCACAACCCCCACCCGACCCCCCGCGCGTTCGATCAGCCAGGCATCGTCGGTGGCCTGGGCCAGCACCTCCTGCGGCACGTCCAGCGCCCGTTCCAGCGCCGCGCGGCGGAAGACCTGCGGCGTCTGCACCGCCCACAGCTCGCTTCGGTTCAGCGTCTCGCGCACCACTCCGTCCCTCACCCGCTTGACGGTGTCGGTCAGCGGCACCGCGGCGATCGTGCCGTCGATGCTCTCGTCAGCTTCGAGAGCGCCGGATCGTGGCCGATGCCAGCTCCGTCGTGAGGAGCGGGCGCGCCGCGTCGTGGACCAGCACCAGATCCTGGTCTCGCCCACCCCCGGCCGCCGCGAGCGCCAAGCGCACAGACTCCGAGCGCACCGCCCCGCCCTGCACGCCGCTCGTGCCCACCGGCGCGTCCGCGCCCACGGGTAGAGCCACGACGATCTGCTCGATCGCTGCAACGGCGCGGAGGGCGTCGACGCTCCACTGCACGAGCGGGCGCCCCGCGAGCTCGACGAGCGCCTTGGGACGCATCCGTCCCGAGACGCTCGCCGCTGCCCGGCGGCAACGATCAGCGTCAACCGCGCGAAGCCTCGCTACTCGGCCGCGGCGCACGGCCATCTGGCTGGTGGCCGAGTTGGCGAGCAGCTCGTCGAGGTAGTTCTCGGCCTCTTCCTCGTCCTTGTCGAGCGCATACATCAGCTCGGAGGCAAGGATCTTCTTGGAACGCGTGAACATCTGCTTCTCGCCGGTCGACAGACCCTTCTCGGACTCGCGCAGCGAGAGGTTGCGCACGACCTCCGCCAGCTCGTAGATGTCGCCGGTCTTGATCTTGTCGCGGTTGTGCTTGAAGCGCCGGTTCCAGTTCTTCGGCATCTCCGAGACCGTCGTCCCGGAGCACGTCCAGCACCTTCTTCACGGTTTCCTCGTCGATCACCCTGCGCAGGCCGGCGATCGCGGCGTTCTCGGTGGGAACCCGCACCGTCATGTCGTTGTGCAGGATCTTGATCGTCAGATACTCGCGGGTTTCACCGAGCATCTCCATCTCCTCCTTCTTCAGCACCTTGCCGGCGCCGTGGTGGGGATAGACGACCTGGTCGCCGAGCTCGAACTCGATGAACTCGACCTCGCGAGTGACCTCGAGCTCCTCGATCAGCGATACCTCTGCGGTTGCTTGTGGCGGAATGATGTCCTCCTTCGTTGCGGCCGACCGTCGGACGGCCCGTGTCTCACGTCTTGGTCAAGTCTTCGTCACGTCTGTGATCAAGTCTGCAGGTAGCGGTCCACGAGGTTGATCTCCTGCAGCCTGCGCAGGCCCTCGCGGATGTCCTTCGCCCTGATCTCCCCCACACCCTCGACCGCCTCCAGGTCGGCGTCGCCGGCGGCCAGCAGCTCGTCCAGGCCGCCGAACTCGCTCACGATCTGAGCGACCGCCAGTCGCGGCAGCCGCGGGATGCGCCCCAGCACCCGGTAGCCGCGCGGCGAGACGGGGTAGTCGAGCGTGTTCAGCTTGCGGTCGTACCCGAGCAGCTCGGCGAGCCGCCCGAAGTCGAGCAGGTCCTGGTGTGCGAGCCGCCCGATCTCCTCCAGCGCCGCGGCGAACGCCTCATCGGAGTCGCTCGACAGATAGTCGCGCACGAGCGCCGCCTTCTCGGCGGCGGTGCCCACCATCGTCTCCTCGAGCTGCATCTCGATCAAGCGGCCCTCGCTGCCCAGCTCGACGATGTAGCGCTCGATCTCGACCGCCATCCGCGTCACGAGCTCCGAGCGCTGCATCACCGTCAGCACGTCGTGCAGCATCGCGCCGCCCTCGAACTCCAGCGCGGTCAGCCGTGTGGACACCTGGTCCAGGCGCGTGCGGTACTTGTCGAGCGTCGCCAGCGCCTGGTTGGCCTTCGCCAGCACCACCGGGATGTCCTCGAGCACGTACTTCGTCCCGTCCACATACACCGACACGACCTCGCGACGCTGCGAGACGGCGATCACGAGCGCATCGGTCTGCTTGGACACGCGCTCGGCCGTGCGGTGGCGGGTGCCCGTCTCGTGCGAGAGGATCGTCGGGTCGGGCATCAGCTGGACGTTTGCCATCGTGATCTTCGTCGCGTTCGCGTTGAGAATGATCGCGCCGTCCATCTTCGCCACCTGGTAGAGGAACGCGGGCGTGTAATCGATGTCGAGCTTGATCCCGCCCGAGTTCAGGAAGCTGAGGTCCTCCGGCTCGCCGATCACGATCAGCCCGCCGGTATGCGAATCGAGGATGCTCTCGATGCCCTCGCGCAACGCCGTCCCGGGCGCGATCATCTCCAGCGCCTTCATCAATCCCGGCTCCGGCCTCGCTTCTACATCGAAATCTTCACCGGAACGCAGGGGCACGATCGCCCATTTTAGGGCATTTAGCCTTTGTTAAGCCGCTCCCCGCCTGGACATCCGTCCATCCTGTCCAAACCCACGCGCCTTGACACAGGCGCACCCGTCGGCTATGGAGACACCCGGATTACGACGCGGACTACGCGATCACGGTCAGCGGCCGCTGATCGCGCTCGCCGGCCGGCAATGCCGCCCGCAGGGCATCGCGCAGCGTGGCGACCTCGCAGGCGCCCTCGCCGCTGCCCGTTGGGGCGATCGTGCCCGCCAGACCATGCTTTGCCGCCTCTGCGAGCCGACGCTCAGGATGACCGACCCAGCGCAGCTCGCCAGTGAGCCCGAGCTCGCCGAAGCACGCTCGCGGAGTTCCCTTCAACGGCACGCCGCGGCTCGCGCTCGCGACCGCCAGCGCGACCGCCAGGTCGACGCCCGGCTCGTCCACGCGCATGCCGCCGACGACGTTCACGAACACGTCCGCGCCGCCTGTGCCGACACGGCCGTGGCGACCGAGGATCGCCAGCACCAGCGCCAAGCGGTTGCGGTCCATACCCGAGACGACCCTCCGCGGCTGCTCGAGCTCCGAAGGCGCGACCAGTGCCTGCACCTCGACGAGCAGCGGACGCGAGCCCTCCATCGCCGCCAGCACGACGCTCCCCGGCGCGCGCGTGGCCTCGGCGACGAATCGCGCGGAGGCGTCCAGCACCTCCACCAGGCCGCCCTGGCGCATCTCGAACAGCCCCGCCTCGTTGGTCGAACCGAAGCGGTTCTTGAGCGCCCTCAGCTCGCGGTAGGGGCGCTCGCGCTCGCCCTCGAACTGCAGCACGCAGTCGACCAGGTGCTCCAGCACGCGCGGGCCCGCCAGCGCGCCGTCCTTGGTCACGTGTCCAACGAGGATCACCGCGATCTGGCGCGCCTTCGCCAGCTCCATTATCCGGCCCGCCACCTCTCGCACCTGTCCGACAGAGCCCGGCGCACCGGTCAGCTCGGCGGCGTTCAAGCGTCTGCACGGAGTCGATCACACACACGTCGGGGGACTCACCGGCGAGTGTGCCAAGCACGGTGTCGAGGTCTGTCTCCGCGAGGATCGGGACCTTCAACGCCGAGCCCGCCGGGTGCGCCGGGTCCAACACGAGCCGCTCGGCGCGCAGCCTCACCTGCTCGGCGGACTCCTCGCCACTCACATACAGCGTGCGCCGTCCCGCCCCGGCCAGGTTGCCGAGCACCATGTTCGTCAGCGTCGACTTGCCGATCCCCGGCGAGCCGCCCAGCAGCACCAGCGAGCCCGGGACGAGTCCGCCGCCCAGCACGCGATCGAGCTCGCCGATACCCGTGCTCATGCGCTGGACCGGCGCGGTGCCGACCTCGCTAAGCAAGCGTGGCGCGAGCCCCAGTCCCGCGGCGGCCCCGCCAGCCGTGCCGCCCACACCCGCCGCGCGGGCGCCGCGGCCACGCCCACTGGCACCGGCACGTCGATTCGCGCCGCGCGCGGTCGGGATACACTCTTCGACGAGCGTGTTCCACGCCTCGCAGCCGGGGCATTGCCCGAGCCACTGGGCGGTTTGGTAACCGCACTCCGAGCAGACCTGGATCGTTCCGCGCGCCATCTCCTCAGCCTACGCGTCGCTTGGGACGGCTACGGCTTTCAGGCTGATACGACGACCCCGGGCAGACAAACGCGCGCGGGGGACGCTTAGGACTCGTCGACGGGCTCGTCCGCGTCGGGCAAGGAGCCCTCGTCCGCGGCGAGCTCCTCGGCGGCGCCGACGCCGACCGGGGTCTTCTGCTTCTTCGGCTTGACGATCGTCAGGCGTACCTCGCCCTCCTCGCCCTCCGGGGCGGGGTTGACCACGACGGTGGCGCCGGGGGTCAGCTGCTCGCGCAGCACGAAGTCGGCCAACGGGTCCTCGATGTAGCGCTGGATCGCGCGGCGCAGCGGGCGTGCTCCCATCGACGGGTCCCAGCCCTTCTCGACGAGCAGATCCTTGGCAGGGTCGGTCAACTCCAGCTGCAGCTCGCGTTCGGCCATCGACTCGCGAATCCTCAGCAGTAGGAGCTCGACGATCTGCTTGACTTCCTCCTTCTGCAGCTTGTGGAACACGATCACGTCGTCGATCCGGTTGAGGAACTCAGGGCGAAAGACCTTCTTCAGCTCGCCCATGATCCGGTTCTTCATGTCGTCGTAGGTGATGCCCGTCTCGTCGTCGGACACGGCGAAGCCGAGTGGAGTGTTGCGCGCGATCTCAGCAGCCCCGATGTTCGAGGTCATGATCACGATCGCGTGCCGGAAGTCGACCGTCCGCCCCTGCGCGTCGGTCAGGCGGCCGTCCTCGAGGATTTGCAGCAGAATGTTGAACACGTCGGGGTGCGCCTTCTCGATCTCGTCGAGCAGCAGCACGCTGTAGGGCTTGCGCCGGACGGCCTCGGTCAGCTGGCCGCCCTCGTCGTAGCCGACGTAGCCGGGGGGCGAGCCGACCAGTCTGGAAACCGCGTGCTTCTCCATGTACTCCGACATGTCGATCCGGATCATCGACTCGTCGTCGCCAAACAGGAACTCGGCGAGCGTGCGCGCGAGCTCGGTCTTGCCGACGCCGGAGGGCCCCAGGAAGATGAATGAGCCGGTCGGGCGCTTCGGGTCCTTCAGACCCGCGCGCGAGCGCCTGATTGCCTTCGAGATCACCTCGACCGCGGGGTGCTGGCCGATCACGCGCTTGTGCAGTTCGTCCTCCATCCGCATCAGCTTCTGCGTCTCGGCCTCGGTCAGCTTGAACACGGGGATCCCGGTCCACATCGAGACGATGTCGGCGATCTCCTCCTCGCCGATCGACGGCCGCTCTCCGGTCTCGCCCGATTCCCACTCTTTCTCGAACTCGTGTTTCTTGTTCGTCAGCTTGCGCTCCTTGTCACGCAGCGCCGCGGCCTTCTCGAACTCCTGGGCCTCGATCGCAGTCTCCTTCTCGCGACGCGTGGTCTCGACTTCGCCCTCGAGCTCACGGTTGGCCGGCGGTGAGGTCATCGACTTGATCCGCATCCGCGAGGCCGCCTCGTCGATCAGGTCGATCGCCTTGTCGGGCAGGAAGCGGTCGGCGATGTAACGACTGGCCAGTTCGCCGGCGGCGCGCAGCGCCTCGTCGGTGATCTGCACCTTGTGGTGCTGCTCGTACCGATCCCGCAAACCCTTCAGGATTTCCACGGTCTCCTCGATCGAGGGCTCCTCCACGCGGATCTGCTGGAAGCGGCGCTCCAGGGCCGAGTCGCGCTCCAGGTACTTGCGGTACTCGTCGAGCGTGGTCGCACCGATCGTCTGCAGCTCGCCGCGCGCCAGCGCCGGCTTGAGGATCGAGGCGGCGTCGATCGCGCCCTCGGCGGCGCCAGCGCCGACGAGGTTGTGAAGCTCGTCGATGAACAGGATGATGTCGCCGCGCTGGGTGATCTCCTTCATCACCTTCTTCAACCGCTCCTCAAACTCTCCCCGGTACTTCGAGCCGGCGACCAGCGCGGCCAGATCGAGCGTGTAGATCTGCTTGTTCTTCAAGAGCTCCGGCACGTCGGAGTTGGTGATCCGCTGGGCCAGTCCCTCGACCACGGCGGTCTTGCCCACGCCGGGCTCGCCGATCAGGACCGGATTGTTCTTCGTGCGGCGCGAAAGGATCTGCATGATTCGCTCGATCTCCGTCTCGCGGCCGACAACCGGATCGAGCTTGCCCTCGGCGGCGAGCTTCGTCAGGTTGCGCCCGAACTGGTCAAGCAGCTTCGATGACTTCTTGCCCTCACCGGGGGAGCCGCTGGAGCCTGAGCCACCGGAGCCTGACGATTGCCCTTGGCGGCGACCGCCCGGGCCCGAGAGCATGCGGATCACCTCGTTGCGGATCTTCTCGGAATCGGCGTCGAAGTCGAGCAAGATCCGGGCGGCGACGCCCTCGTTCTCGCGCACTAGGCCGAGCAGGATGTGCTCGGTGCCGATGTAGTTGTGCCCGAGGCTGAGCGCCTCGCGCAGTGCGAGCTCCAGGACCTTCTTCGCGCGCGGCGTGAACGGGATCTGCCCGGAGGTGACCTCCTCGCCGGAGCCGACGATCCGCACGACCTGCGCGCGCACGCGCTCGACCGTGATGTCCAACGACTCCAGGACGCGAGCGGCGAGGCCCTCCTCCTCACGCAGCAGGCCGAGGAGGATGTGCTCGGTGCCGATGTAGTTGTGCTTGAGCGTTCGCGCCTCCTCCTGCGCGAGGACGACCACCTGCCGGGCTCGTTCTGTAAATCGCTCGAACATGGTCTATTTCCTTCCTCGAGGGTCGTGCCTCAAGCGCTATGTGGTCCTGGTTAAGACTCCTGGGCAGTCTACCAACCGGCCGGGAGACCTTCCGCAGTTGGGATGCGCCGGTCCTCTTTGGGTGTCGGCCTCGCACATGTGCGAGGCGACCGGTGGGCGCATGCGCCCACCGGAGACGTGCCGCATGCGACCCTGCCCCGGACCGCGCATGCGCCGCCAGGAACGACAGCATCAGTCGCGCATTGCCGGGAACAGCACGACCTCGCGGATCGAGTCGCGTCCGGTCAACAGCATCACGAGCCGGTCGATCCCCACCCCGACCCCACCGGCCGGCGGCATCCCCTGCTCGAGCGCCTGCACGAACAGCTCGTCGTATGGCTGGACCTCCTCGCCGAGCGTTCCCAGGCGCTCCTGGGCGCGGAAGCGCTCGCGTTGGACGTCCGCGTCGATCAGCTCGCTGAACGCATTGGCAATCTCGATCCCGCCGGCGAACGCCTCCCAGCGCTCAACCAAGCCCGGCTCGGAGCGGTGCTCGCGGGCGAGCGGGGAGAGCTCGATCGGGTAGTCGAAGACGAATGTCGGCTGAGTCAGGGTCGGCTCGACGTACTTCGACAGTAGATCATCGGCCAGCTGCGGCCAGGTGAGGCCCTCGGTCGGCATGTCCAGGCCGCGCTCTGCGATCGCCGCGCGCAGATCGTCCCCCTCGCGATGGGCGCGCACGTCGATCCCGGTCGCGTCCTGGATTGCGCCGGCGAAGCTCACGCGGCGCCAGGGCGTGGTCGAGAAGTCGAGCTCGCCCGCGTACTCGACTGCCATAGCCGCAGCGCCCACGAGCTGTTCCAGACGGGCCGCCGCGTCGTTGTAGTCGACATAGGCCTCGTAGAACTCGACCACCGTGAACTCGGGGTTGTGCTTCGGCGAGAGGCCCTCGTTGCGGAAGTCCTTGCCCAGCTCGTACACCTTCTCCAAGCCCCCGACAAGCAGGCGCTTGAGATACAGCTCGGTGGCGATCCTCAAGTACAGGTCGCGGTCGAGCGCGTTGTGGTGCGTCGTGAACGGCCGCGCCAGCGCGCCGCCGTAGAGCGGCTGCAGGACCGGCGTCTCGACCTCGACGAAACCATGCCCGTCGAGATAGGCGCGGATCGCCGAGATGATCCGCGCGCGGTCGATGAACAACTTGCGGGCGTCCTCGCTTGCGATCAGGTCGAGCTCGCGCCGGCGGTAGCGGGTCTCGACGTCGCTGAGACCGTGATACTTGTCGGGCGGCGGACGCAGCGCCTTGGCGAGGATCTGAAAGCGATCGACACGCAGCGACAGCTCGCCGCGGCGGCTGCGCAGCACCGCGCCGTCGACACCGATCAGATCGCCCAGATCGAGCGTGCTCAGCCGCGCGAAGGGGTCCTCGCCGAGCACGTCCACGCGTGCATGTAGCTGGATCTTGCCCGTGCGGTCGACGAGGTCGAGAAACGCGGCCTTGCCGGAGCCCCGCCGCGCGGCGATCCGACCGGCGACGCGGTGGGCGTCCTCGGTCTCCTCGCCGGCGGTCAGGTGAGCGTAGGCGTCGATGATCGCCGCGATCGGCTCTGCCCCTGGAAACGAGTAGGGGAAAGCCTCGGGGTCGGACTCCTTCAGCCGCAGCGCCTTCGCGCGGCGCTCAGCGATCAGCTCGTTCAGGCCGTGCCGGGCACTGCTGTCCGTCTCGGGCTCGTCATCGCCGCTCATCGCGGCGAGGTTACTTGAGACCGACGTCGATCTTCGTGATCTTCAACTTGCGCGCGGGCCCGCGCGGGACCTTTACGGCGACCGTCTCGTTACGCTTGTGGCCCAGCAGCGCGCGGCCGACTGGGGACTCGTTGGAGAGCCTGTTCTCCTCGGGCTTGGCCTCCGCCGAGCCGACGATCGTGTACTTGACCGACTTGCCCGTCTTCTCGTCCTTCACGTGCACGACCGAGCCGACCTGCACCATGTCGGTCGAGAGGTCCTTCGTCTCGATCACCGTCGCCATCCGCAGACGCTCCTCCAGTTGCGCGATGCGGCTCTCGACCATCGCCTGCTCGTTCTTCGCGTCGTCGTACTCGGAGTTCTCGGTGATGTCCCCGAACTCGCGCGCCTCCTTGATCCGTTCGGCCACCTCGCGGCGCTTCGCGGTCGAGAGCAGCTCGAGCTCGTCGTTGAGCTTCTCCAATCCTTCAGGGGTGAGGATTACGTCCTTCGGCATGTGACCCTTCGCGGGTTAGGGTTCTAGGTCGAGACAGCAGAAAACCCCGCGAGCTGGCGGGGGCGCAGCAGTATAGCGAGCCGATTTCGAGCCTCTGGAAGCGTCTCCGCGGCCTGCAGCGCGGCTTGCAGTTCCTTTGCCGTCTGGCGGTCCTCCAGTTCCAGGCGCTGGACATACCATGGGTAGAACTTGCGCAGGTAGCGCGTCGCGCGGGCCTCGCCGAGGTGCTCGACGGCGCGGTCGATCGTCCAGTTCAGCTCCGCGAGCACCTCCTCCCTGTTCGGCTGCACCCGGCGCGAGCCGAGCAACTGCTCGAACAGCCACGGATTGCCGAGCGCGCCGCGCGCGAGCATCACGGCCGCGGCGCCGGTGCTGTGGAAGGCCTGTTCGATCTGCTCGGGCTCGTTCAGGCCGCCGGTCAGGATCACCGGCGCGTCGAGCGAGTTGACCAGGCGCGCGGCCAGCTCGTAGTCGGGGACGCCTTTGTGGTGAACCGCCGCCGAGCGCGGGTGAAAGCCGATCGCGGCCACCCCGGCCTCGGCCACCAGGCGGTGGGCCAGATCGAAGCCGCTTGTTTCTCCCGGACGCTGGCCCGAGCGCAGCTTGACCGTCACCGGCAGGCCTTCTGAGCCCTCGCGGGCGGCGCGGGCGACGGCGACCGCCAGGTCGGGGTCGGCCAGCAGCGCGGCGCCGGCGCCGGTCTTCTGCACCTTCGGCACCGGGCAGCCCATGTTGATGTCGATCACGTCGGCCCCCGCCGCTGCCACGCGCGACGCGGCCGCGTGCATCACCGCGGGGTCCTCGCCGAACAGCTGGATCGATACGACCCCGGCGGGACCGCCAGTCGGACCCGGGGCGGGCGAGACCGGTTCTTGCTCCTCGGGGTGGATCCGCAACATCTCGTTACAGGTGCGCTCATTCTGGTGGTAGATCGCGTGCGAGGAGACCATCTCCGACACCGCCATCCCCGCGCCGTAGCGCTTGGCCTGCAACCGCACGAACCAGTTGCCGATTCCGGCCAGCGGGGCCAAGAGAACGCGGTTGGGCACCTCCAGGGGGCCGAGCATCCAGGGGTCAGTGAGCTGGCGTGACATCGCGTCCATTATGGGCATGAGCCGCCGCCGGATTACGAGTTGCGCTCGTGCAGCAACCGCAGCCCGGTGAGCGTCAGCAGCTCGTCGACCTCCTCGATCTCCTCGGTGTAGGGCACCACGAGCCCTGCCAGCCCGCCGGTGGCGATCACGGCCGCACGCTCGCCGAGCTCGTCGTACAGACGGCGCAGGATCGCGTCGACCGCGCCCGCATAGCCGAACACGACGCCTGAGCGGATCGCGTCGACCGTGTTCTTGCCAATCACGCTCTTCGGTGGCGCCAAGTCGATCTTCGGTAGCCGGGCGCCACGCTCGGAGAGCGCCTCGAGTGAGATCTCGATGCCGGTCATCAGCGACCCGCCGAGGTACTCGCCCTCGCGCGAGACGACGTCGAACGTCGTCGCGGTGCCGAAGTCGACGCACACCGCGGGGCCACCGAAGCGCTCGCGGATCGCCACGGCGTTCACCAGCCGATCCGCGCCGATCTCGCGAGGGTTGTCGTAGCGGATCGCCATTCCTGTCTTCGTCCCGGGGCCGACCACGAGCATCTCGTGGCCGAGGTAGCGTTTGGCCATCGCCGCCCATTCGGGCTCGAGCTGAGGCACGGTCGAGGACACGATCGACGCTTCCAGGTCCTCGAAGGAGCAGCCGCGCAGCTCCAGCAAGTTGCGCAGCGCCGCGCCCAGCTGGTCGGCGGTGGACTGGCGGACGGTCGCAAAGCGCCAGTGCTCGAGCAGCTCCCCGCCACGGAACGCCCCGAAGTGGGTCTGGGTATTTCCGACGTCGACGACCAGGAGCATTGAGGAGGCATTATGCTGACGAGCTTGGCGACGAGGCGGCGCGAAGCCGATATTGCGGGATGAAGTCGAAGCTGTACGTGCTTCCGGGCTCGCACCCATGCGCCGCCGTGGAAGCCGCGCTGGCGTTGAAGTCGATCGACTACGACCGTGTCGACCTGCTGCCGATGACCCAGATACTGATCGGACCGCTGCGCTACGGCGGGCCGACGGTGCCGGGGATGCGGATCGACGGCGAGAAGCTCGTGGGCTCGCGCACGATCATGCGCCGCCTCGACGAGCTGAAGCCCGAGCCGCCGCTGCTGCCACCGCCCGGCGACCCGCTGTACGCGCGCGTGCTGGAGATCGAGCGCTGGGGCGATGAGGTCTTCCAGGACGTGCCCCGCCACATCCTCGGCACAGGCCTGGTCCGCAGGCCGGCAGCTATGGAGAGCTACGTCGGCGACGCAAAGCTGCCGCTGCCGATCTCGCTGATGCGCCCGGCGATGCCGCTCACCGCCCGGCTGATCGCGCACCGGGGAGGCTCGAACGACGCGAGCGCCCGCGCGAGCCTCGCCGCGCTCCCGCGTCAGCTCGAGCGGATCGACGGCTGGATCGCCGAGGGCGTGCTCGGAAGCGAGCGTCCAAACGCTGCCGACCTGCAGATCGGCAGCACGATCAGGCTGCTGCTGAGCATCGGCGACATGCGCCCCCTGATCGAGAATCACCCCGCGGCCCAGCTGACGAAGTGGTTCCCGCCGATGATCGGCGAGGTCGAGGCGGGCGTGCTGCCCGCCGAGTGGTTCCCCGCGCCCGTGGGCGTCTAGGACTCCCGCAAAAACGCGCCGATCAGTTCCGCGAGACGCTCGGGCCGGTCCTCGGATACGAACGACCGGCTGTCCTCGATCCACTCCACCCGCGCATTCGGGATGTCGCGGGCCAGGCGTTCGGCATAGCGCGGCCTGAAGACGATGTCCTCGCGCGCCCAGGCGATTAGCGTCGGGCGATCGAAGTCGCGCAGCTTCTTCGCCGCAGCGAGAGTGTCGCGCGAATCGACCCTGCGCAGCAACCCGACCACGTCACGCCGCACGTCGCGATCGGTCAGGGACGGCTCGATCCACCCCCACGTGATCTCTTGGGGAATCGGACGCTTGGTCAGCAGGCCGAAGCCCAGCGAGGAGCGGCGCACAGCGGCGCTGCGCATCGGCTGCGCGGCCAGTGTCAGCGCGCTCGGGACCCGCGCGAGCCATTGCAGCGGTTTGAACATAGGCGGGAAGAAGTTCTCGTAGCAGTCGCAAGGCGTCAGCACCAGCCGACCGATCCGCTCGGGACGTTCGGTCACGAGCAGCTGTGCGATCGCGCCGCCGGTGTCGTTGGCGACCAACGTCACGTCCTCCAACTTCATCGCCTCCAGAAAACCGGCGATCAGGTGCGCCATGCCGCGGGGCGAGCGATCGGCCGACGGGGCCAGGGGGATTCGATGCGAGCCCAGCGGCCAGTCGGGCACGATGCAGCGAAACTCGCCCTCCAGCAGAGGTGTGACCTTACGCCACAGCAGGCCGTCCACGAGCAGGCCGTGCACAAACACGAGCGGCTTGCCCTCGCCGGTGTCGCGATAGCGGATCTTTCCCTGCGGTAATTCTAACTCGTGGCCAGTCTCCATTGGGCGAGGGAGACTATCGGTCAATGGCCCTGGGGTTCAGGCGTGAATGAGAACGCCGCGGGTGACCGTTACGCCGCGCCGTGTAGAGGCGTGAGCACGATCCGTACCGTCAGGCGTGGGTTCTCCGTAGACGCCACCCCGCGCCAATCCTTCCCACCACATGTCGATCTCCCGCGGCGCTACCCTCGCAGAGCGGGGTCGGCCGTTTTCCCACCCGGACGCTCCGCCACCAAACCCAAATGCGCACCCTGGACCCTCAGTCGCTGACGCAACACGTGGACCGTCTGTATCGCGCCGCGTGGGCGCTGTGCGGCTCGCGCGAGGACGCCGAGGACCTCGTGCAGGAGACGTTCGCGCGCGTGCTCGCACGGCCGCGCGTGCTGAGCGGCGACGACGAGCTGTACTACCTGATGCGCGTCCTGCGCAACACCTTCCTCACGAGCCGTCGCACCGCGAGCCGGCGGCCAGTCACGGTGGCCGCGCTCGATGACGTTGTCGCGGCCGATCCCCGGCCGCTGGGCCAGCCCGAGCGGGCGCTGGAGATGCAAGAGGTGTACGCGACGATCGCGACGTTGGGAGAGGATCGCCGGCTCGCCCTGGTGGCCGTCGACGTGCTCGGCCTCTCCTACCGGGAAGCCGCCCGCGCGCTGCGTGTGCGCGAGGCGACGATCACGACCAGGCTGTTCCGAGCACGCAAGGAGGTAGCGCGGCTGCTTGTTGCAGAGGCTCGCGCCCGAGCCACCGCAGATTCCGGTCGCCCGCCGGGAAGAGACCAGGGCAAGCGGAGTCCTACCAAGTAGGGAAACCTCATGACAGAACTGCCACCACACACCGAATCCGAGCTGATCGAGCTCGTGCGATCGAGCAAGGAGCGCGCGCCGGACTCGCTGCACCGGCAGGTGGGCACGCTCCTCGCTTCCCGGCGGCGCCACAGGCTTGCCCTTAACCCTCCTGTGCTCGCTGCAGTGACGGCCGCGGTAGTCGTAGTGGTGGCGCTTGCCGTCGTCCTCAGCGGCGGCAGCTCCCCCACGCTGAGCATGCATCTGGCCGCCGCGCCGACCCTACGCGCAGCAACACTGTCCGCGCCGCCCGAGAGCAGCACAAACCACACTGAGCTCACCGCCGCGGTCGACGGCGTGAAGTTCCCCTACTGGGAGGACCGCTTCGGCTGGCGCAGCACCGGGATGCGTAGTGACCAGATCGCCGGGCGTACGATCACGACGGTGTTCTACGCCGATGCGAGCGGCCGGCGGATCGGCTACGCGATCATCGCCGGGCACCCCGCGCCGCAGATCAACAGCGGCGCGGTCTTATGGCGCGGCGGCGTGCCCTACCGGCTGCTGAGCGAGGACGGCGCTTCGGTGGTGAGTTGGTTGCGCGACGGCCACCTCTGCGTCGTATCCGGCCGCGGTGTCTCGAGCGCCACGCTGTTGAGGCTGGCCAGCTGGAGCGATCGTGACGCGAGCGCCTCGTGAGATGCGCATGACTAGAAAGAGAGTCGGCACACTGCTGGCGCTCGCGGCAGCCGCCGCGGCACTGGCGCCAACGGTCGCCTTCGGTGGCTCCAGCGGTGGCGCCCGATCAGCCGACAGTCATACGGTGACGCTCAAGGACATCGCCTTCCACCCCGGCGATCTCAGCATCAACCGCGGCGACAGCGTCACATGGGTATGGCGCGACGGGGAAACCGAACACAACGTGACCTTTCACGGCTTCCGCTCGCGCACGCAAACGCACGGCTCCTACACGGTGCGCTTCGCGCACAGCGGCACGTTCTCCTACGTGTGCACGCTCCACGTGACGGAAGGCATGAAGGGCAAGATCGTCGTCCACTGATTGGGGTGCGGCAGAGAACTTTTTGCATTCCCCTTGACAAATTAGTTAGCAGTCACTCATAATACGGCCCATGTGTTGGCTGCCCAGCCAGGAACAGCAGCAGTGATCGCGCGGCTCTCGGCTCTTGCCACCGGCACCGGCAACGCACGCCGGGTGTTGATCGGCGCGGGCGTCCTGTTCCTACTCGCGGCGGCGTTCGGCGCGCCGGTCACGAGGATCCTGAAAAGCTCCAACAAGGACTTCCAGAACCCGGGCGCCGAGAACCAGCAAGTCGAAAAAACGATCGAACGGGCGACCGGCCAGCGAGCCGCCTACGGCGTGGCGGCGCTCGTGCCCAGCACAGGCGAAGTACGGACCGATCGCGCCGCCCAGCTCGAGGCGACACACGTGGCCGCGATGTTGGCCGCGCAGCCCGGCTTCCAGCGCGTGCTCGACTATCCAGCGACGCACCTGGCAGAGCTCGTCTCGCGCGACGGCCGCCAAACAGCCGTGCTCGCCGCGTTCTCCACACAGGAACGGTCCGCAGCGGCCGTCGCGCGGCTGCGCCCGGAGCTGGCTGGGCAGGGAGTGCGCTTCGGCGGCCCCGATGTCGCCTTCAGCGAAATCAACAAGCGCACCTCCTCCGATCTCAAGAATGCCGAGCTGCTGGCGTTCCCGATCCTGCTGTTGCTCTCGCTGTGGGTCTTCCGCGGTCTGATCGCCGCCGCGCTGCCGCTGCTCGTGGGCGGCTTTGCGATCGTGCTGACGTTCCTCGCCCTGCGCCTGATCAACGCGGAGGCCACAGGGCTGTCGATCTTTGCGGTCAATCTCGTTACCGGGCTGGGGCTCGGCCTGGGGATCGACTACAGCCTGTTCGTGCTCTCGCGCTACCGCGAGGAGCTCGCCAACGGGTCCGACACGTATGCCGCAATCAGGCGCACGCTGCAGACCGCCGGGCGCACCGTGCTGTACAGCTCGCTGACCGTCGCCGGGGCGCTCGCATCGCTGCTCGTGTTCCCGCTGCGCTTCCTGTACTCGATGGGGATCGGCGGCATGGTCGTATCGCTGTCGGCGGGAGCGGTCGCGCTGGTCGTGCTGCCCGCGGTGCTCATCGCGCTCGGGCCGCGCGTGAACTCGCTCGCGCCGGGATGGATGCAGCGCAGCGCCGCCCGTTCCGCGCAGGCGAGTGAGCAAGGCGCCTGGTTTCGCCTCGGCCGGGTCGTGATGCGCCGGCCCGGTCTCGTCGCGCTCGTCACCGCCGTGACACTGCTCGCGATCGCCTCGCCGGCGCTGCACATGCAGCTGGTACCTGCCGACGCGCACGTCCTGCCGGCCTCCTCGCAGAGCCGCCAGATCGCGGAAGTGCTCAGCAAGGACTTCGCGAGCAATGGCTCGCAGACGATCACGATGGTCGTGCCCGCATCCGCCGGCCCCGGCGCGAGCGTCAACGCGCTCGCCATCCGCGCGCGAGCGACCGCCGCGGGCCAGGCGAGCGAGGCCTCACCGCCGCGTTACCTCGGCCGCGGCAGCTGGGAGATCGACCTGCTCCCGCGCGGCTCCGACGCCTCGCCGGCCAACCGGCAACTGGTGGACCGGCTGCGCGCACTCGTCCACCCGCAGGGAGCACTGATAGGCGGCTCGACGGCCTGGTTCATCGACCAGAAGGCCGCGATCGCCGCCAACCTTCCCCTGGCGCTCGTGATCCTCGTGTGCGTCACGCTCGGCACGCTGTTCCTGATGACCGGCTCGGTTGTGCTGCCGCTGATGGCGCTCCTGATGAACCTGCTAACGGTCGCCGTCGGCGCCGGGCTGCTCGTGTTGATCTTCCAGGATGGGCACTTCTCCTCGCTGCTGGGCTTCAGCCCGATTGGCGGGCTGGAGGAGTCGAACCTCGTGTTGCTGTTCACGGTCGCGTTCGCGCTATCGACCGACTATGGCGTGTTTCTGTTCGCCCGCATCAAAGAGTCCCACGACCACGGCCTGCCGACCCGCGAGGCCGTCGCGCAGGGCCTGGAGCGCACCGGGCGCCTGATCACCGCCGCGGCGCTGCTGTTCTGCGTTGCGGTCGGCGCATTCGCCACTTCGCACATCTTCTTCATCAAGCAGTTCGGCGTCGGCACCGCGCTGGCGGTGCTGATCGACGCAACGGTCGTGCGGGCGCTGCTCGTCCCCGCGCTGATGGGCAAGCTCGGCGAGCGCACCTGGTGGGCGCCGCGACCGCTGCGCCGGCTGCACGCACGGATCGGCCTGCGCGAGGCGCCGAGCGAAGGCCGCGGCGAGGGACCCAACGGAGGTCGAGGCCAAAGGCCAAGCGAGGTACTGAGCGAACCCACGGGGGCGTAGCCAACCCACGGGGGCGTAGCGAATCAACAGGTGCGCAGATACCGTCCCGGGAATGCCCACCCGGATCGGCCTGCTCGGCCTCGGCTCCAATGTCGGTGACCGCCGGCTACACCTGCAGCAGGCGGTCGATGCGCTGCCCGCGGCTGGGGTGGGAGTGCTCGCGGCCTCATCGGTATACGACACCGACCCCGTCGGGGAGGTGCTCGAGCAGCCGAGCTTCCTCAACGCCTGTCTGCGCATCGAGTCAGAGCTCGAGCCCCTGGCGCTGCTCGACGCGGTCAAGCGCCTGGAGCGCGAGCTCGGCCGCCGGGACGGCGTACGCCACGGCCCGCGCGCGATCGACATCGACATCCTCCTGCTTGGAACGCTTGAGCTGCGTCATGAGCGCATGCTGCTCCCGCACGAGCAGCTGCTGGCGCGACGCTTCGTCCTGATCCCCGCGCTCGAGCTCGACTTCGCCCTGGCCACGCCCGGCGGCGAGCGTCTGTCCGACGCGCTCGCCGCGCTCCCGCTCGATGAGGGCGTGCGCTGGGCCGGCCCGCCTCTGGTGACTCCCTGAGCGCCCTGAGCACCCACGTTCAGCGGCACGCCATCACCGGGGCTCTTGACTCGACGGTGCTGATCGTCATGGGAGGATCTGCGTGCAGCAGGACACACAACGGGAAGGATCGCCTCGCGAAGGCGTCCTCTTGATTGAACGTCAACTACCGAAATCGAATCGGAGCTCTCAATGAAGAGATCAAATGTCGGCATCCTCGGCGCTTTCGGCGCCACCGGCCTCGTCGCGCTCGCGATCGCCGGATGCGGCGGCGGGGGGAGCACATCTAGTTCAGCCGCCTCCGCGGCCGGCAACTCGGCCTACGAACAAAGCAGCACCGCCGCCACGACCGCCAGCACCCCTGCCACCACCACGACCGCAGCGTCGGGAGCCGGCGCGGGGAGCACAGGCGCGAGCGCCACCGTTGCGACCGTCTCCGTAGCGCACAGCAGCTTCGGCAGCATCCTCGTCGTAGGTCCCAAGCAGCGGACTGTCTATCTGTTCGCGGCCGACAAGGGCCCGGCCTCGACGTGCTCGGGCGCCTGCGCGGAAGTGTGGCCGCCTGTGGTCACGACCGCCAGCCCTAAGGCAGCGGGCGGGGCAAATACCGCGGACCTCGGGACGATCACCCGATCAGACGGCACCAAGCAGGTGACCTACAAGGGCCACCCCCTCTACTACTACGCCGGAGACGGCACGAGCGGCGGCGAGACCTCCGGCCAGGCGATCAGCTCGTTCGGCGCCCCGTGGTACGTGCTCACCCCGAGTGGGAGCGAAGTAAAGTAACTCCTGACTGAAAAGCACGAACCGGGCGACCGGTTGGAGCGGACCGGGGAGCGCGGCGGCGGCGCCTACTCCTCGGCCTCGCGCCAGATCTCCACCGAGACCTCGTCCACGCTCAGTGGGATCGGCGGCTCGGGCTTGGTCGCCTTCACCCACACGCCCTCCAGCTCGTAGTCGCCGAGCAGCCGGTCCGCGACCACGCTGCACAACCGCTCGAGTGTCTTGTGGGAGCGCTGCTGGGCGACCAGCGCGACGAGCTGGCAGACCTCCGCGTAGTCGATCGTGTCCTCCAGCGCGTCGGTCGCGGTCGCGTCGGTCTCGCCCACGTCCAGGCGCAGGTCGAGCACCAAGCGCTGGCCGACCTCGCGCTCGGCCTCGCTCACGCCGTGGTGGGTGTACAGCGACAATCCGGTGATCTCGATCGTGACCGACTCGGCGCCGCGCTCGGCATCGTCGTCGCGATCCTCGTTCAGCTCGTCCTCGCCGTCGTCATCCTCGCCACCGCCGCCGGCGCGGTCATCGAGGAGATCCTCGGCCAGCTCTTCCCGGTCGGCTCGGTCGTCGTCGTCAGGATCGTCGTGCCGTCGCTCGCCGTCCATCGTCCGTTTCCCAACGTAGCAGCCGCCACCGCCAGCGCCTCGCGCACCGGGGCCACGTCGTGCACCCTGAACACGCTCCGCGCCGCGCTCCAGCGCCAGCACGTTCGTCGCGATCGTTCCCGCGAGGCGGTGCTGGGCGTCCAGCGGCTCCGCCAGGCCGGCGGCGTCGGCGGCGATCCGGCCCAGGAAGCTCTTGCGCGAGGTTCCGATCACGATTGGCCGACCCAGCTCCGCCAACTCGTCCAGCCGGCTCAATCAGCTCGAGGTTGTGCGCCACCGTCTTGCCGAACCCGATCCCCGGGTCGAGCATGATCCGCTCCTCGCGCACGCCCTCTCTCACGGCGAAGCTCATGCGCTGCGCCAAGAACGCCTTCACCTCGTCGACCACATCGTCGTAGCGCGGATCGCGCTGCATCGTGCGCGGCTCGCCGAGCATGTGCATCAAACAGCACTCAGCGCCACTGTCCGCCACCATCCCGGCCATTCCCGGGTCTACCCGGAACGCGCTCACGTCATTCACCAGGCTCGCGCCCGCGCCGAGCGCCGCAGCGGCGACCTTCGCCTTCGACGTGTCGATCGATATCTGCGCGGTCGTTCCCGCCGCCGTGAGCCCCTCGATCACCGGGATCACGCGGCGCAACTCCTCCTGCTCGGAGACCGGATCAGCACCAGGCCGCGTCGACTCGCCGCCGATGTCGAGGATGTCGGCGCCCTCCCCCACGAGGTCCAGCCCGTGCGCGACCGCAGCGTCCGTCGTCGAGGAACTCTCCACCGTCGGAGAACGAGTCCGGGGTCACGTTCACGATCCCCATCACGCGGAATCGGCCGGGCGCGGTGGCCTGAGAACTCAAATGAGGTTTAGGCGAGTTTGGGGCGCTCGGAGTCGGCGCCGCGCAGCTCTGTCGTACCGCCGGCCAATCCCGGACGGGGTGTCGCCCGCGGGGCCGCTTCGCGCTCCGCGCGATCGGCCGTCGCCGGTGGAGCCGGCAGCTCGTCGGGTTTGCTCGGCTCGTCCACGCCGAACACCTCCTCCTCGCTCTTGCCCGCCAAGCAGCGCCAGGAACTCCTCCTTCTCGATCGTCTCGCGTTTGACGAGGATCTCGGAGATGTTCTTCAGGTCGTGCGAGTGCTCGGTCAGGATGCTCGTGGCGCGTTTGTGCGCGGACTCGATGATCCGCCGTACCTCGTCGTCGATCTCGCGGGCGATCTCGTCGGAGTAGTCGGGCTCTGTGGAGAACTCGCGGCCGAGGAACGGCTGGCCGTGGTCGTGTCCGAACACGCGCGGGCCGAGTCGCTCCGACATGCCGAAGCGCATCACCATCTGCTTGGCCGTCTGCGTGACCTTCTCGATGTCGTTCGACGCGCCCGTCGTGATCTCGCCGAACACGATTTCCTCGGCGGCGCGCCCACCGAGGGTCATCGCCATCGTGTCGTTCAGCTCCGCGCGCGTGGTCAGGAAGCGATCCTCCTGCGGCATCGAGATCGTGTAGCCGAGCGCCTGGCCGCGGGAGATCACCGAGATCTTGTGCACCGGGTCGGAATGCTCGAGGAAGTGGCCCGCGATCGCGTGGCCCATCTCGTGGTAGGCGGTGATCAAACGCTCCTTCTCGCTCATCACGCGCGTCTTCTTCTCCGGGCCGGCGATCACCCGCATGATCCCCTCCTCGAGCTCGACCTGGCCGATCTCGCGCTTGCCCGTTCGGCCGACAGCAGCGCGGCCTCGTTGATCAGGTTCGACAGGTCGGCGCCGGTGAAACCCGGCGTCTGTCCCGCGAGTGCGTCGATGTCGATCACCTTCGCCAGCGGCTTGCCGCGCGTGTGCACCTCGAGGATCTTCGCCCGGCCCTTGCGGTCGGGGCGGTCGACGGCGATCTGACGGTCGAAGCGGCCGGGGCGCAGCAATGCCGGGTCGAGGATGTCGGGCCGGTTGGTGGCCGCGATCATGATGATGTTGTCCTTCGCCTCGAACCCGTCCATCTCGACGAGCAGCTGGTTGAGCGTCTGCTCGCGCTCGTCGTGCCCCCCGCCGAGCCCGGCGCCGCGGTGCCGGCCGACGGCGTCGATCTCGTCCATGAAGATGATGCACGGGCTGTTCTGCTTGGCCTGCTCGAACAGGTCTCGCACGCGCGAGGCGCCGACGCCGACGAACATCTCGACGAAGTCCGACCCCGAGATCGAGAAGAACGGCACGCCCGCCTCGCCGGCGACCGCGCGCGCCAAGCAGCGTCTTGCCGGTGCCCGGGGGCCCATACAGCAGCACACCCGTCGGAATCCTCGCGCCGAGCGCCTGGAACTTCTTCGGGATTCTCAAGGAATTCCTTGATCTCGTGCAGCTCCTCGACGGCCTCATCCACGCCGGCGACGTCGCGGAAGGTGATCTTCGGCGAGTCGGCCGACATCCGCTTGGCGCGCGACTTGCCGAACGACATCACTTTCGAGCCGCCCCCCTGGACCTGGTTCATCAGGAACAGCCAGAAGCCCGAGGAACAGCACGAACGGGAGGATGAACGTGAGCAGGCTGAGCAGCTCGCTGCTCTTTTCCGATTCGACGTTGAACTTGACGCCCGGGGTCTTTTCGATCTGGGAGATCAGCTGTGGCGTGGCCTGATCGATGTAGCCGCCTTCCCAGGTTTCTTCGTGGCCGGTTGCTTTGTTCGTCAGCTTGACTTCGAGGACTTTGCCCTTGTTCTTGAACTCGACGGACTTGACTTCGCCTTTCGGGATTTCTTTGGTGACGAGCGTCTGTAGCTGTGCTGACGGCCGCCGCTGGAGCCCGTGCTGGCCAGTTTCGTGAAGAAGAACGCGAGCACCACCACGAGCAGGATCGGGAAGGCGGCGCTCTTGAAGAAACGGTTCATAACGTTCTCTCTAAGGTTCCCATTTGGATGTCCTGGCGCGGACTTTGGACGTGGCCGCCAGTCGCTCAGCGTACCACGGAGAGCCGATTTTCCGGCTACTTCTCCAACGCGGCGACGAACGGAAGGTTGCGGTAGCGCTCCGCGTAGTCCAGGCCGTAGCCGACCACGAAGCGGTCCTCGATCTCAAAGCCGACGTACTTCGTCGGCAGCTCGACCTTGCGCCGCGCCGGCTTCACGAGCAGCGCGCAGACCTCGAGCGTGCGCGGGTTGCGCGAGCCCAGGTTGCGCATCAGGTACTGCAGCGTCAGGCCAGAATCGACGATGTCCTCGACGATCAGCACGTCGCGCCCCTCGATCGCCGCGTCGAGGTCCTTGAGGATCCGCACGACCCCTGAGGAATCGGTCGCCGACCCGTAGGAGGCGACCGCCATGAAGTCGATCTCGACCGGGATGTCGATGTGGCGCATCAGGTCGCTCAGGAAGAACACCGCGCCCTTCAGCACCCCGACCAGCAGCAGCGGCTTGCCGGCGTAGTCGCGCGAGATCTGCGCGCCCAGCTCGGCCACCCGGCGCTGCAGGTCCTCGGCGCTGACGAGCACCTCGCCGACCTCGCTCCTAGCCTGCTCGGGCACGGTGATCGCCACCTGCGGGAGTGTAGTCGTCGTCATCGTCCTCAGCGCGGCGGGAGCTTGACCATGCTCAGGCAGCCGTCCTCGATCCTCGCGCTCACGTTGCCCCCCACGTGCAGATCCAAGCCGCCGGCGCCGGCGCGCCTACCCAGCTCCAGGATCTCCTCCACGCGATCCCCCGCCTGGGGCACGTAGGTTCCCGCCGCCTGCTCGGCCAGATTCACCACGACCAGTCGCGCCAGCGCCGCCTCCAGCTCTTCCAGGCGCGCGAGCGCGATGCTCCGCTCCCCTGCCAGCGTCGTCCGCGACGAGGCCGTCGAGCAGCTCGGTCTCCTCGCGCAGCAAGCTCGCGGTCCGCAGCACGTTCGCCTCGGCCGCCGGGTGCACCGCCGCAGCGCCGCCCCGAGTCCATGTCTGCACGCGTACGCGCGCGTACGCGTCTGTGTCGTTGCTCTCGTCCTCGCGCCAGCTCAGTCCCCGCGCTTCGCAGTACGCGCCCGTCTGTTCCCGCGTCACCCCCAGTAGTGGGCGCACCAGTCGCCCCTCGTCGGCCTGCATCCCCAGCAGCGCGCGCCGCCCCGGCGAGGCCGCCAGCCGGTACAGGATCGTCTCGACCTGGTCGCTCGCCGTGTGCCCGGCCGCGACGAGGCGCGTCCGTCCGCGCTCGGCCAGCTCGATCGCCGCCCCGTAGCGCACGTCCCGCGCCCACGCCTGCAGGTTGCCCGTCTCGCCCTGCCCCCTGCTCGCGCGCACGATCTCCAGCTCCACCCCCAGCCCCTCGCACAGCGCCGCGCAGTGGCGCTCGTCCGCCTCGGACTCCGCTCCGCGCAACCCGTAGTTCACATGCAGCGCCCGCACGCTGCTCTCCCCCGCGCAGCGCGACCGCCACATCGAGCAGGCAGACTGAGTCGCGGCCGCCCGAGAGCATCGCCACGACCGGGTGGGTTCGCAGATCATTCTCCCCCAGCAGGCCGCCTGCTCGCACCGCCTCGCGGACCTGCGCGACGATCACGTCTTCAAGACCTCTTGGCGGCGGCAGACTGTGGTGACCAGCTCCAACAGCTGTCGTGCGGGTAAGGACGCTGTCTTGTCTCCCAAAAAATAGATCCCATCATCTCTTCCGCGACACGTTGAACAACTCGGTCGGCTCAGTGAAACCCTTCAACACCACCTCGCCGATCAGCTCGAACTCGAGGCCGTCCTGCCTGCTCGCGGCGTCCACGACCGGGCGCGTCACGAGCACCTCGCCGCCGGACGCGCGGGCGACCACACGCGCCGCGCGGTTGACCTCGCGACCGTAGTAGTCGCCGTCGCGATACAGCGCCGCGCCGCTGTGGATCCCGATTCGCGGCGGCGGCGATCCGGCGGGCAGCTCTGCGCCCAGCCCGACCGCCCAGCCCGTCAGCGCGCCCGCGTCCGCGCCGACGACCATCACCTCGTCGCCGAGCGTCTTGATCACGCGCGCGTCGATCGGCAGCGTCTGCTCGACCCGCTCCACGAAGCGCTCGACCGCGCCCACCGCCTCGGCCTCGCCCTGCTCCTCGGTCAGCTTCGTGTACCCCGCGAGGTCCGCGAACGCGATCGCCACGCGCATCCTGCCCTCCTCCGCGGTCTCCTCGTCGTCGAGGTCCGACTCGATGTGCCCGATCACGTCCTGCTCGACGAAGTACCCGAGCATCCGCCCGTGCAGGTAGTTGATGAACGGCACCGCGAACGGCAGCATCTCGCGCGTCATCCCCTCCATCGCCTGCGCGACCTCGACCCCGGGCACGCCCTCGCGCATCAGCGGCTCGTGCAGGTACAGATGAAACAGCCGCACCTCCGCGTCAGCGACCTGCGCCATCGCCTGCCCGTACACCCGCACGATCTGCAACAGCGCCGGTAGCGGCAACCCCGCCGCGAGCACCTCCGCGCCGTAGCGCAGCACCTGCAGGTCATCCTCGGAGATCTCCTCGCTCGAGAGCGCGTTCAGCCCCATCGCGGCCGACCAGTCGCTCGATCAGCGCCTCCTCGACATCGAGCTCGCGCGCCGCCTCGCTGCAGCGTGTAGCGGGCCTCGGAGCTCGGCAGCAGTTCGTCGATGTACCCGAACGCGAGCTTCCCGCTCTGGCTCGCCTCCCTGATCCTCCTCACGCTGTGCCCGCGCTCACGCAGCCGCGCGACGATCCTTACGTGCGAGGCCGCCGCCGGCGTCCACGTCGCCTTCGTACTGGGGCACGAGCCCCTCCTTCACCCAGCGCCTGACCGTCGCCTGCGTCACGCCCGCGCGCGCCGCGACCTGCTTGAGCGTCAGCTCGGTTGCCTTGGCGTCCTCGGGGGCATCGTCTCGCGGGGCTGCCGTCGTCGGCTGTCGGGAGACGTGGCCATCGCGCGGGAGTCTAAAGTCGCGGCCGGTGTCGCAACCTGAGCCCGCACCCGACCCCTCCGCGCCGGCGTATCCCCAGGCGATCCACCTGCACCCCACCGCCCCGCTGGCCGAGCGCGTGCTGCTGCCCGGCGACCCCGGCCGCGCGCTGGCGCTCGCGCAGACGCTGCTCGTCAAGCCGCTGATGTTCAACCACCACCGCGGCCTGTGGGGCTACACCGGCCCCGCGCGCGCCGACGGCGAGCCGCTGACGATCCAGTCCACCGGCATGGGCGGCCCCTCGGCGGCGATCGTCCTGACCGAGCTGATCGCCCTCGGCGCCCGGCGCCTGATCCGCGTCGGCACCTGCGGTGCGCTCGCCCCCGGCCTGGCGCTCGGCGACCTGGTCGTCGCGCGCGAGTCGATCTGCGCCGACGGCACCTCCCGAGCGCTCGGCGCGGGTGAGCGCGTCGCGGCGGACCCGACGCTCACCGAGGCGCTCGCCGCGGGCCGGCCGGTCGCGGGTCGGCTCCTCGATGCGCCGCATCCACGTCGGCGCGATCGTCAGCGTCGACCTGTTCTACGACCTCGCGCGCCCGGAACCATCCGCGCCGACGCGCTCGCGATCGAGATGGAGGCCGCCTCGCTGTTCGCCGTCGGGGCCGCCGCGTCGGTACCCGTCGCCTGTGTCTTGGTCGTATCCGACACGTTCGACGCCTTCGACGCGCGCACGCACATCGACGACGATGCCCCTGCTCGCGGCCGGCCGAAGCGATGGGGGCGGTGGCCGTCGCCGCGCTCCCTGTCTGAGCGCTCAGGCTTTTTTGGGTTTGCCTTTGGCCGGTTTCGCTTTCGTCGCCGCTTTCGCCTTCGCGGCCGCTTTAGCCTTGGCGGCCGGTTTAGCCCTGGCGGCGGGCTTGGGTTTCGCGCCGGGGGCACGCTTTGCGGCCTGGCCGAGCTTGCTCGCGAGCGCTCCCAGCTGATCCTCGATCGCCGACAGCCGGGCATCGACCCCGCGCCCGCTGAGCGCGCGGTCCAGGCGGTACACGCCATCCTCGATCCCCTCCAGGCGCTGCGAGACCGAGCGCAGCCGCCGCGTCAGCCGTTCGATGTCGGCGGCCGAGGGGATGTTGAATGCGCCCATCGCGACCTCCTGCGCCTGCGCGGCCTTCTCGCGCGCGTCGAACGCGCGCGCCGAGCGACGCCGGTCAGCAGCGGGTTCTCCAGGAGGTCCGCTCAGCGCCTTGCCGAGCCTGTCCTCGGTCCCGTCGGCCAGGCGCTCCTTCAGGCCCTTCGTCGCATTGCTCGCATCGGACATCGTAAGGAGGATACGGTGCAGCATGCCCGAGCGCCTGTTCCTGTTCCTGGCGCTCGAGTTCCCCTGGGAGCTCGGGCCCGCCCGACGGGCGCTACCTGCTGCGCACGCGCGGAGGCGGCCGGCCCAGAGGCAGAGGCGGGCGCAGCCCGAGCGCGTGGTCGTGCTAGGCACGCTCGGCGCGCCGCGACGCGCGGGCGCAGCGCTGGGGGCGATCACCCTGCCGCGGGTCGGCTCCCGCCGTGCGCGCCGCCCGCGGGAGACGACGCCCGACCCGGCCCCCGTGGCCACGGCGCGCGCGACGATCGTCGATCCGGTGTCCGTCTCCGCCGAGCGTCAGGCCCAGGCGTGGCTGGCCGGGATCGACGCCGAGCGCGAGACGCAAGCGGCCCTCGACAGTGCTCAACCGCGTCCTCTTCGCCCACCGCATCGCCACCGCCGACCCCCACACGCACGAGGTCGCCCCCGCCCAGGCGCTGGTGATCCGGGCCGGCTGGGGCGAGGGCGAGCAGGTGGCCGACGGGCTGTGGCAGCACGCGCGCGAGCTGCCCTGGAGCGCCTCCCCGCGCACGCAAGCGGCGCGCGGCCGTGCTGCGCCCCCAGGAGCGCCTCGCGGAGCTGCTCGGCGCGCGCGATCGAGGAGCTGCTGTGCGAGGAGCTAACGCTGCGCGCGCGCCTCGACCTCGACCACGGGCGCCTCGCAGCACGCCACGATCGAGCTGGACGCGGCTCTGACCGCCGCGCTCGGAGAGCTCGGCGAGAGAGGCCAACCCGGCGCTCGCCCCACGTGTGGACGAGTTGCGGGCCCTGCACGATGGGATGACCGACGACGCGGAGCCCGGCGAGGAGGCCGTCCGCCACGCGCTCGAGCGCCTGGAAGCCGCGCTGCGGGCGCGCACGGCCGGGGGGTTCGCACGGAGCTGAGGCCGGACGGCGCTTCGTGATCCCGGCCCGTTGAGCTTCCAATAGCCTGTCCGCCCCATGGGAGCGGACACTGCCGGAGGGCTAGAGCTGGAGCGCGTGGTCAAGCACTACCACGGCGCCGAGGAGGTGCGCGCGGTCGATGGCGTGAACCTCACAATCGCACCGGGTGAAATGGTCGCGCTGTACGGTCCGAGCGGCTCGGGCAAGACGACGCTGCTGCTGCTGATCGCCGCGCTGCTCACCCCGGAGGAGGGTTCGATCCGCTACGCCGGACGCGCCCTGGAGTCGCTGACAGCCAATCAGGCGAGCGACTACCTGCTGCGCGACGTCGGCTTCATTTTCCAGAGCTTTCACCTGATGCCGCGCGTCTCGGCGATCGAGAACGCCTCGATCAAGCTGCTGCTCAGCGGCATCGGGATGCGCGAGGCCCGTGCCCGCGCGATCCCGTGGCTGCAGCGCGTCGGCCTCGGCGATCGCCTGCAGCACACCCCGGGTGAGCTCTCCGGAGGCGAGCGCCAGCGCGTGGCGATCGCCCGCGCGCTGGCCGGCGAGCCGCGGCTGATCCTCGCCGACGAGCCGACCGGGAACCTCGACAGCGCCCGTAGCCGCGAGATCATCGAGCTGCTGCACTCGATTGCCCACGAGCGCGACGCCGCGGTTCTGCTGGTGACACACGATCTGGAGGCGGCCGCGATCGCCGACCGGCGTTGCACGCTACGCGACGGCAAACTCAGCGAGGACAGCGCGCCGGCCGTGCGGGCGTGAGCGGCTTGGGCCAAGGACGGCCGGCCCAGGCGAGGAAGGCCGGGCAAGGCAGAGTGCAGCACCGCAGGGCGGCATAGGACAGTGATGCGGCCCACCACGCTCGTCTACCTCTACCGGCGGCGGCTGCGCGCGCACCTGGCCCAGGAGCTGCTCGCCGGTCTCGGGGTCGCGATCGCCGTCGCGCTGCTGTTCGCTGTCACCGTCGCCGACGGCAGCATCGCGAGCTCCGCGACCGAAGTGGTGCACGCGGTGATCGGTCCCGCGAACCTCCAGCTCCGCGCACGCGGCGACGGCTTCGAGGAAGGCGTGCTCGCGCGCGTCGAAGCGCTCCCCGGCGTCAAGCAGGCCGCGCCGCTGCTCGAACAGACCGGGAGCGTGCGCGGCCCGGACGGACACCGCGCCACGGTTCAGATCGCCGGCGCGGACCTGAGCCTCGCGCTGCTCGACGGGCTCGCCCACACGATCCCGCTGTCGACCCTCTCCTCCAACGGGATCGGCCTCAGCTCCCACACCGCCGGGCTGATCGGAGATCCCCACCTGATCGCCCTGGAGCTGCGCGGGCGCGTCACACCCCTGCACGTGACCGCTGTGCTGGATGACGCGACGTTCGGCGCGCCGGCGAGCGCGCCGGTGGCGGTGATGGCACTCGCGCGTCTGCAGGCGCTCGCGGGGCTGCCGGAGAAGGTCACGCGGATCCTCGTGGAGACCAAGCCCGGGCGCGAAGCTGAAGTACGCGCGCAGCTGCGCGCGCTCGCCGGCCCGGAAACCGCGGTCGGGCCGGCCGACGAAGAGGACGCGCTGCTGCACCAGGCGCTGCGCCCGACCGACCAGTCGAGCGACTTCTTCGCCGCGATCTGCGCGCTGCTGGGCTTCCTGTTCGCGTTCAACGCGATCCTCTTGACGGTCCCCGAGCGACGCCACGCGATCGCCGATCTGCGCCTGCTCGGCGCGCGGCGCGCGCAGGTCGTGCAGATGGTGATCTTCCAGGCGCTGTGCCTCGGCCTGGCCGCCTCGCTCGTGGGGCTGCTCGCCGGCTATGCGCTGGCGGTCGGGCCGTTTCATCAATCGCCGGCCTACCTCGCCGAGGCGTTCACGCTCGGCACGCGCACCGTGATCGGTACGGGGCCGCTGGTGCTGGCGCTCGGCGGCGGGATCCTCGCCACCTGCCTGGCCTCGGCGCTGACGCTGCTCGAGGTGCGCGGCGGCCGGGCGCTCGACACCGCCCACTTCGCCGACGGCGCCTCGGGGGACGCGCTCGGGCGCAGAGCCCAGCTGCGCTTGGCGCTCGCCGCCGCCGGCGTGCTGGCGCTCGCGAGCGCCACCTTCGCGCTATGGTCCTCGCTGTCGCTCGCCGCGCTGATGGCGCTCGCGCTGGTGTGCGTGCTCACGGTCCCGCTAGCGCTCGGCCTTGTGCTGCGCTCCACACGCGCACTGGCCGCGCGCCGGCAGGAGCTGACGCTGCTGCCGGTCGCGCTGATCTCGCTGCGAGGCGCGACGCTGCGCTCGCTCGCGCTCGCGACCACCGGCGCCGTGGCGCTGTTCGGCAGCGGCGCCCTCGGCGGCGCCCGCGCCGACCTGCGGCAGGGGATCGGTGGGTTCACGCGCAGCTACACCGCCGACGCGAGCATCTGGGTCAACCCCCCGGGGGCCTACCAGGGGACCACCGATTTCCTGCCCGGCGACGACGCCGCGCGGATCGCCCGCGTGCCCGGGGTCAGCGCCGTCCGCTCCTTCTTCGGCGGCTACCTCGACCTCGACGGTCGCCGCGTGTGGATCATCGCCCGCCCGTCCGGCGGCGCGCGCGAACTGCTGCGCACCCAGGTCATTGCTCCCGGCGCGGGCGTCGCGAGCGCGCGGCTCGCCGCGGGCGGTCAGGTCGCCATCTCACGGCAGATCGCCGCCGAACATCACGTCGGCGTCGGCGGCAGCCTGACGCTGCCGACCCCCAGCGGGAACGTCCGCTTTGCGGTCGCCGCGATCACGACCACGCTCGTCTGGAGCCCGGGGGTGATCTTCATGAGCGCCGTCGACTACCGGCGCTACTGGCAGACCACGGCGCCGACCGCGCTCGGAGTACAGCTCGCCCCGGGTGCGATCGCCGCGCGTGTGCGCGTGGCGATCATGCGCGCGCTCGGGGGGGCGGCGGGGTCCCAGAGCGGGCTGGAAGTCGCGACCGCAACGGTGCGCGCGGGCCAGCTCGACATGATCGCCGACGCCGGGCTCAGCCGGATCGGGGAGATCTCAACGCTGCTCACGATCGCCGCGATCCTCGCGCTGGCGACCGCGCTCGCCTCGGCGATCTGGCAACGGCGCGTGGCGCTGGCCGAGCTGCGGCTGACCGGCGCAACACCGGCCCGCCTGCGCAGGCTGCTGCTGCTCGAATCGATGCTGCTGCTCGGTGCCGGCTGCCTCACCGGCGCGCTCGTCGGCCTCTACGGCCAGGTCGTGATCGACCGCTACCTGCGCAACGTAACGGGCTTTCCGATCGTCACCCTGACCGCAGGCCTGCGTCCGCTGGAGTTGCTCGCGCTCGTGATCGCGATCGTGCTCGCGCTCGTCGCCGTCCCCGGCTTCCTGGCCGCGCGAACCTCCCCGACGCTTGCGCTGGAGGAGTAGAACTGCCCTCGCTGCCTCGCCCTGCATGTGTCGCCACCGCAGCCCGGGAAGGGTAGAATGGCCCCAATGGTCAAATCATCGGTAACAGTGGCCGCAGGGGTAGCGCTGCTGGCGATCCTCGTTCCCATAGCGCTCGTCGGGGCTCCCGCATCCGCAAGAGGAGTCGGGGCCAAACGCCCCCTCACAGCACAGGCGGCCGCAACGTTGAAGATCACCGATACGGCCGACATGCACTACACCAGCGGCTCGGGGTCGCTGCTGCACGAGAAGGGAACAGCCTCCGGGACGCTCCCGGGCAACATGAAGGCCAACTTGGCGATCGGTGCGACGCTGACCGCCAACTTCACGATCTACGCGAGTGGCGGCACGATCACAGGCCGCGGGATGGGGAGGACGCACGGCTCCGGCACCTACGAAAGCTTCGCCGGCTCGCTCGTCGCCACCGGCGGCACCGGCCGCTACGCACACGCCCATGGTCACGGCGGCTTCTACGGCACCTTTGACCGCAAGAACTACGACCTCACGGTCCAGACAACCGGCAAGCTCTCGTATTGAGAGTGCGGTGAGTGCGGTGAGACGGGCCAGAGACCTTGTCCTGGCCGTTTTACTGGCCTGCGTGTGTGTCTTCCCGCCGGCCGCGGCAGAGGCCACACAGTCGGTGAAGCTCGGCGCGACGCTCACACCCGAGCACCTCGGTCAGGGCACCACGATCGGCTTCAGCTTTCAGATCGAAACGCCCGCGGGCGAAATTCCGGCGCCGTTGACGGGGATCAACCTGCGCTACCCGGAGAACCTCGGAGTCGCCACCAGCGGCCTGGGCCTTGCCACCTGCAGCGCCGCGAGGGTCGAAGCCTTTGGACCCAACCACTGCCCCGCAGACTCGGTGATGGGAACCGGCAGCGCGATTGCGGAGTTCCCAGTCGGCCTGGAGATCGTCCACGAGAACGCACCCGTGTCGATCTTCCGCGCGCCCGATAAAAACGGACAGATCGCGCTGCTGCTCTACGTCACCGCCGCGAACCCCATCGGCGTCCAGATCGCGCTACCCAGCATGCTGCTCCCCGCCGCCGCGCCATTCGGCGGGAGCGTGCAGATCGGCGTGCCGCTCGTGCCCAGCTTCCCCGACTCTCCCGACGTCGCCGTCGTGCAGCTGACCGCCACGCTCGGGCCGCTGGGGATCATCTACTACGAACGGGTGCACAGTCGCACGATCGCCTACCACCCCCGGGGGGTGCTGCTGCCCGACAGCTGTCCCCGCGGGGGTTTTCCCTTCGCCGCCGAGCTCGGCTTCGTGGACGGCAGCACGGCGAGCGCACGGACCTCGGTGCCCTGCCCCAGCCACGTAAAGTAAGGCCTACGATGAATCCCACGCGCACAGCGATTGGAACCTGGTCCGGGGGGCGCTTCATGCACTTTGGCGAGCCGCTCGACGACTCCCGCTTGGAGGCACTGCTGCGCCCGGGAGAAGGCATCGACACGGTGATGAGCGCCGACGCCTACGGGGCCGGGGAGGCCGACCGCTTGCTGGGGAAGGCATTGGCGGGAGTCGAGCGCGAGAGCTACTGCCTGATCGGCGCGATCGGACACGACTTCTACGAGGGCGAGCGCGAGGGGGCGAAGGGCTTTCCCCGCTTCACCGACCCGCAGCTGCGCGCAGAGCGCGACTACGGGGACTACATCCGGATGGCAACCGAGCGCAGCCTGCAGCGCCTTGGCGCCGAGCGCTTCGACCTGCTACTGCTGCACAACCCCGATCGCACGGGCTACACAAGCGATGCCGTATGGGCGGAGATGGAGGCGGTCCGCGCGGCGGGGCTGACGCGCTCGCTCGGCGTCGCGCCGGGACCGGCCAACGGGTTCACGCTCGATTTGATCGACTGCTTCGAGCGCTTCTCGGAGCTGATCGATTGGGCGATGGTGATCCTCTCACCGATGGAGCCGTGGCCGGGTGAGCTGGTGCTCGACGCCGCCGCCGCCAACGATGTGAGCCTGATTACACGCGTGGTCGACTACGGCGGTGTGTTCCACGACGACGTGAGGCCGGGGCACTCCTTCGCGGAGTATGACCACCGCAAGTTCCGCCCCGACGGCTGGGTGCGGGCGGGGAACGAGAAGCTCGAGCGGATGCGCCCCTACGCCGAGCGGCACGGGCTGAGCATGCTCCAGCTCGCGTGCCATTGGAACCTCTCCCAGCCGGCGGTGCGCTGCGTCGCGCCGACGCTGATCCAGGAGAGCGGAGCGGACGCGCGCCCGATCGAGGACAAGCGCGCGGAGCTCGCCTCGCTGCCCGGGGAGATTTTACTCAGCCCCGACGAGGTCGAGGAGCTGCGCACGATCGGCGACAACAGCGGGAGCATGGCGTTAAAGGGCGCAAACCCCGACCACGAGGGTCCGGCGAAGCCGGACCGCTGGGGGATGGACGATGAGCTCGGAGAGCTCGCCGCGCGCTGGGAGATCGCGCCGGAGCGCGACCTGACCCAGCTGACGCAGGCGCCGGCCGCGTAACCGTCGTCCTCCTCGGGCGACGCTCCGGCCCGCCGCGTAGCTCCGCGCCCTACTTCCCCTCGAAGTGCGGGGCGCGTTTGCCGAGGAACGCGGTTATGCCCTCTTTCGCGTCCTCGGAGGCGAACACGGTGGCGAAGGCGCGCTTCTCGGTCTCGATCCCCTCGTCGAGGTCGCCCGCCGCGGAGACGCGCTTGATCTGCTCCAGCGCGAGCGGCGCCTGGGAGGCGAGCTTGCGCGCCCAGGAGAGTGCGGTGTCGAGCAGTTCGTGGTCTTCGACCACGCGGTTGGCAAGCCCCATCTCGAATGCCTCATCGGCCAGGATCGGGTCGCCGATCAGGTTCATCTCAAGAGCCTTGTTGGAGCCCACAAGGCGCGGCAGCCGCTGGGTGCCGCCGAAGCCGGGGATGATCCCGAGCTTGATCTCGGGCTGGCCGAACAGAGCCGAGCGCGCGGCGATCCGCACGTCGCAGGACATCGCAAGCTCGCAGCCGCCCCCGAAGGCCAGTCCGTTGACCGCGGCGATCGTCGCGATGCCCTCGGAACCCAGTTCACGGAAAAGCGCGTGGGCGGCGTGGATCAGCTGCTCGCCGCCCGCCTCATCCATCGAGGTGAAGGCCTTGATGTCCGCGCCGGCGGAGTAGAGGAACGGGTTGGAGGAGGCGATCACGAGCGCGTGGATGGGTGGGTGGGACCTCTTATCCTTCGCCTTGGCCCAGACCTTGCCGAGGTCCTCGATCACCTGCGGAGAGATCGAGTTCATCTGCCCGTTCGCCAGCCACGCGATCGCGACCCCGTCCTCGCGCGTCTCGAGCTTGACCACCTCCGCAGGCTGCTCGGCGTCGGGCTGCGGGTAGGCGTAGAAGCCCTGCCCGTTCTGCTGGCCCAGTCGGCCCTGGGCTACGAGGCGCCGCAGGATCGTCGGCGGCGTAAAGCGCTCACCGTGGCGCTCGGCGGCGTTCTCCAGACGCTCGAGGATCTTGTCGAGCCCTTCCACATCCGCCTTCATGAACGGCGGCAGCAGGCCCCGGCGGGGGTCAAGGCCAGCGCCGGCCATCATCCCGAAGTCGATGTCGCGGTGGGTGGCAACGCCCTCCTCCAGCACGAGGCAGGCCTCCATGAACGTCTTCAGAGAGAGCATCTCGACCAACTGCTCCACATCGGGCTCGCCATCGCCGTCGATGTTGGGCTCGCCATCGGGGTCATAGAAGCCGTCGCCGCCGGTCTTCGCGCCGAGCTTGCCCTCGCCGACCAGGCGCTGCATGCCTTTCGGCACGTAGAAGCGTTCCTCACCGTAGGACTCCGCCAAGTGCTCGGCCACATGCAGGACGGTGTCGAGACCCAGCAGATCAACCAGGTAATAGGGGCCGACCGGGACGACGCCCGCGGCGCCGACGCCCGCGTCGATCTGCTTGATCGACAGCTTCTTCTCCTCCTGTTCGCGCCAGACCTCAGAGATGCCGGCGTTGAGGATCCGGTTGACGACGAACCCCGGGACCTCGGCGCAGGTGATCGGCTGCTTGCGGATCGCCTGGGCAAAGGTGACGGCCGCGCCGACGGTCTCCGCGGCGGTCTCCTCGCCCTCGACGATCTCGATCAGCGGCATGATCGAAGCTGGGTAGAAGTAGTGAAAGCCGATGACCTTCTCCGGGCGCAGGGTTGCTTCGCCGATCTCGGTGATCGACAGCGACGATGTGTTCGATGCCAAGATCGCGTGGCCGGGCGTGGCGGCGTCGAGCTCGGCGAACACGGCCTGCTTGATCTCAATCTTCTCCGGCACCGCCTCGATCACGAAGTCGACGTCGCCGAAGTCCGCGTAGGAGGTCGTGCCCTGAATGCGCCCGAGGATCTCCGCGATCTGGGTCTCGCCCTGCTCGGCGGTGAGCTTGCCCTTCTCGACGAGCTTGCCCACCTGTCCGGAGGTGACGTTACGCGCCTCGTCGAGGCCAGCCTGCACGAGCGCGTCGTCGATGTCCTTCAGCACCGTCGGGATCCCGGCAGCCGCGATCGTCTGGGCGATCTGGCCGCCCATCGTCCCGGCACCCACGACAGCAGCCTTGAATACGAACATCGATTTTGTCTCCTCTGATCTGATTGCTCTGATCTGATTGGGGCCCACCCAGCCCCGCGCAGCCTAGCGGGCCGGCGCCAAGAACCTCCGGTTCCAGAGGAAGGTTTCTAAGCGGACGGAGGCAAGTCAGCAACGGTGACCCGGAAGACATCCGGGGCGGCCGGCGGCCCATCGGAGGCGCGCGCGGTGATATTCGTGACGTCCGCGTCCATGTCCGTATCCGTGTCCGGTGAGGCAGAGCCGCCGATCCAATCCTTTAGGAACAGGTCGCAGGCTTCGAGGTCTAGCGGCCGGGCGAAGAGGAAGCCCTGGCCTGAGTCGCAGTGCTCCTCCTTCAGCAGTGAAAGCTCGCGCGACTGCTCGATGCCCTCGGCGAGCGTCTCGATCGAGAGCGACTTGCCGAGTTGGACGAGGGTGCGGATCAGGGTGTCCCCTTCGGGGTCCTGGCTGACGCGGGAGATGAACGAACGGTCGATCTTCAGGGCATCGACGGGGAAGCGCTGGAGATAGGCGAGCGACGAGTAGCCGGTGCCAAAGTCGTCAATCGCGATCCTTACCCCGAGCTCCTTGATCGCGACGAGCCGCCGCGCGGTTTCATCGGCGTTTGACATCAGCGTCGTCTCGGTGATCTCGAGCGTCAGCGCGCTTGGCTGCAGGCCACTCTGAGCCAGCGAGTCGCGCACCTCGGTCACAAACTCGTCGGTGTCGAGCTGGCGGGCGGAGACGTTGACGGCCATGCCGATGGGATAACCGTTGCGCCGCCAGGCGGCGCCCTGCCGGCAGGCCTCGTGCAGCACCCACGCGCCGACTTCGCAGATCAGGCCGGTCTCTTCGAGCAGCGGAATGAAGTCATCTGGCTGCACGACGCCGCGCACGGGGCTGCGCCAGCGAATCAGCGCCTCCATGCCGGTCGGGGTCATCTCCTGGAGGTTGAACGTGGGTTGGTAGACGAGGAAGAACTCGTCGTTCTCGAAGGCGACCCGCAGATCCATTTCGAGCTCCATGCGGCTCTGAACCGCGTCCTGCATGCCAGACTCGAACACGACGTAGCGGTTCTTGCCGTCCCACTTGGCGCGATACATCGCGATGTCCGCGTCGCGCAGCAGCTCTTCGGCAGAGACCCGATCGCCGGCCGCGATGCCGATGCTCGCCGTGACGGTCAAACGACTCTGCTCGGCCCCGTCCAATTCGAAGGGCTGCTTGAGCGCTTCGAGCAGACGCTCGGCGATCATCTCGGGACCCGAGTCCAACGACATCCCTTCGGCGACGATCACGAACTCGTCACCGCCGAGGCGCCCGAGCGCGTCGATGTCACGCACGACGCCGTCCAGGCGCGCGGCGACGGCCCGCAGCAGCTCGTCGCCGATGCCGTGGCCGAGCGTGTCGTTGATCGTCTTGAAGTTGTCGACGTCGACGAACAGCGCGGCGACGGGCGTCTGGCTGCGGCGCGCGCGCACCAGCATCTGCTCGACGCGGTCGAGGATCAGCGTGCGGTTGGGCAGCCCTGTGAGGGCATCGTGGGTCGCCAGGAACGCGAGCTCCTCCTGGCGGCGGGTGAGCTCTTCGTGGGAGCGCCGACGCTCTGACTCGAAGGACTGGCACATCCGCACGAGCGTGACGTCGAGGCTGCGCTGCAGCATGCCCAAGGCCCAGGCGAGCACGTCAGCTGGAACGTCGAGCTGCTCCGCCGTCTCGCGCAGCACTTCGTCGGCCGCGTCGCGCCAGCGCAGGCAGCGCTTGGTGACCTCGTTCAGCGGCGCCTCGCGCTGGGCGGCCAGATGACCGAAGATTCGCCAGGACTCCTGCCCGACCTCGCGCGCCACGACGGGACCCTCGCCGGCCATCCAGCGGGCCACGGCGAGCGTGGAGACCGTACCGACGCGCACGAAGCTGTCTTCGACGGCGGCGTCGAGGGTGGGTCCCGAATTCTCGGAGCGTCGGCGGATCCCCGCGACCACGTCGTCGGTGCGCGCGCTGAGCGCCTCACCGAGGCGGCGCAGCTGCTCAGAATCGACCGCGGACGACGCCTGCGCCGGCGGCGGCGTATTCATCCGGTCGACGTGAACCTCTCCCGAACCCATGATCGAGCGATCGGCAGTTCGTAAAAGTTACTTTAAGAACTTTCCCTTACAGATAAAGGGGCCAGCTGCTGCCCGCGCGCCGAGGAGACGCGCAGGCTTCACACGGCCCGTCTTACACGGCGACCGCCGCGGGTTCCTCGACGCGCCGCGGGAGCAGCGTTTCGCGCGCGATCACCAACCGCTGGATCTGCGATGTGCCCTCGTAGAGCTGCATAATCTTGGCATCGCGGAACAGCTTCTCGACCGGGTACTCCTTGATGAATCCGTACCCGCCGTACACCTGCACCGCGTCGGTGGCGATTTTCATCGCCGCATCAGCTGCGAAGCGCTTAGCGTGCGAGGAGACGAGCGTGTTGCGCGCGCCCTGATCGAGCAGCGTCGCCGACTTCCAGGTCAACAGGCGCGCGGCCTCGATTTCGGTGGCCATGTCGGCGATCATGAACTGGATCGCTTGGTGCATCGCGATCGGCACGCCGAACTGGACGCGTTCCTTTGAGTAGTCGGTGGCGAACTCGAAGGCCGCGCGGGCGATGCCGGTGGCCATCGCGGCGACGCCGGGCCGCGTGCGGTCGAGCGTCATCATCGCGAGCTTGAAGCCGGCGTTTTCCTCGCCGAGCAGGTTCTCGGCCGGGACCTCGACATCGTTGAATGAGATCGTCGCGGTATTCGACGCGCGCTGGCCGAGCTTGTCCTCCTTCTTGTCGACGACCACACCCCAGTCGCGCTCGACCACGAACGCACTGATGCCGCGGTGCCCGGCGTCCTTGTCGGTCTTCGCGTAGACCGTGTAGTAGTCGGCGTAGCCGCCGTTGGTGATGAAGCACTTCGAGCCGTTGATCACGTACTTATCGCCCTGCTTGACGGCCGTCGTCCGCATACCGGAGACATCCGAGCCGGCGTCCGGCTCGGTCAGGCAGAACGACGCGAGCTTCGGCGCTTCGGTGAGCATCCCGAGGTACTTCCTCTTGGTCTCCTCCGAGCCGCCGAGCGCGATCGGCGCCGTCGCCAGGCCGTTACAGCCGAGCGAGGTCTGGATGCCCGAGCATCCCCATGACAGCTCCTCCTCGATCAGGCAGCCGTCGAGGTAGCTGGCGCCGGCGCCGCCGTACTCCTCCGGGAGGTGCGAGTTCATCAGGCCGACGTCCCAGGCCTTCTCGATGATGTCCTGCGGCCAAGTGCCGTCCTTGTCGTACTCCCAGGCGACGGGGCGAATCTCCTTCTCGGCGAAATCGTGCGCCATCTCGCGCAGGTTCTTCTGCTCGTCTGTGAGCGTGAAATCGACCATGCTTGCGTGCTCTCCTAAGGGCGGGCGCGGGTTGGGAGCACCGCGCGGGAATAGATTGACTGGTCAGTCAACGTGAAGGGTAGCGGAGAGACGGGCGTTTTTTCAATGACGGCCGTGAGCTCAGCACGACTAATCCAGCTCGTCGGGGTCCTCGTCGGGCTCCAGTTCCTCATTCTCGACGTCATCCTCGTCCACTTCCCCCACCACCACCAGCTCCCCCGCGGGGTGATAGGTCACCTGGAAGCTCTCGATCAGCTCGTCCCGGTGATGCTCGTCGACCGGCGCCTCGTCGGAGATCAGCACCCAATCGGCGCCCTCGCCCGGCTCGACGTCGTCGAAGATCTCATGATCGACGTCCGGCGTGTCGTCGACGATCAGGACGACCTCCGTCTGCGGGTTGAAATACATCCCGGGGCGGATGCTCAGCTCGTCGAGCTCGTATCTACGCGGGTCGGCCATGGGGCGTTTATATCCGACCTCCCCATCCCTCCGCAATCCCGACGCCTAAGGATTCAACTCGGCGAGTGTTCGCTGCACCTCAGACGCGACGTCCAACGGCTCCAGCCCCTGACGCGCGCGGCGTTCGTTCTTTGCGATCACGAGCTGGCGCACCTCCCCTTCGAGCCCTGCATCCTGCCCTGCCGCCGGCGCTAGCAGCAGCTTTGCGAGTTCCGCGTCGATGTCCAGCGCCGGCTCGCCCCGCTGCACCATCCGCGCGCTGCGCGCGCCGAGCATCTGCCTAATCTCCCGCTCCTGCTCGGCGCGGTCCGCGGCGCTGCTCAGCGGCGGTGCGCTCATCATTTCCAAGGCCTCGTCGTCGCGCGTCATCCCGCCCTGGCCGATCTCGTCGTACACGCTCCCGGAGCGGCCGAGCAGGAACACAACCGACATCACAACCGACACGCCGACCGCTCCGAACACCACGATCGGGAAGATGCTCTCCAGCATCACTCGATTGTCGCTTATTTCGCAACTCCCTCTCCTCGCGAGAGTTTCGGGGGCTGCAATGGGCCCTGCAGAGTCGAGGAGGATCGTCCGTAGGATGCGCGCCGTGCGCGTCTCACATCCGCGGGCGCTCGCCCTGGGCGTGCTCGTCTCGATCATCTCGCTCCTGGGCGGGGTCGCCTCCGCCCAAGCCACCGGCAAGCCGGCTAGCGGGCCGAGCGTCTCGGCGGCGCTTTCGCGCCTGCAGCGCAGCGGCGCGATCACGCCGGCCGTCTACCAGCAGGACTACTCGGCCTATGTTGCGGCGGTCAACTCGCTGAAGAAGCTCTCTGGCACGCGGCGCTCAGAACTCGGCGCCATCGTTGCGAACGTGCGGGCGATCGCCGCCGCCGGCGGGTTCATCCCCTCGCGGCTGCCCGCGCTATTCCTGACCTTGGAACGCAACCGCACGTGGTGGACGACCGGCTCGCTGCTCGCCTCGCGGGTGCGGATCAGCTTCCCCGGTTCCAAGCTCATCTGGGAGTACTACTCAGGTCAGGGAATCGAGATCCAATGGCTCGGCACCTTCGGCGAGGGCAACGGGTTTTACTCAGGTGGCCAGAACAACAACCTCAAGCAGCTCGTCTCCGAACTGATCCCGCTCGCGACCAAGCGCGCCGACGGGATCGCATGGGAGTACATGTTCCAGTTCGACGGCGGCCTACCCCCCTGGACGAGCGGCCTCTCCCAAGGCACTGCGCTGCAGGTGCTCTCGCGCGACTGGTCGCGCTTCAAAGAACCGGCCGTTCTGACGGCGGCCCAGGAAGCACTCGGGATCTTCAAGACCTCTCCTCCGTCCGGAGTGCGCGTCACCAGTTCCCTGGGCGCGCACTACCTCGAGTACACCTACGCCCCCACCGACCGCATCCTCAATGGGGAAATCCAGGCTTTGGTGGGGCTCTACGACTACACGTCGATCACGAAGGACTCCGTCGGGCTGGCACTGTTCGAAGCGGGCGACGCCGAAGAGCGGGTGCACACGTCCCTCTATGACACCGGCGCCTGGTCGATGTATGACCAGTTCGGCGAATCGGACCTCAACTACCACGAACTGCTCACGGAATTCCTGCAGCACCTCTGCGAACGCACGCGCAAAGGCGAGCCGCTCGCGACCACGCCAACGCCCGCTCCGGCGACTCCGGCCACGCCGACGACGCCCGCCACGACGACGCCCGCTGGGGGCACAGCCGGGGGCACGACGGAAACGAGCGGCGCGAGTGGCGGAGCGAGCGCCGCGCGCTACACCGCGCAGGCGACCTCGACGGCGACCACCACCCCGACGCAGATCGCCGGCGATCAGATCTACTGCACGACCGCCGAAGCCTTCACCGCCGACGAGCACACGCCGCCGGTGATCTCTTTGATCACTTCCACGCTGCCGACGAGCTCACGCGCCGGCGTGCAACTGTCGCTGTCGAAGGTCTCGACTGTCCACCTGACCGTCCGCCTCGGCGGCACGGTCGTCTACAGCAACAGCGCGACCGTCGAACGCGGCAAGCCGAAACTTTTGTGGCCCACCCCCGCGAAGGGCGGCAACTATGCGGTCACGCTGACCGCGACCGACCTGGCCGGCAACTTCGCCACCGCCAGCGGCACGATAACGGTCGCGAAGGGCGCGAAGGCGCACTGAGTAGCGGACTTTACTGCGAAGCGTCCACCGGTATCGTGTGATTTTGCGGGTGAGGGCCTTTGGCCTTTAGCCCGTATTTTTCGTTGGGGATGAGATACCTGAGGGGAGCTAACCGGGCCCTGCCGCCGGGGGGCAACCCTAGACTGCTTGCATGACACGATTGAGCAGCGCATGGCGAGCACTGACGCCCGACCAGCGTCTTGCGGGCGGCGCCTCGGCGGCGCTGTTCGTGACGATGTTCCTGCCGTGGTACCAACAGAACGCGGTCGTCAACGCCCCGCGCGCGGCGCCGCTGCAGAGTCGCAATCTGAACGCGTTCCAGGTCTTCTCGTTCGTCGAGGCCGCCGTCATGCTCGTCGCCCTGGCCGTGCTGTACCTGCTGTTCGCGCGCGGCGAGCGACGCTCCTTCCAGCTGCCCGGCGGCGACGGCGCGGTCGTGTTCGCCGCGGGGGTCTGGGTAGCTCTGCTGCTCGTGCTGCGCTTGTTCGACAAGCCCGGGATCACGACCCATGGCGTCGCCGCGAACGTCGGCATCCAATGGGGCATCTTCTTCGCGCTTGCGGCCGCCGGGCTACTCGCGGCCGCCGGCTCGCGAATGCGCGCCGGCGCTCGGCCCGAGGCTCCGCTGGTGCGTCGTCCGCGGCGGCCTGACTCTCCACGCGAGCCCGAGCCGCCGCTCGCGCGCCGGGCGCCCTCCTCTGAGCCCCTCAACCAATCCCCGAGCGATCGCGAGGCGCCGATCGCGCGCATCGGACGCCGCCCGCCGGCGCCGCGCACCGCGCCGCCCCACCGCGCGCCGCGCCGCCCCGTCGGCGCGGACGACGCGACCGAGCAGCTGTCCTTCGAGGACCACGCCTTACACCCCGAGCCAAACCTCGTGTCCGACCCGGCGCCCGAGCCCGACCAGCGGTAGGCGCCTATTATTGCGCGGACGATGTCCGCCCCTTTGTCCTCGGCGCCCGCCTCCGTCGCAGATGTCGCCGCGGGCCTGCGCGCGGTCGGATATCTGCCCGGCGAGTCGACCGCGCTCGTGGCATTCCTCGCGACCAAGCTCGGTAAGCCGGTGCTCGTCGAGGGGCCGGCGGGCGTCGGCAAGACCGAGCTGGCGAAGTCGCTCGCGCTGTATCTCGGCCGCGAGCTCGTGCGGCTGCAGTGCTACGAGGGCCTGGACGAGGCGAAGGCGCTGTACGAGTGGAACTACCGCAAGCAGCTCCTGCGCATCCAGGCGGAGGCCTCAGACACGGGCTGGGAGGCGGTGCAGGAGGACATCTTCGGCGAGGAGTTCCTTTTGGCCCGTCCGCTGATGAGCGCGATCGCCTCCGCCGAGCCGGTCGTGCTGCTGATCGACGAGATCGACAAGACCGACCAGGAGTTCGAGGCGATGCTCCTGGAGGTGCTCTCCGACTTCCAGATCTCGATCCCAGAGCTCGGCCGCGTGGAGGCGCGCACGCACCCGGTGGTACTACTCACCTCGAACAACTCGCGCGAGCTGACGGAGGCGCTCAAGCGCCGCTGCCTGTACCTGTGGCTCGACTACCCCGAGCTCGAGCACGAGCTGGAAATCGTGCGCCTGCACGCACCGGAACTGTCGGAGACCGTTGCCCGCAGGCTCGTCGAGGTCGTAGGCATGGTTCGCGAGCTGGACCTGAAGAAGCCGCCGTCGATCGCCGAGTCGATCGACTGGGCACGAGCGCTCTTGCTGCTCGGCGCCGAGGACATCGACGAGGTCACGTTCAGGGAAACGATGTCGGTGATCGTCAAGCACCGCACCGACATGGACATCGTCTCCGAGCGCGTCGGCCTGAAGCTCCGGGCGCCCGCCGCCGATGCCGCCTGAGGGCCTGCCGGCCCGCATCCTCGAGCTCGGCGAGGAGCTGCGCCTCGAAGGCGTGGCGGTCGGTACCTCTGAGCTGCTGGACGCGTTCGCTGTGCTGCGCGAGGTGTCCTGGACCGAGCAGGAGGACTTCCGCGAGGCGCTCGCCGCGACTCTGGCCAAGAGCCAGGAGGACCGGCGCGTGTTCGAGCTGGTGTTCGAGCGCTTCTTCTTCCGCGCCGTCGAGCTCGCGGCGCTGCGCGAGGACGTGCGCGAGGGCGATCCATCGCAGTCCCCGGGTGCGATCGACCTCGACGAGCTCTCCCCCGAAGACCTCGAAGCGCTGCGAGCCCGCATCGCGGCTGCACTGAGGGATGGCTCGGAGGCGGCGATGCGCGACCTCGCGCGGATGGCGATCGCCGCGCTTCGGCCGGCGCGAGGAGGGCTCGGGCGTGATCGGCGTCGACGTTCAGCGCATCCGCCGCGCGCTCGGCCTGCGCACCGAGCCCCAGCCCGAGCTGCCGCGCCGAGGACCCCCGGCGCGAGGGCCTGCCGCGCGATGCGCTGCGCCGCTTCGAGGCGCTGCTGCGACGCGAGCTCGAGCGCGGCCAGATCGAGCGCACCGGCAGCCTGCCCCCGTCGCGACCGCTGGGCGAGCTCGACCGCGCGCTGCCCTCCGGGCCGCTGGCCGATCTGGCCGCCGTGCACCGCGTCGTGATCCAGCTGCGCCGCCGCCTGGCCACGCAGGGCATGCAGGCGCGCGGGCACCGCCGCCACGCGCACGTGGACGTGCGGCGCACGATGCGCGCGTCGCTGCAGACCGGCGGCGTGCCGGTGGTGCTGAAGTACCGCCCGCGGCGCCCGCGACGTCCGGAGATCTACGTGCTGTGCGACGTATCCACGAGCGTCACCTCGGCGTCGGTGTTCTTCCTGTCGGTGCTCCACGCTCTGCACGACTCGTTTCGCAAGATGCGCTCGTTCGTGTTCATCGAGCGCGTCTCGGAGGTGACCGACATCTTCGCGCACGAGCGCAACTTCAAAGCGGTCTACGAACGGATCTCCTCCGACGCGGGCGTGGCCGACATCTCCGGCTACACCGACTACGGGCGCGTCTGGTCGGAGATGCTGGAGCTGGTCGGCGAAGATCTGCACCCGCGCGCCACGGTGATCGTGCTGGGCGACGCGCGCACCAACGGCCGCGACCCCCGCGCGGACCTGTTCGCCCGGCTCGCGGCCCGCGCCGGACGCACGTTCTGGCTGAACCCCGAGCCGCGGCTGTACTGGAACTACGGCGACTCGGTGATCGCCGCCTACGAGCAGTTCTGCACCGCGTTTGAGTGCTGGACGACAGCTCAGCTGGAGGACTTCGTGCGCGCGCTCACCCGGCCGGTCTCCTCGGCGCTGTAGGCGGCGCCACGCGGCAGGCGCCATACGGGCGACCGGGATCGCTGGCAAGGGATCGCAACACGCCCATCCCGCGCGGTAGCATCAGCGGGCAGAGATAACAGGGGGGCTGGCGGGCAAGGCCGGCTGAGATGGCGCACAGGAAGCGATTCCCCCGGCGCCGACCCTTTGAACCTGTGGGGTAATGCCCGCGGAGGGAGCGACAGTGCCGACCGAACTGCAGTCCCGCGCGCACCGTACACCTCGGATGGCTCGCGCGCAGCGACGGCATCAGCCTCAGCGATGTCAGCCGCGCCTACCTCGATCGGCGACGGCGCGCTCGGTGCAGGCGCTCGCCGGCGTGTCGCTGCACGCCGACCACGGCGAACTGCTCGCGGTGGTCGGTCCGAGCGGCTGCGGCAAGACGACGCTGCTGGAGCTGATCTGCGGCCTGCAAGCCCCCGATCGCGGGCGCGGTCGAGTGCGCGCCGGCGGCGCTGATGCCCCAGCGCGACCTGCTGCTGCCGTGGCTGAGCGCGGTCGACAACGCCGCGCTCGCGCTGCGCATCGCCGGCCGTCGCGCGCCGCAGGCGCGCGCGCAGGCGGCGGAGCTGTTCGCGGAGCTTGGGCTTGAGGGCTTCGAGGCGGCCCACCCGCACGAGCTCTCCGGAGGGATGCGCCAGCGCGTGGCGTTCCTGCGCACGCTGCTCTCGGGCAAGCCCGTCCTGTGCCTGGACGAGCCGTTCGGGGCGCTCGACGCGATCACGCGCGCGGAGATGCAGGGCTGGCTGGGCCGGGCTCTGCAGCGCGAGCCGCGCACGGTCGTGCTCGTCACCCACGACGTCGAGGAGGCGGTCGTGCTGGCCGATCGCGTCGCGGTGCTCTCCCCCCGGCCCGGCCGTGTGCGCGCGGAGCTCGAGGTGGACCTCCCCCGCCCCCGCTCGCGCACGGACGCCGCGGTCGCTCGCGTTGCGCGAGCAGGCTCTGATCGCGCTGGGGCTGGGCGACGTCAGATGAGGCGCCGCCGTCGTAACGCCCTGCCGGCGATCGTGCTCGTGGCCATCGCTGCTCGGCGCGTGGGAGCTCTACGTCGACTCGGGCGCGACGAGCTCCTCGATCCTCCCGGCGCCCCACACGATCGCCGCAGTCGCTGTGGGGCAACGCCGGGCTGCTCTGCTCACAACCTCGCGTCACCGCCGAGGAGGTCGCGCTCGGGCTGGCGCTCGCGCTGGCGCTCGGGTTCGCGCTCGGCGGTGCTGATCCACCTCTCGCCGCCCCTGCGCCGCGCCTGCTACCCGCTCACGGTCGGCTCCCAGGCGGTGCCGATCGCGGTGATCGCCCCGCTGCTCGTCTTCCTGCTGGGGCTTCGGTCTGCTCCCAAAGCTGATCGTGATCGTCCTGATCTGCTTCTTCCCGGTCGTCGTCACGACCGTCGACGGGCTCGCCGCCGTCGACCCCGACCAGCTGAAGCTGCTGCGCACGCTCGACGCCTCGCGCTGGCAGGCCTTTCGCTTCGCCGAGCTGCCGGCGGCGCTGCCGGCAGCGATCAGCGGCGCGCGGATCGCCGTCACGGTCGGCGTGATCGGCGCCTACATCGCCGAGTCCCAGACTGCCACCTCCGGTGCCTACGCCGGGCTGGGCCACGAGATCAACGCCGACCTCACCTCGCTTGCAGACCGCGCGCGCCTACGCGGCCGCGGTCGTGCTGTTCGCGTTCGCGATCGCCTGCTTCTACACCCTTGCCCTGGTCGAGCGCCGCCTGGCGCCGTGGGCCAACCAACCAAGAGGAGACCTCCGTTGAAGATCAGACTCGCCGCCTGTGCTCGCCGTCGCCTGCGCCCTTGCCCTGTCCGCCTGCGGCGCCAAGCAGGACACGATCTACCGCGGCTCACACCAAGCCCTTCACGGTGATGCTCGACTGGTTCCCCAACGCCGACCACGCGCCGCTCTACTCGGCGATCGCCGCCGGCGACTTCCGCGCCGTCGGGGCTGGACGTGAAGCCGGTGATCCCCGCCGAAACCGCCGAACCGCTGAAGCTGCTGGCGGCCGGCAAGGTCGACATGGCGATCTCCTACGAGCCCGAGCTGCTGCTCGCCCGCGACGAAGGCCTGAAGCTGGTCTCGATCGGCGCGCTCGTCCAGCGACCCGCTGACGTCGATCATCGCGCTGCCCTCATCGCACATCTCGAGCGTCGCCGAGCTCGCCGGCAAGACCGTCGGCACGGCGGGCATCCCCTACCAGGCGGCCGAGCTGAAGACCGCCCTGCAGAGCGCCGGCGTCAATCCGTCCTCGGTGCACGAAGTGAACGTCGGCTTCAACCTCGTCCCCGCGATGCTCTCCGGCAAGGTCGCAGCGACGCTCGGCGGCTACTGGAACTACGAGGCGCTCCAGCTCGCAGCTGCTGCACAAGCACCCCGTCACGATCCCGATCGACCAGGCGGGCGTGCCCACCTACGACGAGCTCGTGCTGGTCGTCCGCGAAGACGAGGCGCGCACCGACGGCCAGGACCTGCGCGCGTTCCTGCAGGCGCTCACCCGCGGCGAGCGCGCCGTGCGGGCCGATCCGGCCGCCGCGGCGACGCTGCTCGTGAAGGCCAACCCCTCGCTCGAAGGAAAGCTGCAGCTCGCCTCGATCGAACGGACTCTGCCCGCGGCGCTCCCCGCCGGCGGCAAGCCCTATCGGCTACCAGAACCCCACGGCGTGGGTGGCGTTCGGCGAGCTGGATGTTCGCCCACGGCCTGCTGCGCCACAGCCCGAACACCGCCCTGCCGCCGTTCACCAATGAGTTCCTGCCCGGGGAAGGGATCGGGAAGAGCGAAGAATAAGGGCCTGTCGCGAGGGCCTACAGACCCTGCATGTGCACGGCGGCGAGCCCGGCCCACTCGCCGTAATCGGCGAAGAACGCGCGCACCTCGTGCTCTTCCGCGCGGGCCTTTGGATTGCCGCCGCTTAGTCTGCGTCCGACCAGCTTCGAGCAGGCCGAGATCGCCCGCGGGCAGCTGGTCGTAGCGGCCCTGGCCGCACAGCGCCATCATCTCCACGGTCCACGCGCCGATGCCCGCGATCGCGCGCAGCCGCTTCCAGCCGCGCTCGTGCTCGGCGGGGTCGCGCAGGTTCACGCGTCCCTGTGCAACCTCGCGCGCGGCCCTTCTCAACGCGATCGCGCGCGCCGCCGCGAGGTCGCAGGACTCGATCATCGCCGGCGCCGTTGCGGCCAGCTTCGCGGCCGTCGGCAGATCGCGCAACCCGCTTGCCCACGCCTGCATCCCGCTGCCCGTCCAGCGCCGTCCGAGGCGCGTCACCAGCCGGCTCTGGATCTTTGCCGCGCGCTCGTACTCGATCAGCTGCTCGCATACCGCCCACACGAGCGCCTCGAACGGCTCCGGGCGGCGTCCCACCCGCAGCCACGGGCGCGCCCGCACCGAGCGCCCGATCATTTGGTCGTCTGCGAAGCGGCGGTGGAATGCCCCCAGGTCGTCGTCCACCGCGAGCGCGAACCGCATCCTTGCGATGCCGTACCTCGCGGCCTCGTGTGTCTGGGCGCGTGCGCCGAAGATGACTCTGTCCGGGGCCGTTTGAGCAACGCGCACCACCACCGGCGCGTCCTCGTGATGCAGCAGTCGTTCCAACACGCCGCCGCGGCGACGCGTCACCCCATCCATGCCATTTCGCCTTGGCAGCCTGTACGGACCGGCCGGCCGTACCTCCTCGCGCAGCTCGACCAGGTTGCTGCGGTCGCTCAGCGCTCGCCGCCCAGCAAATGCACGTCCACGAGCAGCGATCTGCTGCCGACGATCTGCAGCAGCTCGCCGGCCTTGTTCGCGGAGCGCCCGTCGCGCCCGCCGCGGCTCAGTCGCCCGGCGCGGCGGCCCTTCGCGAGCGTCGCGCGCCGGCGGCGACGGTGTACGAGACCGACGACGGCCGCCCCCGCCACGAAGCCTCCGGCCGCCACGGCGGCGGCCTGCACGGCCGGCACGACGGCGCGGCCCGGTCCCACCTCGGTCGGCAGCGCCCGCGCGGCGGACGCCAGCACCGTCGGCTCATCCGCGAGCACCGGCAGGGCATCGACTTCCTCGGTGTCAGCCATCCCGCGCAGTGTACGCGGCCGCCCAGACTGCTTCACGCCGCCGCCTCTGTGCATTGGGGATGAGCCTGTGTCGAAAGCACTTTGTTGCTCCACCCAGCCTCGACCGGGCGGTCCCTGTGGGTTCTCCGCGTCGCGGCGGCTCGTCCCCCTAAAACTCCCGCTCGTAGACCCTGTAGCGCTTCACGACCTTCCCGCCCATCGCTTCCATGCCCCTGTTCATCGACGTGTTCGTCTCCAGGATCCAGCCCATCTCGCCGCCCTTCTGCGGTCGCTGCTTCGGCCGCGTCGAAGTGCAGCTGGTAGAGCCTCGCCGCGACGCCCGTGTGCTGGTACTCCGGCTTGACGCCGAGGAAGCCGACGCGCACCCGATCGGTGATCTTGCCCTTGTTCAGGAAGTGCCACCAGCCGAATGGCAGGAACTTGCCCTGCATCTTCTCCAGCACCTGGTTGAGGTCGGGGAAGGTCATCGCCATGCCCACGACCTCGCCCGTATCTTCTTTCTCGGCGATCATGCACCAGTGCTTGTCGAACACCAGCTGGATCTCCTGGGCGTAGGCATCCAGGTCCTTCTTCGAATACGGCACGAAGTCCCAGTTCTTGGCCCACGCGGCGTTGTAGACCTCGGCGAAGGAGTCCATGTCTTTGCGCAGTTGGCGCCTTCTCATCGGGCGCACCCTGATCCCATGCTCTGACTGCGCCTTCTCCGCCAGCTCCCAGATCACCGGCAGCACCTTGTCGCGATCTTCGACCTCCAGTTTCCACATCAACAGGTCCATCGCCTTGCTCATCCCCGCCTGCTCCATGCGCTGCTGGTAGTAGGGCGGGTGCCATGGCTGCTTGATCATCGGACGCAGCTCGAAGCCCTCGATCAGGATGCCGCTCTCTTCGTTCATCGAGAAGTCCGCAGGCCCAACCATCCGCTCCTTGCCGCGCGCCTTGCACCATCCCTCGGCGGCGCTCAGCAGCGCGTCCAGCACCTCCTGGTTGTCCTCGAACTCGAGGAAGCCGAACCAGCCCCAGTTCTTCTTCTGGTAGTCGTTGAACGCGTGGTTGACCTGGGCGCTGATCCGTCCCACGACTCGCCCGTCCCGCTTGGCGAGGAAGTATTCGGCCTCCCCGTGACTGAAGAAGGCGTTCATACGTCGGTTGAGGAAGACCCAGCGCTCGAGCTTCGGCAGGGGGATCCACAACGGGTGGTTAGCATGCAGTTTGAACGGCAGGTCGATGAACGCTTTCGTCTCCCGCCTGCCGTTCACCGGTGTGACCTGGACGCCTGCTGTTCGCTCAGACACGCTCACTGGCCCAGACCCTATATGCCCACTTCGACAGACGTCTTTTCCAAGGTCCGCGGCCACGAGCGCGAGGAGCTTTTGCGCGCCGCACGCGAGGCCGACCTGATGCCCTACTTCCGGACCGTCGAGTCCCCGGCGATGCCGGTCGTCGAGATGGAGGGCTCACCCCGGATCATGCTCGCGTCCAACAACTACCTCGGCCTCACCGCCGACGAGCGCGTGATGGCAGGCGCCGAGGACGCCCTGCACCGCTACGGCACTGGCCTGACCGGTTCACGCCTGCTCAACGGCACAACCCCCCTGCACCTCGAGCTTGAGCGCGAGCTGGCCGAGTGGATGGACACCGACGACGCGATCGTCTTCACCACCGGCCATCAGGCCAACGTGGGCACGCTCGGAACGTTGCTCGGCCCCTCTGACACCGTGATCGTCGACTCCGGCGATCACGCCTCGATCCTCGACGGCGTCCTGCTCTCGAAGGCCAAGATGCGTCCCTTCCGCCACAACCGCATGGACAAGCTGGAGCGTGCTCTCGAGCGCGCTCAGGGAGACGGTGGTGGCGTCCTGGTGGTCGTCGACGGCGTCTTCTCGATGGAGGGCGACGTCGCGCCCCTAGTCGACATCGTCGAGCTGTGCGCCCGCTACGGCGCGCGCCTGATGGTCGACGAGGCGCACGGCGCCGGCGTGCTGGGCGCGCGCGGCGCGGGGACGGCCGAGCTGCTCGGAGTCGAGGAGCGCGTCGACCTGCGCATGGGCACCTTCTCCAAGTCCTTCGCCTCCTGCGGCGGCTTCGTCGCCGGCCCGGCGGAGGTGATCGACTACCTGCGGATCTCCTCGCGCGCATTCCTCTTCACCGCCTCAGGGGTCCCCGCCGCGCTGGGCGCGACGCTGGCCGCGCTGCGGATCATCCGCTCGCCCGACGGCCCACTTTTGCTGGCGACCGTGCTCGAGCAGGCGCGCTACTTCGCCGACGGCCTGCGCGCGCTCGGATTCCGGGTGCTCAGCGGTGAGCCCGTGCGGCTCGGCCCGGATGAGGATGCTCCTGTTGAGACCGTCGTCACGCCGATCGTCCCCGTGCTCGTCGGCGACGACTGGAAGGCGGCGCTTTTGTGGCGCGCCCTGTACGACGGCGGGGTCTTCACCAACTGCGCGCTGCACCCCGCCGTGCCGCCGGGCGGGGCGTTGCTGCGCACCAGCGTGATGGCCACCCACGACCGCGCCGTGCTCGATCGAGCGCTCGACGTCTTCGCGCGGGTCAAGTCTGAGTTCGAGGCCGAGCACGGTCCACTGCCTTTGCCGGAGCAGGCCTGAGTCCACGTCGATCGGCGTTCCACCAGTCGATTGCGCTTGTCCATTTCTTCACAAGTCCTCCGGGCAAGAAAAAAGATCGCTTCTAGCGCACGAACCGCGCTCGCGCTGTTGACCGCGAACCCCGTCCTGACGTAGCTTCTTGGAGCGCTCTGTATGACCGTCTGAAGTTCGCACCTTAGGAACGGGGGCGATTGTCGAGATTATTCGCGATTCGTCGCGGATCGTCTTCAGGCGGCCGTGGCGAGCGCATACCCGTCAAAATTCAAGCAAGGATGTTGCCCGCCGCGTTGCTTGCGGCGGCAACGGGGAGAGTGCTCACATGAACGCGACAGCGACGGTCGCCCCTGCCGGTCCGCAGTACATGCGCGCTTTGGAACGCGCCAATCAGGTCCGCCTCGCCCGCGCCGAGCTCAAGCGCCGGGTCGCGCTTGGTGATCTCTGCGTCGCCGCGGTGATCCTCGATTGCCCGTGGGAGGCCGACTCGATGGCGGTCGCGGACCTACTGATGAGCCAGCGTCGCTGGGGCCAGACACGTTGTCGCAAATTTCTCGCCCAGATCGCAATGTCCGAGAAGAAGACCGTCGGATCGATGACCGACCGCCAGCGCCGCACGCTCGCGGCGATGCTCACCGCCGTTCCGCAAAGCTGTGCGGAGGCCGCTGAGGCGCAGCAGGACAGCGATCAGGCCGCCGAGCTCTACAACCGGCCATTTGGGATATCAGCGCACCATGCTCCGCGTGAGCATCGCGCGATGGCGCTCAGTCACTGATCGATCAAGACCCACCCACCCCGAGGCCGCGCATCATGCACGGCCCCTACGACCGATTAAGAAAGCGTCCGAAAACTCCTGGATCTACCCTCAGAGGACGCTTCGGTGCGTGCTGGGGAGTTTTCGGACGTTTTCTAAAAACCACCCACCCCGGGGTCACGCTTTCGCGTGACCCCTATCCCTAGGGACAGCCGGAGGAGAGCTTGACGTGCCACCATCCGGCCAGCATCCCGATCAGCCCGAGTCGCGGACGCACCTCCCACACCCCGCACCCCCCCTGGCCCAGATCCCTCACGGGCAGACGTACGAACTTGTAGCGGCCCGGTTCGAGCTTCATCCCATCGAGCAGCTCACGCGCTCGGCGCTCGTGCTCGACCCGCTCGGCGGCGAGCCGGCGCAGGTCCTCTGTGTGGCCGGCCAAGTGGTCGCGCATCCGCTCGAGCTCCGCCAACGTGAGCAGGCAGGGGCCGGCGGCGAGATCGCCCGGGAGCTCTGGCATGGCTGCCGGGGAGATGTGCGGGAACCCGTTGGCGACGATCGCCGAGCTTTCGCGCTCGAGCTTTCCGATCTGCGTCCTCAGGGCGAGGCGAGCGTCACGCTCACCGACCTCGATCTGACGAGGGCTCGCGATTGAGGCGGCCTCGATATCTGGTCGGTCACGATCTATGACAAGGCCGGACTGGGTCATACCGATCTCCTCCTAGTGCCGGAATCGCCGAGTCTACCAGTGTCCCTCAGGGTGCTTCCAGCGCCATGCGGCATGTCCACAGTGCCTGCTCCACGAACAGCGCAGGCACACCGGCCACCTGGATCGCGAACAGCGTCAATCGGTCCGTACGGGCTTTGGCCTCATGCCCCGAAGCCAACTCGCCGAACAGTGAAGCCAGCGCCGTCGAAGCGTCCGCGACCACCAGCCGGCCGGCCGGCAGCGCTGGGGCGCCGGCGGACCGCCCCAAGGGCTCGCCCTCACTGCTCGAGCGGATGCCGAGCGGACCGCTCACGGCCTCTGAGTCCAGCGCCCACACCGGCACGCCCGTGTCCACGAGCGCGATCAGCAGGACATCCTCGAGCATCCCGCCCGACGGGAAGCCGCCACGCATCATGCGCTCGAGCGCGGCCGCCTCGATCGGCGTGCGCACCACATCGGGGTCGAGACCGATCTGGCGGAAGAAGACCCGGTAAGCCGCCGGCACCGGCTCGCTACGAACCGCCACCGCCCGCGCTCCCCGAAACCGATTGGACAGTTCGTGCAGGCGGCCTTCGATCCCGGACGGCGAGCGCGCCCTCAACGACCCGGGCTGGCCGACCCGTACCTGCGCGATCACAAGTCCCAGCTCGGGCAGATCCTGTTCGAGCTCGCGCGCACGCCAACCCAGCTCGAGCTCTGGGGGGCCGGACTCCGCTCCCGCAGGCCCCTCGCGTCCGGCGAATGACGAATCGTGGCTCACGGCAGCCGTGGCCTGTAACCGCGCGCGCGTGCCGCCTGCACCAACTCGCTCACACGCGTGCGCAACGTCGCCGGCGCCGGTACTTCCAGCAGCGACTTGCTCTGCACGACACCCCCCGGATAAGCGAAGGTCAGCTGCGCGCAGCTCACCACCTTGTAGAGCGCCGCGAGCACCCCATCGCGATCGAAGCCGACCGGGATGGCCAGGTTTCGCGCCCGTATCAGCGCGCGCAACTTACCCCGCTGCCCCTCCAGCGCCACCCCAGCGAAACGCACACCCGGGAAGGAGGGCACGAGCGCCTGCATCTCGCTAAGGACCTGCGGGCAGGAGCCCGCGTCGACGAACAGCGCCAGCACCACCGGCCCCTGTTCGTAAAGCTCGCAGACGTTCAGGATCCCAGCCCCCCTAACCACACACGCGGGACGCTTCCCGGCTTCGCCCTCGTCGGCGTGGGTGGCTATATTGGCGTCGCCGTTCACCTCTCCCAGCGCGAGCGGCACGGCAAACGGCGCCAGCTTGTGGCCGGGTGCGATGCCCCCGACACCATGCGAGTTGCTCAGCGTCGTGTTGATCACGAACAGCACCGCGATCAGCACCCCGAGGGCGCCCACGTAGCGCCCGTAGCGTGGGCCGGTGGGCTCAGGCTGACTCATGACGTGTGCGCCCGTCTCGCCGCATCCGGCGAAGAGGCGGGACGCTGACGGCGATCGCTCGCGGTTGCTCCGCGAGCATCAGCGCCGCCGGCAGCGCCACCAGCACCCCCACCAACGAGACGGTCAAGTCGATCAGCGTCACCAGCCCGAAGTCGCGGAGCATGCGGATGTCCGAGAGCACCAGCACACCGAAGCCCGCGATCGCCGTCACCCCCGAGGCCGCGACCGCAGCCCCCGTGCGCGTGTAGGTGCGGCGCAACGCCGCGATCGTGTCCCGCCCGCGCAAGCGCTCCTGGCGGTAGCGCTCGGACAGCAGCACGCTGAACTCGGTAGAGATCGCGATCACCAGCACGCCCAGGGTGACCGACATCGGGTTCAGCGGCACCCTCACCGCGAACAGGATCAGCGCGGACCACCCCGTCGCCAGCGCGATCGGCACGAGCGGCACGAGCGCCCGGCGACGGTCGCCGCGGAAGGCGATCAAGAGCACCAGCGCAACCGCCGCCAGTCCGATCAGCAGGGCCTGGAGGCGTCGCCATGGGGACGCCACCTGCGTACCGGACTGGGCCGCCAGGACCGGCAGCCCGGCCAGCCGCGCGCTCACCCCCGCGGGCGGATGCAGGCTCGAGCGCATCGCTTCGATCAGCTGCTGCTGCTCTTCCAAGGACATCAGCCGGATGCCGAACGCCAGCGTCGCCGTGCGGCGATCGGGGGTGATCACGTCCTGAGAGAAGTACGGCGGGATCGCGTCGAGCAGGCCCTGCACATCGGCCCGCGTGAGCTTCGGCGCCTTGGCGGTCGTGGAGGTCCCGGCGAACAGGTCCGGCAGCGAGAACGCCGGGCACAGTCGCGCCTGCCCGCAGCCGCGCGTGGAGCTGTAGCCGAAGCGCTTCAGCATCGCGCTCTCATACGAGCTCATCCATTCGATCGTCGCCGGCTTGGCCAGATCCTTCCCGCTGAGCAACAGGTCGAGCTGCCCTCCGACGCCGGTGGCGCGCTCGAGCGCGTTCAGGTTCTGCAGTGATTCCAGGTTCTGCGGGACCAGCTTTTCGATGTTGGTCTCCACGTGCGTCTGCGTATCCAGGCCCCAGCCGAGCGCCGCCAGCGCCAGCCCCACACAGAGCACCCGTCCCGGCCGGCGCACCGCCTCGATCAGCGCCACCCTTCCCACGAAGCGATTGACCGGATTCTCCAGCAGCAGCTCGCGGGCTCCGCGCCAGGCCGCGCCCAGCGACGCGCCGAACGCTCCCAGATCCACACGCGTCGCTCGCGGCGGTCCGGGCACTCCTCGTCCGGCTGCACTGCGTGCGGTCGCTCGGCGCTCGGCCAGCACCAGCGTGGCCGACCCCGCGGTCAGCGCGCACAGGAACGCGATCACGACGCCCACCGCCAGCAACAGCCCGAAGCCTCGCACCATCGGCACCGGCGAGAGCAACAGGACCAGCATCGCCGCGACGCTCGCGATCCCGGCCGTGGCGATCGTCGGCGCGGCCGTGGTGGCCGCGCGCCTGACCGCCGCGCGCGCGTCCTCGGGTGGGTGGGTTCCTAATCGGTGGGTCTCCAAGCCATCGGTCTCTTCTGCAAAAGCCTCCTCCACGCGCGACTGAAACTGGATCGCGTAGTCCACCGCGAGCCCCACCAGCACCGGCAGCACAGCAATCGAGGCCACCGTCAACGACGCCCCCACGACCGACAGCGCGCCGAACGTGAGCGCGGCGGCGAGCAGCGCTATCCCCAGCGGCAAGAGCCGCGGCCGCCCGCGGAAGATCAGGCTGAGGGTGAGCGCCATCACCAGCATCACCGCCACCAGCAGCAGCGCGATCGAGCGCGTGATCTTCCCCGTCAGATCCGCGACGATCACCGGCTGGCCGGTGATCAGGTAACTCTCCCCGTGCTGGGACCGCCACTGCTTCATCGCAACCGCCTGGCGGATCAGCGCGATCGTGCGCGTCCGCTCGCCTTCGCTGCGCCCAGCCTTCAAGCGCACCGAGATCAACGCCGCTTCGCGGCTCGGGAACAGGTAGGCGAAGCGAGCCTTCGGCGTGCCCGCCGGCTTGTTCGAGTCGAATAGGAGCGCTGAGACGAAGCTCGGGTCGTCCAGGCTCGGCCGCGCGGTGAGCCCGTACTGCAGCGCCAGCGTCGCGAGACCCTCCTTGAAGCGCGCGAGCGTGATCGAGCTCGCCTGCTCGGCGAGCTTCTCCGCTGCTTCGGTGCTTTCCCCGCGCGCGAGCGCGGCCTTCCTCACGACAACTTCTGCCTGCTTGGCCGCGGCTTCGGCCTGCTTGGTCTGGACCCTCAGCTGCTCGTCGATCTGTTCGGCCGCCTCGTTGATGAACGTCCCCGGCCCGAACACCACCTTCACCGTCTTTGCCTTCGCGAGCTGCCCGCACGGTCCGTCCACGCCGCCCTCCTGCGCGAGCGCCTGCTTAGGCACGTTGCCCGACAGGCACCCCTCCAGCCCCACCAGCCGGTCGACGTCCGAGCTGAGCACGAGCTGCTGCAGGTTGCCTTTCACCAGCACCTCGATCGGCTCTTCGCCGAAGTTTTTGTAGAACTTCTGGGTGGCCTTGTACTCAGGGCTGGAGCTCGACACGAACGTATTCGTCGCCGCCGTCGGGCTCAGTTTCAGCGCGAAGGCCGCGCCCACCAGCCCGAGCACCGTCGCGAGCACGATCACCAGCACCGGCTTGCGCGTCGCAGCGCCCGTCAGGGCGGCTAGGAGCCGCGCTGAGCTCACTCCATACCGAGAGGACCCTGTGCTTCGCCCGAGAGGAACTGGCGGACGAAGGGGTTCTCGCTCGCGAACAGCTCAGCCGCCGGGCCCGACTCGACGACCTTGCCCTTCCACAGGACCGAGATGTGTTCGCCGACGCGCCGCGCGCTCATGATGTCGTGGGTGATCACCACATATGCCCCGCCGTTCTCCGCGTGGACTTCCTTGATCAGCTCGCACAGCAGTGCGGTGCGCACCGGGTCAAGGCCCGAGTCGGGCTCGTCGAACAGCAGGATTTCGGGGTCGAGCACCAGCGAGCGCGCGAAGCCGGCGCGCTTGCGCATCCCGCCGGAGAGCTCGTTTGGCATCTTCGTGCCCTCGCCCCCCAGGCCGACCTCGCGCATGCGCCGGTTGACGATTTCGGCGATCTCCTCTTCGCTCTTCTCAGTGTGCTGGCGCAGCGGGAAGGCGACGTTGTCATACAGGTTCATCGACCCGAACAGCGCGCCGTCCTGAAACAGCACGCCGAACTTCTTGCGCAGCTCGAACAGCTCCTCGTCGGGCAGGCTCGGGATCGAGTGTCCGTGCACGATCACATCGCCCTCATCGGGATACAGCAGGCCGACGATGTGCTTGATGCACACCGACTTGCCGGTGCCCGACGGGCCGATGATCATCGAGACCTGCCCCTCTGGGATCTCCAGGTTCAGACCGCGCAGCACGTGGTTGCGCCCGAACGACTTGTGCACGTCGATGAACTGGACCGCGGGCGGCGCCTTCGAGGCGTGGGTCGTACCCGTATGGAAGCGGAACTCCTCCGGATCGTCCTCGGGCGCCGGCTCGAAGGTGACCCCCGCATTCGCCGTCTGCGGCTCGGCGGGCTCGAGCTCCTCGGGCTCGTTCTCAGCCTCGTCCGGTCGGTCCTCGACCATCGTTCAACCCCCGATTGGGGCTCGTACGTTGGTGCCCCAGAAGATTTGCGTGCCCAACATCCCAATCAGGTTAACAAGCACCAGGTTGAGCACCATCGACTTGGCCGTCGCCTGACCCACACCGACAGGCCCACCACTGGCGTTGTAGCCGTAGTAACACCCCACGAGCACGACCGTCGTCGCCATCGTCATCGCCTTGACCATGCTGTACACGAAGTCCAGCGGGTTCTGGTACTGCCAGAAGACCAGCAGATACCCACCTGAGGAGACCGACGCGACCTGGTGCACAACCGCGATGTACGAAGCTAGAAACGCCGACCCGAGCGCGACGATGTAGATGAACGGCAGCACGATCCACGCCGCGAGCAGTCTCGTCGCGCACAGGAACGTCATCGAATCGACGCCCATCACCTCCAGCGCGTCGATCTCCTCTGAGATCCGCATCGCGCCGAGCTCCGCCACGATGCCGGTGCCAACCTTCGCGGCCATGATGTAGCCGAACACCAGCGGCGCCGCCTCGCGCAGGTTGCACCACGCCGTGAACACACCCGCGAACGACGGCGCGCCCTGGGACTGGGTGAAGTACGCGCCCTCGATCCCGCACGTCAAGCCGAAGATGAACACTGTGGAAACGATCACGAGCGTCGAAGAGATGATCAGGATGCCCGACTGACGCAGCGCCTCGCCGAAGAAGCGAAACACCTGCAGCTCATACACCTGGCGCATGACGCTGGTGAAGAAGCGGCCGATCTCACCCGAGGCCGCGATCCATTCGCGCGGCATCGCGAACCATTCGTTCATCGTGCGGGCGGGCGGGATCGGATTTGTCCGGACTCCGGGGAGCGCTCGGCGATGCCCTGTGGAGAAACTGCGCCGCTCATTTGATGATCAGGAGCTCGGGGTGGGTGGCGAGCAGCGTCTGTTCGAAGACGTAGTTGAACGCGAAGATCGCCAGGAACGCGATCACGACCGCCTGGTTGACCGCGCGCCCAACACCCTCGGCGCCGCCTGAGGCGGACATGCCCTTGTAGCAGCACACGATCGCGATGATCGCCCCGAACAGCGTCGTCTTCAGCACCGAGCCCCACAGGTCGGTGGTCGTCACGTTGGCGAGCAGCGTCGTCCAGAACGGCCCCAAAGGCTGGCCCTTGGTGACCGCGGTGACGATGCCACCGAAGATCCCGAACAGCAGCCCGTAGATGTTGAACAAGCCGGTCACGATCATCAGCGCCAAAAAGCGCGGCACCACCAGGTTCTTGACCGGGTCCACACCCAGCACCTGCAGCGCATCCAGCTCCTCGCGGATCTTCCGCGCCCCCAGATCCGCGGTGATCGCGGTGCCCGCAACGCCCGCGAGGACGACCGCAGTAGTGAGCGGAGCGATCAGGCGAATCGCCGCGACCACGAAGAACCCCCCAAGGCGGTCAAGCGCGCCGATCAGTTTCAGAAAGCCCGCCGCCTCCAACCCAGCCGGGCCGTAGGCGAGCATCACGATCGACACCAGCATCGGAAACCAGCACAACCGCACCGCGAACAGAAACTGCGAGATGAACTCGCCGCCATAGGGATAGGGCGGGCGCAGGGCAGACCAGATGGTCCTCCCCGTCAACAGCATCATGTCCCCGATTTCCTCAACCAAGTTCCTCGTCGGGAGGAACGCCCGCTCAGCGGCACTGCGAACCATCTCTTCTTTCCCCTCCTCGGGTGACGGATCGACGGCGGTGAGAACTCTACGCCATACGTCCCCGGTGTGCACCCGTTGGCGCTTGCCCGGCGGCGCTTCGTCGCGCTTGTGAGGAGCGGCTCCCCGCCATCCCTACTGGTATCGTGGCGCTTCGTGAGGGGGAAGCGGGTCTTCGCAATGCTGCTCCTCGGCGCCCTGAGCGTCTGCATCGCTCTGCTCGCAGACGGATGCGGCGGGGCCCGTCAGGACGCGCACGAACCGAAGGGCAACTTCACCGTGCGGGTCCTCAGGGCGAGCTTCCCCGCCCGTCAGTCGATCGCGCGACCAACCCACCTGCTGCTACAGGTGCAGAACACCGGCTCGGAGACCGTGCCGGACATCGCGGTCTCGCTCGATTCCCTCTCCTACAGCGAAAACTACCCTGAACTCGCCGCCAGCAAGCGCCCGATCTGGGCTATCGAAGAGGGTCCCGGGGCGATCTCCAAGCGTCTGGTCCCGACTCAGACCGTCAGTCCAGCGGGGGGCAGCCAGACGGCCTACGTAAATACCTGGGCGCTCGGCCCGCTCGCGCCCGGACACACACAGACGTTCCTCTGGAGGCTCACCCCGGTGAAGCCCGGCCTGCACATCGTCCACTTCATGGTCGCCGCCGGGCTCGCCGGCAAGGCCCGCGCCCAGCTCGCGGACGGCGCCCTCGCGACGGGCCACTTCACCGTCTACATCGCCCCCAAGCCCCCGCCCAGCCACGTCGACCCCGAAACCGGCCAGATCGTCGCGGGCCCCTATCCGTCCACGCCAACTCAGTAGCCTCCTCGACGCTGGGCGGGGCACCCTCGGTCTGCTCACAGACATTGCTCCCGCCTCACACGACGGGCCGGCCTTCAATCGGGGAGACTTGGCCCGCTGTCGAAAGATCCTCCTGGCGCTTTCGCCATTGGGAGATGTCCTTCGGCCGCCTTCGCACTACGATTCCCTTCGGCCTTCGCGCCCCACCCAGCCAAGTCATGATGGCTGCGTGCCTCAACCCGCCCGCTCGCCCTTCTAGAAGGAGGAATCGATCCCGCTCATGCCACGGACCCGCCAGCAGAACGTCACCGCCGCGCAGTGGAGCGCCAACGGCTCAGCGCTCGGCTCCCCCGACCTGACCCTCCAGGACAATCAGGTGTTCGGGGCGAACGTCTTCTCCGCTTCTGTCCAGCGCAAACGCCTGCCCAAACACGTCTACAGGGCGCTGCAGCGTACGCTGGCGCGCGGCGAGGCGCTCGACACCTCGCTGGCGGATGCCGTCGCACAGGCGATGAAGGAGTGGGCGATGGAGAAGGGCGCCACCCACTACACACACTGGTTCCAGCCGCTGACCGGCTCGACCGCGGAGAAGCACGACTCCTTCTACGGCCCCGAGGGTGACGGCACCGCGCTCGCGGAGTTCTCCGGCAAGGAGCTGATCCAGGGCGAGCCCGACGCCTCCTCGTTCCCCACGGGCGGCATCCGCGCGACGTTCGAGGCGCGCGGCTACACGGCTTGGGACCCGACCTCCCCTGCCTTCATCCTCGAGAACCCCAACGGCGCGCTGCTGTGCATCCCGACCGCCTTTACCTCCTGGACAGGTGAGGCGCTCGACAACAAGATCCCGCTGCTGCGCTCGATGGACGCCCTCTCGGGCGCGGCGATCCGGGCGCTGGAGCTGCTCGGCGTGCAGGACGCCGCGCGAGTCTTCACGACGACCGGCTGCGAGCAGGAGTACTTCCTGATCGACGAGCAGTACTTCTTCGAACGCCCCGACCTCGTGACGACCGGGCGCACGCTGTTCGGCGCCAAACCGCCGAAGGGCCACGAGCTCGACGACCACTACTTCGGCTCGATCCCCGAGCGCGTGCTCGCCTACATGCTCGACGTCGAGCTCGAGCTGGCCAAGCTCGGCATCCCAATCAAGACGCGCCACAACGAGGTCGCGCCGAATCAGTTCGAGGTCGCGCCGATCTTCGAGAACTCGAACGTCGGCTCCGACCACCAGATGGTGACGATGCAGATCATGCAGAACACCGCGCGGCGCTACGGGCTCGTCTGCCTGCTGCACGAGAAGCCGTTCGCCGGCGTCAACGGCTCGGGTAAGCACAACAACTGGTCGATGGGCACCGACACCGGCCTGAACCTGCTCGACCCGGGCGACACGCCGTCGGAGAACCTGTCGTTCCTGTTCTTCTGCGCGGCCGTGATCCAGGCGGTGAACAAGCACCAGGCGCTGCTGCGCGCGTCGATCGCCTCGGCCGGGCAGGACCACCGCCTGGGCGCCAACGAGGCACCGCCGGCGATCATCTCGATCTTCCTCGGCGCCGAGCTCGAGAAGGTCTTCACGGCGATCGAGGCGGGCAAGGTGCAGGCATCAAAGCCCGGCTCGTTCCTCGGCCTCGGCACCCCCGTGCTGCCGGCGCTGCCGCTGCACGGCGGCGACCGCAACCGCACGAGCCCGTTCGCGTTCACCGGCAACAAGTTCGAGTTCCGGCGCTCTGGGCTCGAACTCCTCGCCGGCGTGGCCCAACACCGTCCTGAACACGATCGTCGCCGAAGCGGTCGACGATCTCACCGACAAGCTGAGCGCCGCGCTCAAACGCTCGGGGGCGACCCTGGAGAAGGCCGTCACGAGCGTGGTCAAGGACGTCTGGGCCGCTAACAAGCAGGTCGTCTTCGACGGTGACGGCTACTCCGAGGCGTGGCACAAGGAGGCCGAGAAGCGGGGCCTGGCCAACCTGCGCACGACGCCGGACGCGCTGCCGTGGATCGTCGAGAAACAGACGATCTCCGCCTTCAAGAAATACAAGGTCCTCTCCAAGCGCGAGCTCGAGTCCCGCTACGAGGTGTTCACCGAGCAATACGTGATGAACATCAACATCGAGGCCGAGACCGCGGCGGCGATCTCCCGCACGATGGTTTTGCCGGCGGCCGTGCGCTACCTAAACGAGCTGCGCGCCAGTGGCCTGGAGGATCTCGTCGGCGAGATCGAGCCGCTGATCAAGGAGATGCACTTCGCGATCCTCAAGCTCGAGGACGCGAACCTCGACGAGAACCACCCCGAGGACGTCCACAAGGAGGCCGTCTACATGCGTGACACGGTGATCGTGGCGATGGAGGACGTGCGCGACGTGGCCGATCGGTTGGAGAAGCTGGTCGCGGATGACCTTTGGCCGTTGCCGAAGTATTCGGAGATGCTGTTCATCAAGTAGCGCGGGATCCTTTGAACTTCGGCCCGACCGTAAGACCCGCTTCGCGGGGTCGGTCGGGCCGAAGTTCAAAGGACCCGCTTGGCCGAGATTGATCCCCGGATCTGCTCGAGATCCGGATTGTCCGCTCGTCTAGGAGGACCAGGTGTCATCGCTTCGCAGGATGCGCCGGGACCCGGCGCGCGGGCGGCGCGAGGTTCGTGTCCCCGACCGGACTCGCCAGGCGGCGCTCGAGGTCGGTGAAGGCGGTGACGATCTCGCGCGCTTCGAACGCCCGGTTGCGCTGGCCCATGCTCACCTGCCGGATCATGCCGGCGTCGAGCAGTCGTGCGATCGCCTCGTTGGCAGCGATGAAGCTGCGGTCGATGAGCGCTGCGGCGCCCGTAACCGTGAAAAGGGGGGCGCCGGGAAGAGCACGCAGCAGCAGGTCCACAGCGGAGCCCTCGCGGACTGAGCCTAATCGCTCGCGCCAGCTCTTCTCGATGCCGGCGATCCGCGATTCGAAGGCGACGACATCCTCGACCGCGCGGGTGCAGGCCGCGGCGAAGCGAGCCGTCCATAGGTTTATGCCCTCGTGCGCGGCGCGCGCAGATGCCGGACCTCGATAGCGGTAGGCGGTGAGCCCGTCGATGTAGTCACGCGCCCAGGTCGCTAGGACGAGCGAGACAGGCACGAGCACGCGCGTTGCCAGGCCGCGGCGGCGCAGGACCAGGTGGATCAGCGCGCGCCCCGTCCGGCCGTTGCCATCGACGAACGGGTGGATCGTCTCGAACTGGACGTGGGCGATCGCCGCCTGCGCGACGGCCGGCAGCGAGTCCTCGTTGCAGAAGGCGCACAGATCCTCGAGCAGGCCAGGGACATGCTCGGGGGGCGGCGGCACGAACGCCGCCGAGCATGGATTGTGGCTTGAGCCGCCGATCCAGTTTTGCTCGGTGCGCACCACGCCGGCGTGCTTGTCCAGCCATGTTCCCGTCAACAGCCGCCGGTGAACCTCCAGCAGTTGCGCCGGCGCGATCTCATCTCCAGGTCCGACGCCCTGCACCACGAAGCGCATAGCGTCGATGTTCGCGAGCACCTCTGAAGCAGTGACGTCTTTAACATATCCGCCCAGCTCGCGCGTCGCCTCGGCGCGCAACAGCCTGCCCGCGCCGACCTCCAGGCCCTCGATCCGGGATGAGGCGACGGACTCGGCCCGCAGCAGGATGCGCGCCAGCGCCTCGGTTTCGATCAAGGCGGACGCCTCGACATCCAGGCGCGCGATCGCCACCTCCGCGTCGGTGACGTCGGCCGCCACGTCGCCGTCGAGCGTTATGCGCCGGCCCGCCAGCGGGTCAGGCACATACGCCTCGTAGTTGCACGAGCGGCGATCTTTGCGGGACATGCCCGACCCGATGTTGCTGCTCCAGTGGCGTTTGATGACTTTGGACATGGTCTCGCAACCCTCAATATGGCTTTGCCTTATTATAGATTATTCGATAACCCATCACAAGGACCTTCCTTGTCTAACCTTCAGTGAAATCGCCGCGAACCGACGGATCGCCCATAACCTTCGGTCAGAAACAGCCATATTGAAGGTTACGCTACAAGCCTAAATATGAAGCCTCGTGGTTTTGCCGCTTAGCGGGTCGGTTCCACAGGTCTCAGCCCACGCCCACCGCTAGCATTGCCTGCAATGCGCGACTACCTGAAAGCCATCTCACGAGCGCGTCGTCGTCTACGACGGCGGCATGGGCGCGACGCTCGAGCAGTTCGACCTGACGCAGGAGGACTACGGCGGTCTGCAGGGCAAGTGCCACGAGGCGCTCGTGCTCAACCGGCCCGACGTGATCGAGGGCGTGCACAGCTCGATGCTCGAGGCCGGCGCGGAGGTGCTCGAGACCGACACCTTCCAGGCCTCGCGGATCAAGCTCGAAGAGTGGGGCCTGGCCGACTACACGGTCGAGATCAACACGAAAGCCGCGGAAATCGCGCGCAAGGCCGCGGGCGAGAACCGCTTCGTCGCGGGCTCGATCGGCCCGACCGGGTACCTGCCCGCATCGGAGGAGGCCTCGCTCGGGCAGATCCGCTTCAGAGAGCTGGTCGAGGTCTTCGCCGAGCAGGCCGCCGGGCTGATCGACGGCGGCGCCGATCTGATCATCATCGAGACCGCCCAGGACATCCTCGAGGTCAAGGCCGCGGTGTTCGGCGCGCGTGAGGCCTTTCAAAGCACGGGTCGCACGCTGCCGATCCACACCTCGGTATCGCTGCTGCCCAACGGCGGCAAGATGCTGCTGGGGACGGACATCTCCGCGGTGCTCACGACTTTGGAGGCATTGCAGGTCGACGTGATCGGGCTGAACTGCTCGACCGGCCCGGAGGACATGCGCGACGCGATCCGCTTCCTCGGCGAGCTCTGCCCCGTGCCGGTCGCATGCATCCCCAACGCCGGCCTGCCGCTGCAGGGGCCGGACGGCGAGACGATCTTCCCCGAGAAGCCCAGCCACTCGCTGAGGCGCTGGCGGAGTTCGTCGAGCGCTACGGCGTCGGCGTCGTCGGTGGCTGCTGCGGGACGACACCCGAGCACATCGCCGCGATCGTGGAGCGTGTCGGACGCACGGCCGAGCGGCCAGACGGCCGTCCGGTCGCCGCGCGGCCGGCCCCACGCCCGCCGCACCTCTCATCCATGATCGCCGCCACGCCGCTCGTGCAGGAGCCGCGGCCGACGATGGTCGGCGAGCGCGTCAACTCGCAGGGCTCGCGCAAGGCCAAGGAGCTGCTGCTGGCCGACGACTACGACGGGCTCGTGCAGATCGCCGAGGACCAGGTGACCGGCGGAGCGCACGTGCTCGACCTCTGTGTGGCGCTGACCGAGCGCTCCGACGAGGACGAACAGATGCGGCTCGTCGCCAAGAAGGTCTCGCTGACCCAGCCCGCACCGATCCAGATCGACTCGACCGAGCCCGAGGTGATCGCAACCGCGCTCGACCAGATCCCCGGCCGCGCGATCGTCAACTCCGTCAACCTCGAGGCCGGCCGCGACAAGCTCGACCGCGTCGTGCCGCTGGCGCTCGCGCACGGCGCGGCGCTGATCGCGCTGACGATCGACGAGGTCGGGATGGCGAAGACCGCCGAGCGCAAGGTCGAGATCGCCAAGCGGATCCGCGACCTGTGCTGCGAGGAGCATGGCCTGGACCCAGAACTATTGATCTTCGACTGCCTCACGTTCACGCTCACGACCGGCGATGAGGAGTGGCGGCCGTCCGCCGTCGAGACGATCGCGGGGATCAAAGCGATCAAGGAGCAGATCCCGGGCGTGAAGACCTCGCTCGGTGTCTCCAACGTCTCCTTCGGCGTGTCCCCCGGCGCGCGTGCGGTGCTCAACTCGACCTTCCTGCACCACTGCGTCCAGGCGGGCCTCGACCTGGCGATGGTCAACCCCAACCACATCACCCCCTACTCCGAGATCTCCGACGTCGAGCGCGAGCTGGCCGACGACCTCGTCTACAACCGCCGCGAGGACGCGCTGGAGCGCTTCATCGAGCACTTCGAGTCCAAAGGCGAGGAGGAGGTCCAGAGCGCGGCCGACCCGACCGAGGGGATGGAGCCGGAGGAGGCGCTGCACTTCCACATCCTGCGCCGGCGCAAGGAGGGCGTCGAGGACTGGATCGACAAGGCGGTGGAGAAGATCGGCGCGGTGCCGACGCTCAACGAGGTGCTGCTGCCCGCGATGAAAGAGGTCGGCGACAAGTTCGGCGCCGGCGAGCTGATCCTGCCGTTCGTGCTGCAGTCGGCCGAGGTGATGAAGAAGGCCGTCGCGCAACTGGAGAAATACCTCGACAAGATCGAGGGCTACACGAAGGGCACGGTCGTGCTCGCGACCGTGTTCGGCGACGTGCACGACATCGGCAAGTCGCTCGTCAACACGATCCTCACGAACAACGGCTACACGGTGATCGACCTCGGCAAGCAGGTGCCGATCCAGACGATCCTCGACGCCGCGGTCGAGCACGAAGCCACCGCGATCGGCCTTTCCGCGCTGCTCGTCTCGACCTCCAAGCAGATGCCGGCCGCGATCCAGGAGCTGCACGCGAAGAACCTCGACTACCCGGTGCTGATCGGCGGCGCGGCGATCAACCGCGCGTTCAGCTACCGCGCGCTGTACCCCGGCGGCAAAGACTCCGAGGAGGCCTACGAGCCGGGTGTCTTCTACTGCAAGGACGCCTTCGAGGGCCTGTCGGTGATGGACCAGCTGATCGACGCCGACGCGCACGCAGCGCTGCTGGAGAAGCTGCGCGCCGGCGCCACGCGCCTTCCGCGCCAAGGGCGAGGAGCCCGGTCGAGGAGCTCAACTTCGCCGATGACTCCGTCCGCTCGGCCGCGCGCACCGACGTGCCGATCCCCACACCGCCGTTCTGGGGAGTCAAAGAGATCCCCGTCGACCTCGACGAGGTCTACCCGCACCTCGACACGCACGTCCTGTTCAAGCTGCACTGGGGCGGCAAGGGCGTCAAAGGCGAGGCCTGGCAGAAGCTCCTGCGCGACGACTTCCGCCCGCGCCTGGAGCGCATGTGGCGCGAGCAGACCTACCTGCACCCGCGCGCGCTGCTCGGCTTCTTCCCCTGCTACTCGGCCGGCAACGACATCGTCGTGCTCGACCCCGAGGACCGCAGCACCGAGCTCACGCGCTTCGTCTGCCCGCGCCAGCCGAAGGGCGACCGGATCTGCCTGGCCGACTTCTACCGGCCGGCGGTTGGAACCCCACCCACCCCGCCCACCCAGACGGGCGAGCCTTCGACCAAGGGCTCGCCGCCCGCCGAGCTCGACGTGATCGCCGTGCAGGCGGTGACCGTCGGCTCGGAGGTCACCGACCTGATGGCGAAGCTCGAGACAGACGGCGAGTTCGCCGAGCAGCTGTTCGTCCACGGCCTCGGCGTGCAGACCGCCGAGGGCCTGGCCGAGTGGCTGCACTACGAAGCGCGCAAGATGCTCGATATTCCTGTCACGCAGGGCCGGCGCTACTCGTGGGGCTACCCCGCGGTGCCCGAGCAGTCAGAGCACCTGAAGGTGGAGCAGCTGCTCGGCTTGGGCGAGATCGGCATGAAGATCACCGACGGCTACGCGCCCGTACCCGAGCAGTCGACGCTCGCGCTGATCGCCCATCACCCCCAGGCGATCTACTTCGGCACGCGCCAGGGCCGCCTGCTTCCAGACGGCTCGCCCGACGACGTGATCAAGGGCTCGCCGCGCGATCCGTCGCTGTTCGGCGAGCTCGACGACGAGGACCCGCCTGACGGAGTCGTCGAAGCCGAGGACGAGCCCGCGTTGGCCTCCTAAAAGAGCCGTTCTACCCCTCGACGCCCGATGGCGCGCCCTTGGCGCCGCCGGAGCGTGCCGCCCCGGCCGGCAGCGGGCTGAGCTTCACCGGCGCGCCGGACATCGTGCGCAGGCGGACGTCCTTCCAGGAGAGGCCCTCGGTGATCAGCGCGGGGATGCCCATCAGCACCGCAGTGGCGATCTCGACGACCTGCAGGACGATGCCGTAGGCGAGCGCGTCGGGGGTGGAGACGTGGTAGGCGCCGGCGAGCACGGCCACGCACGCAGCCTGGAAGACGCCGATGTTGGCCGGCGTGGCGGGCAGCACCGCGGTGACGTTGACGGCGAACAGCACCGCCGCGGCGCCGGCGATCCCGACGTGGCCGTCGAGGCCGAGCGCCATCAACAGCAGCCAGCACGCCAGCCACTGCAGACCCCAGGCCCCGAGCTGCACGGCTGTCGCGATCGCCGCCTGGCGGGGGTGGCGGAACACGCGCAGCCCTTCGCGGACGCGCACCAGCGAGAGGCGCAGCGCCGGCGATCAGGACCTGCAGGCGCAGCGAGCGTGAGACCGCCGCGCTCGGCACGAGCACGGGCGCGAGCAGCACCACGACCACCGCGGCCAGCGGCGCCAGCGCGACCGCGATCAGCGCGCCGTGATGGCCGTTGAACAGGTCGACGCTGGAGAACATCACGATCCCGAGGATCGCCAGCGCGAGCAGGTTGAGCAGCGTCTGCGAGACCATCGTGCCGAGCACGACCGGCAGCGTCTCCCGCGCGCGGCCGAGACGGCGCGCGACGATCAGCGCGCGCGAGGGCTCACCCAGGCGCGCCGGGAGCGTGGCGGACATCAGGACGCCGATGAACGTGCCCTGCATCGCGTCGCGGCGTTTGGCCTTGCGCCAGGTCGGGGCGGCCGCGAGGATCGCGTGCCAGGCGATCGCCCGGGCAAACATCGAGGCGCACATCAGCGCGAGGCCGGCGGCGAGCAGGCCGGGGCTGGAGGCGAGCAGGCTCGCGGCGACGCGGCCGACGCCGATGTGCACGAGCGCGAGCAGCGCGAGCGCGAGGCCGCCGAGCGAGGCTGCCACCAGCGCGCGCGCGGCGCAGCGCGCGCTTGGAGCGCTGACGCTGCGCGGGCCATTCTCCGACCCGACCCGGCGGAAGACGTGCTGGCCGGGCGCGGTCTCCAGGCTCGGCAGACGCTGGGCGGGAATACGCGGCAGCAGATCGGCGGGAACCAAGCCGAAGCGCACCCCGACACGGGCGGCCCGCGTCGCGGGACGCCCGACGGACAGCGCCTGCTCGTAGCAGTCGAGCACCTCGGCGGCGACGTGCGGCCAGGCAAAGCGCTCGGCGCGCACGCGCGCGGCGGCGGCCATGCCGCGTGCGGGCGGCGGGGTCGAGCGCGAGCGAGCGCAGCGCCTCGGCCAGCGCGAGCGCGTCGCCGGGGGGCGTCAGCACGCCCGTCGATCCCGTCGCGCACGACGTCGCGGTAGCCGGGGATGTCGGAGGCGAGCACCGGCGTACGCGGCGGCGAGCGCCTCGGTGAGGACCATGCCGAAGCTCTCGCCGTGCAGCGAGGGCGCGCACAGCACGTCGGCGTCGGGCGAGCTCGGCGAGCTTGCGCGACTCGGAGACCTTGCCGAGCGCATCGACGCCGCGGTCGTCGAGCATCATGTGCGCGACCTCGTCCGCGGAGGCGCCGACGAGCGTGAGCGTCGCCGGGACCTGCTCGCGCAGCGCCTCGAACGCGCGCAAGAGGACGGGCAGGCCCTTGCGTTCGACGGCCTGGCCGATGAAACAGGATCCGCAGCGGACGCCGTCGGGCTCGCGTCCCTGCGCGGCCAGCCGTCGCAGCTCCTCGAGTCTGCTCGCCCCGAGATGCACCCCGTTGGGCACGATCCGGTAGCGCCCGCCGTAGAAGCGCCGCGCGGTCCAGGCGGCGGCCTCGGAGACGGCGATCCGCACGTGCAGGTGGTTCATCCGCCGCCGTGGCGCCGAGCAGCGTTCGCGATCCCGTTCGTGAGCGCGTTCTCGGAGTAGGTGTGGAACGTGCCGACGAGCGGCAGCTCCGGCGCGGTCGAGCAGAGCGCGTCCCAGCCGAGCAGCGGCACGACCGGCTCGTGGATGTGCAGCACGTCATAGCCGCCGTCGCGCAGCTCGCGGCGCATCGCCAGCACCCCGCGCGGGATCGGGCACGAGGTTCGAGACGGCGCCGTTGGCGGGGAAGCCGGCGGTGCGCCCGAGCGCGACGAACCGCTCAGGGGGGTCGAGCAGCTGAGGACGCGCACCGCGGTGCAGGCGCCGCGAGAGCGCGTCGTCGGGGTCGAACGGCGCGAGGATGCGGGCCTCGTGGCCGAGCGCGGTCAGCTCAGCGGCGAGCGCCTCGATGTGGCGCGTGACCCCACCGGGGTACGTCCACGAATACGGCGAAAGCAGCGCGATCCGCATGTCTATCACTGTATCCCGCGACGAGGTCGACCAACAGGGCAACCAGCCGACAATGACGCCTATGCAGCTCGCTCACAGCCCGCCGATGGCCGATTCGGGCCGGCCGCATGCCCGCTCACCGGCCCGCGCAGCCAGGCTTGCGATAATCGAGCGATGAGCGCGCGGCACTTCGTGAAGTACACGTTCCTGAAGCTCGACCCCGCCTGGCGCCGGCTCGACGACGAGCAGCGCGCGCAGGACAAGCGCGAGTTCAACGCCGCCTGCGAGGACTTCGCCGACGGCCACCTGCTGCAGGCGTTCTCGCTCGTGGGCACGCGCGGCGACGCCGAGCTGCTGCTGATCTCAGAGGCGGAGAACCTCGACCGGATCCACGAGCTGCACGTCGTGCTGGGACAGAGCGGGCTGATGAAGTGGGCGCAGATCCCGTACTCGTTCCTCGGGATGCGCAAGAGCTCGGAGTACTCCGAAGATGAGCGCACCACGCCGCGGGGGTTCAGGGGGAAGTACGTGTTCGTCTACCCGTTCGTGAAGTCGCGCGCGTGGTATGCGCTGCCCGCGGAGGAGCGCTGGCGGATCATGCAGGGGCACATCCAGGTCGGGCGCGAATACCCGGGTGTGGACAACCACACGACGTACTCGTTCGGGCTCGACGACCAGGAGTTCGTGGTCGCGTTCGACACCGACGACGTCGGCACGTTCCTCGATCTCGTGCAGCGTCTGCGCACGACCGAGGCCTCGGCGTACACGGTGCGCGACACGCCGAGCTTCACCTGCCTGGCGATGTCGCTCCCGCGCGCGCTGAACGCGCTCGACGGCGAGCCGATGGCGTTCGAGGCGACTTCCGCTGTCTAACCGGGGCCTGGCCCAGCTACGCCGCAGCGACCCGATCATGGCGGAGCTGATCGCCGCGGTCGGCAAACTGCCGAGCGCGACGCGACGGACGCCCGGACAAGGCAGACCACTACGGCGCGCTGGTGCGCACGATCGCCGGTCAGCAGCTGTCGGTGAAGGCGGCGCGCGCGATCTACGGACGGCTGACGGCGCGCTTCGAAGACCGCCCGCCCACACCGCAGGAGATCCTCGAACGACGAGCCCGAAGAGCTGCGCGCCGCCGCGGGGCTCTCACGCGCGAAGGTCGAGCTACCTCAGATCGCTGGCCGAGCACACGCTCTCGGGCGAACTGGAGCTGGAGCGGCTGAACGAGCTGGACGACGAAAAGGTGATCGCGGAGCTGACCGCCGTGAAGGGCATCGGCCTGTGGAGCGCGCAGATGTTCCTGATGTTCCACCTGGAGCGCCCCGACGTGCTGCCCGACGGGCGACCTCGGCATCCGCCGGGCGATCGAACGCGCCTACGGCCTGGACGCGCTGCCGGACCCGATCGCGATGGAAGAGATCGCCGAGCCGTGGCGACCCCACCGCACGCTGGCCTGCCGATACCTGTGGCGCTCGCTGCAGAACGAGCCGGCGTAGAGCATCCGGGAGACCTCGGTCCTCGAGTACGACATCCGTCGAGAACTCTGCCGCCTGAGGCAGAGCATCCGCCGTCGCGGTCGAGGTGGCCATCATGGTCCACCGGCGCCATGCCCGTCCACGCGCGAAGACGGCACCTCGATCGATGAAGACGCGCCTCGCAGCCAAGCAGCGCGCCGGACACGGCCACGGCGAGGGCAAGCGGGCCGACGAGCACAAGCAGCAAGCACAAGCACAAGCGCCGGCGCAAGCAGCACCACAAGCGCCGTCCACCGCCAAGCCGCACGGCACCGTCCCGAGTCCCGCTGCCGGTCGCCCCGGCCTCGCCGCCCGCACCCTCCCCCGCGCCGGTCCCGTCGGTCGGCTCGCCGCCGATCACGCTCGCCCAGGCGCACCGCCTGCTGTGGCGCGCGGGCTTCGGGCCGACCCCCGGGCAGGCCGAGGCGCTCGTCGGGCAGCCCCTGGAACAGGTCGTCTTCGGCGCTCACCCGCCCGTCCGGCGCGGCGACGCTCACCGGGCCGGAACCGGTCGACGAAGAAGGCGAACCGCTCGCCCCCTACGACGCGTGGGGCGAGGATCACTGCTGGTGGCTCGACCGCATGGTCCGCTCCGACCAGCAGCTCGTCGAGCGGATGACGTTCATCTTCCACGACTGGTTCGCCAACTCCAACGAGAAGGTCAACTGCCAGCGGCTGATGCTCGAACAGAACGAACTCTTTCGCTCGATGGTGTTCGGCAGCTTTCACGACCTGTTCCTGGCGGTCACCGTCAACCCCGCGATGCTCGTGTTCCTCGACGGGATCTACAACGACAAGGAACAACACCAACGAGAACTACGCGCGCGAGATGATGGAGCTGTTCTCGCTCGGCGCCGACCGCGGCGCCTACACCGAGGACGACGTGCGCGAAATGGGCGCGCGCGCTGACCGGCTGGCGGGCAGAATGGTCCCAAAGCAGCGGCCTGCACGAACTTCCACTTCGATCCCGACCACCACGACGCTGGCGTAAAGACGGTGTTCGGGCAGACGCGGCAACTGGAACTACGAAGACGCCGTCCGCCTGTGCGTCGAACATCCGCTGCACGCCTCGTTCTTCGTGACCAAGCTGTGGGGCTACTTCATCCCCACCCCGCCCGACGAAGCGACGCTCGCCTCGCTGCAGGGCCTGTACGTCGGCTCGGGCTACTCGATCCGCGCGGTCGTCGAGGCGATCCTCCAGCACCCCGACTTCTACGCGGGCCCGGAGCTCGTGACGCCGCCCGTCGTCTACAACGCGGGCCTGCTGCGCTCGATCGGCCGCCCGATCGACACGACCGCCTGGGCCTGGCTGTCCTGCGAACGCCGGCCAGCAGCTGTTCTACCCGCCGAACGTCTCCGGCTGGGACTTCTCCAGCTGGCTGGACACCTCGACCACGAAGGCGCGCTGGGAAATGGCCAGCTACGTCACGGCGAAGACCTACGCGAACCCGTGGCCGGCGGAAGGCGAACCGGAATACAGCGAAACCGAGGAACCGCCGGCGGCGCTGGCGAGCGCGCTGCGCCTACTGGGCCAACCCGCTGCTGTCCAGCCGAATCCGACGCAGTGCATCGCCGCGCTTCGCGCAAACCTGCCTGAGTGAACACGATCGCCACGGAATGGGAGCGAGCCCCTACCGGGCGATGCGCCAGAACGCGCTGCGGATGCTGATCGCCACCTCCCCCGACATGCAGGTGAGCTGACATGGCCAAGAGCTGCTCGTGCAACGACTTCAACCGCGCCGCAGCTGCTGCGCCGCGGCGCCGCCGTCGCCGGGCAGGGGCCTGCCGTACGATCGAGCCGGGGATGCCGGTGCCGGCCGGCACGGGCCTCGACCGGCGCACGTTCCTGCTGGCCTCGGCCGGCGCGGCGCTGTCGGTGTACGGCGCCTCGATGCTCTCGCCGCGCCACTTCGAAGAGGGCATCGCCCAGGCCTCGGCGGCCTCCGGGCCGAACCCGCCGGTGCTCGTGTCGATCTTCATGGAAGGCGGCTGGGACGCGCTGTCGGTGCTCGCGCCGGTCGTGAAGGAAGCCGCGTACCACGAACTACGCCCGGGCCTGGCCTCGCAAGAAGGCGAAGGGACAGCCGTTCACCGAGGACCCAACCTGATGTGGCATCCCGCCGGCCGCAGGGCCTGGCCGAACTGCACGCCGAGGGCAAAGTGACCGTGTTCCCGGCGATCGGCTACGAGCCCCCGGACGAGAGCCACTTCACCAGCCGCCACTACTGGGAGGTCGGCGAGCTCGACACGAACACGCGCACCGGCTGGATGGGGCGCTATCTGGACCTGCCCGGAGTCGGCGATCCCGACAACCCGCTGCAGGGCCTCTCCCTGGACTACTCGCTCGCGCCGGCGCTGGCCACCGACGACGATGCCCGTCGCCGCGGTCTCCTCGCCGGCCGACTACACGATGTGGGCCTACGGCCTCGGCGAACCGTGATCGCACCGGCGCTGCGAACGTTCGGCGCGCTGGGTGCGCTCTCCGCCCCCTCTCCCGCCTATCGCGCAGGCCCGCGACGCCTCCTACGACACGAGCATCGTCCTCAACCAGATGGCCGCTTCGTCGAAGCCGAGGAAAAGTCGACGTACAAACCGATCGGTCACCTACCCCATCGGCGGCGAATTCGCCGAACGGCTCGCGGCGCTCGCGGCGATGCTCGCACACGGAATGCCGATCAAATGCGCGTCGCTGAACGCCGTCGGCGGCTACGACACGCACTCCGACGAGGCAAACCACACTGGCACCAACCTCGGACAGACCGTCGCAGCGGTCGTCGCCTTCCAGCGCGACCTCGAAGCAGCGCGACCTCGATCAGCGTGTGCTGATCCAGCTGTGGTCGGAGTTCGGTCGGCGCCCGCGAAGAAAACGGCTCGGGCACCGACCACGGCGCCGGCGGCGTGGCGTTCCTGATCGGCAGCCGCGCCTCGGGGAAAATGGTCGGCGAATTCCCCGGCCTGACCAAACTCGACGAAAACGAAAACGTCGTCAACGACCTCCGACTTCCGCGCGATCTACTGCTCGCTGCTGGAGCAGTGGTTCGAAACCGAAGCCGGCCTGGTGATCCCCGAAGCGTCGTCGTTCGAACGGTACTCCTTGGTGACGTGAGGATGCCGCGGGCGAGTCCCCGACCCGGTTCGATCTCGCACCACAGAGCCTCCCTGTTCATCCTCTGCGTGCTGTGCGCACTGTGTAGCGCGGTCGCAGCGGGGACAAGCGTCGCATCCGGAAACCGCTCGCCCCGTCATCCTTCCCAAACCGCGCGGGCCTGCCGGCGCAGCCGCGCGAAGCATCATCGCCATTGCCCGGCGGCGCATGCGGGAAAGAAATCTCACCGCAAGCACGGTCGGGGCTCTGGTGCAAAGCCTTCGGCGCCGAAGGGCGTCTCCAAGGGCGCGGGCTCTTCCGGTTCCTCCACAGACCCGTGGACGGGCGCCCCGGCTCCGGTGATTCCCGGCGCGGGGTCTGGCGGGTCGGGCTCGTCCCCCGGTTCCTCTGCCGGAGGCGGCTCTGCACCCACGAAAACCCCTGCAACCCCCGCCGGCCCCGTGCACGTCCAGGTGACGGCCGAAGACACCAGCGGATACCACTTCATCCTCTCCCGCACCGCTGTTCCCGCGGGCCCGGTGGCGATCGAATTCGTCAACCACGGTCAGGACGAACACAACCTGCACGCGGTCGAACCGGTCGAAGGAGCCGAAGCCGGCGGCCTGCGAGGAAAACGTCAAGCCGGACGCCCACCCGGACCTGACGCTCAACCTGCATGCCGGCTCCTACACGCTGTTCTGCTCGCTGCCGGGGCACGAGGCGAAAGGGATGAAGGCCACGCTGAAGGTGGAATGAATCGGGGCTCGAGGTAGAGTTGACCGCGTCGGGTGCCCGAGAGGATGAGTGCTCGGGAGCAGCGCTCAGGCGGCGGCGCACGTCACAACAACGGTGCGGTCGGCCTCGGCCGTGATCTCCCATCCTGCTGTAGCCTCGTCCGAGCGGAAGTGGCGCTTCACGACCGCCGTCGGCCCCGGCAGCCCACGACCCCCGGGCTGGTCGGCGCGCGCGTCGTGGAACACCACGCGGCCGCCGGGTGCGACGAGGCCGTGCCACGAGGCCCAGTCGAGCTCGCAGCCGGCCTCGGAGTGGTCGCCGTCGATGAACACCAGGTCCACCTCGCCCATGCCAGCGCGCGACCACCTCGTGCAGACAGGCGACGTGCCAGTGCACGCGTCGGTGCGTCGGAACCGCGCCGGCGTAAAGCGCGCGAGACCACCCGTCGGGTCGCCCACTCGGTGGCGCCCCACCCGCTCGGTAGCGCGTCGGGATGCGCGCCGAAGGGATCGACGAGATGCAGCTCCGCCTCGGGTCCGAGTGTCTCGCACAGCGCAAGCGCCGAGGAGCCCTCGTAAACGCCGATCTCGACCACGCGCTTGGCGCCTTTCGCCGCCTCCAACAGCACTCGCGCGTCCTGCGCCGGAGTGCATCGTCCGCGGCGGGATCAAGCCCAGGCCGACCGCCAGCGCGCGCAGGCGCACGTCGTCACGCAGGCGCGTGGGCGTCAGATGACGCAGGCTCGCGGGGAGGACAGACATCGCGAGCGCACCCTACTCACCCTCTGACGGTCGAGGGGCAAGCTGGTCAAGGACGCACCGAGCAAGTGTGCTTCAGCACACGAGCGAGGGAGGACGCCGATCCAGCGCCGCCCATTGGCCGTCAGACCGCGGAGACCTGCTCCTCCTCGGCCACCCGGAAGGACGAGCCGCAGCCACAGGCGGCAACGACGTTCGGGTTCGTCACCTTGAAGCCCGCGCCCTGCAGGCTCTCCTCGTAGTCGATCATCGAGCCGCGCACGAACGGCAGGCTCTCCTCGTCGACGAGCAGCTTCAGGCCGTGGCTCTCGAACACGATGTCGCCGTCGCGCTGCTCGTCGAACGCGAGCTGGTACTGGAAGCCCGAGCAGCCGCCGCCGCGCACGCCCACGCGCAGGCCTGCCATGCTCACGTCGGCCTCCTGCGCGGAGAGAAACTCGTGAACCTTCTCGGCACCCTTGTCGCTGATCGTGATCATCGCTTTCCAAAGTATAGCGGCTAAGCTGGAGCTGATAATGCCCTCTTCCGAGGAGATCAAGCAGCGCATCGAGGCCTCGATTCCGGGAGCGCAAGCCGAGGTCGAGGACTACACCGGCGGCGGCGATCACTTCCGCGCGACCGTCACCGCCGCGGCGTTCGCAGGGGCGCAGCCGCATCGAGCAGCACCGCCTCGTCTACGACGTGTTCGGCGCGGAGATCGGCGGCCCGATCCACGCCCTGTCGCTGAAGACCCAGACCCGCGAAGACCCCCACCCAATAGCCAGGAGCACTCCATGTCCACTCAGCCAGCCCAGCACCGTCCGCGACCTTCCGATGTCGAGCCCGCCGCCCAGCCCCGCCGTCGAGGTTCCGGCCTCGAACGGCGAGAACCCGATCCGCGATGCGATCAGCGAGGCGATCAACGAGCACAAGGTGATCCTGTTCATGAAGGGCACGCCCGAGGCGCCCGCCTGCGGCTTCTCGGCGCGCACCGTGGCCGCCCTGCAGTCGCTGGACGTGCCGTTCGCGGCCGTCGACATCCTGCCCGACCCGCGCATCCGCCAGGAGCTCTCGGCGATCTCCGACTGGCCGACGATCCCACAGCTGTTCGCGAACGGCGAGCTGATCGGCGGCTGCGACATCGTGACCGAGATGTACGAGTCCGGCGAGCTCGCAGGAGGCGTTGCTGTAGCGTCCCGCGCGCGTGCCCTCCGTCGCGATCGCCACCGACAGCACGCACTACCTGCCGCGCGCGCTCGCGGACAGTGAGGAAATCCATCAGGTCAGCCTGTACGTGGGCTGGGAGGGCGAGCCCGAGCGCGAGCTCGAGATGGACGGGCTTCGACGCCTTCTACGAGCGGCTGCGCCGCGACCCCGAGCTGCCCACCACCTCCCAGCCCTCGATCGGCGACTTCCTCGCCGTCTGGGAGCCACTGCTCGAGGACGGCCAGGACATCGTCTCGATCCACCTCGCCGGCGGCATCTCCGGGCACCTGCGAGGCCGCCCGCCAGGCGCACGGGCTGCTCGCCGAGCGCGGCCTCGGCGAGCGCGTCGAGGTGATCGACGGCGAAACGCGCCTGCGGCGGAATGGGCCTGCTCGTGCTCGCCGCGGCCGCCGCCGCGCGCGCGGGCGCCGACAAAGACGCCGTCGCTGCGCGCGTGCGCGAGACGCGCAAGGCGCTACGCATCTGGTTCTGCCTCGACACGCTCGAGTACCTGCGGCGCGGCGGACGCGTCGGCAAGGCCCAGGCGTGGCTGGGCGGCACGCTGAAGATCAAGCCGATCCTGTCGCTCGAGTACGAGATCATGCCGGTCGAGCGCGTGCGCACCGCCGGGCGCGCATTCGAGCGCATGGTCGAGTACGCGCAGGAGCTGCACGACCGCGGCGCCGACGGCTGGGTCGTGCAGCACATCCAGGCACCCGAGCAGGCCGAGCGCCTGATCGACCGCTGCCGGAGATCTTCGACTCCGAGCCCGTCTTCACCTCCGAGGTCGGGCCGGTGATCGGCACCTACACCGGGCCCGGCCTGATCGGCGTCGGGGCGATCCCGCGCGCGCTGCTGGGCTGAGGACTCAGTCCCGGCGGTTGCGGCGGCGGCGCAGCAGGCCGCGCGCCGAGCACGAGGCCCACGACGACGGCGCCGCCGATCTTCAGCTCGCGCGGTGGCGCTCGATGTGCCCGCGCCAGTCGGTCAGATGCGTGACCTCGCCGCGCAGCTTGACCAGCGAGACCGCCAGCTCCATGCGGTTGGCCTCGATCGAGCTGCGGATCTCAGTCGCGGAGCGCTGCGCCATCAGATCTTCCCCCGGGTGTCAGTGGCAGAGCGGGGCATCAGATCGTCCCCGTCACGTGCGAGTCCGCGCCCGCGGACACCGTCTCGCGGATCTTCTGCGCCTCTTCGATCGCCATGCTCGGCACCGGCGGCGAGCCTTTTTTGACCACTTTCGCGGCGATCAGGCCGGCGATCACGCCGAGCACCACGAGGATCACGGCCATCGCGAAGAAGCCCCAGAAGTAGGTGAACTACGTTGCCGATCGGCAGGTAGTAGTAGAGCAGCCAGGCGCAGCCGACCAGCACGAAGAACAGCGCCGTGACGAAGAAGACGCCCGCGGCGACGCCGACGACGGCGCCCTTGGCGAGCTTCGTCGCCTTCTCGGTGACCTCCGCCTTGGCCAGCTCGATCTCCTCGCGGACGAGCAGCGTGCGCGCGCTCGGAGACCTCGGTGATCGCCGTCGCGATGTTCTTGGGCGCGTCGGAGTCGCTGCCCGCCGGGCGGCGGCGGTGGGTGCCGCGCTCACTCCGGCGGCTCCTCGTCGAACAGCCGCCTCCACACGAGCCCGGCGGCGCGGTGGGCGACGATGCTCGACAGCGCGCCGAGGCCCGCCAACAGGCCCGACCAGATCAGCCGCTTGACCATCTCGTTCTCCATATTCAACGCAGTCTATTCCCCGTGGAGGTCGCGTTCACACTTCCTCAACGCTTCATCCGACCCGCGCCTCGCCCACGGCACTCGTCTCCAGGCCGCCGCAGACGGTCTCGACGACCAGCCACTTGGCCCGCTCGAACTGCTCCTCGCCCTCGGGCAGCAGCCCGAAGATCCAGCCCGTGAGCAGCTGCTCGATCGCGCCGTAGAAGGCCATCGCGGCGAACCGCGCCTCGATCTCGGCCTTGAACACGCCTTCCGCCTGGGCCTTGACGACGATCTCCCCGATCAGCTCGTACGCCTCGCGGATCTGACCGAGGTGGGTCTGCCCGAACGAGTTCGCCGCGCGCGTGACCTCGACGATGATCACCTTCATCAGATCCGGGTCGTGGCGGTAGCTGTCGACGATGAACGACGCGATCGCCCCCAGCTTCTCGCGCACCGGGAGCGGCTGGGCATCGACCTCGCGGATCAGCTCGAGCATCACGTTCCAGCGCTCGAGGAACAGCGTGTCGAGCACCTCGTCCTTGGAGGCGAAGTAGTGGTAGACGAGCCCGTAGGCGACGCCCGCCTCGTCGGCGATGTCCGACACGCGGCAGGCGTGAAAGCCCTGGCGCGCGAACACGCGCACGGCCGCGTCCAGGATCAGGCGGCGCTTGTCCGGGCGCCTGTGGCGCGCCGTCGCAATCATGCCGCCACCTTCGGCCAGCGGTAGGCCGTCGGACGGCGGTTCGCCAGCGACGGGAGCTGCGCGCGGATCTCGCGCTGGTACTCGAGATCGAGCTCGGCGACGATGTAGCCCTCGCGGTCGGGCGCCTGCGCCAGCACCACGCCCCACGGGTCCACGATCATCGAACGCCCGCCGGAGCGCTGGCCACCCGGGTGAGCGTCCGATCTGGTTGGCCGCGATCACGAACGTCTGGTTCTCGATCGCACGCGCTCGGATCAGCGTCTCCCAATGATCGCGCGTCGTCGGCAGCGTGAACGCCGACGGCAGCGCGATCACCCGCGCGCCGCGCACGGCGAGGATCCGGAACAGCTCAGGAAAGCGCAGGTCGTAGCAGATCGACAAGCCCAGCTCGACGCCGTCGGCGGTCTCGCTGAGAGACGATCTCCTCGCCCGCCTGCTCCACATCGGACTCGTGATAGGGGCGGCCGTCGATCTCGACGTCGAACATGTGCACCTTGCGGTACACCGCCTTGATCTCGCCGCCTGGATCCACGTGCACCGAGGTGTTCGCCAGCTTCTCCTCGCCCACCCTGCGCTCGACGATCGAGCCGGCCACCAGGTCCACCCCCAGCTCGCGCGCGGTCGCGCGCGCCCAGGAGATCGCCGGTCCGTCGAGCGTCTCGGCGCCCTCGCGCAGCTGCTCGTCCGAGCCGATCACGGTCCACTTCTCGGGGAGTACGATCAACCGTGCGCCGTCCGCCGCCGCGGCGCGCGTCAGACGGTCGGCCGCAGCCAGGTTCGCGGCCGTATCGGCGGTGGAGTTCAGCTGGACTGCCGCGACCCTCATGGCTTTATTCCCCTTCCGCGGCATCTCCCCGCAGAATAGATTGACTAGTCAGTCAACATCCCAAGCATAGCGCCCGCCGCCGCCGGGCCGCCGGTCGACGTGCCCCTGTTTCGCGGCGCGACGGCCGTTGAAGCGCTGGCGCTACGTGGCGCGTGTTCTGCGAGGAGCTGATGGCGTGCGCCGCGCTGGTGCAGATCGGCCCCGCCCGACAGTCGTTCTGGGCGTCTGTACATGCGCGAGGAGAAGCTGATGCGCGAGCGCACGCGCTTGCTGCCCCGGCGCGGCGAAGTCGAGCTGGAGCACGGGCGAGCCGGCACAGGCACGCTGCCCGCCGCACCCGGACGGATGCGGATACACGGCCGCGGTGTGCTGCTCGATCTGCAGCCTGGAGGAGCAGGCGGGCATCGAAGCACTCTGCCCGCACGGGCGCGCGCAGGTGTGGACGCGCAAGCAGGCCGGCGTGGCCGCGCACGGCACGCTGTGCATCGACGGCGGCCCCGCGCGTGAGATTCGACGCGCTCGCCGTGATCGACGACACGATCGGCCATCACGCTCGCCACACCGAGTGGCGCTGGAGCGCCGGCGTCGGTGAGAGCCCGGACGGCATCCCACTTGCCTGGAACCTCGTCAGCGGTGTCAACGACCCACCACAGAGCAGCGAGCGGGCCGTGTGGGTCGCGGGCTCGCCCACAGAGGCCGCACCCGTCAGCTTCGCCGCCGACCTGTCGAGCATCCGCTGCGAGGACGGAGCCGAGCTGCGCTTCCTGGCCGAGGCGCAGCGCAGTCGCCACGACGAGCTGCTGATCGTGGGCAGCGACTACCGTGCGCCCTTCGGCACCTTCAGCGGGACGCTGCCCGGCGGAGCTCCACTGGCCCACGGACTCGGCGTGGTCGAGCACCACCGCGCGCGCTGGTAGCTACGGCTTGTGCTGCCGGCGCAGCTCCGCCAGCAGCAGCTTCGAATGCATCGCGCCGATCAGCTCGCGCAGGGGCTCGACACCTGCCGCGACGATCTCAAGCGCGCGCTCGATCTCGACCTCACCCGCCAGCCGGTCGAGCAACGCACCCACCTCCTCCTCCACAAGCGGCTCCAGCGCCTTGCGGTAGCGCAGCGTGTCGTACACCGTGAAGCCCAGCGCCTCCTCGTAGCCCCCGGCACGGAAGCTCGCGATCGCCTCGATGATCTTCACGTCGTCCTGCTCGTATCCGTTGCGGTTAGGCGTCAGCACACCGATCTCGGCCAGGCGCTCCAGCACGTTGCGCGGGATCTCATAGCGCTCGCGCACCTCCTTCGCAGAGGTGCGGCCGCGCGCCTCCGCGCCTGCGAGCGCTCGCTCGAGAATGCGATCCTCCAGTTCCACCAGAGCGCGCACGTGCTCGGGATCCTCCTCCAGCACCACTCGGATCATCCGCAGCGGCATGAACCGCTCCTCCTGCAGCCGCTTGATCAACGCGATCCGCTCCACCAGCTCCGATGGGTAATAGGCCATGTTGCGGCTAGTCCTGACGATCTCCTCCCCCCGCCGAGCAGACCCCTCGCGCAGGTAATGCCTGATCGTCCCGGCGCTCACCCCCGAGCGCTCGGCCAGCTCGCTGATCTTCAACAGCGGCCGATCGCCTGGGGCGGAGAGGCGATCGCGCGAAACCTCTATAGCGCCGCGTACCGTCGTGCTCATGCGTCCCGCCTCCACCTACACCCGGAACGTCGGGGCGGGCGGGGATCTATTCGTCACGTCGGCCGGGCCTGCCGCGGCTCCGCTCTGCAAGCAGCTCGGCCACCTCGGCCTCGGTGTAGCCGGCCGCGCAGCAGCACCTCCTCGGTGTGCTCGCCCAGCGCCGGTCCGGGCAGCCGCGCCGGCTCGCCCGGGGTGCGTCCGAGCTTGACCGGGATCCCCAGCTGGCGCACCGGCCGCTCCACGCCCGGCTGCTCAATCTCGACGACCATCTCCCGCTCCTGCACCAGCTCCGAGGAGAGCGCCTCGTCCAGCTCCAGCACCGGCTCCAGGCAACAGTCGTGCTTGCGCGCGAATGCCTCCCAATCGGCGCGGCGGACGGGCCTTGAAGATCTCCTGCACCTGCGTGTGCGCCTCCGTGCCCGGGCGCTCGAACTGCTTTGCGATCAGATCCTCGCGCCCCACGCCTCGGCACCATGCCTGCCAGAACTTCGGCTCCAGCGCCCCCAGCGTCACCCAGCCATCGGCGCACTCATACGGCCGGTAGCAGATCAGCGAACCCGCCAGCGGCAGCTCGCCCCGGCGCGGCACCGTCCCGTCGGCGAAGTACCCCGCCGCGACCATCGCCAGCCACGACAGCGCGCCGTCGGCCATCGACACGTCCACCAGCTGGCCTTCGCCGGAGCCCGCGGATCCCGATCCCGGCCGCCCGGTGAGCTTGCGCGCACCATCGCGCTCGCGCAGCGCCGCCATGATCCCAAACGCCGCCATCAGCGCGCCGCCACCCAGATCCGCGATCTGCCCCGCCGATTGAATCGGACCCCCGCCCACCCCGCCGCCGAGCTCACCGGTCAGGCCCAGCAGGCCGATCAGCCCGAGGTAGTTCATGTCGTGGCCCGACGCGTCGCGCTTGGGGCCGGTCTGGCCGTAGCCGGAGATCGCGCAGTAAACGATCCCGGGGTTCTCCTCGCGCATGCGCTCGTAGCCCACACCCAGACGGTCGAGCACACCAGGGCGGAAGGACTCGAGCACCACGTCGTACTCGCGCACCGAGCCGCAGCAACGCCTCGCGTCCACCCTCGCTCTTGAGGTCGAGGCGGATCGAGCGCTTGTTGCGGTTCAGCGACAGGAACAGCGCCGACTTCGCGCTGTCGTGTGCGCCCTCGTAATAAGGCGGCGACCAGCGGATGTAGTCGCCCATGCCGGTGTCCTCGACCTTCAGCACGTCCGCGCCGAAGTCCGCCAGCAGCAGCGAGCAGAACCCGCCCGGCAGCAGGCGAGAGAGGTCGAGCACCTTGATGCCCTCCAGCGGCAGGCCCATCTACGCCCCCCGCTGGGGAACGCCCAGCATCGCGCGGGCCTCCTGCACGCTCGCCGGCCGGCGCCCGATGTCCTCGGTCATCTGGCGGGCCTTCGCGATCAGCTCGCCGTTCGAGCGCGCCATCTCGCCGCTCGGCAGATACAGGTTGTCCTCCAGCCCCACCCTGATCGAGCCGCCGAGCGTCAGCGCCGCCGCCACGAGCATCCACTGATCACGCGAGATCCCGATCACGCCCCAATGCGAGCCCGCGGGAATGTTCTCGACCATCGCCGCCAAATTGCGCGCCGTCGCCGGAATACCCCCGACGACGCCCATCACGCAGTCGACATGCAGCGGGGTCTTCAGTACGCCCATGTCGATCAGCGGCGCGAGGCTGCCGACGTGGCCGATGTCAAAGCACTCGTGCTCGGGTTTGATGCCAAGCTCGTTCATCGCCTCCAGCAACTCGATGATCTCGTCGAACGGGTTGGCGAACACCATCTTGAATACGAACTGTTTTTGCGAGCGCGAGTACTTCGCGTAGTTCATCGAGCCCATGTTCAACGCCGCCACCTCCGGACGGCAGGCGCGCAAGTAGGCCACCCGCTTCTCCACCGGCACCCCGATCGTGCCGGTCGAGAAGTTGACGATCACCTGATCGCCGACCTCCGCGCGAATCGCATCGCTGATCGCCTGGAAGTCCTCGATCTCATAGCTCGGCGTGCCGTCTGGTTTGCGCGCATGGATGTGGATCATCACGCCGCCCTCGTCCACGATCCGCCGTGCCTCGGCCGCGTACTCGGCGGGCGTGTAAGGGATCGCCGGGCACTGCTCGCGATTGGCGATCGCCCCCGAGATCGAGCAGGTGATGACTACCGGATCGTCGAGGGTCATACGGGCACGACTCCATGGCGCTTCCACGGCCGCTCGACCTGCTTGTTCTGGGCCATCTCCAGCCCGCGGCAGATCGTCTCGCGTGTCTCGCGCGGATCGATCACGTCGTCGATCAGGTCGTTGCCGGCCGCGATGTACACGTCGAAGATCTTGCGATAACCCTCGATCAGCTCGGTCTTCTTCGCCTCGGGATCCTCGGCCTCGTCGACCTGTTTGCGAAACGCGATCTCCACGACCCCCTCGGCGCCCATCACGCTGATCTCAGCGCTCGGCCAGGCGACGATCAGATCCGGTTCGTAGGCGCGCCCGTTCATCACGTAATACCCAGCACCGTAGGCCTTGCGCGTGATCACGGTGATCTTCGGCACGGTCGCGTTGGCGACCGCGTAGAGCATCTTCGCGCCGTGGCGGATGATCCCCTCGGCCTCGACCTTCGTGCCGACCATGAAGCCCGGCACGTCCATCAGGAAGACCAGGGGAATGCCGAACGCGTTGCACAGATTGACGAAGCGCGCGGCCTTATCAGCCGAGTCGTTGTCGAGGATGCCCCCCAGCTGCTTGGGCTGGTTGGCGACGATCCCCGCCGGGCGCCCGCCGAAGCGCGCGAAGCAGGTGATGATCGTCTTCGCCCACTGCCCCTTCATGTCGAAGTACTCGCCGTCGTCCGTGATCCGGCGGATCACCTCGTACATGTCATACGGCTTGCGGTTGGACTCTGGTAGCACGTCGAGCAGCTCCTCCTCAGCGCCTGTCGATCGGGTCGATTTGGCCCCACCACCCCGCCCGCCCTGAGCGGCGGCTTCTCTTCGCAGTTCTGGGGCATAAACGACAGGTACTGCCTTGATCGCATCGATGCACTCCTCGTCGCTTGCCACCTCCATGTCGCCCACGCCCGACTTGCGCGTGTGCACGCGCGAGCCACCCAATTCCTCCTGGGTGACGTCCTCGCCGATCGCCGCGCGCACCAGATGCGGTCCGGCGAGCGCCATCGAGCCGCGGCCCTTGACCATCGGCACGAAGTCCGCGAGCCCCGGGATGTAGGCGGTGCCGGCCGCGCACGGCCCCATAAGAGCGGCGATTTGTGGGATCACGCCGCTCATCACGACCTCCTCGCGGAACAGGTGCCCCGAGCCCGCGAACATCGCGCCCGCGGCCTCCTGCACCCGGGCCCCCGCCGAGTCCAAGAGCCACACGAATGGGATGCGCTTGGTGAGCGCCAGCTCGCGCAAGCGCGTGACCTTGAACTCGCCGGTCATCCCCATCGAGCCGGCCATCACCGTGAAGTCATACGCACACACGGCTGTCAGGCGCCCATCGACCTTGCCGTAGCCGGTCACCACCCCGTCGGCCGGCGCATCAACACCGTCCATCGTGCGCTGGGAGGTGTGCGGCTTGCCATGGATTCCAAGCTCCGTGAACGTGCCCTCGTCAACCAGGATTGCGATCCGCTCGCGCGCGGTCAGCTTTTCGCGCTCGTGCTGCTTAGCGATCTTCTCCTCGCCGCCACCCTGTCTGATCTTCGCGCGGCGCTCCTCCAGGTCCTCGACCAGGGGACGTAGCAGGCCGGTCGTCTCCTGTGTGCTCATCAGCGGCCTTTCCACTGTGGATCGCGCTTCTCGAAGAAGGCGGTGACGCCCTCGACGATGTCCTCGGTGGAGAGCGCCAGGGTGAGCTGCGCACGCAGGTAGTCGAGCGCGTCATCGAAGGGCATGTCCAGCTGCCGGCGCATCGCCTCCTTACCGAGACGCATGATCACCGGCGACTTCCCGGCGAGCTTCTGCGCCCAGTCCGCAACCGCCGCGTCGAACTCCACCGCCGGGACAACCTTGTTGACGATCCCCGCCGCGAGCGCCTCCTGCGCGTCCCAGCGCTCGCCGAGCAGCAGCAGCTCGTTCGCCTTCTTGCGGGGAACGTTGCGATAGATCAGCGCCATGATCATGAACGGGAACGCACCCACGTTGATCTCGGGGGTCCCGAAGGTTGCCTGCTCGGAGGCGACAATCAGATCGCAGGCGAGCGCGATCCCGAGCGCGCCGGCGAGCACGTGCCCGTCCGCGGCGCAGACCGTCGGCTTGCCCAGCGCGCCGATCAGCTTGAACAGCTCGACGAAGCGCTCCGAGCCGAAGTGCTTGTGCACGAGTGGCACATCCCCCGCGAAGCCACTCAAGTTGGCGCCCGAGGAGAAGACCTTCTCGTGTGAGGACGCCAGCACCACGCAGCGCACCGCCTCGTCGTCACGAGCGCGTGCGAAGGCCGCGATCAGGCCCAGGAGCAGCTCGGCGGACAGCGCGTTGCGCGTGTCGGGATCGTTCAGGGTGATCGTCGCGACACCAGAGTCGGCGAGCGTGTACAGGACTGCGTCGGTGGGCACATCGGCATCCTAGCCGCATCTTTGCGCGGTGGGAAGTAAGCAGCTCTACTGTTTACTTTGGGGTGCGCTCAGAGAGTCCCGGTGAAGAGGATCGTGCCTCCACCCCCGGAGCCACCGTTGCCATGACGACTACGCGCGCGCCTGTTCAGCTGCGCCTGTCCAATCGTCTTGCGCGCCGGGGGACGCTTGATGTCCACCGGAACGTTGACCGCGAGGATTTCGGTCGTCTGCGCGGAGGTGATGTCACTCGTGGTGAGCGAGCCGACGACGCGCACCGGCAAACCCGATTCGGTGATGAACACTTCGAGCCTGGTCAGAGGAACGTGCTTGCGCAACAGCGCCAGCTCCTTCGGCGGGATCTCGCTGCTCAGCGCCAGCGGTTCGACCATCGCCGTGAACTCGGTGGCTGCCTGCCCTTGCACCGTCACCGGCCCGCTGACGGCCACCGGCCCAACAGCAGTGCCCAGGAGGTTGATCAGCCCCGCGTAGCTTCCAGTCCCGGTCGCTTTAACTTCGCCGGGTTCCCCGTGATAGGGAAGGATCGGAGCCTCGCCCGTTGTAGACCCATGCGAGACATCGAGGCGAATCCAGGGCCTGTGCCCGTCGTGCTTGGCGATGTCCGGTTCGTAGATGTAGGTGCTCGAGCCAATTGAGATCACCCGCGGCCGGCTGGGGTTGCCGGAGAGGATCTCTCCCTCGTCCGGCTGGAGGCTTGCCTCTCCCTGTAAGGTCCTGTCCAGCGAGACGTGCCTGCTGGGCCCTACGGGCTTGCCATTGGTTTCGTTGGTGACCGTCACGCTCCCCTGCGTGATCACTGAGAAGCGCTCGCTGTTGACCTGAAGCGCCTCCATCTTCTGCTCCAATGCCACCAGCGTGGGCGGCAAAATCGCAGGCGCCGTCGCGGAGGATGCTTGAGCCACGGCAACCGACCCGCAGGCGCCGGGGATCAAGGCAAGCAGAGCGATTGGTCTCAGCACTCGGGTCATCCCCCCAGCTCGGGTGATCGTCGATCGCGGTCTCGCCAGACTACCGCTTCTTCAATAGAGTCGAATGCACGTCCCGGGATCCGGTCGCGGCGCCGTGATTCCACCGGACAGGCCGTCAACGAGTGGATCGCCGCGGGAAGTAAGCAGCTCTACTGTTTACTTTCCCACCCGTCTGCGTTAGCGTCTGCGACGCACCCCGACAGAACAAGGAGACCCCCCACAATGGCCGCCACCGCCGAGAGCGTGCTGAAGCCCGACTTCGGGTCCAAGCGCAAGCACTTCATCTTCACCGACGAGCACGAACAACTGCGCGAGTCGATCCGCAACTTCGCGATCAAAGAGCTGGCCCCCCACGCTGAGGAGTGGGAGGAGACGACGTTCCCCGACTCGGTGTTCCGGCGGATGGGCGAGCTCGGCTTCCTCGGCCTGGACAAGCCCGAGGCCTACGGCGGCCAGGGTGGCGACTACTACACCGCCCTCGTGCTCGCGGAGGAGATCACCAACGGCAACTCCGGCGGCCTGGCGATGGGTATCGCGGTCCACACCGACATGGCGATGCCGCCGATCCTGGCGTTCGGCAGCGAGGAGCAAAAGCAGGAATGGGTCGTGCCGGCGATCAAGGGCGAGAAGATCCTGTGCCTCGGCATCACCGAGCCGGACGCCGGCTCAGACGTGAAAGGGATCAAGACGCGCGCCGTGAAAGACGGCGATGAGTACGTGATCAACGGCTCCAAGACCTACATCACCAACGGCCACCGCGCCGACGTGATCGTGCTCGTCACGAAGACCGACACCGAGGCCGGATATGACGGCTTCACGCTGTTCCTGGTGCCGATGGACGCACCGGGCGTGATTCGCGAGAAGAAGCTCGAGAAGCTCGGCATGCACGCCTCGGACACGGCGCTGCTGGCCTTCCAGGACGTGCGCGTGCCGGAGTCGGCTGTGCTCGGCCAGGTGGGCAAGGGCTTCTACCACATCATGTGGGAGCTCCAGGGCGAGCGCCTGATCGGCGCTGCGGGCATGGTGGCGGGCGCGCAGAAGTGCTTCGAGCGCACGCTGCAGTACGCGCACGAGCGCAAGGCGTTCGGCCGCGAAATTGGCAAGTTCCAGGTGATCCGCCACAAGTTCGCCGAGATGGCCACCAAAATCGAGTCTGCGCGGCAGATGACCTACATCACTGCCTGGCGCTTCAACAACGGCGAGTACCCCGTGCGCGAGATCTCGATGTCCAAGCTCCACGCCTCGCGCATACTCTGCGAAGTGGCCGACGAATGCATCCAGATACACGGCGGCGCCGGCTACATGCGCGAGTACGGCGTCGAGCGCGTGTGGCGCGACGCGCGCCTGAACCGCATCGGCGCGGGCACCGACGAGATCATGCTGGACGTGATTGGGCGGTCCTACGGGCTTTGATCCAGCCCCCATTCACCGAAGAGCACGAGGAGCTGCGCTCCTCGATCCGCGGCTTTCTCGACCGCGAGCTCGCCCCCCACGCGCAGGCATGGGAGGACGCTCGCTGGTTTCCCGACGAGGTCTTCCCGAAGCTCGCCGCGCAGGGCCTGCTCGGGTTGAAGTACCCGACCGCGCTCGGCGGGCAGGGCGGCGACTACCTGCACGAGGCGGTGCTCGTCGAGGAGCTCGCGCGGATCGGCTCGGGCGGGACGGCCGCCGGGATCGGCGCACACACGAACATCGCCACGCCGCCGATCTGGAAGTTCGGCACCGAGGATCATCACGAGCGCTACCTCGTGCCGGCGATCAGGGGCGAGAAGATCGGCGCGCTCGGGATCACCGAGCCCGGCGCGGGCTCTGACGTCGCCGCGCTGCGCACGCGCGCCGTTCCCGTCGACGGCGGCTGGGTCGTGAACGGCGAGAAGACCTACATCACCAACGGCGTCCGCGCGCACTTCATCGTCACCGCCGTGAAGACAACCGAGGAGGGCGGCCATCATGGGATCTCATTCCTGATCATCGACCGCGCCGAGGGGGTCACGTCCGCGAAGCTCGAGAAGCTCGGCTGGCATGCCTCCGACACGGCGACGATCGCCTTCGAGGACGCGTTCGTCCCCGCGGAGAACCTGCTCGGCGCCGAGCACGAGGGCTTCAAGCAGATCATGGCCAACTTCCAGTGGGAGCGCCTGGCGATGGCCCTCGGCGCCGTCGGCGCGATGCAGCTCGCCTGGGAGCGCACGGCCGAGTTCGCGCGCGAGCGCCAGGCGTTCGGGCGACCGCTGTCAAAGCACCAGGCGATCCGCCACAAGCTCGCCGACCTCGCCACGAGCGCGTACACAGCGCGCTGCGTCACCTACGACGCGCTGCGCCGGTTCGTCGCCGGGGAGGAACCGCTGAAGGAGGTCACGATGGCCAAGCTCCTCACCCAGCGCGCCTCGTTTGAGCTGATGGACGCCTGCCTGCAGATCCACGGCGGCGCCGGCTACATGAAGGAGGTGTGGGTGGAGCGCGCCGCTCGCGACTCCCGTCTCGGTCCGATCGGCGGGGGCTCAGACGAGATCATGCGGGAGATCCTCGGGCGCGTTCTCGCCCTGTGACAAAGCTGGGAAACGGTTTGCAACATTGTCCAAACCTGAGCATCGGGACTCATGCGCTCGCGAGGCGCAGCCGATGGAAGAAGGGTGCTTCGTCTCCGTTCCATGCTCGGCGCGCTCGTGCTCGTTGTGTCTCTATGCGCCGCAACCGGCGTACCCATCGCCCAGGCCACAACGGCCCACAAGGCCGGCCGACGGCAACGTCTGAAGGCTCGTCCCGCCGAGCGCTGCGCCAAGCGCAGCAGCTTTCACGCAAGTGGTGGTGGCCATCCTCGCCGCAAGCACCACCCCGCGAACTGCGCCAAGCGCGGCTCGGGCAAGCGCAACGGCCATCACGTCAAGCGACATAGGTCGACGAGCAACGTCAGAGGCGCCGACGCCGGCACCTGCCCCGGCGCCGATCTGAGACCGACACAGGGAAACATCGACCTGGTCCGCGAAGCCACCCTCTGCCTGATCGACCAGGAACGCTTGGGCCACGGCGAGGCCGCGCTCCAGCCCAACGTGCACCTGCAGCAGTCCGCCCAGGCCCACACCGAGAGCATGGCTTTCGGCGACTATTTCGAACACGACGGGCCAAGCGGCGACACCCCGCTCAGCCGCATGATCGCCTGCGGCTACATCCCCAACTCACAGGTCGGTTACGAAATCGGCGAGAACATCGGCTGGGGCACCCTGGAGCTGGGAACGCCCCGCGCGATCGTCGCCGCGTGGATGGACTCGCCGGGGCACCGCGCGAACATCCTCGACGCTCGTTTTCGCGACACCGCGATCGGCGTCTCCCCCCACGTCCCGTCCTCGCTCAGCGATGGTCAGCCCGGCGGGATCTACACGCAGGACTTCGGCGTCATCATCACCGGCTGAGCGGGTCGGTGTGAGTGTGCCGATCGACCGTCGATCGGTCAGGTCCGGAGTGAAGTCTTGAGGCCATCTCACCGCCTTTGCAATCTCAGAGCTAGGATCGAGGGGTGCCTGACCGCCTGTACTTCACGGACTCCGACGAGGCCAACGCGCTGATCGCCGCCGACCCGATGGCGTTGTTGCTGGGATTCGCCCTGGATCAACAGGTCCCAGTCCAAAAGGCCTTTCTCGGGCCGCTGGAACTGCGCGAACGACTCGGAGCGCTCGACTCCGCGACGCTCGCTGCGGCCGAGCTGGAGCCGGTATTCCGCATGAAGCCCGCCATACATCGCTATCCCGGCATGATGGCCAAGCGGGTGCACGACCTGGCCGAGCACGTGCAGGACCACTACGCAGGCGACGCGGCCGAGGTGTGGATGGCCGCGCCCGACGCGTCTGCCCTGCACACCAATCTGGCTGCGCTACCCGGCTTCGGTGAGATGAAGATCAAGTCGCTCAGCGCGGTGCTCGCCAAGCGATTCGGCGTCGCAGCGGCGGCTGGCCTCGTGCCGCCGCATCCGACGCTCGGCGACGTGGACTCGCCGCAGGCGCTGCTCGACTACCAGGCCGCAAAGCGTGTCCACAAGGCCGAGTGGAAGAGGATGAAGAGCCGCGTCTGACCGCTGAGACGACCTGCCGGCCTTCACGCCGGGAGCGACCAACAAAGGTAATCTCCGCGGTCACTGACCACGACAAGGAGACGCAACGGCTATGGGTGTACTCGACGGCAAGTCGGCGATCGTGACGGGCTCGGCCCGCGGCATCGGACGCGCAACGGCTGAACTGCTCGCCTCGCAGGGCGCGCAGGTTCTGATCAACGACCTCGACGGCGATGTCGCCGAGCAGGCGGCCGGGGAGATCCAGGGCGAGACGGCGGTGTTCGCCGGCGACCTGACCAAGTCCGACGCGCCCGAGGCGCTCGTGAAAGCGGCGATCGACGCGTTCGGCAAGATCGACATCCTCGTCAACAACGCCGGCTACACGATCGACGCGCCCGTCCACAAGATGTCCGACGAGCAGTTCCAAGCGATGCTCGACATCCACACGGTCGTCCCCTTCCGCGTCCTGCGCGCGGCGGCTCCCTACCTGCGCGATCCCGCGAAGAAGGAGCGCGAGGAAGGCGTCGAGGTGTTCCGCAAGGTCGTCAACGTCTCCTCCACCTCGGGCACGTTCGGCAACCCCGGCCAGGCCAACTACTCCTCCGGCAAGGCCGGCGTGGTGGGTCTGACGAAAACGCTCGCGAAGGAGTGGGGGCAGTTCAAGATCAACGTCAACGCGGTCGCCTTCGGTTTCATCGACACCCGCCTCACCCAGGCGAAGGACGATGAGAACAACATGGAGATCGGCGGCGAGAAGGTGCAGCTCGGCATCCCCGAGCAGCTGCGCCAGATGGCCTCGATGCTGATCCCGCTCGGCCGCCCCGCGACTCCCGAGGAGGCCGCCGGTGGCGTGTTCTTCCTGTGCTCGCCCTGGTCGAACTACGTGCAGGGCCAGACTCTGCACATCACCGGCGGAATGTTCGGCGGGATGACCGGCTGATTTGATGGAGGACCGGCTGAGGGTCTAAGGACCCCGCAGGTCAAGCAGGCAACCCGAGAAGTAAGCCCCCGCGGGCGAGGCCAGGTACGCGCACAGCGCCGCCACGTCGCCCGCGGTGGTTGTATCGCCGGGGGCGATCGTAACCAATGTGATCCCGTATCGCGCCCACTCGATCGAGAGGGTCCGTCCCAGGTTCTCCAGACCCGCGCGCGCGGCGCCTGCTGAATATCTCCCCACAGGATTTGGAGCCGGGGCCAGATAGATGACACGACCGGAGGGTGGATTCGGTTTAGAGGCGGGCAGGAAAGCATGGTTCACAACAGCCCGTGTGATATTCCAGGCGGCGTCGAGACAGTTACGCAAACCTCCCTGTGCAAACAGCCCCGTACCATCCACGACCAGTAAGTCGAGACTCCCCGCCTCGGTTATTGCGGCGGCGACCATCTGATCCACGATCGCCTCGTCGGCGCTGTCGGGGGCACACATGTGCACATCGGCTCCCAACTCCGTGCATGCCTCGGCGACTGCAACCCCAAGCGGAGTGACCGGTTCTGTTGTGTCCGCAGGTCTCGTCGCTCCTGTTTGCTCCCCCGCGCCTGTTGACCCTGAACCGCCTGCCACCAGGACAGACGTCCCCTCCAGCAGACCGGGACGTAGTAGATCGGTCGCCTCGCTCACGGTGATTGCGCGAGCGTCGAAAGCCGCTTAGCGTTCAGAGTGCGCCCTCGACGGCGCTCTCTCCTGGGGTGGGCGTGCCGGTGGGGCCACGCAGCTCGAAGTAGAGCACCGAAGCCGCCAATGCCGACAACGGCGCCGTGAAGATCTCGACGATTACCCGCACGACGACGCCCACGGCCGTGCCCCCCGAGTCGCCGATCGACTCAATGATCGCGGAGACGATGCCGACACCGATCACGAGCACGACGATCACCCCGAACACCTGCCAGCCGTTCCCGCGCACGAGCTCGCGACTGCGCCCGAGCGCTTTCACGGCGCCTGGACGCTCCAGTACGACGACCGGCGCCGCGACGGACCAGATCGTGATCAGGATCAGACCGGGGATGATGATCAGGATGAAGCCGATTGTGATCCCGATACCCGCGAGGATCCCCACCAGGATCAGCTGGCCAAGCACCGGAGTCGCCGCCTGGAGCAGCCCGCCGACGGTGGCATCGCGCCGGCCGTCCTGAACGTCGGCCACCAGCTCGACGACCATGCCCGTAAACAGCGTGACGGCTACGAGGCTGAGGATGAAGCCGATCAGCAAAAGCACCGGAGCGACCGCGACCAACACGGCGTCGATAATCCCGACCACCACGAACACGACGGCCGCCGCGGGCAGCAGCACGGACGCCTGGTCAGCATAGATGCTGAACGTCCTGCTGATGACCGAGCCGATGTCTATCGAACGGTTCATTTCCAGCTCCTCGCGGCGTCGCTTACGGTTGACTGCGAGCCAAAGATACGTGACCGGCCCGACGCTGCTCGCGGACACGCTTGAGCACGCCCTTGCGACCGTGCTCGTCGAGGCCGGCGTACAGGGCCCGGATCTGCAGGAGGGTCTCATCGGCGACCGCCTGCTGCTGCTCTCGGGTGGGATTCTCGACGCGCTCCCAGCGCAGCGGATCGCCGTACTGGACTGTGGTCTTGGGGAACTGCAGGCGCTTCCAGTTGCGAATGCGCGAGGAGCCGTGAATCGCGATCGGCACGACCGGCGCGCCGGTCTCAAGCGCCAGGCGGCCGATCCCGCGCTTGGCCTCCGTGGCCACTTTGCCCGTGCGCGAGCGCCCGCCCTCGCAATACATCGTGATCGCACCGCCGCGCGCGAGGATCGTCTCAGCGGTGATGAAGACCTCTTCGTCGCGGGCACCGCGACGCACCGGGAAGACGCCGCCGTGGGTATAGACGAACTGCATCGGTCCTGGTTTGAACAACTGCGACTTGGCCATGAAGCGGACCTTGCGCCGGATGTAGCAGCCCATCAGGAAGTGGTCCATAAACGAGAAGTGGTTGGGCGCGAGGATCACCGCGCCGGCGCCGGGCACCTTCTCCGGGGAGATCGCGCGAGCGCGTAGGAGCGTGTAGGCGTACAGCGAGGTGAGCACCCTCGTCAGCTCATACGTCCAGTCTGGTTCGCGGGTGCGCGAACGCTCGTGGAAGCGGTCGAAGTGCTCCTTCGGCCGGGGGTCCGCGTAGACCTGTTCGCGCATCGGTGCGAGATCGCTCATCTGAGCGTTTTACATCGCTCATCTGAGAAAGTTACGCGCACGCGTGAGCGCGTCGGCCCAGCCCGCGAGCAGGCCGGCACGCTCGTCCTCGCCCATCCGCGGCTCATAGCGCGCGCCCTCCCGCCAAGAGTCGCGCACGTCGGAGACCGTCCATAGCCCCACGCCGACTCCCGCCAGGTAGGCCGCGCCGAGCGCTGTCGTCTCGGTGCCCTCGCCCAGCACGACCGGCGCCCCGAGCACGTCTGCCTGGAACTGCATCAGCCAGCTGTTCGCGCTCGCCCCGCCGTCGGCACGCAGCTCGCCGAGCGGCTGGTCGGTGGCATCCTGCATCGCCTGAACCGCGTCGAACGTCTGGTAGGCGATCGCCTCGAGCGTCGCGCGCACGAGGTGGGCACGACCGGTCCCGCGCGTGAGCCCGACGATCGTGCCGCGCGCGTGAGGATCCCAGTGCGGCGAGCCGAGGCCCGTAAGCGCCGGCACGAAGTAGACGCCGTCGTTGGAATGCAGCGATGCCGCCAATTCCGCGGTCTCCTCGGCGTGCTCGATGATCCGCAGCTCGTCGCGCAACCACTGCACGGCGGCGCCGGTGACGAAGATCGACGCCTCCAACGCATAAGCCAGGCCGGGGGTGGGCCGAGCCTGGGTTGATGAGATCGCTGAAGAGGAGGACTGGGTGAGTGGGGATCCGATCCGCGCAGATCCAATCTGCGAGGCGACCGTCGCGAGCAGTCCCGGCCCTGGCTCGGGCACCGTGAAGCCGGAATGGAGCAGCACGAACGAGCCAGTCCCGTAAGTGGCCTTGGCCATGCCGGGATCGACGCAGGCCTGGCCGAAGAGGGCGGCCTGCTGGTCGCCGGCGACACCGGCGATCGGCACGGCGTGGCCGTGGAGTGCATCCGATCGAGTCTCCCCGAGGGCTCCCGCGCTCGGACGTACCTGAGGCAGCGCACAGGCGGGAACGTCGAACAGGTCCAACAGCTCAGGGTCCCAGCGGCCAGCGGCGATGTCGTAGAGGAGCGTGCGCGACGCGTTGGTTGCGTCGGTGACGTGCTCGCCGGTGAGCTTGAAGATCAGCCACGAGTCGATCGTCCCGAAGACCGCCGTCCCGTCTTGCGCCCGCTCGCGCAGGCCCGGAACGTGCTCGAGCAGCCAGGCGATCTTGGTGGCCGAGAAGTAGGGGTCGAGCACCAGGCCGGTTCGCGCGCGGATCAGCGGCTCGTACCCAGCGGCGCGCAACTCCTCGCAGCGCGGGGCCGTGCGGCGGTCCTGCCACACGATCGCACTGTGCAGCGGCTCTCCCGGTAGCCGGGTCCCAGACGCAGACCGTCTCGCGCTGGTTGGCGATCCCGACCGCCGCCAGATCGCCGTGCTCGCACGCCCGCATCGTCGAGCGCCTCGCCCGCGACGGCCTGCGTGACCGACCAGATCTCGCTCGCGTCGTGCTCGACCCAACCGGGCTGGGGAAAGTGTTGGGTGAACTCGCGGTAGGAGCGTCCGATCGGCTCGGCCTGCTCGTCGAACACGATGCAGGTGGTGCCCGTCGTGCCTTGATCGATCGCGAGAATCATCGTGGAGCACGCTGCGCGGCGCAATACTGCGTCCTCAGTCGCTCGCGTGCTACCGATCGGAGATCAGCCAGCACGCCACGCGGGGCGGGTGGGCCCCGTTCATCTTGTCTTGCTTGCCCAGCGCACCCCACGAGGCGAGATTAGCGCCGGGCGAAGTACACCCGCACGAAATCGACGAGCTGACGAGCGCGATGAGCGAAGCCTGAGAGCGTGCGGCCAGTGGCGCGATGAAAGAGGTCGAGCTCGATCTCGGCGATGCGATAGCCGGCACGGGAGGCGTCGATCGTCATCCCGATCTCCATACCGAAGCCGGACGCGAACGGCAGGACGTCCTCGAGCACGCTCGCGCGCAACGCCCGCTGTCCGGAGATCGGCGCGCGCATCCGTATGCCACACCGCCGGCGGATCGCCCAGCGCGCGAATCCGACCGCGAGACCGACCCCGCCGCCGACGCGTGTGGCGAAGGCCGCGACCGCCATGTCAGCGTCGCCGCGTCGCACCGCGTCGGCGAGTGCGCCCAGCCTGCTCGCGGACTCGGCGAGGTCACCGTCGCAGAGGACGAAGATCGGCTCGGCGTCGTGGATCGCGTTGCTCTTCTTCGCCATCTGGAAAGCGCGCGCGTTCGTCGTGCGCGCGCTTTCTGAGCGCCTCGTACGTAGCTTTGAGCGTCTCGCGCGGCGAGCGTGGCGGCGGCCGCCCTTGCCGATCATCCGCTCGCTGCGCACGACCCGCGCACCGGCCCGGCGAGCGAGCAGAGCCGTGGCGTCGGTGGAGCCGTCGTCGGCCACCCATATCGGCGCAGCGGGGAAGGCGGCGGCGAGCGCGGCGAGCGTGGCCTCGATCCGAGGGGCCTCGTTGTAGGCGGCAACGATCACGTGGACGTCTGGAGGCCAGGGGTTTGGGGAGTGTCGGCGGTATTGATGCTCATCGGATCGATCGGCGCCGGAGGCTATTGTCCGGAACCGTCACCGTCCAACCAGGAGGCTGCGTAGATGGCTGAGGTAGAGGCCCATATCACCGGCACCGTATGGAAAATCGAGTGCGCCGTCGGCGACACGATCGAAGAGGGCGACACGGTGGCGATCCTCGAGTCGATGAAGATGGAGATGCCCGTCGAGGCCGAGGACGCCGGCACGGTCACGGAGATCCGCTGCGAAGAGGGTCAGGCGGTCAACGAGGGCGACACGCTGGTCGTGCTGGGGTAGCTGCTCGTGTCCCCGAGCGCCTCCCCCCGCGAGCTGGCCGACGGCAAGCTGCTGATCGACGAGCCCGCCGACGGCGTCGTCCGCCTGACGATCTCCAACCCGGCCAAGCGCAACGCGCTGGATCACCCGATCCTCGACGCGATCACCGCGACGCTCACCGAGCTCGCGGGGCGGGCGGGTCCGCATCATCGGGGCACGCTGCGTGGTGATCACCGGTGCACACGGGATGTTCTCGGCCGGGTATGACATCGGCGAGATCCCGGACGAGGAGTTCGAGGAGCGCGCCGAGCGGCTCGTGGCGCACCCGTTCACCGAAGCGATCGACGCGCTGCAGGCCTTTCCCTACCCCACGCTGGCGGTCCTCCCCGGCCACACGATCGGCGGCGGCCTGGAGCTCGCGCTGGCGTGCGACCTGCGCGTGGCGCAAGGAGGCGATCAAGCTCGGCATGCCGCCGGCGAAGCTCGGGCTGGTCTACTCGCACACCGGCCTGCGCCGCTTCATCGATGCGATCGGCGCGGCGCGCACGCGCGAGCTGTTTCTGCTCGGCAGCTACATCGACGCGCCCACGGCGCTTCAGTGGGGACTGGTCAACCGGGTCGCCCCGGCCGAGGAGCTGGAGGCGGTCGCGCTGGAGATGGCGGCCGAGCTGGCGGGCAACGCGCCGCTGTCGCAGCTGGGCAACAAGCGCGTGATCGCCGCGCTGCTGGACGCCGAGGGAGAGCTGCCGCGGGAGGTCGAGGAGGAGCTGATCGAGTTGCGCCGAGCGTCGTTCGCGTCGCAGGACATGCGCGAGGGAATGAAGGCCTTCGCCGAGAAACGCCCGCGCGCTGGCGCGGGGAGTAGCGCCGGCCGCATCGACGCACCGTCCGCCTCCCTCGGGAACCGCTTCGATGCGCGCCGGTGACATCGATGCGACCGCCGCTAGCCCGTCGCACATGCCGCCGCTGATCACCCGCGAGGAAGCACTGCAGCTGGGCGAGATCGAGGACCACGCCGAGATCGAGGCGCTGATCGGACGCGCCTGGGAAGCGCGCGTGGAGCGCTTCGCCGACTCGACCGACATGTGCTCGCTGGTAAACGCCAAGTCGGGCGGGTGCGCCGAGGACTGCGGCTTCTGCGCGCAGTCGCGCTTCGCCGAGGCGGAGACGCCGCTGCACGCGATGATGGAGCCTGAACAAGTGCTCGAGCACGCGCGCGCCGCCGAGGCCGCGGGAGCGCACCGCTTCTGCATGGTCACCCAGGGGCAAGGGCTGTCCAAGCGCGACTTCGAGAAGTACCTGGAAGGCGTCCGCCTGGTCGTCCGAGCACACCAACCTGAAGCGCTGCGCCTCGGTCGGGCACATGTCCGCCGCGCGCGCTCAGGCGCTGAAGCAGGCGGGCATCCAGCGTGTGCACCACAACGTCGAGACGGCCGAGAGCTACTACGACGAGGTCTCCACGACCGTCCGCTACGAGGGTCGTCTGCGCACGATCGAGGCGGTACGCGAGTCGGGACTGGAGACGTGCGTGGGCGGCATCCTGAACCTCGGAGAGAGTCGTGAGCAACGCGTCGAGATGGCCTTCGAGCTGGCCGCGATCGACCCGACGAGCGTGCCGATCAACATGCTCAACCCACGCCCGGGCACGAAGTTCGGCGACCGCGAGTTCATGGACCCGTGGGAGGCGGTCAAGTGGATCGCGATCTTCCGCCTGATCCTGCCCGAGGCGCTGTTCCGGCTGTGCGGCGGGCGCGTGGAGAATCTCGGCGAGCTGCAGGCTTGGCCGTGAAGGCGGGGATCAACGGCGTGATGATGGGCAACTTCCTAACGACGCTCGGCAACGAGCCCGAGCAGGATCGCGCGATGTTCGAGGAGCACGGCCTGAACGTCGCGCGTCAGGCCGACAACGGCATCAAACCCGCGGCCAGACAACCGCTCGGGGTGGCTGGAAGGCGAGACGCCGGATGTCGTGGAGGAGCTGCTCGACACCTCCGGCGTCCCTGCGGCAATCGATCTGGAGATACGGCTGTGGGATCCGTCGAGCCAACTGCGATTCCGCGCCAAGCGCACCGTGCCACGGCGCCCTGACGGAGCCGTCAATCGGAAACCCCGCCCAGCCCCCGTCGGCTAAGCGGACTGCCGGATGAGCGAGATCGAACAGCGCTTGGAGGAGCTGGAGCGACTCGGTCTACACCGCCGCCTGCGGATGGTGAGCGGACCGCAGGGCCCGCGCGTGCTGCTCGACGGCAGGCCGGTGCTGCTGCTGTGCTCGAACAACTACCTCGGGCTCGCCGACCACCCCCGCGTACGCGAAGCGGCGGCGGATGCTGCGATGCGCTGGGGCGTCGGCGCGGGCGCCTCACGGCTGGTGTCCGGCACGATGACGATCCACCGCCGCCTGGAGGAGCGTCTGGCGGCATGGGAGGGCAGCGAGGGATGCTTGCTATTCGGATCCGGATACCTCGCGAACCTCGGCACGATCGGCGCGCTCGCCGGCCCGGGCGACACGGTCTTCTCCGACGAGCTGAACCACGCCTCGATCGTCGACGGCTGCCGACTCTCGCGGGCGGAGGTGGTCATTTACAAGCACGGCGATGTGGACGATCTCGACCGGCTGATGCGCCGTCAGAACGGAGGTGGTCGCCGACTGATCGTCACCGACTCTGTGTTCTCGATGGACGGCGACATCGCGCCGCTGGCGGAGATCGTCGAGCTGCGCGAAGGATTACGGCGCGCGCACGATCGTCGACGAGGCGCACGCCACCGGCGTGCTCGGCCCGGGCGGACGCGGGGCGGTGGCGCAGGCCGGCCTGGAGGGCGAGGTGGATGTGGTCGTGGGCACGCTCGGCAAGGCGCTCGGCTCCTACGGCGCCTACGCGTGCGCCGATGAGGACATGATCCGCTACCTGATCAACACCGCCCGCTCGCTGATCTTCTCGACCGCGCCCGGACCGCCCGCCGTGGCCGGAGCGCTGGCAGCGCTCGAGTTACTGCAAGAACGCCCGCACCGCGTGCAGCGGCTGCGCTCGGCTGCGCGCACCCTGCGGGGCGCTCTTGCGCGCGAGGGCTTTCCGGTGGCCGAAGAAGAGATGCAGATCGTGCCGCTGCTGGTGGGCGATGCGTCCGCGGCGATGCGCCTGTGTGAAGAGGCACTGCAGCAGGGCGTGTTCGCTCAGGCGATCCGCCCGCCGACGGTTCGCGCAGGCACCTCGCGGCTGAGGTTGGCCGTGATGGCCTCGCACACCGCCGAGGAGCTGAAGATGGCGGCGCGCGCGCTCGGTGAAGCCGCACGCGCGATCGGATTGGACCTGGCGGCGATGGGTCCACGCGTGATCGCGAATCGCACGAGTGCAGACGAGCCCGAAACCGAGGAGCCCTATCTGCCGGCGGCTGCAGGAGTGCTCCGGGGAGATGCGCCGTTTGACGTGGAGCGACGAAGTGGCCGCCCGTTCGATGTGGAGCGCGAAAGGTCCGTCGCACGCGCGGCGTAGTCGATCAAACGTAAAGCACGCATGCGAGGGCTCCTCGTCACTGCGACCGATACCGGTGTCGGCAAGACGGTCCTGAGCGCCGCTCTGCTTGCGGCGATGGCCGCGGACGGCGAGTCGGTATGCGCGCACAAGCCGGTGGTGACCGGCCTCAGCGAGGAATCGGGGATCGGCCAGCCCGGCGGGTGGCCCGCAGATCACGAGCTGCTGGGCCGCGCGGCGGGCATGACTCCAGAGCAGGTGGCGCCACTGCGTTACGGTCCCGCCGTCTCCCCCCATCTAGCGGCGCTGCTCGCGGGCGAGCAGATCGACCCAGCGCAACTCCTCGCCGCGGCCCGATCAGCGGCGACACGCGCGAACACCCTGATAGTCGAGGGCGTCGGGGGCCTGCTGGCACCGCTTGCCGAGGACTACACCGTGCGTGACTTCGCCGTGGCGCTGGAGGTGCCCCTGCTGATTGCCGCACGCCCGGGGCTCGGCACGATCAACCACACGCTTTTGACCCTCGACGCGGCGCGGGCGGCCGGGCTGGACGTGCTCGCGGTCGTGCTGACACCGTGGCCTCAGCGCCCCAGCGAGATGGAGCACTCCAACCGCGAGACGATCGCGCGCCTCGGCGAGATCGAGGTAGCGACGCTCGGCCATGTGCGGAGCCCGACCGTGGCCGATCTGGCGCGGGCGGGCGACGAGCTCCCCTGGCGGCGCTGGCTCCGATGCTGATCTTCCCCATGCTCCGGAGCCGTTTCCTAAAAACATCTTCACAGCCACTTCACACGATGATTCCCAGCTCGTCACAAAAAGCCGGACTTTGCGAGGAAATCTGTAAGCACGACAAACAGATCAATCAGAGGAGCAACGATGACTCTCGATACAACGACCACCCGGGTCGATATGCACTGCCACTCGACCGCCTCGCAGGTGTCCAAGCTCGGCGTGCAACGCGCCCTCGGCCTTCCGGAGTGCGCCACTCCGCCCGAGGAGGTTTATGAGCTGGCCAAGCGCCGGGGTATGGACTTCGTCACGATCACCGACCACGACACGATCTCGGGCGCTTTGCAGATCTCCGACCGTCCCGACGTGTTCGTCTCCGAGGAGCTCACCGCCCACTTCCGTGGCGAGCCCCAGGCGGTCCACGTCCTTTGCTACGGGATCACCGACGAGGACCACGACTGGCTGCAGGCCCATTCCGGCGACGTCGAGATGTGCGCCGCCTACCTCTACGAACGGGAGATCGCTTGCGCCCTCGCACACCCCTACTACAACGTTGGCGCGCCCCTAACCGCACGTCACCGACGGCGCTTGGCGGAGCTGTTCAGCGTCTGGGAGGTCCGCAACGGCGCGCGCGCCCGCGAGCTCAACCAGCCGGCCGCGATGTACGTCGCCACACGCGATGGCATCGGCATCGGCGGCTCAGACGATCACGCCGGCGTTGACATCGGACGCACGTTCACCGAAGCACCGGCAGCCGCCACTCCGGAGGAGTTCCTCGCGCACATGCGCGCGGGACGGATCTCCGCGCACGGCAAGCAAGGCAGCGCGGCGAAGTGGGCGCACGCGGCGATCGCGCTCGCGGCGCGCTCGCTCGGCCCCGCGGCGCAGGACGGAGACGCGGCCGCGCGCCCGGACCCGCTCACGGTGCTGAACATGGTCCAGCGCCTGCTCCGCGAAGGCGATGCCCGCCATGGCGCCACCGGCGCGGATCTCTCCCCCGCCGACGCGCGCTGCCTGCTGCGCGCCTGGCTGGCCGCGGTCGAGCTCGACCAGCTCGACGAGCGCGGGCTGATCGACCTCATGCAGGCCGATGATTTCAGCCACTCCAGCCTCTTCCGCCGCGCCTGCCGTCTGCACGAGCGCAAGCTGCGCGCCGCGGTCGACGTCGCGGTGCGCGCCGCCTCGAATGAGAGCCAGGGGGGCGCCGAGGTGCTCACAGCCGCGGAGGGCCTGTTCGAGAGCTGCATCGCCGCGATCCCCTACGCTCCCGCAGTCGCCTTTCTCGCGAACGAGCGCGCCAAGCTCGACGGACGCTCCGGCGACGACGGCGAGACCCCGCGCGTGGCGATCCTTACCGACGGGATCGGCTCGATGCACGGCGTCACCCGGACGATCGAAGAGATCCGCCAGCGCGGCGTCCCCGGCTTCGAGATCGAGGTGCTCGGCACCGACCCCGAGGTCGACCTGCGCCTGCCCGCCGTCGCCGAGATCGATGTGCCCTACTACCCCGGCCTCTCGATCGGCGTGCCCAGCCTCCCAGCCGCCGTACAGCTGCTCGCCGACGGCGGCTTCGACGCAATCCACGTCTGCTCTCCCGGTCCCGCCGGGATCGCTGGCGTGCTCGTCGCCCGTGCGCTCTCCCTGCCGCTGGTGGGTAGCTACCACACCGAGCTCACCGCCTACGCCGAGGAGCGCTCCGGCCAGCACAACGTGACCGACGCGATGTCCCTCGCCGTCAGTGCGTTCTACAACGCCTGCGACGTTGTCCTCTCCCCCAGCCTCGCCTCCGACGCCGCGCTCGCCGGGATCGGGATAGGAGCCGAAAAGGTGCTGCGCTGGGATCGTGGCGTGGACACCTCGCGCTTTGACCCCTCGCTGCGCAGAACCGGCCTGTTACCTGACGGCAAGCTCAACGTGCTCTACTCCGGTCGCATCACCCGCGAGAAGGGAGTCGACCTGCTCGCCGACGCGTTTCTGCTGGCACGCGAGCGTAACCCCCAGTTGCACCTCGTGCTCGCCGGCGGCGGCCCCGAGCAGGAGCGCCTGGCCGAGCACCTCGGCGAGAACGCCACGTTCCTCGGCTGGCTCTCCGGCGCGGAGCTCGCGCGCGCCTACGCGAGCGCCGACCTGTTCCTGTTCCCCTCCTCCACCGACACCTTCGGCCAGGTGATCCTCGAGGCCCAGGCCTCCGGCCTGCCCGTAATCGCCGTCGCCGAGGGCGGGCCGCTGTCGCTGATCGAGGACCGCGTCACAGGGTTGCTCTGTCGAGCCGAGGCCCGCGCGCTGGCCGACGCGCTGCTCGAGCTTGCCTGCTCGCCGCTGTTGCGTGAGAGTCTCTCCCAAGCGGCGCTCACCTCTGTGCGTGAGCGCACCTGGGAGCGGGCGCTGGAGAGGCTGGGCGAGGGGTATCGGCGGGTGGCTTCGCCGGATGCCCGGGATGTCAGCGCACGCGCGGCCTGAGATCTGGTCGTCCGTCCGCCCGTCCGTAAATAGCGTATTTCTCCTGTGAACATTCTGTGACCATTTGCGCAACCCCGCACAAGGGTCGGCAAGGTCCCCTAGACTGACGCTCGATGACGGACAGCATCAGCGCCACGGAGGAGGCGGCACCGTCGAGCAACTCGAGTGCAGCCTCAATGCGCATCGCGGTGCTCGACCGTGACAGCGGTTTCATCCAGGTCTGAGCAAGCGCCTGGATCGTCTCGGCTGGGAGCATCGCGTGCTCGGCAGCCCGGTGCCCACCGACGCGGTGGCCTCGATGCGACTGAGCGCGCTCGTCGTCGACCTCGCAGTACTCGGCCCGCAGGCGTGGGAGTGGCTCGAGCGGCTGTGCGGAGCGCTGCCCGAATTGGGTGTCGTCGTCTGCACCGGCCCTTCGACGGTGGCCCAGCGTGTGCGCGGGCTGCGCCTCGGGGCCGACGACTGGATCACCAAGCCATGCCACCCCGAGGAAGTCATCGCCCGTGTGCAAGGCGTCGCGCGGCGCCGGCGTCGCTCCACCGGCCGCACCGAGTCAAAGCCGCTGATGGCGGGCGAGGTCGAGATCCGCTCCGACCAGTTCCAGGCGTTCGTCGGCGGCCACGGCCTCGATCTGACCAGACGCGAGTTCGAGCTGATCGAGCTGCTCGCCGCGCGCCGAGGGACGCGTGCTGGAGCGCGAGGAGATCTACTCGCGCCTGTGGGGCTACGCGATGGTGCGCGGGGACCGCTCGGTCGACGTGTTCGTACGCAAGCTCCGCCAGAAGCTGGAGAAGGCCTCACCGCAGTGGCGCTACATCCACACCCACTTCGGCATCGGCTATCGCTTCGCCGCCGAATCGCTCGAGGTGGTCGGTCTCGATGACGTTCCGTCCTCAGTCCCCGTCGATTGGGATCCCACCCACCCCGCCCACCCCGCCGGCGATCAGGGCAAGCTCACGGGGACGCAGCAGGACCGCGAGCTCGCCGACCACGCCGTCGTGTCCTAGGCGCGGTGCCCCACCCTCTAGCCTGACGACTGCCAAGCCGCCCTTCTTGAGATCCGGCGTGGCGCCTGTCAGGTCCCGTATCACGTTCGACAGGTCTGGCTCGTGGCCGACGAGCAGCAGACGCCCATCGGCCGGCAGGCCGGCCAGCTCGGCGAGCGCCTGGCGAGCGTCGAAGTCGCCGGCCAGCGGCGGATGCACCGACGGCAGATCGCGCTGCTGCATCACTCCAGCGCTCGGCGGCCAGCTCGGCGGTCTGACGCGCGCGTGTCTTGGGGCTGAACAGGACGACGTCAAAGCCCACCTGCAGGCGTTCCAGCGCGATCCCGGCCACGCGCGCCTGGCCTTCACCGCGCTCGGTCAGTCGGCGCTCTGCGTCCGCGCGCGTGCCGTGGGGCTCGGCGTCTCCGTGACGTAGCAGCCAGAGTTGACGAGCCATACGTGCTCTGAACACCTTAGACGATCGCCCTTGCGATCCCACGACCGATGGTCACCGAATCGCCACGCGCCTTACAAAGCGATGTAGCGTTGAGTAAGACGATGAGCCAACCATCCACCCACGAGCACAAACAGACACGAGCACCACAAGCTGCACGACCCGGCGCTCTACCTAAACCGCGAGCTGTCCTGGCTCGACTTCAACGAGCGCGTGCTGCAGCTGGCCGAGGACGAGCGGATACCGCTGCTGGAGCGCGTGAAGTTCTGCGCGATCTACACGACCAACCTCGACGAGTTCTACATGGTGCGCGTCGCCGGCCTGCGCGACCAGATCGACGCGGGCGTGGAGAACCCGGGCCACGACGGGCGCACCCCCTCAGAGACGATCGCGCTGATCCGCGAGCGCGTGCTGGAGCTGGGCAGGCGGCTGACCGACTGCTTCGAAGGACGCCTGCGGCCTGCCCTGGCCGAGCACGACATCCGCGTGGTTGCCGTGAACGAGCTCGACGACGAGCAGCGCGCCGAGCTGGCCAGACACTTCCAGAAGGTGATCTTCCCGGCGCTGACCCCGCTGGCAGTGGCTCCGGGACGTCCGTTTCCGTATATCTCCAACCTGTCCCTCAGCCTGGCCGTGCTCGTGCGCGACCCCGTGACCGACCAGACGGTGTTCGCGCGTGTAAAGGTGCCGACCGAGATCCTGCCGCGCTTCATCGCGCTGAAGGGGCCGGGGTCCGCGGGATCGGGTCCAGGCCCGATCACGTTGCTGGCGCTGGAGGACGTGATCGCGAGCCATCTCGACGCGCTGTTCCCCGGGATGGAGATCGCCGACTACGACGTGTTCCGCGTCACCCGCGACGCCGACCTAGAGGTCTCCGACGATGCCGCCGACCTGTTGCAGGCGGTCGAGGACGAGCTGCGCCGCCGGCGCTTCGGCGAGGTGGTGCGCGTCGAGGTGGGTACCGACTGCTCAGAGCGCCTGCGCGACGAGCTGGCAGGCCTCCTGGGGGTGCAGGACGACGAGGTCTACCCGGTCGACGGGCTGCTCGACATGGGCGCTCTGTGGCAGATCGTCAAGCTGCCCGGCTACAGCGAGCTGCGCGAGGAGCCGCTGCTGGGTCACACCCACCCGCGGTTGCTGCGTCACGAGGGCGAGCGACCCGACGTGCTCGGCGCGATGCGCGAAGGCGACGTGCTCGTGCACCATCCCTACGACTCGTTCTCGACCTCCGTGGAGCGCTTCGTCGAGCAGGCCGTGGCCGACCCGAACGTGCTCGCGATCAAGCAGACCGTGTACCGCACGAGCGACGACTCGCCGCTCGTGCCGGCACTGATCGACGCCACCGAGCGCGGCAAGCAGGCGGTCGCCCTGGTCGAGCTGCAGGCGCGCTTTGACGAGCGCATGAACATCCACTGGGCCAAAACGATGGAGGAGGCCGGCGTGCACGTTGTCTACGGCCAGCCATCGCTGAAGACGCACGCCAAGTGCGTGCTCGTGGTGCGCCGCGAGGGCGACGGAGTCCGAAATTACGTGCACATCGGCACCGGCAACTACCACTCCGCGACCGCGCGGCTGTACACCGACTTCGGACTGTTCACGACCGACGAGCAGATCGGCGCAGACGTCGCCGACATGTTCAACTACCTCACCGGCTACGGCCGGCCGCTGCACTACCGCAAGGTGCTGACCGCGCCCAACCAGCTGCGCGACGGTCTGATCAACCAGATCGAGCAGACGATCGCCTCACATTCGCCGCAGTCCCCAGGGCGGATCGCGATGAAGATGAACGCGCTCGTCGACGGGCGCTGCATCCGCGCGCTCTATGAGGCCTCGCAGGCCGGGGTGCGAGTCGATCTGAACGTGCGCGGGATCTGCTGCCTGCGGCCCGGCCTACCGGGGATCTCCGAGAACATCCGGGTCGTCTCGATCGTCGGGCGCCTGCTCGAGCACTCGCGCGTCTACGCCTTCGAGCGCGACGGCGAGTACACGATCTACATCTCCTCGGCCGACCTGATGCCGCGCAACCTCGACCATCGCGTCGAGCTGGCGGTGCCGATCGAGACCGCCGGAACTGCGCGCCGAGCTGCTCGACACGCTGGAACGCGCGTTCGCAGACAACCAGAGCTCGTGGGAGCTGGACGGCGAGGGCGTCTGGCACCGCCGTTCGATCGATTCGGATCCCACCCACCCGCAGCCGCGCAACCTGCAGCTGGAGCTGCTCAGAGCTGCACGCCCGGCGCGCCGGCGAGGACAGGCCCGACGGCGAACGGGACCTGGGCACGCCGCTGAGTCGCTGAACTACGCCGCGGTGGGGAACTCGTCGAGCATCGCTTCGAGCTCGTCGACAGACTGGTAGTCGAGCCCGAGCAGGTGGTCGTGGCGGTGGCGGACGATTCCGTCCTCGTCGATCACGATCACCGCGCGCTTGATCCCGAGACGTGGAGAAAAGGCGCTGTAGGCCTTGGCGACCTGCCGATCGACATCCGATAGCAGCGGGACGTTGAGAGAGTGCTTGGCGATGAACCCCTCGTGCGAGGCGAGATCCTGGGAGGAGATGCCCACAACGGTGGCGTTCAGACCAGCGAAGTCCTCCGCCCGGTCGCGATAGGAGCAGAACTGTTTGGTACACACCATTGTTTCGTCGCCGGGGTAGAACAGCAGGACGACCCGCTCGCCGCGATGCTCAGACAGCTTGAAGGAGCCGTCGGTGCCGGGCAGCTCGAAATCGGGCGCCTGCTCGCCCACCTGCGGGGTCTTGGCCATATTCGCTCGCCTTCCGATCGCGTCGATGGACTCTGCAGTCCAGTGGTGGTTAAGCCGTGGTGCAGCTCAGCCGCAGTTCAGCATAACGGTCATCAGAGGCCGTACTCTTCCAGCAGGTTCAGCCACAGCTCGCTGCGGGTGGGAAAGCAGGGAACGGCGTGCCACAGGTCATCGACTGAGACCTCGCCGATTACCGCGATCGTGGCGGCATGTAACGACTCGGCCACGTCGACGCCGGTGAAAGTGGCGCCGACGATCACGCGGCGGTCCTCGTCGACGACGATCCGGGCGGTGCCGGGCGCGTCGCGCCCGACGAAGCTGCCACCCGCGCTGCCCTCGGTGGGTGTCTCCACGGCACGCACGTTCAGGCCGGCGTCTTCGGCGCTTTGCAGCGTATGCCCGACGGCCGCGACCTGCGGCTCGGTGAAGATCACGCGCGGGGAGAGCCGGCCGTCGGAGCGCAGTGAGACTGAGCGCCCGAGGATGTGATCGGCAGCGAGGCGCGCCTGGTACTTGCCCATGTGCGTGAGCAGGACGCGGCCGTTTGCGTCGCCGACGACATACAGCCACGGGTGGCCGGGCACGCGCATCGTGTCGTCCACCTCAATCGACTGGGTGGGCGGGTCCGACTTCATCAAGCCGAGCTCCTCCAGGCCGAGCCCATCGGTGTGGGGAGCGCGTCCGATCGCACACAGCAGCTCATCGCCGGTAAAGGACCGGCCATCCTCCAGCTCAAGCGTTACGGATCCCTTCTTCTGTGCGCGCTGCACACCGGTGGCCTTCACGCCGAGCACGACCTCCACACCGAGAGCATCGAGTGCATCCTTGACCTGGCCAGAGGCGAACTCCTCCTCGCCCGCGATCAGCCGCGGCAGCGCCTCGACGATCGTCACCTTCGCGCCCAGCGAGGCGTACGCGCAGGACATCTCCACGCCGACGACGCCGCCGCCGAGCACGAGCAGCGACGCGGGGATCGATTTGGCCGTCGTCACCTCGCGGTTGGTCCACGGGCGGGACTCGCGCAGACCGGGAATCGGCGGAATCGCCGCGCCGGTGCCGGGAGCGAGGATCACGGCCTTGCGTGCGCGCAGCAGATCTCCGCCGACCCGTATCTCGCGCTCGCCGACGAGAACGCCCTGCCCGCGCACGAGCGCGATCCCGCGCTCTTCGATCCACGGCATCTGAGCGTCGTCGCTGAGGTCATGAACGACCTCGTCGCGGCGGCGCAGAACTGCGGCCACATCGAGCTCCCTGCTGGCGGCCTCGGCGGCGCCCGGAATCCGGCGTGCCTCGGCCAGCGCCTGGGCGGGCCGCAGCAGGGCCTTCGAAGGCATGCAGGCATAGAACGAGCACTCGCCCCCGACCAGCTCGCGCTCGACGAGTGCCACGGAGAGGCCGTTCTTGGCCAGGCGCCCCGCGCATACCTCGCCAGCAGGCCCGGCACCGAGGACGATCACGTCGAAGTCTTCAGTGCTCACCAGTATCTCCTTGCTTGGCTGAGGGGCATACCAGCGGTAGCCTGAAGTAGATCATGGTGCAATCGCTCTGCGGCCAGCTGCTGCTCGCCTCACCGGCGCTGATGGACCCCAACTTCAGGCGCGCGGTGGTGCTGATCGGCGTGCACAGCGAGGAGGGCGCGATGGGCGTCGTACTGAATCGCCCCTCCGAGGTGACTGTGAGCGAGGCGGTGCCGCAGCTCGAGCAGACCGTCGCCGAGCAGGAGCCGGTGTACGTCGGCGGCCCGGTGCAGCCGAGCTCGATCGTGTTCCTGGCCGAGTTCCTCGACCCAACACCAGCGGGGTTGCTGGTGCTCGGGCCGGATCGGCTTCCCCGCTCCAGACGCCGGCATCGACGAGCTGACGGAGGCGACCGCGCGCAGGCGCGTGTTCGCCGGGTATGCCGGCTGGGGCGAGGGCCAGCTCGACGCCGAGGTCGACCAGGGCGACTGGATCGCCCACAGCGCCGTGCCCGACGACGTGTTCACCGAGGTCCCGGAGGAGCTGTGGAGCACGGTGCTCACGCGCATGGGAGGTAGCTATGCGCTGATCGCCCGCATGCCTCCGGACCCGAGTCGTGAACTAGAGATGGCTACTCTTTCCCAAGGGCGCCGATCGTCACGGCTACCCATCTCCGCCCCCTGACCCTTCCCGGAGCCAACTCATGCTGAAGCTCGCCCGCTGGTCGACAACCCACCGCAAGTACGTGCTGCTCGGCTGGATCGTGCTGCTGTTCGGCGTGAACTTGGTCGCGCAGTCGGCGGGGACCAGCTACTCGAACAACTTCACGCTGCCCAACTCCGGCGCGCAGCGCGCCGCCGACCTGCTCCAGCGCAGCTTCCCCGCGCAGGCGGGCGACCGCGACACGATCGTCTACAAGGTCAGCTCGGGTACGGTTCTCGACCCTGCGGTGCGCGCGCGGATGAGCGCGATGTTCGCCGAAGTCGAGAAGCTGCCGCACGTCGCGGCGGTGATCAGCCCCTACGCGGGCGCCGCCGCGGGCAAGGCGATCTCCGCGAACGGCCGGATCGCGTTCGCGACGGTCGTGTTCGACGAAAAAGCGAACCTCCTGCCCAAAAGCGCCGCCGAACGCGTCGTCAAGGTTGCCCGCGCCGCCGGCCAGCCGGGCCTGCAGGTCGAGCTCGGCGGCCAGGCGATCGAGGCGACCGAGCAGGCGGGCTTCGGCCTGTCCACGGCGGTCGGGCCTGCTCGCGGCGATCGTCGTGCTGCTGCTGACGTTCGGCTCGGTGGTCGCGATGGGACTGCCGATCGTCACGGCGCTGTTCGGCCTCGGCACCGGGCTCGGCGCTGATCGCGCTGTTCACGCACGTGGTCGACACGCCCAACTTCTCCTCCGAGCTCGCCGCGATGATCGGACTCGGCGTGGGGATCGACTACGCGCTGTTCATCCTCACGCGCTTCCGCGAGGCCTACGCCGCGCCCGGGCCGACGTTCGAGAACCCCCGCGAGTCCGTCGTGCAGGCGCTGGACACCGCCGGGCGCGCGGTCCTGTTCGCAGGCTGCACGGTCGTGATCGCGCTGCTCGGGATGATGCTGCTCGGCGTCAGCTTCCTCTACGGCGTGGCGATCTCCGCATCGATCGGCGTGCTACTGGTGATGCTCGCGTCGCTGACGCTGCTGCCGGCGCTGCTCACCACCTTCGGCGCCCGTGTCGCGCGGCCGAGTCGCCGAGCACGGCGCCGCGCCGCCAAGGCACAGGTGGCCATGTCGGCGGATGCGCCGGCAGAGAGCGCCGGAATCGCCGCGAGCCAGCCGCTCCCGCTCCCTGTCGCTGCCGTCGCGACCGGCGCCGGGCACAGCACGCACATCGTCGAGGGCGGCATGTGGCTGCGCTGGAGCAGGTTCGTGCAGCGCAAACCGTGGAGCATCGCGATCGTCTCGACGCTCGTCATGCTGGCGATCGCGGCTCCGGCAATCGCGCTGCGGCTCGGCTCCAGCGACGCCTCGAACGACCCCGCGAATCAGACGACCCATCGCGCCTACGAGCTGCTGGCGGAAGGCTTCGGCCAGGGCTTCAACGGTCCGCTGCTGGTCGTGGCCAAGGTTCCGCCGAGCGCGAGCAAGCAAGCCGCCGCGCAGGGGATCTCCGCAGCCCTCGGCCCCCGGTGAAGGCAAGGCCCCTGTCGAACACGCTGCGGGCCGCGATCGCCGCGACCCCCGGCGTGGTGGCCGTAGCCCCGGCAAAGCTCAACCCGGCCGGCGAACGTCGCGACGATCACCGTCTACCCGCACTCCTCGCCCCAGGCGTACGCCACCACCCAGCTCGTCGAACGCCTGCGCGACAGTGTGGTTCCACCGCTTGAGGCGCACACGGGAATGGCCGTCTACGTCGGCGGCGTGACCGCCGGCGCCGTCGACTTCGCGACCACGCTCGGCCACAAGCTGCCGCTGTTCATCGGCGTGGTCGTGCTGCTCAGCGCGCTGCTGCTGCTGATCGTGTTCCGCTCGCTCGTGATCCCGCTGCAGGCCGCGGCGATGAACCTGCTCAGCATCGGCGCCTCGCTCGGCGTGATCGTGGCGATCTTCCAGTGGGGCTGGTTCGGCGGCCTGTTCGGCGTCCAGCAGGGCCCGATCGAGTCGTTCATCCCGGTGATGCTGTTCGCGATCGTGTTCGGCCTGTCGATGGACTACGAGGTGTTCCTGATCTCGCGCATGCACGAGCGCTGGGTGCAGACCGGTGACGATCAACGCGCGGTGCAGGAGGGCCTGGCGCTGACCGGACGGGTCGTCACCGCGGCCGCCGCGATCATGGTCTGCGTGTTCCTGTCGTTCATGCTCGGCGAAGACCGCGATCATCAAGGAGTTCGGGCTGAGCCTCGCCAGCGCCGTGTTCCTCGACGCGCTGGTGATCCGCTGCCTGCTGCTGCCCGCCGTGCTCACGCTCGTCGGAGCGCGCACGTGGCAGATCCCCGCGTGGCTCGGCCGGGTGCTGCCGCGCATCAACATCGAGGGCGGCGCCGTTTCCAGCACGGGAGCGCATGAGCGAGGGAACACCGCACAGCTCGCGGCGCCCGCGGCGCGAGGTGGCCACCGAGGGAGCGGACGGCTGAGCCGACTCCGCGGGGGGGCATCGGCCGCGCTGGCCTGCGCAGCGCTGCTGCTGGTCTGGCCCGCCGGGTATGCGTCCGCCGCCGGGCGATCGTCGATCGGTCGCAGCTCGCCTGCGGGCACCGTTACATCCACTACAAGCGCCCCTGACACCGGCCGATCTCCAATCGCTCGCACAACTGCCGTGATCCTCTTCCTGCCAAGTGCGAGCCAGCGAACAGCTCGCGAGCGTGCCCTCCCTTTCGACGGGCATCCTGAGCGCCGCGCAGGGCTCCTACACGACCGCCCAGCTGCTGCTCGACATCACCCAGGGTGCGCGCGTCTCCACCTCGGCCTACAACCCCCAGCGTCCGCCCGCCCTGTCGCTCGAGACCGCACGACGCCGGCGCGGTGGTCGAGGAGTGGCAGGCCGCGCTGCAGCGCGCGCGCAATGCGCCGCAGATCCTCGAACCGGGGCTGCTCGCCTCGCAGATCCCGGCGGCGCCGGCTATCGTGGGCATCGCCGGGGAGAACGACCTGGACGGGGTGGCGACGGCCGACCGAGGTGGCCGGATCGCGGCGCTCTCGCTCGGCTCGGCGGCGACGCTGCCCGCACGCATCGCCGCGTTGAACGCCCGCGAGCAGCTGGTCGTGGCCGACCTCCCGACGGGCGCTCGCCGGATTGAGCGACCTGCGCGCGCTGAGCGCAGCGCGGCCCACGGAGGAGCTCGAGATCGTCGTGCAGCGCGCGCCCGACGCGCCCGGCAACGAACTGCTGTGGGTGGCCGTTGGCGGACTCGGCGGAGGACACACGCTCACCTCGCAGACCACCAACCAGCGCGGGCTGATCGCCTCGGTCGATCTCGCACCGACGATCCTCCGCCACCTCGGGCTGGCCATTCCAGACGAGATGCGCGGCAAGCCGATCGAGCTCGACGGCTCCTTCAACGGCGCCTACCTGCGCTCGTTCAAAGCGCGCCTGCAAGTGATCTACGGTCGCCGCCTAAGGGCGTTGGCCTGCCTCTTCGGTGCCTGGGCGTTGCTGATGCTCGCCGCGCTCTGCGCTGCGGCGCTACTCGCGTCCGCGCGTGGGCGGCGCGCGTGGGGGGCCTCGCGCTGCTGTGGACGCCGGTGGCGGTGCTCGTCCCGGCGGCTCTCGCGCCCGGTCGAGGGGTCGAAGACGCGCTGCTCGTGCTGATCTGCTTCGGCCTCGGCGCGCTCACCGACCGGCTGCTGCGCTGGCCGCGCGCGCCGCTCGCGCCCGCGGTCGTGGCAGTTGTCGCGCTCACCGTCGACGCGCTCGCCGGCACGCAGCTGCTCGCGCGCTCGCTGCTCGGGCCCAACCCAGAGCTCGGCGTGCGCTTCTACGGAATCGGCAACGAGCTCAAGTCGGGCCTCGCCGTACTCGTCTTCGCGGCGGTGGCCGCGGCGCTATACCCGGCCGTGCGTGGACGACGGGCAGCCGCGACGATGGCCGTGAGCGGGATCGTGCTCGCGGTGATCGAGGGCTCGGCGCGGATCGGCGCGGGCGTCGGCGGCGTGATCCTCGTGAGCGCCGGCACGGCCGTCGCCACCGTGTTGCTGCTGCCCGGGCATCTAACACCGCAGGCGCGCGCTGATCGTGCTGATCAGCCCCATCGTGGGCCTGGTGGTGCTCGCCGCGCTCGATCTCACCACCGCGCACGGCACCGGCCACTACACCGGCAGCGTCCTTCATGCCCATTCAGCCGGCGACATACGCGACATCATCGTCCGCCGCTACACCGCCGCCTACGACGAGCTCAAGCACGGCGCGATGCCGCTCGCGACCGCGCTCGCGCTGATCGTCTCAGCGCTCGGCGTGCGCCACCACCAGCGCCTGCTCGCGTCCGTCGACGGCGATCCCGCCTGGCTCGCCGCGCTCGCCGGCGGCCTGACCGCGGGCGTGATCGGAGCACTCACCGAGGACTCCGGCCCGGTACTGCTCGTGGTCGCCGTCGGTGTGCTCGGCTGCGTGCTCAGCTACCTGTGGAATCAGCCGCCTGACCGCATCACGCGGCGCAATCAGAGCACGAGCCGTGCAGCACGATCTCGTGCTCGGACACCTTCAGGGGGACGCGCTCGCTGAGCGTTTCGATCGCGCTCTCCAGGGCCGCGTCGGAGAACGGCATCACCAAACCGCAGCTGTCGCACACGAGATGGTGGTGGTGCTCCTCGTGCTCGCACACGCGCTCGTAGCGGACCATCGCCTGGCCGGTCTCCACGCGCTGCACGAGCCGCAATCGCTCCAGCTCGTCGAGGATCCTGTAGACGCTCGCGCGGCTCACCCTGCGCCGCTCTCCACGCAGCGCGTCCTCGATCTCCACCGCCGTCAGCGCGCACTGCTGAGCGTCGAGCAGCTCCACCACCGCACGGCGGGCGCCACCGCGCTTGTGCCCGGCCGCGGCCAGCGTCGCCTCGGCGCGCTCTACCCAGCTGTCGGTAGCGGCGTGGCTATTCATGCGATTCGCTCGGATGCGAAAGATGCTGGAAGGGAGTGCTCATGCCACAAGGGTAGAGGCGTAGTACATACCCACGGCGATCGTCACGATCGCCGTGCTCGGCGGCAAGCCCGGCACGGCGTAGCCAAGCGCCAGGCCGACCCACATCGCCGACCACCGCAAGTAGCCCTCCGAGCGCGATCCCCGCGTACGGATTGCCCGCGAGCCTGTGCGCGGCCGCCGCCGGAGCCGCAAGCAGCCCGAGCAGCAGCAGCGCTCCCACCGCCTGCGTCGCCTCGGCGGCGACGACCCCGAGCAGCATCACGAAGCCGATGCCCAGCAGCCGCGTCGGCACGCCCCGCGCCCCGGCCACGTCCGGGGAGATCGAAGCGAACAGCAGCGGGCGCGCGATCGCGAGCGTCAGCCCCACAGCCGCGAGCCCGATCACGGCCGCCAGGCGCGCTTCGCCTGAGCCGAGACCGAAGATCGAGCCGAACAGGGTGTGCGCGGCCTGGATGCCCGAGCCGCCGCCGGAGCTCGTGCTGAACAGCGTCAGGAAGAACACGCCCAGGCCGAGCACAAACGTGAACACCGCGCCGATCGCCGTGTCGTCGGCCGGCGCGGCTCCCACCGTCCCGCGACCGCCGGCGAACGAGCGCTGTCCGAGCAGGCCGATCCCGGCGCCCACCGCGATCGTCGCGCCGAACAGCCCGACACGCTCGTCTACGCCCGCGGCGGCGGCGGCCAGCGCGCCCGGGAACGCGACGTGGCTGAGCGCGTCGCCGGCGAACACCTGACCGCGCAGCACCACGAACCAGCCGCTGACCCCGCAGGCCAGCGCGATGAACGTACCCGCGAGCAAAGCGTTGCGCATGAATTCCTGGGAGAACATCAGGCGATCACGCCCTCGGCTGGTGGCTCGGACATTTGGATTTCCCTCCGTGCCGTGCTCCGCGCCCACGCTCCGACCTGCACGCCGACGTAGATCGCGAACGAGATGCTCGTCACGAAGAACCCCGCCGGATAGATGGAGAAGTAGGCGATCCCCAATCCGAGCCACACGACCACGAGGCCGATCGCGACCGTCAGCGCGAGGCTCAGCGCCGGTCGCGCGGTGATCGCCTGCGCGCTCGCCGCCGGCATCAGGAGCAGCGCGAACACCAGCAAGCACCCCCGTGATCTGGCTCGTCGCCGCCACCGCCAGGCCGAGCAGCACCAGGAACATGACCCCCAAGGCCCTGCACCGGCACGCCCCGCGCGCTCGCCACATCCGCGTCGACCGAGGCGAACAGCAGCGGGCGGCCCAACACCGCGAGCGCGGCTATCGCCACGACCGCGACCGCCAGCAGAACGAGCACCTGCCCGTCTGAGATGCCCAAGAACGTCCCGAACAGCAGGTTGTCCAGGTCGCCGAGCACGCCTCCGTACAGGCTCACGAACAGGAAACCCAGCCCCAGCGCGAGCGCCTGAACGGAGCCGATTACCGCCGACTGCTCACTCCACGATCGTCCCCGTCCTCCCGAGAACCGACCGATCACCAGCCCCCCCGCGACGCAGAACACGAAGTAGCCCCATGTGGCCGCCACGCCGATCAGCGCCGCGCCCGCGGCGCCAGGGAAGGCCATCATCGACAGCGTATGCCCGGCGAACGTCTCCCTGCGCAGGACCATCAGCCAACCCAGTAGCCCCGCCGTCACCGCGACCACGCTGCCCGCCAGCAGCGCGTTGACCATAAAGTGGTATTCGAGCACCTCGCTCACATCGCGCACGAGGTTCCAAGTCAAGTGCGGGTCAGTGCCCATGCTCGTCTCCGTGCCCTCCGTGATCGTGGGAATGACGGTCGTGATGATGAGCCGGCGCCTCGGGCTGTCCCACGACAACCAGCCGCCCGTCGCTCGCTTTCAGCACCTCCACCGGTAGCCCGTACAGCCCCGTCAGCGTCTCGCCTGTGATCACCTGCTCCACAGGCCCCGCCACCGCCTGCCCGGCCGCGAGGTATACGACCCTGTCCAGGTAGGGCAGCAGCGGGTTCACGTCGTGGGCGACGAGCAGCACGGCCACGCCCTCGCCTTTGCAGATCTCGTGCACAAGCGCGGCCACGACCGCCTGGTTGGGCAGGTCGAGGCTGTCGAGCGGCTCGTCCAGCAGCAGCAGCTTCGGTCGGCGCACGAGCGCCTGGGCGATCAACAGCCGTTGCTGCTCGCCGCCTGAGAGCTCGCCGATCGGGCGATCCGCGTACTCGCGCGCACCGACCAGCTCGATCACCTCCTCGATCCGCCGTCTGGCCCGTCCCCTGCGCGAGTCGGGCCTCGCGAAGGAGAACGGCAGCGGCAATCCCCAACGGTCGCCGTCCAGACCCAGCCGCACCACGTCTGAGCCGCGCAACCGCGTGCCCGAGTCAAACGAACGCCGCTGCGGCAGATACCCGATCCCCGCGTTCTCCCGTCCCGCCGGCCGCCCCAGCACGCTCACCTCGCCCGCCGCCAGTCCCAGCGCGCCGAGCACCGTCTTCAGTAGCGTCGACTTGCCCGATCCGTTCGCCCCTAGCACCGCGACGAACTCGCCGTCCCGCACCGCGATATCGACTCCGCTCCAGATCGTCTTCCCGCCCAGCCGGACCGCCGCGCCGCTCAGCTTTACCGCCGGTGGGAATGGGGAGGGCGCGGGAGATGCGGAGGCCATGTCCGCGATCACAGTTACCCCGTCGCCTCTTCCAGCGCCCGCATCAGCCCTTCCAGCTCCACCACCTGCCACTGCTCGAACGTGTCCCCCGCCGGGTCGAGCGTCTCCGTGACCGTCGCGATCGGGATGCCCGCGGCTTTCGCCAGCTCGTTCACGCGCTGCACGTCCGGCGTCACGTTCTGGCTGTTGAACACCCACACCTTTATCCGCCGATCTTCCGCCTTGCGGTCGACGGCCTGCTTGTCTTCCGCGGTCACATCGGTGCCCTCGGCGACCGCCTTTGCAAAGCTGTACGGAGTCAACAACCTCAGGTGAAGGTCTTCGCCCAGTGGCCTAAAGATGCTCTCGCTGTAGCCCACCGGCGATGCCCGCGTACCTTTCCCTGATCTCCTGCCGCAACTTGTCGTAGTTGGCGAGATCGACGGTCTCGAACGTCCGCTCGCGCTGCGCGTAGTACGCGGCGCCTGCCGGATCGAGCCTGTCGTAATCGGCCACGATCTGCGCGATCACCTTCTGCACGCTCGCCGGCGAGTACCACTGATGGGGGTTATCGCCTTCCTTCAGCACGAGTAGATCGCCGACGTTCAGCACCGTGCGCCCCGCCAATGGGCTGGCGGCCAGCAGCTTCGGCGCCCAGTTGTCGTAGCCGATCCCGTTCACGATCGCCAGCTTCGCCCCCGCGATCGTGCGCGCGTCCTTGGCGGACGGTTCGTAGCTGTGCGGGTCGGTGCTGGGATTGACGATGATGCTGCTCACCTGCGTGCGGTCCCCGCCGAGCTGCGCGGCGATGCTCCCCCAGAAGTTCTCCGCCGCGACGACCTGCAGGCGGCCACCCGTCGCCGTGCCGGCACCCGGATCGCTCTTGTCACAACCGGCGACGCACGCGGCCCCCAACACGAGGATCACCGCCAACACGGTACGTGGACGCCTGTGCGCAAGCCCGTTCCTTGTGGAGCGGGAGCTCCTCACCGACTGCTTTGACCTCATCACCATTGCAACCTATCACAAGACTAAGTCTTATTCTTGCCCTGATCAAAGCGGCAACTTTCGTCCGCCCTCCAAGGGGGAAGATCGGGAGCGACGGTCGGAGAGGGTTACTGGGAAGGTTGGCTCTGCGTGGGGGGCGTTTCGCCCTCTTCACTGAGCTTCCTACGGCGATCCACGAGCAAGACGGCCGCGACCACAACGATCACGAGCACCAGGATCCCGCCCGCGACGTAGCGCAGGGTGTGGTGCACCGGTTTCGCGGCGGCTTTCGGCTTGGCCACGGCGACCGCGTAGCGCGCGCCGTTCGCGCGGGCCAACGCCACGAGCTGCGCTTCTTCGTTGGCGGTATAAACAACGGTGAAGTGCCGGCCGTCGTTCATCGACACGTGCACGTGTCCCGGCGCGGGCGTCGAATGGAACGTCACCGCGTGCACTTCGTGGTGGTGCAACTGCACAGTCAGCGCCGACACGCTCTCGGGCTGGAAGTGGATCACGGTCGCGGCGCTCGCGCCCGTGGCGATTGCCAACGTCAAGATTGCGACCAACACCGCGATCCGGGGGACTCTCGTCGATCTGCTCACGCGCTGGAGCCTATCGCCTCACTTGCGCGCCTGGCGCGCCGTCTTCATCCGCTCGGTCTTTCCCAGCACGACCTTTCGCATCCGCACGTTCTCCGGCGTGACCTCCACGCACTCGTCCTCGCGCACGAACTCCAAGCGCCTCGTCGAGCGTCAGTTTGCGATGCGCGTCCAGCCGCACGAGCACATCGGAGGTCGAAGAGCGCATGTTCGTCAGGTGCTTCTCCTTCACCGGGTTCACGTCGAGGTCCTCTGAGCGCGCGTTCTCGCCGATGATCATCCCCTCGTAGACCTCCTCGCCGGGGCCGACGAACAGAGAGCCCCGCTCCTGCAGGGTGAACAGCGAGAAGGTGACCGTCGCGCCGCGGCGGTCGGCCACGAGCACGCCGCTCTGGCGCGTCAAGCAGCTCGCCCGCCCACGGCTCCCAGCGGTCGAACACGTGGTGCATGATCCCCGTGCCCCGCGTCTCCGTCAGGAACTCCGTCCTGAAGCCGATCAGCCCGCGCGCGGGCACCAGGTACTCCAGCCGCACCCAGCCCGTGCCGTGGTTGATCATGTGCTCCATCCGGCCTTTCCGCGCGGCCAGCAGCTGCGTGACCGTGCCGACGTGCTCCTCGGGCACGTCCACCGACAGGCGCTCGACGGGCTCGTGGCGCTTGCCGTCGATCAGCTGCTCGACCACGTGCGGCTGCCCGACAGTCAGCTCGAAGCCCTCGCGGCGCATGATCTCCACCAGCACCGCCAGCTGCAGCTCGCCCCGGCCCTGCACCTCGTAGGTGTCCGGCCGGGCCGTCTCGCTGCACGCGCAGCGAGACGTTGCCGACGAGCTCCTGCTCCAAGCGCGCCTCGATCTGCCGGGCCGTCAGCTTGCTCCCGTCTTTCCCGGCCAGCGGCGAGGTGTTCGCGCCGATCGTGATCGACATCGCCGGTTCGTCGACCGTGATCACCGGCAGCGGCCGGGGATCGTCCGGATCGGCCAGCGTCTCGCCGATCGTCACCTCGGCGATCCCCGCCACGGCGATGATCTCGCCCGGCCCCGCTTCCTCGGCGTCGACGCGGTCGAGCGCATCGGTCACGTACAGCTCGGCGACCTGCGCTTTCTGGATGCTCCCGTCGGCGCGGCACCAGGCGATCTGCTGGCCCTTCTTGATGTTCCCGTGCCTGCACGCGACACAGCGCGAGGCGGCCGACGTAGGGCGAGGCGTCGAGGTTCGTCACGAGCGCCTGCAGCGGGTGCTCGGGGTCATACAGCGGCGCCGGGATCCGCTCCAGCAGCAGGTCCAGCAGCGGGCTCAGGTCGCGCTCCTCGATCGCGTGCGCCGGGTCGTACTTCAGCGATGCCACGCCCGCCTTCGCGTTGCAGTACACGATCGGGAAGTCGATCTGCTGCTCGTCGGCGTCGAGGTCGAGGAACAGCTCGTACACCTCGTCGACGACCTCCGCCACGCGCGCGTCCGGGCGGTCGACCTTGTTGATCACGAGGATCACCGGCAGCTTCGCCTCCAGCGCCTTGCGCAGCACGAAGCGCGTCTGCGGCAGCGGGCCCTCGCTCGGCGTCGACCAGCAGCAGCACCCCGTCGACCATCGTCAGCCCGCGCTCGACCTCGCCGCCGAAGTCCGCGTGCCCGGGCGTGTCGATGATGTTGAGCTTCACGTCTCGGTAGCGCAGCGACGTGTTCTTCGCGAGGATCGTGATCCCCTTCTCGCGCTCCAGGTCCATCGAGTCGAGCACCCGCGTCGCCACGTCCTGGCCGACCCTGAACGCGCCCGACTGCCACAGCATCGCGTCGACCAGCGTCGTCTTGCCATGGTCGACGTGCGCGACGATCGCGACGTTGCGTATGTCATCTCTGGGTACGAGCACGGCCCGACAGGCTAGCGGTGCCAGGCGGCAGGCCCGGATGGGAGCGTCAAACAGTTGCGCGGGAGCCGCGCAGCGGGGTCAGGACACCTGACGGCATGACCGGCGAAGGCGAGCCGAGTTCGCCGCCCTGGCCGCCCTGGATGATCGTGTCGGCGTAGAGGTCTTGTACGTCGATCGAGCGCAGGAACCTCAGCGTCTCCTCGTCTTCGACGCCCTCGGCGATCACGAACGAGCCGGTCTGGCGGGCGAACGTCGCCATCGCAAGCAGCACCGCGCGGGCGCTCGGATCGGTCGGGGCGGCGATTACGATCGAAGGGTCGAGCTTGACGAACTCGGCCTCGACCTTGCGCAGCATCTCGAGGCCCGAGTTGCCCGTGCCGACGTTGTCGAGCGCGGTCTTGAACCCCTGCTTGCGTAGCCGCTGCAGGCACTTGACGACGGCCGCCGTGCGTCCGCCGAAGCGCTCAGTCACCTCGATCACGACCTGCGACGGCGAGCGCCCGGCCCCTTCGACCGCCAAGCGCACCCAGTCATTGCGCGCGGAATCGAGGTCGAGCGTGTGGGGCGAGAGGTTGATGAACAGCAGCACGCCGTCCCGCAGCTCCGGTACAGCGTGCAGAGCGCTCTGCACGCAGAGCATGTCGAGCTGGTGGACGCGCCCAAGCTGCTCGGCGACGTCGAACGCTTCGCCCGCGCCGCTCAGCCCGTATCGGGAATCGGGGCGCATCAGCGCCTCCACACCGAGCAGCGTCTCCGCCGCGAAGTCCCAGATCGGTTGGAACACGGTCTCAAAGCCTCCCTCGTCGAGCAGCGCGCGAACGGCTTCCTTCTTCGCGGTGCTGGTCACGACCACGTGCTCGCGGATGTCGTCGAAGTGCGCGCTGCGGTGGCCGCCCTGGCGCTTGGCCTCGTACAGCGCGGCGTCGGCCTCGGCGCGCAACGTGTCCGCCCGGCCCGCCGCGGCCGATTCCCGGCCCACCGCAGGCGATTCCCAGTCTGCCGCAGGCGATTCCAGTCCCCCGGAACGCAGGGCGCTCACGCCGACGCTGACCTCGATGCCGGCCTCGGTGAAGCCGCGACTCAGCCGGCGCGCGAGCGTGCGGGCGCCGTCAGAGTCCGTGTGCGCCAAGAGCAGCGCGAACTCATCGCCCCCGATCCGGTAGGGGCGGTCTCCGGGCCTGGCCTCGCGCAGCACCTCGGCCACACGCCTCAGCACCGAATCACCGTGCGGATGGCCGTGATGGTCGTTGATGAACTTGAAGTCGTCGACGTCGAGCACGACCAACGCCAAAGGATCCTGGTAGCGAGCCGCGGAGGCGACCGCCTGGGGGAGCTCGTCCTGGAAGGCGCGCTGATTGGGCAGGTCGGTCAGCCCATCGCGCGTGGCGCGCTGCAACGCCCGGCGATGATCGCGCATCAGTACCCGCCCGCCGACGAGATAGAAGATGGCGCCGCCACCAAACAGCGCAAGCAAGCCGACTAGCAGGAGCACCATGCGCACGTCGTGCAGCTGCGCGTCGTAGGTGCGGTGATCGTAGGTGACCTCGTAGGCGTAACGACCGCCGGGCAGGCTCGACGGGGACGACGAACTCAAAGTTCTTGCGGTCCTTCGCCTGCTCGCCCTCGCGGCCGGCATAAGAGGTCCCATGTTCGAGCGCCGCGCCGATCCGCGGGTCGGTGTCCGTGGTCCCGATCAGGCCCTTCTCGGCCGCCGCTGTGATCACGTGCCGCTGATCGATCAGGACCGCCTCCAGCGTGCCGGGGCGGTGGCCGATCACATCGAGCAACCGGTCGATCTGGCGGACCGCCTCCGCATGTGAGGGGGCATCGACGCCGATGTCTTCGAAGCCCTGGGCGTCGGCCCGCTGAGATTCGGAGTAGCTCTTGATCTGGTGGTGCTCGAGATTGCGATCGATCAGGATGTAGCCGACCACGCCGATCAGCGCGAAGGTGAGCGCGACCGCCGCGAACAGGCGGGCGCCAAAGCCAAAAGCCGAGTCGTTCTCTCGCGCGCGCAGACGCGCGTGCGCCAAGCGTCGCGGGTACAGCGCGCGGCGCCACCGAGGCCCAAACCCCGGTGCGGCGGGCGCCGTCAAGTTGTCCATATTGAACACCTCAGCTATATCGGCACAAACCTGCTTCCGATGAACGTACTTATGTTCGGGGCTTCATGGCTATGCCCGACGGAGCTCGACCGCAGTCGCGTCGTGGACGCCAACGACCGCGTGCGCACGATTCGCCGCGTCGGCTCACTGGCGATCGGTATCGCACTCGTGATCTCCGCACCGTGGATCGGCTGGTGGACGCTGATCCTGTTTGCACTATCGGCGCTCAACTTCTGGCACGTCGACCGCACGATCGCAAAGAGTGCCAATCCGGAGCGTGTGAGCGCGATTGCGATCGTGATCACGATGCTCATAATCGGCGCGGGAATCGCGCTCAGCGGAGGCCCGCGCAGTCCGGTGCTGGCCTGGATGGTGCTGCCCGCGGGCATGGTCGCCGCGCGCTTTCGCCCCCGGGTCGTGATCGCGGCGCTCGTGCTGACGATCGTCATCACGCTTGCCGCCTCAGTCGGCGTGCACCCGCAGTGGGCACTCGAGGATCCCGTGCCGCTGATCGCCGTGCTCGCGCTGCTGACGGGGGTCGTCTCGATCGTCTGGGCACTGCAGGCGGCCGAGCTGCATCACCGCGACGAGGCGATCCTCGATCCCCTCACGGGCCTGCTCAACCGCCACGCGCTCGTGCCGCGCTTCCTGGAGATCTCCCATCAGGCGCGGCTGACCGGCCAGCCCGTATGCCTGGTGCTGTGCGATGTCGACTGCTTCAAGGAGATCAACGACCAGCACGGTCACGACTGCGGCGATGCGGTCCTGCGCGACATCGCCTATGAGCTGCGCAAGCGGCTGCGCTCGTTCGAGCTCGTATACCGACTGGGCGGCGAGGAGTTCCTGACCGTGCTTCCCGGCATCGGCCTGCGGGCCGGGCAGGAAGTCGCCGAGCGCCTGCGCGAGGCCGTCGAGCAGGCGCGGCCGACGGACATCCCGATCACGATCTCCCTCGGCGTGAGCGCCGCGCGCGGCGCTCAGGTCGACTACGACTCGCTGTTCAAGGCGGCGGACGAGGCCCTGTACGAGGCCAAGCGCACGGGCCGCAACCGCGTGGTGGCCGCGCCGGAACCGTCGCGCATCGAGACCGAGAAGCCAGCCGAGACGCCGAGCCTCGCCTTGGCGCCACAACTCGTCGGGTAGCCCGCCGCGTCCTTGCACACCTACGGCAGGTAGCGCGCGAAGTCCGCGACCGGCGCCCGCTCGGGCACACGCTGCTCCTGGCGGGGGCGGCCGAGATGCAGCAGCCCGATCGGCCGCTCGGCCGCGTCGAGCGCCAGCGCCTCCCTCCCCGCAGGCGAGACCAGCAGCGGCACGCTGCGCCAGTACCCGGCGAGGCCGCGGCCGTGCGCGGCGAGCAACACCAGGTACGCGGCGACCGCGCTCGCGAGCAGGTCGTCGGCCCGCTGGGCCTCGTCGCCCGTGCGCAGGACCGACACGACGACGAGCGTCGGGGCGCGATCGAGCTTGCTTGCGGAGCCGGGGGAGAGCTCCTCGGCGAGCACCTTCAGCCGTGCAAGTGTCCGCGGTCCCAAAACCCGGAAGCGCCAGGGGTTTGTCAGGTTGTGGTTCGGCGCCCAGCGCGCCAGCTCGAACAGCTCTTCCAACACCTCAGGCGCGACCGGGTCGGGGCCGAACGCCTTGTGTGTGCGCCGGCTGCGGATCGCCTGCTCGAGCTCCATCGCGGCCTAGCGTAGTTAGCGCTCGTAGGTCAGGATCGCAATGCCCTCGCCGACGATCTGCGAGTCCGTCAGCCGCAGACGCTGTTTGTCGCTCTTCGAGCCGAACAGGCGCTTGCCGCTGCCCAGGATCACGGGGAAGACCATCAGCCGTAGCTCGTCGACGAGGTCGTGCTCGAGCAGCGTCTGCACGAGCCTAGCGCTGCCGTTGACCACGATCTCGCCACCAGGCTGCTCCTTCAGCTTCGCGACCTCCTCGACCACGTCGCCCGAGAGCACGGTCGAGTTGTTCCACTCCGGGTCGCGCAGGGTCGAGGAGACGACGTACTTCGGCATCCCGTTGAACTTGTCCGCGAACTCCCCCTGCATCGACGGCCACGCCGCGGCAAAGCCCTCATAGGTCACCCGCCCCAGCAGCAGGGCCTCGGCGCCCAGAGCCTCGTCGAGCTTGAACTTGTCCCCCTCCTCGCCGCGTGGGATCTGGAAGGTCCACCCCGCGTGCTCGTAGTCCTCGCCTCCGCCGGGAGCCTCCATGACCCCGTCGAGCGAGACAAACTCCGTTACGACGATCCTTCCCATTCGATCCTCCTCGTCAGGCGAGCGTGTCGACGGGAAGGCCGACCAGCTGGGCGCTGTGCTCCCACAGGCCCTCGGCGAGAATCTCGTCCCGGGCCTGGCCGCTGGGCTGCAGCACCTTCTCGTCCTGGACGTACTCGCCGGTGAGCGCGCCGGCCTCCTCTGAGAGCGAGAGCCAGACCAGTGAGCGGGCGCCGCGGCTGGAAGAGCGGAAGAAGGGCGAGCCGAGTGTTGTGAGGACCTTCCAGATCCCGTTGTCGTTCTTACCGAAGCCGGTGCGCACGACACCGGGGTGAAAGCAGTTCGCGTGCAGCTGCGGCGCGCGTCTGGCCAGCTCGCGCGTGAAGAGGATGTTGCAGAGCTTCGCCGTTCCGTATACGCGCATCGCCGCGTAGGACTTCTCCGACTGCAGGTCGTCGAGATCCAGCTTGCCTGCTTTGTGGGCGTCGGAGGCCGTGGTCACGACGCGCCCGCCCGCCAGGCGATCGAGTAGCAGGTTGGTAAGCAAAAACGGTGAGAGATGGTCCAGCGCAAACGTCTGCTCGAAGCCCTCCGCCGTCACCTTGCGCGAGGCGAACAGCGCTCCGGCGTTGTTCGCCAGCACGTCGATCTGCCCGTAGCGCTCGCGAACCTCCTCCGCGAGCGTGCGAACGTCGGCCATCAGCATCAAGTCGGCGACGTGCTCGTGGACCGGCGCGCCCCCACCGGCCGCCCTGGCCTCCCGTGCGACGGCGCTAACGCGCTCGGCGTCGCGGCCGACGAGGGCTACCTCGGCGCCTTCTTTGGCGAGTTCGATCGCCGCGGCGCGGCCGATGCCGCGAGTGGCTCCGGTGAGCAGAACGAACGTCATCTTCTGGACTCTACTCGCGCGCAGACCCCCTCGCAGACTCCCGCTCGTTCAGTACTCGACCAGCCACCGATGTTTACTTTCCGCGACCCGGATGGCAAGCCGACTCCTCATCGCTGGGCTATCTGGCCGCCGGCGGGCTCAAGCGTAATGACGCGGTGGTGACGCCTCGGCCACTCAGCGTCACGTCGAGCGGTCCGCCGCCGAGACGGGACAGCAGCGCGCGGTTCTGGGGGGAGAGCGGAGAGCTGTCCGAGACGCTCGCGCCGGGCGCGATCGCGAAGTCCACATTGGCGAGCGTTACCTTGCGGGTACGCCTGGATACGATCTGCCTGCTGCCGCCGCGCCGCGCGATGAGCTCCACTCGCACCGTGACGGTCGCCTCGGCTTCGCCGCTGCAGACCCCGCCCTCGCCGTCGCAGGCGAGCACGAGCGAGAGGGCGCCACTTCCGAGACTGACCGAGCGGCTGCTGGCGATGCCGGGGAGGGTGGGCGCCGCGACGGTATCGCCCGGCAGCGAGGCCGAGGCGGGCGGAGCGCTCGCGAGCGCCTGCGCCCAGCCTCTTACCCAGGCCGAGATCGCGTCGACACGCGTGAACACGGAGGGGCTGGTGGTGGCGCATTCGTTGTACACGTGGCTCGCGACGCCGATCTGCACCATGCCCCCGACCGCTGATGGTTCTGTCATGAGCAGCGGGCCACCGCTGTCCCCGTTGCACCCGCCCGTCTGGCGGTCGGGCGGGTCGATCGCGCAGACCTCGCTCGCCGGGCTGAACGGGGGCGCTTCGCGTTCGCAGACTTCCGGGCGCTGCACGACCGTCCGCGCCCATTGCAGCTGTTCGACCGGGGTGTCCTCTTGGAAGTATGTCTCACCCCATCCGGCAAGGAGCGCCCCTGTCCCTCCATGCGGCGTCGAGGCAAGCGTGGCGACCGGCGCCGTTGTGGGAGTGGACAGCTGCAGCAGCGCGACGTCGCCAACCGTCGTGTGACGATCAAAGCAGGGACAAGGGATCACCCTGATGACATCTGACACCTGTTTTTCGGATTCAGGCGCGGCCCAATCCACGTTGCCGGTCATGACCCGGTAGCCCGAGGCTTCGTTGACGACACCGGTCTGTACGTTCTCGACGCAATGGCCGGCCGTCAAGACCAGGTTCGGCGCGACGACTGTCCCGGAGCACTGGCCCACCTCGTTGCCGCGAAAGTCGAGAACGTACGCCATCCACGGGAACGTGCCGGGTTCCGCGGCCTGGCCGCCGACGACCGCAGCATGCGCGCGCTGGCGCCGCAGAGCATGGGATGCTCCGTTCGTCGCACCGGCGGCCGACGGCGCGGCGATCGTGGCCACGAGGACGGCGCAGGCCAGAACGGCACGCGCCCCCATGCTCCACCGGGTCGCCGCAGGGAAGCACGCAGACGACCGCTGGAGCCGGGATATCACCCAACCAATATCGGCACGAACCGCCGGCGGCTGAAACGCTCAGAGCATGCTGGTTGCATCGATCACGCGGAATCCGGGCTCGCCATCCAGCGCGGCGAGTGCGCGCATGCCTGGCGAGTCGTAGCGCTGGACGAAGTCCCAGTCACCGATCAGATACAGGTGGCGCTTGGTGCGGGTCAGCGCGACGTTGAGCAGCTTCGCGGCGGCTATCTGGCGCTCTGTGCCGTGGAGGTCCGCGACCCCCGCCCAGCGTGGCTGATCGTCCTGCATGAGATCGACGATCACTGTGTCGAACTCGCGGCCCTGGAAGCGATGCGCGGTACCGCAGGCCACCCCGAGTCCATCCCGGTCGGAGCGCCTTGCGGCGCGATTGGCGTGCGCGCGGTAGGGACAGACCATGCCGGTGTCATTTGCGGGTGTGTCCGGTTCCAGGGCAACGACGGCGAGCAGGTCCAGACCGAGCTGATACCACCACGAGCCTCCTTCGGGGACCAGGCGCTTACCCGGATGCCGGGAGGTATCGATCAGCGTCACGACCGGCCCCACTGCCTCCGGGGCGTCGTGATCGCTCTCCAGCAGCCCGTCATAACAGAACGCGTTTACGGTCTTTGCGATCAGCGGCGGGTAGCGGTACTGGGTGCTCAACGCGACGCAGCGGGGATGGCGCTCGGCGCTCTCGCGATCGTGGATGCCGGCCAGGTAGAACACGTCGCGCTTTTGCCAGTCCGCGATCGGGCGGTCCTGCTCCGTGGGCGTGTCCCGCGCGTCTGCGATCGGCGCGTTCTGCAGGAAATCGCCGACGAGCGCGAGCGTGCGGTTCGCGCGCGAACCCGCATACACGACGTACGCCGGCTCGATACTCGCGACCTCATCCAGGATCACCACATCAAAACGCCGCTCGAGCAGCGCTGGTCCCATCGACAGCGCCGCCAGCGTGCACGCTATTACTGGGGCCTCAGCGAGTAAGCGTGCGCGTTCGCGCGCGAGATCATCACGCAACCGCGCCTGCTCACGCTGGATCTCCTCGAGCTCCTCCTCCAGCACGACGACGCGCTCGTTCAGAGCATCCCGCTCGGCGATCTGCTCGAGCCAACCTTCACGCTGCGCTGTCGCGAGAAGCGCATCCGGGTCTGAAACGCTCGCCGCGATCTCCTGAAGCTCCCCCAAGCTCTCGCGCAGCTCCTCGCGCTCGAAGCGCTCCACCTCAGCATCCTCTGCCAGCTCGTCCGCCTGGCGGGTTTCGCGCAGCGCGCGCTCCCGGCGCTCTGTCAGTTGCCGAAGCGCCGCCTCCAGCTCAGCGGTTTCGGCGCCCCGCGCGAGACGCTTCTCGGTACACGCCTCGTGCAACGCTTGGGCGTCCTGGACAACGGCCCGCGCCTCTGCGAGCTGGGCTTCGAGCTCCACGACCGATCGCTCCCGCCGATCGCGCACAAACGCCAATATGCGCGCCACGCCCTGCCCCACGCCTTGGTGAGCTCGATCCAAACGCTCCTGGAGCCCGTCATGGTCACGTTCGCGTGCGCGCACCGTGACGATTGCCTCTTGCACTGTATGCGCCGCGTCATCCCGCGCCTGGCGAGCGCGCACCAAGCGCGCCTGCGCGCTATCCAGCTCCTCCCCATCGACGCAGCTCTCCGCGGCAGCCGCTCTGTGCTTTGCCTCGCGCTCCCGCAGGTCCAGCAATCGCTCGTCGATCGCATCGATCTCCGCTTGCATCTGCGTGATCTCCTGTTGCGCGGCGAGAGCGCGCTGAGCATCCGCGAGGCCACTTACATCGACACCCACCAGATCCTCGATCGCCACGGCCAGCGCCGTCCTTGCCTCAGCCTCCTGGTTCGCCTTCCGGCGCTCATCCAGATCGGCCTGCCGCGCCTTGCTCCCAGTCAACTCCGCCACCGCCTGGTCCAGCAGCAAGCAGGGATGCGCGGTGACCTTCGCAGAGACCTTCTCCAGCGTGCTCGGGCTTGCAATCCGGATCACATCCCCACACGACCAGCCCGGATCCTTCCGTGAAGCCGGCCCGATCAAGCCCTCGAGCACGTTGTCAACCGCCACATGCGTGTGCGAGGCGAGGAGCACTGAGCGGCCATGCGCCAGCGCATCCCTCACCGCCTCGAGGATCACCGTCGTCTTGCCCGTACCCGGCGGACCCCACACAAAACATCCCCCAGGACTCGTCATCGCCGTCAACGCACATCGCTGACCCTCATTCAACCGTCCCTCAACCCGCACCCTCCCAGCAGACCACGACGGCATCCGTCCAGCGGCGTTGAGCAACTGCTCCAGCAACGCTCCCCGCTTGGCGCCCCGCAACGCCGCCAGCAGCGCCCGCGCCAACATGATCTCGATATCCGAGACACAGAACACACGGACGCTCGCTACATCTCCCAGCGCACTGCGGGTCTCTCGCGGCACCCGCAACCACACGCGTCTACCCGCAAAGCGCTTGAGCTTCACAACATGCCGGTCCTCCGCACGCGCCCCTGCCCCGAGATCCGTGTCCACGACATAGAACTCCTGATCCGTCCACCGTCTGATCGCATCAACCCACACCTCCAAATCCTCACCCGCACGCGGCCACGACACCGAGTCTCGTGCCAACAACTCACCCTTGCCCTCGCGCATCAGGCGCTCCAAAGACTCCTCCAAGCCCGCCAACGCCAAGGCCTGAATACGGGACCACGTCAAACGCTCAGCGTCACTCATCAGCCGCTCAGCCTAGCGGCACACATATGCCCGACAGCCGGCTTCCTTACTCGTACAGCAACTTACGAGAGCTAGTCATGTTCGACGTTCTCCGGGTAGCCGCTGGTTAGCGTTACTGGCTCACGGAGAGCGTCGACTTCACCTACGCGGCGACAGACGACCACTGCGCGTCGATCTCACGCTCGGCTGCCGCGAGGCTCTCGGCCGCGAGCGGCTTCAGCTCGGCCATCTGTGGGTTGGTGCCGGCGAGCGTCAGTTCAACGGTGATGAAGCGCGGCTCAAGGCCCGTCAAGCTCAGTCCGTGCGGTAGCCACGGCTCGGCGTGGTCCCAGCCCTCGCGCGGCGTGCCCGGTTGGTAGCCGCCGCCTTTGGACGCCAGCACGAGCATGTCACGACCGCTGAGCAGCCCAACATGGGTTGCGGCGTCGATCGACAGTCCCGGTGCGATCAGATGGTCGACCCACGACTTCACGCTGCTCGGAGGGCCGAAGTTGTAGATCGGCAGCCCGAGCACGATCGTGTCCGCTGCGAGCACCTCTCCCACGACCCGCTCCGTCAACTCCCACGAGGCGGCCTCGGCCGGTGTGCGCTCCTGCGCCGGCACCATCCGCGCGCGGCCCGTCTCGCTGGTGAAGTGCGGCAACGGCTCGGCGCCGAGGTCACGGTAGGTGACAGTGCCGCCCGGATTGGCCGCGCGCCATACCTTCGCGACGCGCGCGGTGAGCGCGCGACTGACAGACAGCTCGCCCTGGACGCTCGAGTCGATGTGAAGGAGATGTGCCATGTATTGTCGTCCCTTACAAGTCGTTTGTTATTTGCAACTCAGGTGTAGCACACAACAGAGTTGCCAGATGCTCTACACTTGTAATCATCGTCACGACCGCCTCACGCCATCGTTCCTCCGCGTTGCTGGACCACCTCGCGCGCCTCATGAGGCTGCGCGCTGAGTCGGCGCTAGCGCCGCTCGGCCTGCGCCCGCGCCACCTCGTCGCGCTGACGATCCTGCGCGACCACGGCAGCCCCTCCCAGCAGACACTCGCGGCCGCACTGCAGACCGATCGAACGAACCTGATCGGTTTGCTCAACCAGCTCGAGGCCGACGGACTGATCCTGCGCCGCCGCTCGAGGAAGGACCGCCGCCGCCACATCGTCGAGCTGACCGGCGATGGATCCCAGCGCCTGACAGACGCCGAGTCAGCGCTCGCCGCCGCCGAGGACGAGGTGCTGGGAGCGCTCGACGCCGAGCAGCGTGAGACCCTCTATAGCCTGCTCCAGCAGGCGACAACGAGCCACGTCGTGGACTGCGCCTCGGCCGTCGCCGACTGCGCCGCCGCTGTCGCCGAGGATCCCGTCGAGGGGCACTGCTGATCAGAGCCCCTCACCCGTGCAGCCGTCCCGTCCTTTTCTCGCATGGCCGCAAATCACGTTAGGCCGGTGGGGGCGACACGAGCTGTAGCAGTGGGAGGCGAAAGACAGCTGGGGGATTGAGAGCCGGGAGCGGAGCACGATGGCGTGTCAGCCCGTCAAGCGACTGAGGAAACCCGTGGCCTGGCCGATCTCGATGAGATGGCCATCTGGATCTCGGATGTAGCACCGGATCTCAGCTCCATGATCCTTTGGCGGCGTGAGGAACTTGGCACCGCGCCGCCCCCACTCCTCATATGTCGATGCGATATCCGCCACACGGATATTGAGAAAGCTGCTGACACGGTCCGGGTCGCTCGGCGCGTCAAGCGTCACGGTCGGCTTGTCGTCTGTCGGGCCTCCGCCGACGTTGATGATGATCCAGCCGTTCGCGAGCGCAACGATCGAGGGCTCGCCGTCGAGCACGAGCTCGCCTCCGAGGACGCTCGTGTAGAAATCGCGAGAGCGTTCAACGTTGCTCGACACGATGAAGTGAGTGAGGAGCAACCCCTCTGTCGGTGCGGGAAAGTCAGCCATTTCGACCTCCTCTGGGGGTCTCGGATCTGAGCAGCGCTTCTTCGGCCAGTGCTACGGCGGCCCGGCCGGCGACTTCGAGCGGCTCCGGGCTACGCATCGCGCGGGCGAAGATGAATGCGCCCTCGAGCAGGCACAGGATCGAGCTCACGAGCTCTCGAGCGCTCTCTGGCGACAGACCATATGAGGCCAGCCGCTCAGTCCCGGCCGAGATCCAGTCGTTGAATACCTCAGCGCAGGCCTCGCGCAGTGGCTCGCTCGAGCTCGAGACCTCGAGTGCCACCGTGGCGATTGGACAGGCGTCCTCGTAGTCACTTTCACGTAGGTGCTGGGCGGCCAGGGCGAAGAATTGCTCGGTGCCGGTGATGAGGTCAGGAGCGTTCTCGAAGATGGCTGGAAGCAGCAGCCCATACATCGCCCCAGAGGTGCGGATGACCTCACTCCCAAGCTGCTCCTTGCCGCCTGGAAAGAAGTGATAGAGAGATCCAAACGGCGCCTTTGCCTCAGAGACAATCTGCTTGACGCCCGTGCCGACATAGCCCTGGCGTCGGAAGAGCTCGGCACTGGCGAGCACGATCCGCTCTCGCGTGGGGGCGCTCACTGTGCTCGCTCACCGTGGTTGCACACGATCCTCAGTATAACTAGCATCTCGCTAGAGCGATCTATCTAACAACTGTTTGAGCGTTAGGAGCGTGTGATGGACGAGCTGAAGCTCTCGGCGGGAACGATCGAGTACGAAGACACCGGCGGGAGCGGACCGGTAGTCGTGTTTGTGCATGGGTTGATGATGGACGGCTCGCTGTGGCGCAAGGTCGTCGCGGAGCTGCGCTCCGACTATCGCTGCGTGCTGCCGACGCTGCCGCTCGGAGGTCATCGCCACCCGATGCGCGCCGACGCGGACCTGTCGATGAGCGGAGTCGCAGAGATCCTCGGAGAACTCATCGAGCGCCTGGACCTGCGCGAGATCACCCTCGTGGCGAGCGACTGGGGCGGACCACAGCTCCTGGTCGGCGGCGCCCACGATGAGCGAATATCGCGGCTCGTGCTGTGCTCGTGCGAGGCGTTTGAGAACGTGCCGCCGAAAGGCGCGGCGAGGCTGCTGCCCTACATCGCGCGCGTGCCCGGCGGCATCTTCGTGGCGGTGATGCCGTTTCGCTTCGATCGCCTGCGCAGGCTGCCGATGACCTACGGCCATTTGAGCAAACGGCCGGTCCCGCGCGAGGTGATGGACCGGTGGTTCGGACCTGTGCTCTCCCAGCGCGAGGTTCGGCGCGATCTGAGGAAGTACGTGCTCAGCGCCGCGCAGGGCCAGCGCGAGTTGCTGGCCGCCGCCGAGGCGCTGCGCTCCTTCAAGCGCCCCGCGCTCGTCGTGTGGGCCAGCGAGGACCGTCTGATGCCGATCGAGCACGGCCCCCGGCTCGCCGCGCTGCTGCCCCAGGGGCGCCTCGTGGAGATAGCCGACTCATACACCTTGCTCTCCGAGGACCAGCCCGCCAAGCTCACGGCGCACCTCCGCGAGTTTCTCACCGAAACACAATCGCAAATGCAGCCGATGAACTCGGAGGCGGCTCGGTGAAGCGCGTGTCCAAAGCTACTGATCACGGCCGGAGCGAGCTGACACAAGCCTCTCCGACCCAATCATTGGGAGGTCGTCGATTGGTAGGACGCCTGACTTTCCATTAGGCCATCTGGGTTCGAGTCCCACGAGGCCATCGGACAAAAGCTTCATCGGGGCGCCGAGATTCGAACTCGGGACCTCACCGACCCGAACGGTGCGCGCTACCAGGCTGCGCCACGCCCCGACGCATTCGCCAGTATCCCACACCGCTCTGCTCGCCGTCCTGCCTGCCTCGGCCTGCGGCGGATCTGCGGCGGCGAGCCTCGCCCCTGTCCCGCGCCTGCCTGAGCAGATCCTTGCCACTGGAAGGGCATAAAGAGCGCAATGAGGACTAAGATCCGTGGGTTACTTCAGCCTGATCAAGGAGGAGAGTCGTTATGGAGGCCACCGCCACGGTGTCGAGCACAGAACCAAGCACGGGATCGAGCACGGTCGCCGACCTGATCCCGCGCGCTGCGGCTGAGCACGCGGAGCAAGACGGCCGTGCGCTTCAAGCGCGACGGCGCCTGGCACGACGTCAGCTACACCGAGCTCGCCACGATCGTGCAGGAGATCGGCCTCGGGCTGATCGACCTCGGGATCGAGCCGGGCGAGCGCGTCTGCATCCTCGCCAACACACGCCCGGAGTGGTCCTACGCCGACCTGGCCGCGACCGCCGCGGGCGCGGTCGTCGTGCCGATCTACCAGACCAACTCGCCCGAGGAGTGCCTCTGGGTGATCTCCGACTCCGGCGCCAGCGCGATCGTCTGCGAGAACGACGAGCAGCTCGCGAAGATCGCCGCGATCCGCGATCAGCTGCCGAACCTGCGCACCGTGATCGTGATCGACGAGCGGGATGAATCCTCGTCAGAGGCCTCGAGCAATGGCTCCTCGGCCGACGTCGACGCGCTGGCAGCGATCACGCTCGAGCAGGTCCGCGAGCGCGGGCGCTCGCGCTCGCCGGAGGAGCTCGACGCGCGCCGGGCCGCCGTCGCACCCGAGGATCCCTACACGTTCATCTACACCTCCGGCACGACCGGGCCGCCGAAGGGCTGCGTGCTCACACACGGCAACTACCGCGCGATCGTCAACATGATCGGCGAGAGCGGCGAGATCACCGACGACGAGATCATCTACCTCTACCTGCCGCTCGCTCACTCCTTCGCGCTGCTGATCCAGCTCGCCGTGTTCGACCTCGGCGGCACGCTCGCCTACTTCGGCGGCGACACCAAGCAGATCGTGCCCGAGCTGATGGAGGTCAAACCCACATACCTGCCGTCGGTGCCGCGCATGTTCGAGAAGATCTACACGCTCGCCCACGGCGCGATCGAGGCCAAGCCGCCCGAGGAGCGCCAGCGCGCACAGCAGGCGATCGAGCTCGGCGTGAAGGTGCGCGACATGATCAACCGCGGCGAAGAAGTGCCCGCAGGAGCTGCAGAAGCCCTTCGACGAAGCCGACAACGAGCTGTTCAAGCTCGTCCGCGGAATCTTCGGCGGGAACGTGCGCCACGCCACCAGCGGCGCCGCACCGATCGCCAAAGAGATCCTCGAATTCTTCTGGGCCTGCGGCGTGCCGGTGCTCGAGGGCTACGGCATGACCGAGACCGCCACCGCCGCCACCGTCTCCACGGTCGAGAACCACCGCTTCGGCACCGTCGGCCGCGCCCTGCCGGGAGTCGAGCTGAAGATCGCCGAGGACGGCGAGATCCTGATCAAAGGCCCGAACATCTTCGCCGGCTACCACAACCGAGCGGAAGAGAGCTTCGGCGCGGTCGAGGACGGCTGGATGCACACCGGCGACCTCGGCTCGCTCGACGAGGACGGCTACCTCTCGATCACCGGGCGCAAGAAGGACATCATCATCACCGCCGGCGGCAAGAACCTGACGCCCGCAAACATCGAGAACGACCTCAAGCAATGTCGCTGGATCTCCCAGGCGGTGATGCACGGCGACCAGCGCCCCTACCCAGTCGTGCTGATCACACTCGACGAGGAGGAGATCCCCGCCTACGCCCAGGAGCACGACCTGCCGCAGGACATCCCCTCGCTCGTACGCTGCTCCGGAGGTTCGCTCGCTGATCCAGCAGGAGGTCGATCGCGCGAACGAGAAATACGCACAGGTCGAGCAGGTGAAGAAGTTCGTGATCCTCGACCACGACCTCTCCCAGGCCACGGGCGAGCTGACGCCGACGCTGAAGGTCAAGCGCAACGTCGTCAACGAGCAGTACGCCGACCTGTTCGACGCGCTCTACACCGGCTGACCGGTTCTCGGCCGCGTAGCTGCGAACATAGGGGAAGATGCGCAGCGATCCATCCGATACTGGCGGGCTGTTCGTCGGACGCCGGCCCGGAACGGCGCCGACCCGCTTTCGCACGCTTCCCGAGCGCGGCGGCAGTCTGCGTCAACGCTTCGACGGCTCGATTGCCGGCGTCCTGCTCGCTGCGATGATCCTCCTCAGCCTGCTCTGCTGGGGGCCGATCCCGCTCGCCTGCCTGTGGATCGGCTCGCAGGCCGACTATCTCTCGGGCAGCATCACCTTCGGCATCTTCATCGCCTTCGTCGGGCTGTTCGTGTTCCTCTTCGGGACGCTCGCGATCCTGCGCCGTCTCGATGAGGGATGGATCCTCGTGCGGCGCGCGGCCGGCCACGATCAGCGGACGGGGATATTGGGGCGGATCTTCGCGACCACCGCCGCGATCTGCGCCGTGGTCTTCGCGTTCTGGTTTCTCGTGATCAACGGACCAGGCACCGGCGGATGAGCGCCCGTTGAGCAGATGGGCTTGCTCGACTACTACCGTCAGTTCGAAGGGATGTCTGAGGAGGAGGTCAACCAGGGTCTGCGCGCGCAGGCCGCGGAGCGCAGGCGTAAGGCGCTTACCCGTGTGCCGCCGCTTGATCTCTCGCAGACGACTTGGCCGGAGCTCGCTCACCCGCGGATCGTCTCCGCGATCACGTTCACGGCGCAGCGCGGGATGCAGCGCTACCCACACCTGCGCGGCTCTCAGCTGCATGACGAGCTCGCCCTACGCCACGGGGTTGACTCCGGGCGGCTGATCCTCGGCAACGGCGCGGCCGAGCTGCTCAGCTCCGCCACGCGCGCATTGATCGCGCCCGGGCAGCGGCTGATCACCACCTGGCCCTCCTACCCCCTGTATCCGATCATGGCCCGCCGCGCCCACGGCCGCGCCGTGCCCGTGACCGGCGGCGTCGACGCGCTGCTACAGGCAGCCCGCGAGGACGACACCCGCGTGATCGCGCTCGCCAGCCCCAACGACCCCACCGGCGAGCTGCTCCCCACCACCGAGCTCTCCCGCCTGCTCCACGGGCTAGGAGAGGGCGTCGCCGTGCTGCTGGACGAGTCCCTCGTCGAGTTCGCCGACTCACAGCCCCTCGACAGCTCCCTGGAGCTACTCGAGGACCACCCCAACCTGCTCGTCTTTCGCAGCTTCTCCAAGGCCTGGGGCCTAGCCGGGCTACGCATCGGCTACACCCTCGGCGCACCCGGCTCAGAGGAGCTCCTCGCCGAGCTCGCACCAGACCTCGGCGTCTCCGAGGTCTCCCAAGCAGGCGCCCTAGAGGCACTACACAGCTGCACAGAGCTCATAGCCGAACGCGTACGCCTAATCTCCCAGGAGCGCGTCACGCTAACCGCCGCGCTGCGCGAACGCCACCTCGAAGTGACCGACAGCCAGGCCAACTTCCTCTGGGTCGCACACCCCACCATCGACGGAAGCGAGCTCCTCGCGCGCCTCGCACGCGCCGGCATACTCGTAGCCAGCGGAGACGCCCTCGGCGAGCCCCACCACGTACGCATCAGCCTACGCGACTCGGCGCTCCTCCGAGCGCCTGCTCGGAGCGCTCGACAAAGCGCTGCTCTTAGCCAGCCGTCTGGCCTAGCCCGATCCCGCCTGGCGCAGTAGCGCGCCGGTCGTACCCTCGAGGATCTTCCGCCAAGCGCTCGTCTCTTCCTGCTCGACCTCGAAGTGCTCGACCACTTGCTTCACCCGTTTCTCCGAGATATCGATCCCGTGCCGCTCACAGATCTCGCGATAATGCTCGTACTCGCCCACGAGATGTTTCGTCACCGACTGGAAGCCGTGCCGCGCGATCTCCACGCGCGAGGTGAAGTTCATCATCGATGTCCGGAACATCAATTCGTCAGTCGGCTCGGGCTCGATCAGCACGATGTCAACGCCCGGATAGCGCTCCTCCCAGCGCTCGGCCATCTCGTGCAGGCGCTGATGCGCGAGCAGCTTGAACGTCTGGTAGCCGATCTGGGCGAAACCCATGTCTGAGACCCGTCGCGGACGTGTCCCATGCAGCGTTCGCTTTTGCCCAGCGAAGTCGTTCACGAACGGCACGAGCGGGTTGATCACCACGACCAGCTTCGCGCCCGCCTCGACGGCGATGTCCAGGTTCGTGGTCGACACGATCGCCCCCGTCGATCAGCTCGCGGCCCTTTACCTCGACCGGCGCATACACCATCGGCAGCGCTCCCGAGGCACGTACCGCGGTGGAGATCGGCACGTCGTCGTAGCCCTCTGCGCCGAACACGATCCGCTCGCACGTGTCCAGATCAGTGGCCGTCAGATACAGCTCGCGCCGCAGCTCTCTGAACTCGTCGCTGCGCCCGGGCTCGCTCAGCACGCTGTGCAGGTATTTCTCGATCCCGGCGCCCGTATATGCGCCCGAGGGCAGCCCCTCCGCAAGCCCCAGCAGCACGTCCATCGCCGACACCTGACCCCTCTGGCCCACCACCTGGCGCGCCAGCGAGACCATCCGCAGCGGCAGCGTCGCGCCCGTGCGCGCGAACTCGAGCAAGTTCAGCTGCAGCAGATCGCCGAGATCGACGTCGCGGAACGGCGCTCTGCCCTGGTGCGTGACCACCCGCATCATCTCCTCGGGGGTAACGCCGTTGGCGCACAGTGCGGCGATGAACGACCCCGCCGAGGTGCCGACATAGACGTCGAACTGGTTGACCGTGCTGTTCGTCGCCATCAGATCAAGCGCCCGCAACGCGCCGATCTCATACACGCCCCCAGTGAAGCCGCCACCTCCCAGCACCAAAGCCGTCTTGTGGCTGCGCCGGCGACGCCTCGGTGAAGCGCCCGCGGTCCCGCGTTTTTTCTCCGTCGCCGCCCTCCGCCGCGCCGCAACTCGCGCCTTGGCCGTAGGTTCCAGCTTGACAACCTTGCCCATGCTCGATTCATTTTACGGTTCCTTGCCCCGGAAACCCCTCACCTCGCCGATCTCCCAGCCAACGCTGCCGCGCCGGCTGCGCCGCCCAGCGCTGCTCGTGGCGCTTTGCGTGTGCCTATTGGCGCCCTCCGCGGCGAGCGCCGCCAGCGAAACCGCCGCCCTCCAAGCGGACCTCAGCCACCAGCTGCAGATCGCCGGCCCGGCCTCCGGCGCATATGTCTACGACCTCACCGCCCATCAGGCGCTGTTCACCGAGCGCGCCGAGACACTGCGCCCCCCAGCCTCCGTGGAGAAGCTCTACACCGCCACCACCGCCCTGGAGCTGATGGGCGCCACCGCACGCCTGTCCACGAACGTGCTCGGCGTCGGTCACCTCGCGCCGGGCGGGATCTGGGAAGGCAACCTGTACCTGCGCGGCGGCGGCGACCCGACCTTCGGCTCCAGCTCCTTCATCGCCAGCCACTACGGCGGTCAGGGCGCCGCCGTGTCAACGCTCGTCACCGAGCTCGTCCGCACGGACGGCATCCATCACGTCACCGGCTCGATCGAGGGCGATGAGACCTACTTCGATTCGCTCCGCGGCGAGCCCTCCAGCAACTTCGGCCTCGACCCGTTCCTCGAAGGCACGCTTTCGGGCCTCGCCTTCAACCGCGGCGCCGCGGGCTCGGAACGTGGCCCGCATGCCCGGGCCACCTACGCCGCCCACGAGCTGCTGGGAGCACTGAAGGGCGACGGCGTCACGATCGGGGGTTCGTTCGGCGCGTCGCCCACGCCCGCCGGCGCGACCCAGCTCGCGCAGGTCCAGTCGCCAACGCTCGACACGCTGCTCGCGCTAATGCTGCCGCCCTCGGACAACTTCTTCGCAGAGACCATCGTCAAGGATCTCGGTGCGCGCTTCGGCGGCGCGGGCACGACCAGTGCAGGGGCGGCGGTCGTGCGCGAGACGATCGACAAGCTGTTCGGCTTCACACCCCGCGTCGTCGATGGCTCAGGCCTCTCTGAAACGGACCGCACCTCTCCCTACGAGGTCGCCGACCTGCTCGTCGAGCTCGCCTCCACCTCGATCGGCGCCATCCTGCGTAGTGACCTGGCAGTCGCCGGTAGTACCGGCACGCTGTCCGAACGGATGCGCGACACCGGCGCCGCGGGACGCTGTGAGGGCAAGACGGGGACGCTGACCGGTGTGTCCAACCTCGCCGGCTATTGCCAGGCGCGCGATGGCCACCTGCTGGCCTTCGCCTTCTTCACCGACGGGATCGCAACGGCCTTTGCGCACACGATCCAGGACCACATGACGATCACGGTCGCTGATTACTGACCGAGCACCTCGCGAAGAGCAGCTTCGTCGAGCACAGGCACCTTTAGGCGCTCGGCCTTCTCCAGCTTCGACCCCGGGCTCTCACCGACGACGACGTAGTCGGTCTTCTTCGACACCGAGGTAGTCACTCGTCCACCCGCCGCCAGGATGCGCTCGGTGGCCTGCTCGCGCGACCAGTTGGGCATCGTCCCCGTGATCACAAGCGTCTTGCCCGCCAGGGGTCCCTCCGACGGCAGCGGCCCCTCCTCGCTGAAGCACAGTCCGAGCTGGCGCAGATCCGCGATCAGGCTCTGCATGTGCTTGTCGTGTAGTTGCTCGTGGATCGAGTAGGCCATCTTCTCGCCGATGCCCGGCACCTCCTCGATCCGCTCCACGGACGCCTCCAGAAGCGCGTCGATGCCACGGAAGCTCATCGCCAGGTTGCGGCCCGTCACCTCGCCCACCTCCTCGATTCCGAGCGCAAACAGCACGCGTGCGAACGGACGCTGCTTGGAGGACTGGATCGCCTCCAACAGGTTGCGGGTCGAGACCTCGCCAAAGCGCTCGAGCGCCACGAGCTGCTGCTCGGTCAGCCGGTAGAAGTCAGCTGCGCTTCTAACCAGCCTCTCTTCCAGCAGAATCGCCGCCTGCTTCTCGCCGAGGCCGTCGATATCCATCGCCCCCTGTGAGACGAAGTGCCGGAGCAGATGACGCTGACGTTCCGGGCAGTCGCGGTTTGGGCACTTGGTGAACACCGCCTCCTCGACCTTGACCGTCGGCGTATCGCAGAACGGGCAGCGGGCCGGCGGATGGGTGGGCTCAGGACGATCGGCCTGCTCGACGACGTGCGGCGCGGGCGAGATCACCTGGGGGATCACGTCGCCGGCGCGCAGCACGATCACCTCCTCCCCGGCGCGGATGTCCTTGCGGACGATGTCCTCCTCGTTGTGGAGCGTCGCTTTGGTGATCCTCACGCCGCCCACTTCGATCGGCTTCAGCATCGCGTAAGGACGCAGATCGCCGAACTTGCCCACGTTCCACATGACCTTCTCCAGACACGTCACGGCTGTGGTGGGCGGGAACTTCCACGCCACCGCCCAGCGCGGGTCGCGTCCGACCGATCCCAACCTGTGCTGGAGCGCCAGATCATCGACCTTGATCACCACGCCGTCGATCTCGAAATCGAGCTCCCCGCGACGCTGCTGCCATTCCAGACACTGCGCCACCACCTCATCCTCGCCGTCCAGCAGCTTGATGTCTCGGTTGACCGGGAACTTCCGCTCGCGCAGCCACTCCAGCGCCTCCCAATGCGTCGTGAACGACAGACCCTCGGTGACGCCCACCTGATAGGCCCAGAACGACAGCGGGCGCTTGGCGGCGTCCGCCGGGTCGAGCTGACGGATCGTCCCGGCGGCCGAGTTGCGCGGGTTCATGAACGTCGACTCGCCCGCTTCCGCCCGGCGCTCGTTGAGCGCCGTGAAGTCCGCGAGCGACATGTAGACCTCGCCGCGCACCTCCACGAGTGGCGGCGCGTCGGACAGCCTCTGCGGGATCGAGCGGATCGTGCGCAAGTTGTGCGTCACGTCCTCTCCCATCTCACCGTTCCCGCGTGTGGCCCCTCGCTCCAGCATGCCATCGCGATAGACGAGGCTGATTGCCAACCCGTCGATCTTCGGCTCGACCACGAACTCGAAAGCCGGATCATCAATCCCCTCGCGCGCCAAGTGATTGCGCATCCGCTCGACCCATCCCCGCAGCTCTACCTCCGAGCGCACGTTGTCCAGCGACAGCATCGGCTCCAGGTGCTCGACCTTCTCCAGCCGCCCGATCGGCTCGCCGCCGACCCTCTGGGTCGGTGAGTCGGCGCTGCGCAGCTCGGGATGCTCTCGCTCGATCCCACGCAGCTCGTCTAGCAACACGTCGTACTCGTCGTCGCCGATCGTCGGATCGTCGAGCACGTAGTAACGGTGGGCATGCTTCTCGAGCGCGCTCTTCAGCTCATCCACACGCGCTTGCATCTGTGCTGCTGTTGGCTTCGCGGCACCGCTCACGGCGCTTGCAAACCGGCGACCGGAGCGAGCAGCGCCTCCAGGTCGAAACTTTTCAGCGCATCCAAGCCCGGTCGGTCGGTCAGGTCGAAGTGGATCGGGGTCACGGCGATCCGCCCGGCCGCGACTGCGGCAAGGTCGGTGCCCGGCTCGTCGTGAAAGCCGGGGTCCGAGCCGTAGATCCAGTAGCGCCTGCGGGCGGGTGGGCCGTCCTCCTCGTGCTGGAGTTTCAGCTCGTCCCTGTAGATCCGCTTGCCGAGGCTCGTCACCTCGACTCCGTCAGGCGTCCCAGTGGGCACGTTCACGTTCAACAGGGTGCTCGCAGGCAGCGGCACCTCCTCGATCCGCTCGACCAGGGCCGCGACGAACCCGGCCGCGACCTCGAATCCAAAGCCGCCGTCGTAGCGGAAGTCCAGCGCCCGCGCCTTTGACTGCTGGGACGCGGCAATCGCCGGTATCCCCAGCACCACTCCCTCCAGCGCCGCCGCGACCGTGCCCGAGTAGGTGATGTCATCGCCCAGGTTCGCCCCATGGTTGATCCCGGCGACGACCAGGTCGGTCTTGAAGGCCTCAACCAGACCCAGGCTCGCGAGCCGTACACAGTCGACGGGCGTGCCATCGGTCGCGTAGCCGACGGTCCCGTCCGCGAACGGCACCTCCTCCACCCACAGCGGCCTGCGCGTCGTGATCGAGCGGGCCATCGCCGAGCGGTTGCCATCCGGCGCGATCACCGCCAGGCGCACGCCGTCGAGGGCAGCGAGCGCCGTGCGCATCGCCTGCAGGCCCTCGGCCTCGATCCCGTCGTCGTTTGTCAGCAGCACGTTCAGCATTTTTCTGCACCTTTCAGCATCTGTTTCCCCAGCATAGGGCGCGCTTCGGTCCCCCCGTGTTTACTCGTAGGACACGCTCGCCAGCGCGAGGCCGTGCGCCGGCGCGGTCCTACCGGCCTCAGCGCGCGGGCGACCCTCGAGCAGGCCATTGAACTGATCGATCGTCCACCGCCCGCTCGCGACGTCGAGCATCGTGCCGACCAGCACGCGATTCATGTGCCTCAGGAACATGTCAGCCTCGATCCAGAACTCCAGCAGATCCCCGTTCATCAGCCACTCCGCGCGGCGCACGTTGCAGTTGAACCACGAATGCTCTGTCTCGCGCGGTGTGAACGCCGTGAAGTCGTGCTTGCCCTCTAGCGCCGCCGCGCACTCCGTGAGCACCTCGCGGTCGATCGCCCACGGCCACCAGAAGGCCCGCTTGCGCTCGAACACCCCGCGACTGCGCCTGGCGAGCACGCGGTAGCAGTATGTCCTGCCCGTCGCGTCGCGCCGAGCATCGAACGTCTCCGGCGCCGGTTCCGCCGCGAGCACCGCGACGTCGTCGTCGAGCAGCCCGTTCAGACGCAGCGGATCGACCGCCTCGTGCGCATAGCTTGCGATTTGAGCCCACGCATGCACGCCCCGATCGGTGCGCCCGGCGACCGTCAGCTTCAACGGCGCGCCGTCGTGGCCCGTCTCGCCGAGCACCGTCCGCAGTGCCCGCTCCAGCTCCTCCTGCACACTTCGCTCGTCGGGCTGGCGCGCCCAGCCGGCGAAGTCTGTTCCGTCGTACTCGATCGTGAGCTTGGTGATCATCACCGCGTCGCGTCCCTGCGACGCCGCCGGCTCAGACGAGCTCGATGAAGACCATCTCGGTCGAGTCGCTTTTCCGCGGGCCGAGCTTCAGAATGCGCGTATATCCTCCGGGCCGCTCCGCGTAACGGGGCGCGACCTCCTCGAACAGCTTGTGCACGGCGAACTTGTCCTGTGCGAGCGTCGACAGCGCCTGCCTGCGCGCGTGTAGCCCTCCGCGCTTTGCCAGCGTGATCAGCCGCTCGATCTCGGGCTTAACCGCCTTCGCCTTCGCCTGCGTTGTTTCGATCCGCTCGTGCTCGATGATCTCCTTGCTCAGGTTCATCAACAGCGACTTGCGGTGCGCGCTTGAGCGACTGAGCTTGTTTTTGGTCTTCTGGTGTCTCATGGCCTTTGAGTCTAACCCGCCTATTAGTCCTGGCGAAGATCCAGACCTCGTGAATGCAGTGTTTCGATGACCTCGTCGATCGACTTTTTGCCGAAGTTCGGGATCGCGTTCAGCTCGGCCTCGGACTTGGAGATCAGGTCGCCAACGGTCTGGATACCGGCCCGCTTCAGGCAGTTGTACGAGCGCACACCGAGCTCGAGCTCCTCGATCAGGATGCTCCACTCCTCGCCCTGCAAAGCCCCCTGGGCTCCGCCCGCCCCACCGCCGACCGCTAGACCGTGGCCGTCGAGCTGGCCACCCGGCACCGCACGCAACTCCTGAATACGGTCCGCGTCGGTGAAGATCGCCAGCTGGCTGATCAGCAGCTCGGCCGCCTCGCGCAGCGCCGCCTGTGGGTCGATCGAGCCGTCGGTCTCGATGTCCAGCGTGAGCTTGTCGAAGTCGGTCTTCTGCCCGACGCGTGCCCCCTCGACCGCGTAGGCCACCCGCCGCACCGGCGAGAAGATCGAATCGATCGGGATCACCCCAATCGGCTGGTCCGCGGACTTGTTCTCCTCCGCCGGGCGGTACCCGCGGCCGCGGCCGATCGTCATGTACAGCTCGAGCTTCGTTTTCTTCTCGAGCGTCGCGATATGCACCTCGGGGTTGAGGATCTCAACGCCCGCGGGCAGGTCGATGTCCTTCGCAGTGATCTCACCCGGCCCGGTCACCACCAGCGGCGCCTCGACCTCGGTCGCGTCGGAATGCATCCGGCAGACGATGCCCTTCAGGTTCAGCACGATGTCGGTCACGTCCTCCTTGACGCCCGTGATCGTTGAGAACTCGTGCGCCACGCCCTCGATGCGCACGCTTGTGACGGCCGCGCCGGCCAGTGAGGACAGCAGCACGCGGCGCAGCGAGTTGCCGAACGTGTAGCCGAAGCCGCGGTCGAGCGGCTCAATCGTGAACGTGCCACGGTTCTGCTCCACGGACTCGCTTGTGATCCGGGGGATTTGGAAATCGAGCATCAGAGTCCTAACGTCGTTTTGGTGTCGCACCGGCGTCGCTGGACGCCGGCTCTAAAGCGCCTACGCCACCCTCAGGCGACGCCGGCGTGGGGCAAAGTCTTCTTACTACTTCGAGTACAGCTCGACGATGAGCTGCTCCTGCACCGGCGCGGCGACCTCGCGTCGCTCCGGCTTGCGCAGCACCTTGGCCGTGAGCGACTCGTGGTCGGCCTGTAGCCACGCGGGAATCTGTCCGGTCAGCTCGGTCGCGTCGCGCACCACCTGCGTCGCCGCGGTATCGGCCTTGATCGCGATCACCTCGCCCGAGCGCACCTGATAGCTGGGGATGTTCACCCGGCGGCCGTTGACCGTCCAGTGGCCGTGGCGGATCAGCTGGCGTGCCTGACGGCGCGAGGCGGCGAAGCCAAGGCGCACCAACACGTTGTCCAGCCGGCACTCCAACAGCGCGAGCAGGTTCTCGCCGGTGATACCCGGCTGGCGCGAGGCCTTTTCGTAGTAGCCGTGGAACTGCTTCTCGAGCACTCCGTAATAACGGCGCGCCTTCTGCTTCTCGCGTAGCTGCAAACGGTACTCGCTCTGTTTCTGTCGTCCACGGCCGTGCTCGCCCGGAGGATATGCGCGGCGCTCAACCCCGCACTTGTCGGTCAGGCAGCGCTCGCCCTTGAGGAACAGCTTCTGTCCCTCGCGGCGGCACTGCTTGCACTGAGGTCCGGTGTCTCTTGCCATTTCTAGACTCTCCGTCGCTTGCGGGGGCGGCAGCCGTTGTGGGCCTGTGGGGTCACGTCCTTCACGCCCGTCACCTCTAGCCCGGCGGCCTGCAGCGAGCGGATCGCGGTCTCGCGGCCCGAGCCCGGGCCCTTGACGTAGACCTCGACCTTCTGCAGCCCCTGCTCGAGTCCCTTCCGCGCCGCCGCGTCGGCGGTCACCTGGGCGGCGAACGGAGTCGACTTGCGCGAGCCCTTGAACCCGGCGCCGCCGGCTGACTCCCAGGCGATCACGTTGCCGGTGGTATCCGTCAGAGAGACGATCGTGTTGTTGAAAGATGTCTTGATATGCGCCTGTCCGATCGGGATGTTCTTCTTCGGCTTGCGCCGGCCCCTGCCGGGTCGTTTGGGTGCGGGCGGCACTACTTCTTACCCGCTTTCTTCTTCCCAGCCACCTGCATCCGCTTTGGCCCCTTGCGCGTGCGCGCGTTGGTCTTTGTCTTCTGTCCCCTCACCGGCAATCCACGCCGGTGACGCAACCCCCGATAGCAGCCGATCTCTTGCAATCTCTTGATGTCCTGCGACTGCTCGCGCCGCAGATCTCCCTCGACCGTCAGGGTCTGGTCGATCGCGTCGCGCAGCTTCGAAACCTCGTCCTCGGTCAGGTCGCGCACGTAGGTGTCGGCGCTGACCCCCGTCTCCGCCAGCAGCTTGTTCGACTGCGCCCGGCCAATCCCGAAAATATAGGTCAGACCGATCTCCGTGCGCTTGTTAAGGGGTAGGTTGACTCCGGCGATTCTTGCCATGCGTGTACTAGCCCTGCCTCTGCTTGTGGCGCTTGTTCTGGCAGATGACCAGAACCGCTCCGTGGCGGCGGATGATCTTGCACTTCTCGCACATCGGCTTGACCGACGGTCTTACCTTCATGATCCCTTTCGGCGGCTGGGTTCCGGCGACTCGGCTCTGGCTGCCGTCGTGGCCGCCGCTACCGGATCGTGGAGATGCCCTCACGCGCGCAAACCACCTCGCGTTCGAGCAGGACCCCGGATGGTAGCAACTCCAGACTCATAAGGCCCGCCCGTCCCGGCCCGCTTACCCCTCAGCTCGTGCGCACCGCGCCCTGCGGGACAGGCTCCGCCGTCCGGTCCTCCGGCGCGAGGTGCCAGGGCGTGAGAATCTTCGGTCCGGCGCCGGTAATCGCGACCGTGAACTCGAAGTGGGCCGCCGGGGAGCCATCTTGGGAGAAGATCGCCCAGCTGTCGCCCCCCACGCGCACGGCGGGGCGCCCCGCCGTCGTCATCGGCTCGATCGCGAGCACCATGCCCTCCTCCAGCAGTGGACCCTTTCCAGGCTTGCCGTAGTTGGGCACCTGCGGATCCTCGTGCATGCTTCGCCCGACTCCATGCCCCACGAGCGAGCGCACGACCGACAGCCCGGCGCCCTCCGCCACCCGCTGGATCGCGCTCGACACATCTCCCAGGCGATTGCCGATCGTGCACTGGGCCACCCCGACGTACAGCGACTCCTCGGTCGCGCTCAACAGATTCCGCGCCTGCTCGCTCACCTCGTCCACCGCGAAGGTGCGCGCGGCATCCGCCACCCAGCCGTCTAGCGTCACCCCCACGTCGATCGAGACTATGTCGCCGCGCTTCAGTCTGTAGGTCCCGGGAATCCCGTGCACGATCATCCCGTTCGGCGAGGCACAGATCGAGCCGGGAAAGCCGCGATAGCCCTTGAACGTTGGCTTTGCGCCCAGTGAGCGGATGAAGCGCTCGGCCGCCTGGTCGAGCTCGGCGGTGCTCACGCCCGGGCGGATCTTGCTCTCCAGCAGGTCCAGCGTGGCGGCGAGGATTAGGCCCGCGCGCGCCATCTTCTCGATCTCCTCTGGGCTCTTCTTGATGATCACTCGCTGAGCTTAGCTGTGGCGGGGCCCCCGGGCGGAGTCTCGGCCGCTCGTCATAGGTTTTCCTCGAGGCGCAGGGTGGCTAGGGCGGCGCGGATGTGGGCGTGCACCTCGTCGGCGTTGCGGGAACCGTCGAACCGGCGCAGCAAGCCAACACGCTCGTAGTAGTCGATCAGTGGCTCGGTCTGCTCGTGGTAGACCGCCAGGCGGTTGCGAATCGTCTCCTCCGCGTCGTCCTTGCGCTGCTGCAGCCGCGCCCCGTCCTGATCGCACACCCCCTCGTGCTTGGGTGGATCGAAGTCCACGTGGTAGATGTGGCTGGGGTTCTTCACGCATACCCTTCGCCCGGCCAGGCGACGCACCACCTCCTCATCCGGCACCTCGATCAGCAGCGCCGCGGTCAACCTGCGTTCCAGGCCCTTCAGCGCCTCGCCCAGCGCGTCGGCCTGCTCCTCGTTGCGGGGAAAGCCGTCGAGCAGGAACCCATCGCGCGCGTCCCCGCCGCCAACGCGATCGACGATCATGCCAATGATCACCTCGTCGGGCACCAGCTTGCCCGCGTCCATGTAACTCTTCGCCTTCAGTCCCAGCTCAGTGCCGTCGGACACCTGGGCGCGGAGCATGTCACCGGCGGAGATGTGGGGCAGGGCGAAGTCCTCGCGCAGGCGCTCGGCCTGCGTCCCCTTGCCCGCGCCCGGCGGGCCGAGCAGGATCAAATTCAACTCGGACACATACCGAGACTACTTCAAAAAGCCCTCGTAACTTCGCATCATCAGCTGTGCCTCGAGCTGCTTCATCGTTTCCAGCGCCACCCCGATCACGATCAGGATCGACGTTCCCCCGAGCGGGATGTTCTGGTGGGTGCGCGCGATCAGGATCGTCGGCAGCGCGGCGACGGCGGCCAGAAACAGCGCGCCGGGAAAGGTCAGCCGCGCGAGGATCCGATCCAGGAATTCGGCCGTCGGGCGCCCAGGTCTAACGCCGGGGATGAACCCTCCGTACTTCTTCAGGTTGTCCGCCTGATCGACCGGGTTGAACGTGACGGCTGTGTAGAAGTAGGTGAAGATCACGATGAAGATCGACTCGCCCACCACGTAATGCCAGCCGTTGGGCGAGAAGAAGTCCGAGATCGACTGACCCCAGTGGGTTTTCACGAGCTGCCCGACCGTCGGCGGAAAGGCCATGATGCTGGCGGCGAAGATCACCGGGATCACGCCCGCCATGTTCACGCGCAGCGGCAGGTAGGTCTGGCCCCCCTCGGACATGCGCCGCCCGATCACACGCTTGGCGTACTGCACGGGGATCCGCCGCTGGCCCTCCTGCACGAACACGATCCCGGCCACGACCGCGAGCACGAGGAACGGCATCATCACCTTGAAGACCTGGTCGTTGGTGTCCCACCAGGCCTGAATGCCCGCCGGCAGGCGCGAGACGATCGAGGCGAAGATCAGCAGCGAGATGCCGTTGCCGATCCCCCGTTGGGTGATCAGCTCGCCGATCCACATCAACATCACGCAGCCGGTCGTCAAGCAGATCACGATCAGGAAGATATGCGGCGCATCGAAGTGGGTGACCACCGATTCGCCGGCTTTCCCCTGCAGCGAGTGGAACAGGAACACGTAGCCGATCGACTGGGCGAAGGCCAGGCCGACCGTCAGGTAGCGGGTGTACTGCGTGATCCGCGCCTGCCCCACCTCGCCTTCCTTTGACAGCTTCTCCAGGGACGGCACCGCCACCTGCAGCAGCTGCAGGATGATCGAGGAGGTGATGTAGGGCATGATGCCCAGCGCGAACAGCGCGAGCCGCGCCAGGCCGCCACCGGAGAACAGGTTCAGCAGGCCGAGGATGTTCGAGCCGCCGAAGGACTTCTGGATGTTGTTGACCGCCGTCAGGTTGATGCCCGGCACTGGGATGTGCGAGCCCAACCGGTAGATCAGCAGCATCGCCGCCGTGAAGGCGAGCTTCTTGCGGATGTCAGCTACCTGAAAGGCGTTGAGGATCGTTGAAAGCATGAGTTTGAGGCCGCTGGACGAGCGTCGTCCGCGGAGCGCCCGATTCTAGCTCTCGACGATGGTGCAGGTGCCGCCAGCGGCCTCGATCTGCTCGCGGGCGCTGGCGCTGAAGGCGTGTGCGTGCACGGTCAGCGCCTTGCTCAGCTCACCCTTGGCGAGGATCTTGATCGGGATGTCCTTGCGTGTCCCGAGACCCTTCTCCTTCAGCCCCTCGACGGTCACCTCGGCACCGGCGTCGAAGCGGGCCTCTAGATCGGCGATGTTCACGGGCTGGGTGTGCGTGCGGAACATCTCAAACGGCATCGACTTCTTCATGTGCGGCCCGCGCAGCTTTCGCATGCGCATGTGGATCGGCATCTGCCCGCCCTCGAAACGCGCTCTGCGCTTGGAGCCTGAGCGTGAGCCCGCGCCCTTCTGCCCGCGGCCTGAGGTCTTACCCGTGCCTGAGCCTTCACCGCGACCGACGCGCTTGCGCGGACGCCTACTACCCGGGGAGGGCTTGAGGTTGTGCAGCCCGATGCGCTCCTCTTCTTTATCGCTCGCGGGGCTCACTTGCTCTCCTCCACCTCGACGAGATGGCGCACCGCGTGCAGCATCCCTTTGGCCTGCTCGCAGTCCTTGACCTCCACTGTGTGGCCGATCCTTCTCAGCCCAAGCGAACGCAGAGTGTCGAGCTGTTTCTTGTTCGCGCCGTTGCGCGAGCGAAGCTGGGTGACGCTCAGTTGGGACATCAGGCCGGGGTCTCCTCGGGGGCGGGGGTCTCCTCGCCGGCGGTCGCCGTGGTCTCCTCAACGACAGGCGCGTCCTCGGCGGCTGTCGCTGTCTCGGCCGGTACGGCCTCCTCAGCAGGCTCCGAGCCCTCTGCCGGAGCGGCGCCACCCGAGACCTCGGTGGCACCCTCGGCCTGCTTGTCGGCGAGACCGAGCACCTGGTTGATCGACAGTCCGCGCAGCTTCGCCACCTCCTCAGGTGTCCGCAGCCCGCGCAGCCCCGCCACGGTCGCCTTGACGAGGTTGATCGGATTCTGCGTGCCGAGGCTCTTCGAAAGAATGTCGTGAATCCCCGCGAGCTCGAGCACCGCCCGCACGCCGCCGCCGGCGATCACCCCGGTACCGGGGGATGCGGGCTTCAGCAGCACGCGCCCGGCGCCGAACACGCCGGTCGTCTGGTGGGTGATCGTCGAGCCGTGCTTGGGCACCCGGAAGAGATCCTTCTTCGCCCGCTCGACGCCCTTCTGGATCGCCAGCGGCACCTCGTTGGCCTTGCCGTAGCCAATACCGACGACTTCGCGCTCGTCGCCGACGACCACCAGCGCGGTGAACGAGAAGCGCCGGCCGCCCTTGACCACCTTGGCGACACGGTTGATCTCGACGACCCGCTCCTGCAGGTCGAGGCCGGACTGACTTACTGAGCGATCTGAAGTTATTGCCATATGGGAGGGAGAGGGTAGCGGGAGGTTGGAGACTAAGTAGGAAAGGGCTAGTTAGGAAAGGGCCTAGACGGTGAGTCCGGCCTCGCGGATCGCCTCGGCGAAGGCGCGCACATGGCCGTGGTAGCGGTAGCCGCCGCGGTCGAACACCGCTTCGCTCACACCCGCCGCCTTCGCACGCTCGGCGAGCGCCTCACCGGTGCGCTTGATGCGCTCGTCTTTCGAGAGCTTGCTCAACTCGGGCTCGAACCAGTTGACCGCAGCGAGCGTCTTGCCTGCCACGTCGTCGATCAGCTGCGCCGACAGGCCCTTGTTGGAGCGGAACACGGAGATTCGTGGACGCGTCGCCGTGCCCGAGATCTTCGCGCGCACCCTGCGGCGGCGCTTCAGCCGGCGATCGCCCTTGGTGATGACAGCCATCGCTAGGCCCTCTTTCCGACCTTGCGGGCCACGTACTCGCCCTCGTAACGGATGCCCTTGCCCTTGTACGGCTCCGGCGGGCGCTGCTTGCGGATGATCGCGGCGGTCTCGCCGACGAGCTGCTTGGAGATGCCCTTCACGACCACGCGTGTCGGCTGGGGCACTTCGAACTCGATGCCTTCAGGCGCCGGGATCGGCACCGGGTGCGAATAGCCGACCGCGAGCTCGAGGTTCTTCCCCTTCAGCTGTGCGCGGTAGCCAACCCCCTGGATCTCCAAGCGCTTCTCGTAACCGTCGGTCACCCCCTGGACCATGTTCGCCACCAGCGAGCGGGTCAGCCCGTGCAACGCGCGATGTTCGCCGCGGTCGGTCGGCCGGGAGACAAGCAGCCGCTCGCCGTCCTGGGTGACCTCGATATCCCGGTGAATGCGCTCGGACAGCTCGCCCTTCGGGCCATTTACGCGCACCGACTCGGGCTCGATCGCTACAGTCACGCCGGCAGGTACAGGTATGGGTTGTCTTCCGATTCTCGACATCCGCTTACCAGACCTGCGCGAGAACCTCGCCACCGACGCCCGCCGCGCGCGCATCGTGGCCGGTCATCACGCCACGTGAAGTCGAGACGATCGACGTGCCCATGCCGCCGAGCACCTTCGGAATGTGCTTCGCGTCGACATACGTGCGCCGCCCCGGACGGGACACGCGACGCAGCCCGGAGATCGCCGAGCGCCGGTCCTCGGTGTACTTCAGCCGAATCTCGATCAGCTGCCCGGCGTCGCCCTCGGGCGCTGGGCACAACCGACCACGAATCGATATAGCCCTGCTCGGCCAGGATCCGCGCCAGCTCGGCCTTCAATTTCGAATCGGGGATCTCGACCGTCTCGTGAGCGGCGTGGATCGCGTTGCGCACCCTCGTCAGGAAGTCGGCTATGGGATCGGTCATGGACATAGTTCAGTGGCTATTCAGACGTCGTGTGTTTGTGGCCCTACCAGGAGGACTTCGTCATCCCGGGGATCTGGCCATTGTGGGCGAGGTCGCGCAGGCAGATGCGGCACACCCCGAACTTCTTGTACACCGCGCGCGGACGCCCGCAGCGGTTGCAACGAGTATAGGCACGCGTTTTGAACTTTGGCGGACGAGCCTGCTTGACGCGCATCGAGGTCTTGGCCATCAGTCGGTGCTCTCTTTCTCGGTGGTGTCTGCGCTCTCCTCTGCCTCGGGAGCGTCTGTCTGCTCAGCGGCTGCATCAGTCTCGGTCTCTGCCGGGGCCTCAGCGGTGATCTCAACCTCGGCTGGCACCTCCACAGTGGCCTCGGCCGGAGCGGGGTTCTCGGCGGCATCTGCCTGCTCGTCCTCGGCGTGCTCGGCGGTCTGCTCGGTCGCGGCAGGAGCGTCTTGATCGTCCCCGTCGTCGGTGGTGGCGCTCCCGAAGTCCTTCGGCCGGCCCTGGGTGGCGAACGGCATGCCGAACGCCTCCAGCAGCGCGAACGCCTCGGCGTCGGTCTTTGCGGACGTGGTGATCGTGATGTCCAGTCCCCGCACCTGATCGATCGCGTCGTAGTCGATCTCGGGGAAGATGATCTGCTCCTTGACGCCCAGCGTGTAGTTGCCGCGGCCGTCGAACGAGCGCGGGCTCAAACCGCGGAAATCCCTGATCCTGGGGATCGCGATCGACACCAGCCGGTCGAGAAACTCGTAGCCGCGCTCGGCCCGCAGCGTGACCGCCACGCCAACCGGCATGCCCTCGCGCAGTTTGAACGCCGCGATCGACTTCCGCGCGCGGCGCACGCTCGGCGCCTGGCCGGCGATCGTCGCGAGCTGGTCCTGGGCCGCCTTCAGCATTTTCGAGTCCTGCTTGGCCAGACCCACGCCCATGTTCAGCGTGATCTTCTCGAGCTTCGGCGCCTGCATCACCGAGGAGTAGCCGAAGCGCTCGATCAGCGCCGGACGGATCTCCTCCAGGTAGCGGGTCTTCAGGCGGGCTTTGGTGGCGGTCTCGGTCATCGTCGCTCAGGTCAGTCGATCTCTCGTGCCCGTGCGCTTGGCGACGCGCAGCGGCTTGCCGTTCTCGCGCTCGATCCGCACGCGCGTCGGCTGGCCGTCTTTGGGGTCGATCAGCATCACGTTCGACACGTGGATCGGGCCCTCGCGCGCGATCACACCGCCCACCGTCTGTTCGCGGTTGGTGTCGCGCACCTGCTGGGGCTTCATGTGACGCTTGACCATGTTCAAGCCCTCGACGTACAAGCGCTCCTTCGTCGGCTCCACGCGCAGCACCTTGCCGGTCTTGCCACGGTCCTTGCCGGCGATCACCTTCACCTGATCGCCGGAGCGAATCTTCAGCGAGCGGCGCTTCGGGGCTGTGGCGGTACGGGAGCCATCACAGCACCTCGGGCGCCAGCGAGACGATCTTCATGAAGTTGCGCTCGCGCAGTTCGCGCGCCACCGGTCCGAACACGCGCGTGCCGCGCGGGTTGTTCTGGTCGTCGATGATCACCGCGGCGTTCTCGTCGAAGGAGATGTACGTCCCATCCTCGCGGCCGATCGCCTTCTTCGTGCGCACCACCACGGCGGTCACCACCTCGCCCTTCTTCACGGCTCCCTGCGGGTTGGCCTGCTTGACGGTCGCGGTGATCACGTCTCCGACGAACGCATACCGGCGCCTGGAGCCACCCTTCACGCGAATGCAGAGGATCTCGCGCGCGCCGGTGTTGTCGGCCACGCGCAACCTGGTCTCGTTCTGGATCATCGCGCGCGCTCCAATACATCGACGAGCTTCCAGCGCTTGTTCTTCGACAGCGGCCGGCTCTCGATCACGCGCACCGTGTCGCCCTCGTGCGCGTCGTTGGACTCGTCGTGCGCGTGCAGCGTGCTCGAGCTGCGCACGATCTTCTCGTAGCGCCGATGCCGGCGGGCGAAATCGATCCTGACGGTGATCGTCTTGTCGGCCTTGTCTGAGACCACGATTCCCTGGCGCACGGTGCGCTTGCCCTCGACGCGCCGCGTGCACCGGAGTAAGCTCCTGCGCCGGCGCGGTCGTCGAGCTCTCGCGCTTGGCGGTCTTTTTCGCGCGTTCCTGCAGCCGTCGCGCGCGTCGGCGCGTCGCCTTCGCGCGCCGCTCGGCCAGGCGCTCGGCATGACGATCCTCCGGTGAGCGTGTCGGACGGGCCTCGCCGGAGTGCGTCGAGCGCGCCTTGCGGCGGCGCTCCTTGGATGAGAGCTGCTCCACAGGCTCTGCCGGGGCGTCCTGCACCGCCTGGGCTGCGCGGAGCCTCGGGCTCAGGAGCCTCGGGAGCCTCGGCCTCGGGTGTCTCGAGCCTCGGTAGGTTCGGGAGCCTCGGCCGCCGGAGTGTCAGCCTCAGGGGTATCGACCTCAATGGGCTCAGGTGCGTGCGTCTCGGCCTCGGGGGCCTGCTCGTCAGTAGTGCTCTCGGGTGTCTCGTTGTCTGTGTCGTCAGCCATGTCTCGTCTCTTCGTCTTCTGCTTCGTTTTCTTAGTTGTGCTCTTGCCCGACGACCAATACACGCTCACGCGCGACGGTCAGCGCCCTGCCAGATCCCGTCTGGCGTGAGCAGATCCCGGCGGTGTTCTCCAGCTCCCCGGTGGCGTTTGCGAAACGCAGGCCGAACAGATCCTTGCGCAGCGTCGCCACGCGCGCGGCGAGTTCCTGCTCCGTCAGATCTCTCATCTCCTTGGCGTCCACTTCTAGTCCTCGCGCATCACGAACTTGGACTTCAACGGAAGCTTGTGCGCGGCCAGGCGGATCGCGTCGCGGGCGAGCGGCTCGGGCACTCCGGCCAGCTCGAACATCACGCGCCCGGGCTTGACCACGGCAACCCAGCCTTCGGGGTTGCCCTTGCCGGAGCCCATCCGTGTCTCGGCGGGCTTCTTCGTCACGGGCTTATCCGGGAAACACATTGATCCACACCTTGCCGCCACGCTTGATCTTGCGCGTCATCGCGATTCTGGCCGCCTCGATCTGGCGGTTCGTGAGCCAGCCCTGCTCGAGTGACTTCAGCCCGTACTCGCCGAACTGGACCTTCACCTGGCCGCGAGACATTCCCACGACGGCGGCCGCGATGCTGCTTGCGATGCTTGACACGCTTCGGAGACAGCATCAGCGCGCCCCTCCGGATCCGCCCGGCCGCGGACCACCACGTCCACCGCCGGATCCCCCCGACCCGCCGCCGGGACCACGTCCACCGCCGCCACCACCCGGACCACGACCGCCACCGCCGGGACCACCGCGACCGCCCTGACCGCCAAATCCGCCAGGGCCGCGTCCTCCGCCGCCCTGTCCTGCCCCGCCACCACCCTGACCGCCCCCGCGTCCGCCACGGCCTCCACCGCCACCACCACCACCACCACGGCCACGGTCGCGCCCGTCGCGGCCACCACGGCCGTCGCGGTCGTTACCGGGCGGCGCAGGCGCAGTCATGTCGGTCAGGTCGGCGCCGGTGTAGCCCTCGGGCATGATTTCGCCCTTGTTCACCCAGCACTTCACGCCGATCCGCCCGAACGTCGTGCGCGCCTCGTAGAAGCCGTAGTCGATGTCGGCGCGCATCGTATGCAGCGGCACGCGACCGTCGGAGTAGCTTTCGGTGCGAGCCATCTCGGCGCCTCCCAGCCGCCCGGACACCTGCACCTTCACGCCCTTCGCGCCCGAGCGCATCGCGCTGGTCAGCGCGCGCTTCATCGCGCGACGGAAGGCAACGCGGTTCTGCAGCTGCTCGGCGATCGACTGCGCCACCAGCTTCGCGTCGAGCTCGGGCCGCTTGATCTCGAGGATGTTGACCTTGATCTGCTTGTTGGTCATCTTGTGCAGATCGCGGCGCAGCGCATCGACTTCTGAGCCGGACTTGCCGATCACGATGCCCGGACGCGCCGTGTGGATGTTGACCTCGAGCTCCTGCGTATCCTTGCGGATCGTGATGTCCGCCAAACCGGCATGGGCGAGCTTGCGCACAATGTGCTCGCGGACCTTGATGTCCTCATCGAGGTACTCCGCGAAGTTCTTCTCGTTGAACCAGTTCGACTTCCAGTCGTGGATGTAACCCACGCGCATAGCCTCTGGATGAACCTTTTGACCCATTTCTCTCTTCGCTCTTCTCTCTCTATCTCAGTCTTTGTCTGTGCCCGGGCTCTAAGCGTCCGGTGTCAGCGTGATCGTCAGATGGCTGGTGCGCTTGCGGATCGGCGTTGCCCGTCCCATCGCGCGCGGCCGGAAGCGCTTGATCGTCGGCCCTTCGTCGGCGTATGCCTCGCGGACGATCAGGTCGTCCTCGAGCAAGCTCGTGGTTTGACTCGGCGTTTGCCACCGCGGACTCGAGCAGCTTGCTCCAGTCGCGCGCCACCTCACGAGGGGTGAAGGCGAGGATAGCGCGTGCCTCCTGGAATCGACTTGCCCCGCAGGTGTCCGCACACCATCCGCGCCTTGCGTGCGGACGTCCGCACGTAGCGTGCCTGGGCGCGAACGACGCGCCGTCGCGGTTTCTGCTCGGCGCCTTTCCCGGCGCGGCGCGCAGGCTTCTTCTCAGGCTCGGGCTGCGTGGACTCCTTGGCGGCGGCGGGGGCTTTCGCTGCAGCCGCTTTTTTGGCCGCCGGAGCTTTTTTCTCTGCCGGCTCTTTCTCAGCCTCAGCAGTCTTTTTCTCGGCGACAGGCTCTTTGGCCGCAGGAGCTTGTTTCTCAGCCGCAGCAGGCTTTTTGGCAGCAGCTTTTTTCGCGGGGGCTTTTTTCGCGGCGGCTTTCGCCGGTGCCTCATCCTTGGCCTCTTTCGCCTGCGCCTTCGGGTCTTTCTCGTCGGCGGCGGTCATCTGACCCTCCCCGACCCGACGTGACCTCGGTAGGTCCGCGTCGGCGCGAACTCACCGAGCTTGTGACCGACCATCGACTCGCTCACGAACACCGGCACGTGCTTTTTGCCGTCATGCACCGCGATCGTGTGCCCGACCATCTCCGGGAAGATCGTCGACGCTCGCGACCAGGTCCGGAGCATTTTTTTGTTGTTCTCCGCGTTCAGCGCCTCGATCCGCTTCATCAGACGCTCTTCGACCCAAGGGCCCTTCTTGCTCGATCTACTCATCTGCTCCTGCCCTTCCCACGGCGACGACCGCGGACGATGTATCGATCGGAAGTCTTGTTTTTCTTGCGCGTGCGATATCCCAACGTCGGCACACCCCATGGAGTCACGGGATGGCGCCCGGCCGTGGTCGAGCCCTCGCCGCCACCGTGCGGGTGATCGACCGGGTTCATCGCGACACCGCGCGTCTGCGGGCGCACGCCCATGTGGCGCTTGCGCCCGGCCTTGCCGACCTTTACGTTCTGATGCTCGGCGTTGCCGATCGTGCCGACCGTCGCCCTGCACTCGGCGCGCACTAGCCGCATCTCGCCGGAGGGCAGCCTGAGCGTGGCCATCTCGCCGTCCTTTGCCATCAGCTGCACCGACGCCCCCGCCGAGCGCGCCAGCTGGCCGCCGCGACCGGGCTGGAGCTCGACGTTGTGCACGACCGTGCCGACCGGCATCCGCGCCAGCTCCATGCAATTGCCGGTGGCGATGTCGGCGCCATCGCCGGAGGCCACGGTCGACCCCACCGTCAAACGCTGCGGCGCCAGGATGTAGCGCTTCTCGCCATCGGCGTAGTGCAGCAGCGCGATGTATGCGGAGCGGTTGGGGTCGTACTCGATCGCCGCGACCTTCGCGGGAACGCCGTCCTTGCGGCGCTTGAAGTCCACCCGCCGGTAGGCGCGTTTTGCGCCGCCGCCGCGATGGCGTGAGGTCTTGCGCCCGTGGGCGTTGCGCCCACCGCTCTTCTTCAGACCCTTCGATCAGAGTCTTCTCGGGCTCTGACTTCGTGATCTCGGCGAAGTCCGGGTAGGACACGAAGCGCATACCTGGGCTCGTGGGCTTTGGCTTACGGATGGCCATGGTGGTCTATCGAACTCTCTCTCTGCCTCTTAGTCCAGGGCCTGCAGGCCTTGGAAGATCGGAATGCTCTCGCCGGCGCGCGATCTGCACGATCGCCTTCTTCCAGGAGCGCGTGCGACCGGCCATCCCGCGCGCGGCGCTTGGGCTTGGACTTGACGCTCAGCGTCCGCACCTCGACGACATGCACTTCGAACAGCGCCTCCACCGCCTGGCGGATCTGCGTCTTGTGCGCATCGGGATGAACTCGGAAGGTGTACCTGTTCGCCGCCGACAGCACGTAGCTCTTCTCGGACACGACCGGCCGAAGGATCACCTGCGAATGCTCCATCAGGCCTTCTCCTCCTCGGTGGCGGCGGTGGCCGATCCGGCGGCGCGCGCAGTGAGCGCGTCCAGCGCCGGCTGGGAGATCAGCAAGCGAGGCCGCACCCAGCAGGTCGGCGACGCCGACGCTCTCGTGCGTCAGCACCGCCACGCGCTTCAGGTTGCGGAACGACAGCGCGGCGTTCGACTCCTCCGCGGCGAGCACCACCAGCGTCGAGCCGGCCTGGGTGGGCGGGCTCCAATCCTCGAGCAAAGCATAACGCCTGCTTGGTCTTCGGTGTGCTGAACACAGACGCATCGAGCACCGCGAGCGAACCACGCTCGGCGTGCAGCGACAGCGCGCTGCGCAGCGCAGCGCGCTGCTCCTTGCGGTTGACCTTGAAAGTGTATGAACGTGGCTGTGGCCCGAATACCGACGCCACCGCCCGTCCAGATCGGCGAGCGATTCGAGCCGGCGCGGGCGCGGCCGGTCCCCTTCTGGCGCCACGGCTTGGCGCCGCCACCGGAGACCATGCCGCGCGTCTTCGTCGCGGCCGTCCCACGCCGGCGCGCGGCCTGCTCGGCACGCACGCTCTGGTGCACGAGCGCTTCGTTGAAGCGGGTCGTGAAGATGACCTCGTCGAGCTTCACCTTTTTAGCGGAGGAGGCGGGCGGGTGGGGACCCAAGATCGGGGCGTCAGGCATCGCTGCGCACCTCCACCAACGCGCCGGTCGCGCCGGGTACCGAGCCGCGCACCATCAACAGGTTCTCCTTCGCGTCCACCGCGACGACCTCCAGGCCCTTCTGCGTCGCCCGCTTGTTGCCCATCTGCCCTGGTCCGCGGATGCCCTTGAACACGCGCGAGGGCGTCGCCGAAGCGCCGATCGAGCCGGGCGCGCGCACGTTGTGCGAGCCGTGGGACTTCGGGCCGCTCGCGAAGTTGTGACGCTTGATCGTTCCCTGAAAGCCCTTGCCCTTCGAGGTCCCCGCAACCTTCACGCGCGCGCCGACCTCGAAGGCCTCGACGGTGACCGTCTCGCCGAGCTGAAGCTCAGCGGCCTCGTCGCGGAACTCGACCAGGTGGCGCATCGGTCCCGCATCGGCCTTCTTCAAATGACCGAGCTCGGCTTTGGTCAGGTGCTTCTCCTTGGTCTGCCCGAACGCCAGCTGGACCGCCTCGTAGCCGTCGCGCTCGTGGGTGCGGATCGCGGTCACCGGACACGGTCCGGCCTGCAGCACGGTCACGCGCGCGACGCGGCCATCCTCCTGGAAGACCTGGGTCATGCCGAGCTTCTTTGCGAGTATCGCCGCCATCGGTTCAGCTCAGCTCAGTTAGCGAGACGGATCTCGATGTCCACACCCGCCGGCAGGTGATCCAGCCGCTGCAGCGAGTCGACCGTCTTCGGCGTCGGCTGGTGGATGTCGATCAGCCGCTTGTGCGTGCGGATCTCGAAGTGCTCGCGTGAGTCCTTGTCCTTGAACGGCGAGCGAATCACGCAGTACACGTTCTTCTCGGTCGGCAACGGCACCGGCCCAGAGACGCTCGCGCCGGTGCGCGTCGCTGTCTCCACGATCTCCTTCGCCGCCGACTCGATCGCGGACGTGTCGTACGCCTTCAGTCGGATGCGGATCTTGTTCTGGGTGGTGGCTGCCATTTTCGGTTCTCTCGGATTCTCTGTCTGCGTCTTGGTTTGTTTGTGTCGATGCACTTTCAGACGGCGGGGACTCCCCGCCAGGCCCACCCCTGAGGGCGCAGAAAGGGCGGGTCCGTGCGGGCGATCCGCATCCGCCCCCTCGCCTTTCAGGCGGGGCTCACTTCGTCGTATCGGACTACCAATGGGCGCGCGCCCCAGCGATCTCCTAAGGGCGCGCGTGTACTACTCGATGATCTCGCTGACCACGCCCGAGCCGACCGTGCGACCACCCTCACGGATGGCGAAGCGCAGGCCCTGATCCATCGCGATCGGCTGGATCAGCTCGATCTCCATCTGGACGTTGTCGCCGGGCATGACCATCTCGACGCCATCGGGCAGCTTCGCCTGACCGGTCACGTCGGTCGTACGGAAGTAGAACTGCGGCCTGTAGCCCGTGAAGAACGGCGTGTGGCGGCCGCCCTCCTCCTTCTTGAGCACGTAGACCTCGGACTTGAACTTGGTGTGCGGCGTGATCGAGCCGGGCTTGCACAGCACCTGGCCGCGCTCGATCTCCTCGCGCTTGGTCCCGCGCAGCAGACAGCCGACGTTGTCGCCAGCCTGGCCCTGGTCGAGGATCTTGCGGAACATCTCAACGCCTGTGACCACCGTATTGCTGGTGTCGTGGATGCCGACGATCTCCACCGTGTCGCCGGTGTTGACGATCCCCTGCTCGACGCGACCGGTGGCCACCGTGCCGCGGCCGGTGATCGAGAAGACATCCTCGACCGGCATCAGGAACGGCTTGTCGAGCTCGCGCACGGGCTCGGGGATGTAGCTGTCGAGCGCCGCGGCCAGCTCGACGATCTTCTCCTTGTAGGCCTCGTCGCCTTCCAGCGCCTTCAGCGCCGAGCCGGTGATGAACGGGATGTCATCGCCCGGGAAGTCGTACTCGGACAGCAGCTCGCGAACCTCGACCTCGACCAGCTCCATCAGCTCCTCGTCGTCGACCATGTCGGCCTTGTTCAGGAACACGACGATGTAGGGCACGCCCACCTGGCGGGCGAGCAGGATGTGCTCGCGCGTCTGCGGCATCGGGCCGTCGGCGGCGGAGACCACCAGGATCGCGCCGTCCATCTGCGCGGCGCCCGTGATCATGTTCTTCACGTAGTCGGCGTGCCCCGGGCAGTCGACGTGTGCGTAGTGGCGGTTCTCCGTCTGGTACTCGACGTGCGAGGTGGCGATCGTGATCCCGCGCTCCTTCTCCTCCGGCGCGTTGTCGATCTCCTCGAAGCTGCGGGCTTCGCCGCCCATCTTCTCCGCCAGCACCGTCGTGATGGCAGCGGTCAGCGTCGTCTTGCCATGGTCGATGTGACCGATGGTCCCGACGTTGACGTGCGGCTTGTCGCGCTCGAACTTCTCCTTCGCCACTTTTACTCGCTCCTCAATCAGCTTGTTTAGGCTCGCCTTCAAGGGCGAACCGGGGAAATCTATCTAAATGCGGTGCTTCGTGTTTCCTGGTGCTGTAGTGCTTCGCGGTGAGGGTGCTCCATTATCCCGGCCCGGCCACCGCCACCTAGGCCGGGACCGGTTCACCCGTGCGCTGTTCGACGACCTTCTCGGCGATATTCGGAGGCACCTCTTCGTAGCTCTCGAACTGCATCGTGTAGTTGGCGCGCCCCTGCGTATTCGACCGCAGGTCGGTGGCGTAGCCGAACATCTCTGACAGCGGCACCCGTGCGGTGACCGCCAGCGCATTGCCCTGGCGCTCCTGTCCCTCAACGCGCCCGCGGCGACGGCTCAAGTCACCGATCACCTCGCCCAGGAAATCCTCGGGCGTGACGACCTCGACGGCGAAGATCGGCTCCAGCAGCACCGGCTTGGCGCGGCGGGCGGCCTCCTTGAAGGCGATCGAGCCCGCGACCTTGAAGGCGATCTCCGAGGAATCGACATCGTGGTACTTGCCGTCGACGAGCGTGACGCGCATGTCGACCATCGGGTAGCCGGCCTTCACGCCGTTCTCGAGCGCCTCTTCGACGCCCTTCTTGACGGCCGGAATGTATTCGGAGGGGATGTTTCCACCCTTGATCTTGTTGATGAACTCAAAGCCCTCGCCCGGCGCCGGCTCGAGGTTGATGAAGACGACCCCGAACTGGCCCGAGCCACCGGTCTGGCGGACGAACTTGCCTTCGATCTTCTCGACCGTCCCGCGCACCGTCTCGCGGTAGGAGACCTGCGGGCGCCCGACGTTCGCTTCGACGCCGAACTCGCGCTTCATGCGGTCGACGAGCACCTCGAGGTGCAGCTCGCCCATGCCCGAGATCTCGGTCTGGCCGGTCTCCTCGTTGGTGCGCACCTGGAAGGTCGGGTCCTCCTCCGCCAGGCGCCCGAGCGCGACCGACATCTTCTCCTGGTCGACCTTCGTCTTGGGCTCGACTGCGACCTTGATCACCGGCTCGGGGAAGACGATGTTCTCGAGGTGGATCGGATGGGCGGGGTCGGCGAGCGTGTCGCCGGTGACGACCTGCTTGATGCCCACCGCAGCGGCGATGTCGCCCGCGATAGACCTCCTCGACCTCCTCGCGCTCGTTGGCGTGCATCATCAGGATGCGCCCGATCCGCTCGGTGCGCCCTGAGCCGACGTTGAGGATCTTGGCGCCGGCCTCGAGGTGGCCCGAGTAGACGCGGAAGTAGGTGAGCTTGCCGACGTAGGGGTCGGCCGCGATCTTGAAGGCAAGCGCGGCGAACGGCTCGGAGTCATCGGCGTGGCGCTCCACCTGACGCTCCTCCTCCTCGCCTCTGATCAGTTCGGTGCCGAGCACCGCCGGCACGTCGAGCGGTGAGGGCAGGTAGTCGATCACCGCGTCGAGCAGCGGCTGCACGCCCTTGTTCTTGAACGACGAGCCGCACAGCACCGGTGTCAGCTTGGTCGAGAGCGTCGCCTTACGGATCGCGTTCTTGAGCACCTCCTCGGGCACCTCGGCCTCCTCGAGCAGCAGCTCGAGCAGCGCGTCGTCGTAGTGGGAGACCTCCTCGAGCAGGTGCTCGCGCGCGGCGGCAGCCGCTTCGAGGAGATTCTCGGGGATCTCGATTTCGTCGACTTCCTTGCCCATCTCGTCCTTGTAGACGATCGCCTTCATCGCAACGAGGTCGACGACGCCGAGGAAGTCACCCTCGGAGCCGATCGGCAGCTGGATCGGCACCGGGTGCGCGCCGAGGCGGTCGATCATCGTCTGCACGCCCTTCTCGAAGTCGGCGCCGATGCGGTCCATCTTGTTGATGTAGGCGATCCGCGGCACGTGGTACTTATCAGCCTGGCGCCACACCGTCTCGGACTGGGGCTCGACGCCGGCGACGGAGTCGAACAGCGCGATCGCGCCGTCGAGCACGCGCAGTGAGCGCTCGACCTCGACCGTGAAGTCGACGTGCCCGGGCGTGTCGATGATGTTGATGCGATGGTCCTTCCACTGCGCGGTAGTCGCGGCGGAGGTGATCGTGATGCCGCGCTCCTGCTCCTGCTCCATCCAGTCCATCACCGCCGCGCCCTCGTGGACCTCGCCGATCTTGTACGTGCGCCCGGTGTAGTACAGAATGCGCTCGGTCGTCGTCGTCTTACCGGCGTCGATGTGCGCCATGATCCCGATATTCCGGGTGTTTTGGAGGGTGAACTTACGTGGCATGGCTCAGGTTGGAATCGTCGTGTGGTATCTCGGGCCGGCTTTGAGCGCTGGCTGGAACTGGTGACTGGCTGTTTTCAAGCAAAAAAATGGGCCCCTCGGGCCCACGCGCGCGCTGCTGGTCTTATCTGGACCGGTTCGCGTCGTTATCTGCTCGAGGTCTCCATCTTGGTCGGTTCGCTCCGGGGACATGCTCGCACGACTGCTCCGCCCGCGAAGCGAGGCACGACTATAGCAGAGCAATCCGAGCGTTTCGCGGGGCGTTTCGGGAGTTCCCGCCCGCCCTCGGGACCCCGATGCTCGCCTAGCGGAGCGGATCGCGATCCTCGGCCGGAGGGGCATCCTCGAAGACGGCGCCGAGACGCTCGAGCACACGCGTGGCGGCGCGCAGATCGTCCGTATCGAGGTCGTGAAGCGCCTGTTCCCAGCGGCTCTGCCAGGCCTTGCGCTTAGCCTCGATCTTGCGCTGCCCCTGCGGCGTGAGTCGAGAGACCACAACCCGCCGGTCGGTCTCCGAGCGAGCCCTTTCGACGTGGCCGGAGTCGGCGAGATGGTCGAGCATCTGGGTGACCGTTCCCGGCGCCATGCGCGCGGCGATCGCCAGCTCCCCGGCCGGCAGCTCGCCACGCTCGTCAAGCTCGATCAGCAGCTCGAACTGCGCGTGGCTAAGCTCGGACGAGCCGAGGTGCGTATCGCGCCCGCGCAGGCGGCTGAGGGTGCGGAACACGCGGCGGAAGGCCAGGCCAAGCGCCGTCAGCTCCTCGGTCCACCGAGGGTCCTCTGATGACGGCTCGACCTTGGGCGGCCGTTGGAGGTTTGAGACGGAGTCTCCTCGCGCTCACCGCGCACCCGCTGGCTCGAGCGAGGCGTCGGCGCCCGGCGCCTCACGAGCGAGCTTTGCCTGCTGTGGTTTCTCGGCCCGCAGCAGCACCACGCAGGGAATCAGCGACAGCGCGGCGATCCCCAGCGCCCACCAGTAGGCGGTGTCGAACGCGCTCGCGAGCTCCGCCGGGGAGTGCGCGCCGGCGCCCGCGCGCTGCAGCACGACGGCAAGGACCGCGGTGCCGATCGCGCCGCCGGTCCGCTGCAGCACAGTGATCTGCGGGGTGGCGTCGGAGATCTGCTCGGGGCGCATCGCCGAGAAGGCGGCGCTCATCGCGGGCATGAAGCACAGGCCGATGCTGAGACCTCGGACGACGAGCACGAGCGAAATGGCCACGATCGAGGTGTTCGCGCCGATGAACGTGAAGGGGATCGTGCTGACACACAGAAGCGAGATGCCGGCGAGCGCCACGCGCCCGCCGCTGAAGCGCTGGGTGAGGCGACTGGCGAGCGGCATCGCGATCAGCGCGCCGATCCCCTGCGGACCGGTGAGCAGGCCAGTGTTGATCACGCTCTCCCCGCGCACCTCCTGGTAGTAGAGCGGCACGAGGATCATCGCCCCGAACAAGGCGGCGCCAAGACCGAAGTTGACGAATGCGGCGCCGGCGAACACGCGGTTGACATACAGGCGGATGTCGAGCAGCGGGCGCTCGATGCGCAGGGCGTGAAAGCAGAAGAGAACAATCAGCACGATCCCCGCGAGCGTCGGCAGGATCACTTCGCCCGAGCCCAGCGCCGCGCCGGAGCCGAGCTTGCTGATTCCGTAGATGACCGCCGCGCAGCCAGTGGGAAGCAGCGCCAGGCCGAGCACGTCCAGGCGCCCTGCAACGCCGGAGTCGGTACGAGGCAGCAACCGCCAGCCGAGCACGAACGCGATTGCCCCGATCGGGACGTTGACGAAGAAGATCCAGGACCAGTGCAGGTTCTCGAGGATCAGCCCGCCGACGACTGGCCCGAGGATCGGGGCAATCATCGCCGGCATTGATACGAACCCCATCACCCTGCCCATTCGCTGCGGACCAGCGACCTGAGCCATGATCATCATTGCGACCGGCATGATCATCCCGCCGCCGGCGCCCTGAAGAATGCGGAAGATCACCAGTGAGGTGACCGAGTTGGCGAGCCCACACAGCGCCGACCCGATCGTGAACAGCACCAACGAGGTCATGTAGACCTGCTTGGCTCCGAACCGGCGGGCGGCCCAACCCGTGACGGGGATCACGGCGGCGAGCGAGAGCAGGTAGCCGGTGATCACCCACTGGACCTGCGAGAGCGGGCTGTGCAGGTCCTTCGAAAGGGTGTTCAGCGCGACGTTGACGATCGTCGTGTCGAGGATCGACATGATCATCCCGAGGATCACCACGCAGCAGACGACCCAGACGTGGCGCTCGATGTGGTCCGATGCGGCCGGGTTGAAGTCAGGCTCGGAAGACATTTGGTACCGAAAGGTTAGGTACCAAAGCTTCTTTCTTCAAGGGCCTGCTGTGTGCAATCCGTCACACAGGCGCCGCGGGACGCGGCGCTCTACCAACGATAATGCGCGAAGGCCTTGTTGGCCTGCGCCATGCGGTAGATGTCGTCCTTGCGCTTGTACGCGCCGCCCTGCTGGGAGAGCGCGTCGGAGAGCTCGTTCGCGAGGCGCTGGGCCATCGTCTTCTCGCGGCGGTTGCGGGCGAACTCGACCAGCCAGCGGACGGCCAGCGTGCGCGCCCGGCGCGGGGCAACCTCGACAGGCACCTGGTAGGTAGCGCCTCCGACCCGTCTCGATTTGACCTCGAGCGTCGGCGTCAGTGCTTTGATCGACGCCTCGAGCGTCTCCACCGGGTCTTTGTCGAGCGCTCAGCGACCAGAGCGAGCGCGTCGTAGACGATCCGCTCGGCCGTCGACTTCTTGCCGTCGAGCATCACCTTGTTGATGACCTGCTGCACTAGTTTCGAGCGGTGGATTGCGTCCGCCTCGACGGGGCGGATCTGGGCGGCTGCGCGGCGGGGCATCGGCTATTTTTTCTTCACGCCGTACTGCGAGCGTGCCTTCTTGCGATCGCTCACGCCGGCCGCGTCGAGCGTTCCGCGCACGACCTTGTAGCGGACGCCAGGCAGATCCTTCACGCGTCCACCGCGCACGAGCACGACCGAATGCTCTTGCAGGTTGTGGCCCTCGCCGGGAATGTACGCGGTCACCTCAATCGAGCCCGAGATCCTCACGCGCGCGACCTTACGCAACGCGGAGTTAGGCTTCTTCGGCGTCGTGGTGTACACGCGCGTGCACACCCCGCGTCGCTGCGGCGCGGCGGTCTTCTTCTTGCGCCCTTTCCCGGACTTCAAGCCGGGGGTGGCTAGCTTCTTCTTGGGAGTGACGCGGCCCTTGCGCACGAGCTGTGAGGTGGTTGGCATTCGGCGCGGATGGTAGCAGCGCCAGACGCCCTAGGCCTGCGCGGCGGCCACACCGGCCGAGCGGACCGGCGCCGGCATCAGCGCGGCGGCAACCACCACCAGCACAAACGCGGTGGCCTGCAACACCACACCCACCGGGCTGGCTGCCATCGGATCGCCGAACACGATGATCCCACCGGCGATCCCGGCGATGTTCGCGGCGGTCCCCGTCACGGCGATCACCGGGACGGCCTCGCCATCCTGAAGTCCGCGCGCGGACGCATAGAACGCGATGATCGACGCGAGCACCGCCACCAGCAGCCATGGGCTCAGCAGCAGCGCGATCACGCCGTGCGCATGGGTGATGCCGGTGAGCGCCTTGATCGCGGTGTCCGAGACACCGAACAAGACCCCCGCCGCGGCTCCCAACATCACGCCATGGTGCTCGACCGGACCGCCCATCCGTGGCCCCATGATCAAAAGCGCGCCGAGCCCGAACAGGCCGGCCTCGAAGGAGATCATCGCCGCCTGGGAGAACTGCGAGTGCGTGCCGTGCATCGCCGGCAGCGTCAGTCCGAGCATCACCAGCCCGACCGCCGTCAGCGACAGACCGATCCACTGACGGGGACCGACGTCGAAGCCGAACAGTCGATCGGCCATCACCGCGATGAACACCATCCCGGCCGCGAGCGCCACCTGGATCACCGACATCGGCGCCAGCGCCAGCGCGAGGACGTGCAGTCCCCAGCTCGCCGTCGCGACGATCATGCCCAGCGCGAACCAGCCCGAGGAGAACAGCGCCTTGAGGCTGCGCAGGGGATGGCGCACGTCGACCTTCGCCACCGCGTTTGCGCCCCTGTACTTGTAGAAGAAGCCGAGGTTGGCCACGAACGCACATGCAAGCGCCAGCAGGATGCCGAGCTCGAGTTTCATCGCTTGACGAGTCCGTTCTCGGGGCGGGCAATTTGAGGGGTGGGTTTGTTCATTGGAAGGTAGGTCAAAGCGTTGGTCTCGGGACTGCTTGGTGGGCCGGGCTGCTCGGTCCCCACTGCTGTTCGAGGCTCCATCGGCGGTGGCGCCTCGGTGCTTTACTTGCAGCGATCGATTCAGGCAGATTACCTGGCCCAACCTGTATGCGAGCTAAAGAGCCTTCCTTGTGCGATTGCACACCCATCGGCCCTGACGGGACCAGGCCGCTGCTGATGGTCGACATCGACGGCGTGATCTCGCTGTTCGGCCAGGGCGGGGCGGGCATCGGAGGAGGGGCTGACCCTTACACCCGTTCAGTCGGGATCTTCCAGGCGATCGACGGCATCCCGCACTTCCTTTCCTCGGTGGCCGCCACACACCTGCTGACCCTTGCCGAGGACTTCGACCTCGTCTGGTGTAGCGGCTGGGAAGAGAAGGCCGAGGAGTACCTGCCCCATCTGCTCGGCCTGCCCGCGGGCCTGCCGTTCCTGCGCTTCGAGCGAGAACGGCGCGCGGGCAGCTCGATGGGCGGCCACTGGAAGCTCAACGCAATCGAGGCCTACGCCGGCCCGCGGCCGCTGGCATGGGTCGACGACGCGTTCGATGCGTCCTGTCACGCGTGGGCGGCCGCGCGCCCGGCGCCAACGCTGCTCGTGCAGACCACCCCCGCTTACGGTCTGGATGCAACAGAGGCGCAGCAACTGACCGATTGGGCGCGAGCGCTCGTGGTCAGTTAGCCAGGTATGCGGCAAGCCGGCGCTCCAGGTTCGCGTGCACCTCGGGCCAGTCATCGTCAATCACGCTGTAGTAGGCGGAGTCCCTAACGCCGACGCCCGGCATCAGCATGTGCTTGCGGAAGATGCCCTCGAACTGCGCAGGGAGGGCTGCCATCGCGGCCCGCGAACGCTCGTTGCGCGCGTCGGTCTTCAGCTCCACGCGCATGCATCCCAGGCGCTCGAACGCATGCCCGAGCATCAACAGCTTCGCCTCGACGTTCGCCCCCGTCCGCCACATCGAGGGCGTCAGCCACGTCCAGCCGATCTCGAGGCCACGATGCTCCTCGCGCAGGTTCAGATAGCGCGTGCTGCCGATCGGCTCGCCGCTCGCACGATCGATCGTCACGAACACCCCCTCCCTGCCCGCCTGCGACTCGGCGAGACTGGCGGCGAACCACGCCGAGAAGTACTCGCGACTGGAGTCGACCGGCACCAGCCACGTCCAGATCTCGGGGTGCTGGGCGGCGGCGAACAGGCCATCCTCGTGACGAGCCTGCAACGGCTCCAGGACGACGATCTGCCCCTCCAAACGCGTCGTCAGCTCATTCCACATCGTGGCTGGAGGCTATCCAGCTCAGATGCCTGGTCATCGGTTTGTGATATCCGGCCCTCGACCTCAGCGACCGGCGGACGAGTGAACACACCGTGAAATGCCGGTTCGAAAGATTGATCGCCGCGCCTTTGTGCTGTACATTGGCGACGTACCAGGGTGGTCGAGGAGATGTCCACATGACCAGAGTGGCGCAAGGGGCGCGCATATGAGGACAGCACAGCGAATCGCCGGCTTGCCTATTGGCAGCCGTGCATTGGCCCTGGCGATAGCGACTTTCGCCCTGATGCTCCTTGTGTTCTCCGGTTCCGCCCGGGCGTCGTCGCCGCCGGTGATCGGAAGTACGGTCGCGTACGGCGTCACGCAGAGTGATGCGACCCTCGAAACATGGATCGACCCCGGGGAACTGCTCGAAGGTGCCTACTACCAGTTCCAGGTCGTCGCGAACACGAGCGAATACCTGTCGGAACTCGCCTGCCCCGAACACGGTGTGCAGCTGTCCAAGCCCGACGGATGCGGCGGTCCCGACAGCGGCCCGACCACTCCGGGCGCCCTGCCGATTGGCTTCATCGAAAAAGAACCGGAGAGCCGTTACGTCCGCCTCGACCTCGCCGCGGCAGGCATGACGCTGAAGCCCGGCACGACCTACCACTACCGCGTGCTCGCGGCCAAGAGGGTGCAGAGCGAAGACACGCTCAATTGGGAAGGCCCGCCCGCCGTCGGTCCCGATCAGACGTTCACGACGCTCACGCCGGGCACACCGCCCGCGATTGAAGGCGAGACCGCCTCCAACATCACCTCGAACGACGCGACGCTCGAAGCGAAGATCGACCCCGAAGGTCTCGCAACAACGTACGAATTCGATCTCGAAGCGCCGTCGTGCCAGAACGACAAACGGGTCGAGGCATGCGAAGCGGGCGGTGGCGTTCCAATCGCAAAGGGGAGCGTTCCGGCTGACTCCGCTGGCCAGACCGTGAGCGTGGACGTGGCTGCTACCGGGCACAGCCTTTCCCCCAACACGATCGAGGGCTATCGGGTGGTTGCCAGCAATTCCGCCGGGACAAGCTACGGCGGCGAGAAGACGTTCACCACGCCGCCGGGTTCGCCGCCCGTGATCGAATCGGTGTCGATCTCCCACCTGACCCCGACCGACGCGACGCTCGAAGCGCAGATCAACACCGAGGACCTGTCGACGAGCTACGAATTCCAGCTGTGGTCCTCTCCGTGCAGTCACAAAGGCGCCGGATGTGAGCTGATAATCAACGTTCCCCTGCCCACTGGGTTGCTGCTCGGCTCCTTCGTACCCCAGAACGTGAGCCTCGACCTCAACAGTGCCGACGTTACGCTCGGCGGGGGAGAATACGGCTACTCGGTGGTCGCGACCAATAAGGCCGGTAGTACGAGTGCGTTTGGGGGAGTCTTCGAAGCGCCCCCTGGCGTGCTCGATCCGCCGAGTTCCGGAGCCTCGCCCCTGCCCGGAGGCGGTCAGCCCCTCGTGCCGAACAGCAACAATCAGCCCACCGGGCCGGGGGGTACTTCGTCCTCACCCTCACCCCTATCGGCACCGGACATGAAAGTGCTCGGCTCCCACGGAGGGAAGCCAGACAAGCCGACATCGCTGACAGGCGCGCAGAGGCTCGCGAAAGCGCTCAAAGCGTGTGAGAAGAAGCCGGCTGGCAAGCGAGCGGCGTGTGAGATGCAAGCCCGTAAGAAGTACGGCACATCGGGCAAGAAGAGCAAGGGGTAATTCGAACAAGGTCCCCGGCGGGCGTCGGCGTCCGAACGACCGGCTGAGCCCTCCCGAGCATGTGAGCCCTGCACGACACTTTCCGGTCGGGGCGAACGACGATCCCCGACGGCCGACGGGGGCCGAACCCGAGTGGCCGACTCTCAAACAAAACGCGGCCGGGCATAAACCCGGCCGCGTCTAAAGAGCTTCTGTGACCTGAAGAGGTCTTACTCCCCAGCGGGCTCCGAGACCTCGAGATCGACGAGCTCCTCGACGAAGCCCGGGTCGGTGCCGCCGGCGCCGATCTTCTCCAGCGATGCCAGATCAGCGTCGAACTCCTGTCCGTAGCCGCCGTTCAAGGCGCCGGAGAGGCCGAGCTCGGCGGCGATCTCGTCCTGGTCGAGCAGGCCAACATCGTCGATCGCGCGGGGCAGCGGCTCAGCGGGCTCGATCTCGATCCGCCGGTAGCGCTTCAGCCCGGTCGCCGCCGGAATCAGCTTGCCGATGATCACGTTCTCCTTCAGCCCGTTCAAGCGGTCTGTCTTGCCCTCAAGCGCCGCGTCGGTCAGCACCTTCGTGGTCTCCTGGAAGGAGGCCGCCGACAGGAACGAGTCCGTGTTCAGCGACGCCTTCGTGATGCCGAGGATGATGTCCTCGAACTGGGCGGCTTCGCCGTCCTTTGCGATCACCTCGTCGTTGATCTTCGCGAAATCGAAGCGGTCCACGAACTGGCCCGGCAGGTAGTCGGTGTCGCCCTTCTGGTCGACCCGCACCTTCTTCAGCATCTGGCGCACGATCAGCTCGATGTGCTTGTCGTTGATGTCCACGCCCTGTGACTTGTAGACCTCCTGTACCTCCTTGACCAGATACTGCTCGGTCTCGGTGCGCCCGCGGATCGCGAGCAGCTCGTGCGGGTAAACAGAGCCCTCGTTGAGCTGCTTGCCGGCCGTGATCTTCTCGCCCGCGCCCACGAACAGCCGCGTGCGTCGCGGGAAGGCGTGTTTGTGCTCCTCGCCCGCCTCGTCGGTGATCGTCACGGTCAGCGCCTTCTCGGTCTCCTCGATCGAGACGACGCCGTCCTGCTCAGCGATCTTCGCGAGGCCCTTCGGCTTGCGCGCCTCGAACAGCTCGACCACGCGCGGTAGGCCGTGCGTGATGTCCGCCCCAGCGACTCCGCCGGTGTGGAACGTGCGCATCGTCAGCTGCGTGCCCGGCTCGCCGATCGACTGCGCCGCGACGATGCCGACCGCGTCGCCGATCTGCGCGAGCGCACCGGTGGCCATCGCCCGGCCGTAACAGGCCTGGCAGACGCCTGAGGGCGCGCGGCACTTGAGCACCGAGCGCACCGGCACGACGACGCTTACGCCCTTCTCGTGATCGTCCTTGAACGCCTCGACGATCTCCGCGAACTCGGCGCGGCCAATCTCCGCGCCCTGCTCGGCGAGCATCCGTCCGCGCTTGGTCGTGACCGGCAGCGCCGCGATCCGCCCGACGAGATCGTCGTTGGGGTCGCCGCCCGCCTTGAAGGCGGCCATCTCGATGTACTCCTCCGCACCGCAGTCGGGTTCGCGGATGATCACATCCTGGGCGACGTCGACCAGACGCCTGGTCAGATAGCCCGAGTCGGCGGTACGCAGGGCCGTGTCAGCCAATCCCTTTCGCGCGCCGTGCGTGGAGATGAAGTACTCCAGCACCGACAGGCCCTCCATGAAGTTGGCCTTGATCGGGCGCTCGATGATTTCGCCCTTCGGGTTAGCCATCAGCCCGCGCATCCCCGCCAGCTGGCGGATCTGCTTGAACGATCCACGGGCACCCGAGTTGGCCATCATGAAGATCGGGTTCAACACGTCGAGGTTCTCGATCATCGCCTCGGCCACCTCGTCGGTCGCCGCGTTCCACTTCTCCACGACGGCCTCGTGACGCTCCTCCTGGGTGATCAGGCCATCGTCGTACTGATCGGTGATCGCCCCCACGAGCTTGTCGTACTTGTCGAGGATGCCCTGCTTCTCGGGCGGGATCACGACATCGTTCTTGGAGATCGTGATGCCCGCCTGCGTGGCGTACTTGAACCCGAGGTCCTTGAATGCGTCGAGCACCAGCGAGATCGTCGTCGCGCCATATGTCTGCACCAGCGCGTCGATCAGACGGGTCGTGTCGCGCTTCTTCATCGACTGGTTCACGAACACGTACTTGCGCGCGTCGAACTCGTCGCCCAGCGCCTCCGCCAGCGCCCGCTCGATGCGGTCGTTGTAGATGATCCGCCCGATCGTCGTCAGCACGTGGCCGCCCTCACGCCCAAACGGACGGAACTCGGCGATGTCGTGCAGCTTCACCACGCCGCCCTCGTATGAGAGCTCGGCCTCCTGCGCAGTGCGGAACACGTGCGGTCGTGGATCGTGGGTCGCCCTGTCGATCTTCGCCAGCTCCTCGGCCTCGAGACCGTAGGTCAGGTAGTAGGCGCCCAGGATCATGTCCTGCGTCGGGGTCGCCAGCGGCGCCCCATGCGCGGGAGACAGGATGTTGTTGGAGGACAGCATCAGGATCCGTGCCTCTGCCTGCGCCTCGGCCGACAGTGGCAGATGGACTGCCATCTGGTCGCCGTCGAAGTCGGCGTTGAACGCGTGGCAGACCAGCGGATGCACCTGGATCGCCTTGCCCTCGACCAGCAGCGGCTCGAACGCCTGGATGCCGAGGCGGTGAAGCGTCGGCGCGCGGTTCAGCAGCACGGGGTGCTCGTGGATGACCTCCTCGAGCACGTCCCACACCTCGCCGATCCCCGAGTCGACCATCTTCTTGGCCGCCTTGATGTTCTGCGCGGACTTGCGCTCGACCAGGCGAGCCATGATGAACGGCTTGAACAGCTCGAGCGCCATGATCTTCGGCAGGCCGCACTGGTGCAGCTTCAGGTACGGCCCGGCCACGATCACCGAGCGTCCCGAGTAGTCCACGCGCTTACCGAGCAGGTTCTGGCGGAAGCGCCCCTGCTTGCCCTTGAGCATGTCTGAGAGGCTCTTCAGCGGCCGGTTGCCCGGTCCGGTCACCGGACGCCCACGGCGCCCGTTGTCAAACAGCGCGTCGACGGCCTCCTGCAGCATCCGCTTCTCGTTGTTGACGATAATCTCGGGCGCGCCGAGGTCGAGCAGCCGCTTCAGGCGGTTGTTGCGGTTGATCACGCGGCGGTAGAGGTCGTTCAGATCCGAGGTGGCGAAACGCCCGCCATCGAGCTGCACCATCGGGCGCAGCTCCGGCGGGATCACCGGCACGGCGTCCAGCACCATCATCTCCGGCTTGTTCCCCGACTGCAGGAACGCCGAGACGACCTTCAGGCGCTTGACCGCGCGGGCCTGCTTCTGGCCTTTGCCGGTCTTCACTTGATCCTCGAGCTCCACGCGTTCGGCCTCGAGATCGACCTGCTGCAGCAGGTCGCGGATCGCTTCCGCACCCATTCCGCCGCGGAAGTACTCGCCGAATCCGTAGGAGGAGCCGAAGCGCTCCTTCAGCTCGCGGAAGGTCGTCTCGTCGTGCTCGATCTGCTTCGGTTCCATCGTCTTGAACAGCTCCCAGACGTTGCGCATCCGCTCGGCGCCGTCCTCAATGTAGGCCTCGGTGTCGGCGATGTCGGCGTCGAAGGACTTCGTCAACTCCTTGGTCAGCTTCTCGCGCTCCTCGTCGGAGATCTTCGCCAGATTGATGTCGAGCGAGTCCGCCCACAGGTGGTCTTCGTCGGAGAAGTGAGTCTGTTTGCCGTTCTGCAAATACTTCTCCCTGCGCTTGAGCGACTCGCGCAGCTCGAGCACCCGCTCCTCGCGTTCGGCCGCGTAGGCGTCGAGCACCTTGTTGACCTCCTTCTCGAGCGGAGTCGAGATCCTTCGTGCGCGCCTCGTCGTCGACCCACGTGATGATCGACGCCGCGAAGTACAGGACCTTCTCGAGTTCCTTCGGCGCCATGTCCAGCAGGTAGCCGATCCGGCTGGGCACCCCCTTGAAGAACCAGATGTGGCTCACGGGGGCGGCCAGATCGACGTGGCCCATCCGCTCGCGGCGGACCTTCGAGCGCGTGACCTCCACGCCGCAGCGCTCGCACACGATGCCCTTGTATCGAACGCGCTTGTACTTGCCGCAGTAGCACTCCCAGTCCTTCGTGGGACCGAAGATCCGCTCGCAGAAGAGGCCGTCCTTCTCGGGCTTCAGCGTGCGGTAGTTAATCGTCTCAGGCTTGATGACCTCGCCCGAGCTCCAGCTGCGGATCTGCTTGGACGAGGCGAGTGAGATCTCGATTGCGTCGAAGTTGTTGATGTCGATCACGGTGTCTCCTCCGGAGTCTCGTCAGTTGCAAGTGCGTCGTCGCCGACCGCCGCGGTCTCTGAAAGCAGCTCCTCAACCTCGAGATCCTCCACGGGGTCCTCCTGCTCGTCCTCCGCCGGGCTCTCATGTAAGGACTCGTCGGCGGCGCCGGTCTCCTCTGTCGCCTCGGCTGCGGACTCGCTCTCCTCCTCCGCGGGCGCGTCGGCCGCCGCCGGCGCACGCACGCCGGAGAGGTCGATGCCGAGCTCCTCGGCAGCGCGCAGCAGATCGTCGTCTTCGTCACGCATCTCTGTGCGCTGGCCTTCCTCGGAGACCACGTTCACGTCGAGCGCGAGCGACTGCATCTCCTTCAGCAGCACCTTGAAGGACTCCGGGATCGACGGCTCGGCGATGTTCTCGCCCTTGACGATCGCCTCATAGGCCTTGACCCGCCCGACCGTGTCGTCGGACTTAATCGTCAGCATCTCCTGCAGCGTGTAGGCGGCGCCGAACGCCTCCAGCGCCCAGACCTCCATCTCGCCGAAGCGCTGGCCACCGAACTGCGCCTTGCCGCCCAGCGGCTGCTGGGTGACCAGCGAGTAGGGGCCGGTCGAGCGCGCGTGGATCTTGTCGTCGACGAGATGCAGGAGCTTCAGGATGTACATGTAGCCGACGGTCACCTGTTCGGCGAACGGCTCGCCCGTGCGGCCGTTGAACAGCGTCATCTTGCCCGAGGCCTGCTCGCCAGGACGACGGCTCTTGTCGACGTCCATGCGAATCCGGCCCTTGTGCTCGTCCTGCCAGCGCACGAGCGCCTCGTCGACGTCCGCCACGGTGGCGCCGTCGAACACGGGGGTCGACACATACACGCGCGCGCGAGAGGTTGCGCCACCGTTGCTGTGCCCATTGCCTTCGTGGGCCTCCTTGTAAGCGTCCGAGCCGTCGTCGTACCAGCCCTGCGCGGCGGCCCAGCCGAGATGCGTCTCGAGGATCTGCCCGACGTTCATCCGCGAAGGCACGCCCAGCGGGTTGAGGATCACGTCGACCGGCGTGCCGTCCTCCAGGAAGGGCATGTCCTGCTCGTCGACGATCTTCGAGATCACGCCCTTGTTGCCATGACGCCCCGCGAGCTTGTCGCCCTCGGAGATCTTGCGCTTCTTGGCCACGAACACACGCACGAGGTCGTTCACGCCCGGCGGCAGATCGTCGCCCGCGTCGCGGCTGAAGGTCATCACGTCGATCACCACGCCGCCCTCGCCGTGGGGCACCTTCAGCGAGGTGTCCCTGACCTCGCGCGCCTTCTCCTTGAAGATCGCCCTGATCAGCTTCTCCTCGGCCGTCAGCTCGGTCTCGCCCTTCGGCGTGACCTTGCCGACGAGCAGGTCGCCTGAGGCCACCTCCGCACCGACGCGCACGATCCCGCGATCGTCGAGGTTGCGCAGCGACTCCTCCGAGCGGTTGGGGATGTCGCGCGTGACCTCCTCCTCGCCGAGCTTCGTCGTGCGCGCGTCGATCTCGTACTCCTCGATGTGGATCGAGGTCAGCTCGTCGTCCTTGACCAGGCGCTTTGAGAGGATGATCGCGTCCTCGAAGTTGTAGCCCTCCCAGGACATGAACGCCACCATCAGGTTCTTGCCGAGCGCCATCTCGCCCTTGTCGGTCGAGGAGCCGTCGGCCAGCACGTCGCCCGCCTTGACCTTCTGGCCCGCCTTCACCCGCGGCTTCTGATGAATCAGCGTGCCCTGGTTGGAGCGCATGAACTTCTGCAGCTCGTACTCATCCTTGCCGTCACTCGTCTCCACCACGATCTGGGTGGCGTCGACGAAATCGACCGTCCCGGCGCCCCGCGTCAGCAGCACGTCGCCCGTGTCGAGCGCCGCGCGGCGCTCCATCCCGGTCCCCACCAGCGGCGCGTCGGCCTTCAGCAGCGGCACCGCCTGGCGTTGCATGTTCGAGCCCATCAGCGCCCGGTTGGCGTCGTCGTGCTCGAGGAACGGGATCATCGCCGTGGCCACCGACCAGATCTGCTCAGGCGAGACGTCGAGGAGGTCGACGTCCTTGGGCCCGACCGTCACGTACTGGCCGGCCTGGGTCCGGCAGAGGATTTCGGTGCCCTTTAGCTTGCCGGTCTTTGCGTCGACCGGCGTGTTCGCCTGGGCGATCACCAACTCCTCTTCCTGGGTGGCGTCCAGACGCTGCACCTTGTCCGTCAGCACGCCGTCCTTCACCACGCGGTAGGGCGTCGTCACGAAGCCGTACTCGGACACCTCGGCGAACGAGCTCAGCGAGCCGATCAGGCCGATGTTCGGTCCCTCCGGCGTCTCGATCGGGCACATACGGCCGTAATGGGTCGGGTGCACGTCGCGCACCTCGATCGGCGCGCGCTCGCGCGTCAGTCCACCCGCTCCAAGCGCGGACAGGCGCCGGCGGTGCGTCAGTCCGGCCAGCGAGTTCGTCTGGTCCATGAACTGCGAGAGCTGGGATGAACCGAAGAACTCCTTCAGCGCAGCCACCACGGGCCGGATGTTGATGATCGTCTGGGGCGTGATCGTGTCCGCGTCCTCGGTCGTCAACCGCTCGCGCACGACGCGCTCCATGCGGTACAGCCCGATCCGGAAGGCCTCCTGGATCAGCTCGCCGACCGTGCGCAGGCGGCGGTTGCCGAAGTGCTCGTACTCGTCGAGGTGATCGGCGACCGGCTCGCGCGGCATGCTCATCGCCTCGGCCGCGTAGTCCTTGATCTCGAGCTCGCCGTCCTCGGGGATGCCGAGGCGCTTGGGCAGCGAGACGAGCTCGCGCACCAGCGCGAGGATGTCGTCGTGCGTCAGCGTGCGCGTATCGATGTCGATCTCGAGACCGAGCCGCGAGTTGAGCTTGTAGCGCCCGACGCGCGTGAGGTCATAGCGCTTGGGGTCAAAGAACAGCTGGTTGAGTAGCGCCTTGGCGTTGTCGACCGACGGCGGCTCGCCGGGGCGCTGCTTCTTGAACAGCTCCACCAGCGCGCCCTCTTCGGTGCGGGTGATCTCGGTGTCGGACTCGATCGTGTTGCGGATGTACAGCGAGTTCTCGAACAGCCTGAGAATCTCCTCGTCGGTCGCGTAGCCCATCGCGCGCAACAACACCGTCACCGGCAGCTTGCGCTTGCGGTCGATGCGGACGAAGACCTTGCCCTTCTTGTCGATCTCGAGCTCCAGCCAGGAGCCACGGGCGGGCATCAGGTTCGCGATGAACACCTGCTTCTCGCGGTCCTTCGGCTCCATCAGATACGCCCCGGGGGAGCGCACGAGCTGCGTCACGACGACGCGCTCGGTGCCGTTGATCACGAACGTCCCGCGCTCGGTCATCCACGGGAAGTCGCCCATGAACACCGACTGCTCGCGGATCTCTCCGGTCTCGCGATTGATGAACGCCACGGTCACGGTGAGCGGACGCGCGTACGTGAGGTCCTTCTCGCGGCACTGCTCGAGGTTGGCGACCGGCTCGTCGAAGACGAACTCGCCGAACTGCACGGCGAGGTTGCCGGTGTAGTCCTCGATCGGGGAGATGTCGTCAATCGTCTCGCGCAGCCCACCTGTCTTCGGGTCGGTGAGCCACGTGAACGAGCGGCGCTGGATATCGATCAGGTTCGGTACGTCGACAGACTTGGGTAGACGCGCGAAAGTCCGGCGCGTCCGGAGAGCATCAACAGCAGCCAAGAAACGACTCCTTCGGAGGGCGTGAAACGGGCAGAGGAGGGCGCCGAAGCGCGACCACTGAAGATAGCACAGACCAGCGGCACCCTCAAGTGGGCAGCCGACGCTCACGGACCCCGCCCTCTCGATCATCGCGTATGTGGCGCGGATCGTGCTGCTAGGAGCGGCTGCGACTATTGGTCAGCGAGAGGCACTTTACCGGAAAATCGGCGCTTTTGTTAGGCGCGGGTAAAGAAAGGGCCCCGGCTGTGCGGGGCCCTTCAATACGGATTGCGGCTTAGCCGGTCGCGCTACTTCAGCTCGACCGTGGCGCCGGCCTCCTCCAGTTCCTGCTTGAGTTTCGCGGCCTCCTCCTTCTCGATGCCCTCCTTGACGGGCTTCGGCGCCTCGTCGACGAGCGCCTTGGCCTCTTTCAGCCCAAGGCCCGTGGCGGCGCGGACGACCTTGATCACCTGAATCTTCTTGTCGCCGGCGGCCGTCAGGATCACGTCGGCCGTGCTGCTCTCTTCCTCCTCGGTGGCGGCGTCGCCACCGCCTGCGCCCGCGGGCGCAGCGACGGGCGCGGCCATCGCCGCGGCCGAGACGCCGAACTCCTCCTCGAGCGCCTTGATCCGCTCGGCGAGCTCGAGCACCGAGATGCCCTTCAGCTCCTCGATCCACTTATCTGTGCTTGTGGCTGTAGCCATGTGTCAGTCCTCCTTGGGATTCTCGTCAGCGGTCTTGGCCTCATCAGCCGATGCGTCCGCCTGGTTGTCGTCTTGCGCCGGCTGATCCGGCTCAGCTTTGTCTTCGGGTGCCTCCTCGACTACAGGTGCCTCTGCGGCTGGGGGCTCGCCCGCGGGCAGCTCGCTGGACTCCTTCTTCTCGCGCACCTGACCGAGGGCGACGGCGAGGCCGCCGAGCAGGCCGCCGAGCGTGCGGACGAGGCCGCCGATCGGCGAGGCCACCACGCCGACGAGCTGTCCGTAGAGCACTTCGCGCGAGGGCAGGCGCGAGAGCGAGCGGATCTGCTCGGGGTCGAGCGCCGCACCTTCCATCAGACCGCCCTTGAAGGGCAACAGCTGGGTGGCGCGCCCGTAGTCGGCGACGGCCTTGGCGGCGGTCGCGATGTCGCCGCGCACGAACGTCAGCGCGGTCGGTCCTTCGAGCAGCGCCTTCAGCGTCTCGGCCCCGACCTGGTCGGCGGCGCGTTCGGTGAGCGAGTTCTTGACGACCTTGAAGGTCGCGTCGGCCTCGCGCAGCTTGGCGCGCAGCTCGGCCACCTGGGGCACGGAGATGCCCCGGTAGTCGACGGCGAAGACCGCCTGGGACTCGTCGATGTGGGCGGCGATCTCGGCGATCGCCGTGGCCTTCTGGTCTCGGTTCATTCGTGGCTCCTGTCCCGGACTTCTGCTGGCCGATCTTCGATCGGTCACGCTGCCGGGGGTCTTCTGGTGGCCTGAGGAGTTGCGCTAAGCGGCGATCGTAGCCGCGGGCGCCTCCTCGAGGATGTCACGTGTGCGGCTGGCGTCGACCTTCACGCCCGGCCCCATCGTTGAAGTGATCGTGATCGAGTGCAGGTAGCGGCCCTTCGCGCTCGCCGGCTTGGCGCGGATCAGCTCTTCGATCACCGCCGCGTAGTTCTCCAGCAGCGGACGCTCCTCGAAGCTCGCCTTGCCGATCACCATGTGCACGATCGCGTTGCGGTCGGTGCGGTACTCGACCTTGCCCGACTTGGACTCCCCCACGGCCTTGGCCACGTCCATCGTGACCGTGCCGACCTTCGGGTTGGGCATCTTGCCCGACGGCCCGAGCACGCGGCCGAGGCGACCGACGACGGACATCAGGTCGGGCGTGGCGATCGCCACGTCGAAGTCGTCGAAGCCCTCCTCGATGCGCTTGGCCAGGTCCTCGCCGCCGACCGCGTCGGCGCCGGCCGCTTCGGCCTCGCGCGACCTTCTCGCCCTGGGCGAACACGATGATCTTCACGTCCTTGCCCAGGCCGTTGGGCAGCGCGATCGTGCCGCGCAGCTGCTCGTCGGCGTGGCGCACGTTCAGGCCCGTGCGCACGTGCAGCTCGACCGACTCGTCGAACTTCGCGCCGGCGAGGCTCTTGACGAGCGCGACGGCCTCGGCGGGCTCGTACTCGCGCTCGCGATCGACCTTCGCCAGCGCCTCGGAGTAGCGGCTTGCCGTGCTGGGCGCTCATGACGCTACCTCCACACCCATCGAGCGGGCTGTCCCGGCGATGATCTTCGCCGCCTGGTCGATGTCGTGGGCGTTCAGGTCCTCGAGCTTGCGCTCGGCGATCTCGCGCAGCTGCGCCTGGGTGATCGTGCCGACCTTCGTGCGGTTGGGCTCGCCCGAGCCCTTGCCGATGCGCAGCGCCTGCTTGATCAGCACCGCCGCGGGCGGCGTCTTCGTGACGAACGTGAACGAACGATCCTCATAGACCGTGATCACAACCGGGATGACCGTGCCCGGTTTCGCCCTGCGTCTGGGCGTTGAACGCCTTGCAGAACTCCATGATGTTGATCCCGTGCTGCCCCAGCGCGGGACCGACCGGCGGGGCGGGGCTCGCCTGCCCGGCGTTCGCCTGCAGCTTGATTGTTGTGAGTACCTTCTTGGCCATGGCTATCTAGAGCTTTTTGACTTGGTCGAACTGCACCTCGACGGGGGTCTCTCTCACGCCGAAGATTGATACCAGGACCTTGAGCTTGGCCGCATCCTCGTTGATCTCGGAGATCTCCCCGGAGAAGTCCGACAGCGGGCCGGAGATGACCTTGACGGACTCGCCGATCGTGAACTGGGCGCGCGTGCGCGGCGCCGTCGCGACATCCGTCTTGTGCAGCATCCGATCGACCTCGACCTGGGTCAGCGGCACCGGCTCCTGGGAGGCGCCGACGAATCCCGGTGATGCCGGGGGTACCCTTGACGACGCCCCAGGAATCCTCGTTGAGCTCCATGTTCACGAGCACGTAGCCGGGCATCGTGCGCTTCTCGACGGTGATCTTCTGGTTGTCCTTCATCTCCGAGACGGACTCGGTCGGGACGACCACGTTGCGCACGGCGCGCTGCTGGCCGAGCGAGATCACGCGGTGCTCGAGGTTGTGCTTGACCTTGTTCTCGTGACCGGAGTAAGTGTTGACTACATACCAACGAAACATTCAGGATTCCTTGAGGGGTTCAGTGAGGACGGGAACAGCGAGGACGGAGTTGCAGGAGCGAGGGTCGGGGACGATGTCTGATGAGACGGATCAGGAAAGGATGAATTCGACGATTTCCTTGGCCACGAAGTCGGCCAAGCCGAGATAGGCGCCGGCGATCGCGACGAAGCCCAAGACGACGGCGGTCGCCTGGAAGACCTGGCGGCGGTCAGGCCACTGTACCCGCTGTAGCTCGGCCCAGCTGGCGCGCAGGAAGCCGATCGCGCGGTTGCCGCCCCGCTGTGGAGCGCCCGAGGCCTGCTCAGGAGCGGCAACGCCACCGTCTCCACCACGCCCCGCCTGGCCCGCGATCTCCTGGATCTCGTCCTCGCTGAGATCGCCCTCAGCCTCGGCCTCGTCCTCGATTTCGCGCTCGGAAAGATGTTCTGGATCCGTGGCGACGCCGCCGTCTGCCGATCCACCGCCGGCCTCCACGGGCACGCCGCCGGCGCCCGGATGAGCGCGGCGTCGAACTCGTCGACATCGCCGGCGTGCTCCAGCGCACCGGGCAGATCGGCGCGCTCGACCCTGCCGACGCCCGGCGATCCCGTAGATCCCGTACCTGCCGGGTCGCCGGAGGACCCGCCTGCGGGCTCGACGGGCGCCGTCGGGGCGTCCCCACGCCCGCGACGGGCGCGGCGCTGCTTTGCGCGTTTACGGTCACGGGCCACAACAGCGCTCCCGCGCTAGCGAGTCTCCCGGTGGCTGGTGTGCTTGCGACACCAGCGGCAATACTTGCGCAGCCCGATCCGATCGGGGTTGTTGCGCTTGGACTTATTCGTTTGGTAGTTGCGATGCTTGCACTCCTCGCATGCGAGGGTGATCGCGATTCGAACGTCTCCGCGGGCCATGTGTATTTCCCTGCGTGGTCGTGTGGGCAAAAACGGCCTTGGGCGAAGAAAAACCCCGCCCAGGCGCGAGGTCCGAGCAGTCTAGCGTGCTTTGAGGTATGAGACCCCACCCACCCCGCCCCCACGAGCGGGCGAGGCTCAGTGGTGCTTTGGATGCTTCGAGTGTCGCCGCTTGTGCTTCGTGGGCTCGCTGAAGCGCACGCCGTCGAGCAGAAAGATGAACGGAGTGCTGGTGGGCGATGCCTCGTTGGCCAACACAAAGCCCGAGATCGCGTGGAAATGGCGAAGCAGGGCCAAGCCGGTCGAGTTGAGCTTGGCCGTAAACGTCGCGGTGGCGCCGGCGGCCAGCGAGAACGACGCCTGGCCGAGCCTGACGGACCCCCTGGTGCGATGACTTGCGCCAACGGCGATGACCTTCTTGCCCTGGAGAAGCTCGTTGGTGGTGAGGAAGATCGTCCCGGAGCAGCCCAGACCGTCCGTGCTAACGCAACTCAGCGTCAGCGCAACGCCGGTGGAGGTGATCTTGCGGCTGATGTAGCGAGTCAGGCCGGGGACGGGAGGACGGGGTGCGAGGCGGGCTGGACAGGCAGGCGCGGAGGGCACGAGCTCGTCGGCGCCCATGTCGACAACTGCCGGGGAGGCGCTGGTGCAGCCGAGGTGTCCCGAAAGGATCCTCGGAGTGCCGAAGGCGTCCGTGGTCAGGCCTGCCGGCACGAGAGCGTTTGAGCCAGCGTCGATCGTCGGGCTGGATGGGGTCTCGTGGACGTTGCCGGTGCTAGCACCTTCCAGCAGCGGTTCGGCGCAGATGTTGCCTGCACCCGGCAGTAGGGTGCTTGTGCCGGGCGCGCATGCGTCGCTGAACGAGGACGTGAGCGATCCATCCGCAGTGGGTCGAAAGCCACCGATGCCGGCCTGGCCCGCAGGGCTTGCCACGATCGAGTTGGTCAGCACCAGCTGGTCGGTGTCCTCGCCGTCGATGCCGGAGACACCCCCGGGGGCCTGGTTGCCGGCGACCGTGGAGTCGTTGAACGTGAGGTGGAAATGACCGTGGGGTTCAGGTGGCTCGCACGCGGCGTAGACCGCGCCCGCCGATTCGCCCCCTTCGCTTGCGGGGCCGATCGTGTTGGCGGCGAACACCGCGTCGTTCAGCACCGCCGACGGCGTCGCTTTTTCTGAGCAGTTGGCCGAGGTCACCCCCAGTCCAGCGCCCTGGCTGGAGGCGCTCGCTTCCCGTGGGGCCGGCAACGAATCGCCGGTGTACCGATCACCGGTGCTCGTCAGTTCGAGCGACGGCGCCCACTCACCGCCACCGCCGTAGGCGCCGGTCGGCGAGATCGACGCGATCGAGTTGTTCTCGAACACGTTGTCCGTCTGCTCGGACGAAACGTGAACTTCCGCGTGGGAGGAGTTGGCCAGGTCCAGAGCCCCGCCAAAGGCTTCGCCGCCTGCCTGCGTGCCGATCGCGTCTTCTTTGAAGATGTTCCCGCTGAGCGTCGCGAAGTCGAACGGCGCCGAGGCCGATTCGCAGCGTATTTCCGCATACGCGGCGCCCCCCAGATCACGGTTATTTTCTTCGGTTGAGGTGTCCACAATGCGATCGCCCTGGAAGAGGGAGTCGGCGATGCTCAGCGGAGCCGTGTAAGCACATGTGTTGCTGGACGCGGAGATGTAGAGGGCCCCACCGCGGGCGGAGTTGTTGGACGTGCTGTTGGTGTCATCGATGAAGCGATCGGATTCGATCACCGGCAGAGCGTCTTCGTCGGGGTAGAGCGTGACAGCGGATTTTTCGGTGAGCGAGTAGTTCTCGACCACAAGGTTGCGCAGCACCAGACCGTTGCCTCTGCCTTCCAGGGCATCTCCTTTGACACCCGCTCCTTCGAACCCGGCGGTCATGCCGCTCTGACCTTCGATCGTGAGATCGGCCACGTTGGACGGCAGCCTGAAGGAGCCTTTTGAAGTTCCTGAGTTGCTCACGGTGCAGAGAGCGGCGAGCGTGATGACTTCGCCTTCTTCGGCTGCATTCAGTATCGGCTGCAGTTTTGCGCAGTTGCTCACGGTGATATCTGACGCCGACGCCGCGGAGGCAGCCATCAGAGATGCGATCAGCATCCCAACGAGCACGGCAAGCGTCAGATACCGCCGGGGCGGAGTAGTACGCAGATGTGCCTGTCCGATGTACCCCACGGCTCGCTCCCTCATGGTTCCCTCGCGGTTCCCCCGACGACGACCTGCAAGTCTACCGCGACGTGGCGGCCACTCCGCCGGTTGACCGCCCGCGCAGCGCTCGAGATCGAGACTTACTCGTACAACGTCAACGTCGCGAGAATCACGTACAACGCGACCAGCGCCCAACCCTCGAATTCGGCGGCCTCGCCGTCGCCGGTCACCTGCCATAGCGCGAGCGCCGTCAGCGCCAGTGCGCCGATGTAGACGGGGGCGAGCGCGAACGTCAGCGTGGTCGCTAGCAGGAACGAGACGAGCACGAGCAGCGGAAACAGGAACGCCGCGATCTGGGCGACCGAGTTTTTGACGACCGAGATCGCGAGGTCGGAGCGACCCTTGTAGGCGAGTACGATCCCGGCGGTATTCTCGGCGGCGTTGCCGGCGATCGCGACGATCACCAGCCCGGCGAACGCCTGGGAGATATGCAGGATCGAGATCGCCGGCTCCAGGCCGTTGATGAACCAGTCCGAGACAAACGCCGACGCGGCGCCGGCGACGATCAGGAGCGCGAGGGTCAGGCTGAGGCCCAGGCGCGGGCCAGGCCGGGCCTCGTCCTCAGCGGGGCTCTCCTGCTTACGCGCCGCCTGGGCAGGGCTGCCTTCGGCCTGCGCCCCAGCTCCCGAGCTCGGCTCCCTCTCGCCCCCCGGCGCCACGTCGGAGCGCAGATAGGGCACGACCCAGGCGAGGTAGACGACCAGGAGGCAGACGGCGCCGACCGCGGAGATCGCCTGCACGTGATGGCTCGCCGGGTCGTGCGAGGCGGCCGCGAGGCCCAGCAGCACGATGATGAACACAGTCACCTGCAGCAATGTCGCCGTGTCGCGCGGCAGGCGCTTTGAAAAGCGCATGATCCCGTCCCGCGAGCGGCGCGCGCCGACCACGATCACGAGGCCGAGCACGAGCAGCGCGTTGGCGAGGATCGAGCCGATGATCGCCGTCTGCGCGACGATCAGCTCGCCCTTTTTGCAGCGCGAAGATCACGACGAACAGCTCCGGCAGGTTGCCGAGCGTCGACTGCAGCATCCCGGTCACGCCGGGCCCGAAGCGCTCGCCGAGCTGCTCGGTCGCGAACGACACGACCCACGCCAGGCCCGCCAGCGCAAGCGTGGCGATCGCGAAGCGCGGGACCGCCGGCCACGGTTGGTAGTTGGCCACGCCCGCCAGCGCGGTCAGCACGGCGACCAGCAGCAGGGCCGAGCGCTCGAGTGGCGTAAGAGCGTTCATCAAGCCGGGCGGGCGGGGTGGCTCGTCAGTGACTCTCGAGCACCCTGTCGATCAACCCGTACTCGAGCGCCTGCTCGGCGTTGAAGAAGCGGTCGCGCTCCATGTCCTGGCGGACCTGCTCCTTTGAGAGCCCGGTGTGCTCGGCGTAGATCTCGTCGATCCGCTCGCGCACCTTCAGGATCTCGCGCGCGTGGATCTCGATGTCAGTCGACTGCCCTTCAAAGCCCGCTGAGGGCTGGTGGATCAGGATGCGGCTGTTCGGCAGCGCCGCGCGCTTGCCCTTCGTGCCCCCCGCCAGCAGCAGCGAGCCCATTGACATCGCCACGCCGACGACCATCGTCGCGATGTCCGGCTTGACGAAGTTCATCGTGTCGTAGATCGCCAGGCCCGAGTAGATCGAGCCGCCGGGGGAGTTGATGTAGATCGAGATGTCCTTCTCGGGGTCCTGGGACTCAAGGTGCAGCAGCTGGGCGACGACGAGATTGGCAACCTGATCGTCGATTGGAGTCCCCAAGAAGATTATGCGCTCATTGAGCAGTCTCGAATATATGTCGAACTCGCGCTCGCCTCGCGCCGTTCGCTCGATGACCATCGGTATCAGGGGCATGGTGCCCCACCCTATCGCTCGACGCCACTGCGTCCTGGTACTCCTCGCCCTCCTGCTGATGACGGCGCCCGCGGCGGCGATGACCAGCCACGCCGGGTGGCCGGCTGATGAACATCTCCAGATGGACAAGGGCCCCGCCGGTCGGGCGAACGTGCTGACGGGCGTGGACGGCGTCCACAACTACCTGCTCGGCGGCTACGGCAACGACACGATCTACGGCGGCGACGCGGGCGATGTGATCTGGGGCGACTACCACGAGTCGGGCTGGCCCTCGTTTCAGACGGCGGTCATCCACGCCGGCGACGGGCCGAACCTGATCTACGCAAACGACACCGTCAACTACGTATGGACGGGCACAAACCCGGACACGGTCGTTCACGTCCACGAGAACTCCGGCGTGGTCCACTGCGAAAACCCCGGGATCATCGTCTACACGAGCCACCACGCGCTGCCGCATTACAAGCTCGACGGCTGCCGTCATATCAGCTTCTACTCGGTCGGGTACTGACTCAAAGCTCGGGTATTGCGTTTGATGCAAGTCGCATTGTGGGGGAGATTTGTCTCTTTCTTCGGTGATGGCTGTTGTGTGGGGTTTGGGTGAGCGTGAATAGCTCGGAGAGTGCGGGCATTTGTTGAGGTGGTGACGCCTTGCATCAGATGCAAGTAGGGTTGCATCTGATGCAAGGAAAAGCGTTGGGGTCGTCGGGAGCAGCCAGCACCGTTGATAGCGGGCGGGCGGAGGCCGCGTTGGCGTTGGTGTTCGGGGAGGGTGTGCGGCCCTTGCGGATGTCTGAGGCAGTGTTTGAGGCTGCCCTTACGGGCTGGGCGCGTCAGCAGTCAGCGCGCCACTTGGCTGAGACGACAAAGCGAAAAAGCCTTGAGATGGTTAGGCGCTTTCAGGCTGAGGTGGATCTGTGGCCGTGGGAGTGGCAGGCGATCCATGTCGATGAGTGGCTCGAGGATCTAGGGGCGCCTCCGAAGCGGCGAGCAGTCGGGACGCTGCGCAGCTACCAGGGGACGCTGCGGGGGTTTCTCGAATACCTCACGGATGAGCGTTATCCGTGGGTCGATATCTGCGAGGCGCAGTTCGGTGTTCGTCCTGTGCAGATCTTGGATGAGCGCAACCTGATTCGTCATGTCGTTGAATACGAGGGGCAGCCGGGCCGGCGGCCGTTGACGCGTGAGGAGCTGACGTTGTTCTTTGACTATTGCGATGCGCGTGTCTCAGACCGTCAGGCGCTCAGGCGCAAGGGGGCGCTGACGGCGTTTCGGGACGCGGCTATGTTCAAGACGATCTACGCGTGGGGGTTGCGCCGCAACGAGGCCGCGCTGCTTGACGTCACGGACTTTGGTCGCAACGCTCACCGCCCGTCGTTTGGTGCCTTCGGGACGCTGCTCGTCCGCAATGGCAAGGCGTCGCGGGGCAGCGCGCCGAAGCGGCGCAACGTGCTGAGCGTGTTTGACTGGTCGATCGAGGTCATCGAGCAGTACATCAAGGAAGTCCGCCCGCTCTACGGGCTGCCAGGTCACCCCGCCGTGTGGTTGACAGAGCGCGGGCGACGGATCACGAAGGAGCATGTCGACGAACGTTTCGCGGAGTATCGCGTCGAGCTTGGCCTGTCTGAAGATCTCACGCCGCACTCGCTGCGTCACAGCTACGTCACGCACCTGATCGAAGATGGCTGGGATGAGTTGTTCGTGCGGATGCAGGTCGGGCATCAATTTGCTTCCACGACCGCGCTCTACACCGGCGTCAGCGGTGACTACAAGAACGAGGCGATGACCCGCGCATTGCACGGGCAGCTCGGCGACGCGCTCGGTGGGGGACAGGTGTGATGAGTGAGATCGACTACGAATGGATGCTTAGACCGTTGATGGCCGAGCACGGTGTTCACAGCTACGCAGAGCTCGCGCGGTTGTTGGCTGAGCATGGGGTCAATCTCTCAGAGTCTCAGGTGTGGCGGATCTTCACAGGCAAGCCCGAGCGCTTCAACCTGCACACCCTGATGGTGCTTTGCCGGATTCTTGACTGCACGCCGAACGATCTGATCAAGCCCGTTACCCGGCCCGCACGGACGGCGTCAGAGGAGCAGGCGCAGGCGGTGGGCGGGAAGGGCGTGGGCGATCTGAAGCCCAAGCGTGCCCGGATCCGCCCACGCGGCGGAGCGCGGTGACAAGCAAGGCGAAACGCGCGACCAACCGCCAGCCCATTGCGGTGTGTTCTGAGTGTGGTGAGGAGCGTCTCTGCAACCGCGCGAACACTGACGCGCCGATCTGCAACTCATGCCGCAGGCGTTGGGAGCCACCGGTCGCGGTCTGCTCGGTCTGCGAGCAGACCACAGCATGCCTTCACGCCCGAACCGACCATCCGATCTGCCGGTCCTGCGCGCAGAGCCAGTCCTCCCGTCTTGAGCCGTGCGCGTTCTGTGGCAAGCTCGCCATCGTCAAGGCGCGCACGCGGGCTGGCCCCGAGTGCGTTGCTTGTCGATCGCGCAGGCTCCGGTCGAAGATCGCATGCTCTGGTTGCCGGCGCCGAGCACGACCCTCCGCGAGCGAGGTGGGGGTCTGCGAGCGCTGCGCCGGCGAGCGGGTCGGGCAAGTCTGTCGTGGCTGCGGCGCGGAGGAGCAGAACCACACCGATGGTCACTGCGCTCGGTGTGTTCTACGCGCCCGCTTGGATGATCTCGCACGAACTGGTGACCCAGTGGCCGTCGAGGCGCTCAAGGGCTATCTGGCCGCGCTCGGTGATGGTCCCAAGCCGTGGTCGGTGCTGCATTGGATTGGGTACAGCCGCGGCTACGAGACGCTCCTCGAGCTGATCACGGCCGTGACCCCGCTCACCCACGAAGCGCTCGACAGTGTCGATCGCGGGCAGAGCACGACCTACCTCAGAGCGGCGCTGGTGCGCCACGGCGCGCTACCGAAGCGTCACGAACAGACGGCTGCCCTCGCCGTGTTCATCGACCGGGAAGTGGCCCGGCTGTCGGAGGGGCCTGACCGGATTCACCTACGGACGTTCGCTACCTGGAAGATTCAGCACGAGCTCGGCCGTGCAGAGCGCCACGGGCACACCAAGCGGAGCTCTGTGCGCTACGCCCGCACCCAGATTCGCGTTGCCGCCGATCTGTTGCTGTGGCTCTCACAGTGCACTTTGACCCTCCAGGAGCTTCGCCAGGAGCAACTCGACTTCTGGCTGGCCGAGGGATCAACCGAGCGCACGCGCATTCGCACGTTCCTCCTCTGGGCACGGCGGCGCGAGATCACCGGCCCGCTCACGGCCCTCCCTCTCGCTACGAGGCAACACGTCGACCCGCTCGAGCCTCGCAGGCGATTGCAGATCCTGGGTCGACTACTGCACGACGAGTCGCTGGAGCTCAGAGACCGCGTCGCGGGGTGCATGGTTCTGCTGTTCGCTCAACCAATCACCCGCCTGGTGCTCCTGAGCACACACGACGTCAAGCAGCGCCAAGGACGCGTATTCATCAACCTGGGCCCCGAGCCGCTGCTGCTCCCGGAGCCTCTCGCCACACTCACCCAGCAGCTCAAGGAGCACCCGACCGGGATCGCGACCACGGCCGGCGACAGGAGCACCGAGTGGCTGTTCCCCGGCCTGCGGCTCGACAGCACCATCCACGAGGAAGCAATGCGCCTCCGGTTGAGAAAGCTCGGCATCACCAGCCGCGCCGCCCGCACCGCGGCCGTCCTACAGCTCGCGCAAACCCTGCCCGCTGCGATCCTCGCCGACCTCCTCGGGTTCGCCGAGGGCACCGCCGAGCACTGGAGCCAGCTCGCCAACGGCGACTGGGCACGCTACGCAGCAACACCCAGCGGACAGCGATGAGCCCCAAGCGCACACGCTACGTCTATACGGCGGTCTGCTCGACGTGTGGCCGAGAGCGCCCCTGCCACCGCGCGAAGACCGACTCTCCGATCTGCTTTACATGCCGCAGAAAGGAGCTCGGTTTGAAGCGCCACGTCGCGCTGTGCTCGGCCTGCGGTCGAAGCAGGCCATGCCGTCACGCCCGGACTGAGCGTCCGATCTGCGACAGCTGCTGGGGCAGCCAGGCCTCCAGGCGAGAGCCCTGCGCGTTCTGCGGCACACTGGCGATAGTCGCGGCGCGCTTGGCCGCCGGCCCTGAGTGCCGAAGCTGTCGATCGCGCAGGCTCAGGTCGAAGATCATCTGCCGCCGCTGCGAACAAGAGGCTCGGCCCTCGGCGGGCGACGCGGGGGTCTGCGAGCGTTGCGCCGGCGAACGGATCCTTCAGGTCTGTCGTGGCTGCGGCGCGGAGGAGGAAAACCATGCCGATGGCCACTGCGCTCGCTGTGTCCTGGAAGCCCGCGTGGGGGATCTCACACGGACAGCTGACCCCGTGGCGGCCCACGCTCTCAAAGGCTATCTGGCCGCCCTCGCTCACAGTCCCAAACCGACGACGGTGCTGCACTGGATCCGATGCAGCCGCGGCTTCGACACGCTCCTGGAGCTGATCACGGCCGCGATCCCGCTGACCCACGAAGCGCTCGACAGTGTCGATCGTGGACAGAGCACGATCTTCCTGCGGGCGGCGCTCGTTCATCACGGCGCGCTACCGGAGCGTCAAGAACTGACGGCCGCGCTTACCTTGTTCATCAACCGCGAGATAACCCGCGTGCCTGATGGACCCGACCGGGTTCATCTACGAACGTTCGCTACCTGGAAGGTTCAGCACGAGCTGACCCGCGCGGAGCGCCACGGACACGCCAAGCGCACCTCCGTGGAAGTCGCTCGCATAAAGATCCGCGTCACCACTGAACTCATTCTATGGCTCTCACAACACGCCATGACCCTCCAGGAGCTCCGCCAAGAGCACCTGGATCACTGGCTCGCCGAGGGACCGACCCAGCGCATCCGCATCCGCACGTTCATTCTTTGGGCTCGCCGGTGCAAGATCACCGGCCCGCTCATCCCACCCTCTGAGGGCACGAGAAGACACGTCGACCCGCTCGACCCACAGACGCGCCTGCAGCTGCTCAGCCGGCTACTCAACGACGAGTCGCTGGAGCTCAGAGACCGCGTCGCGGGCTGCCTGGTTCTGCTGTTCGCCCAGCCAATCAGCCGCCTGGTTCTCCTGGCTCGAAGAAGACACCAACGCAGTAGGTAACTTTGAGTTTGAGTGGGTGGTGGTGCGTCCGGTGGGAAGGAGTCTGCCGTGACGCGTTGTATTCATGGGGCTGATGGCTTCGCGTCGTGCTCACGCCGACGAGTACGCGGTTCGGGTGAACCGGGCGGTCGAGTTGTTGGTCGATCGCTCGCCGGCGGATGCGGTGCGTGGCTTGCAGGCCGAGTTCGGTCTGTCGGAGCGTCAGGGGCGCCGGTATGTGAACGAGGCGTTGGCGCGACCGGACGGTGTGGTGGTGCCGGAGCGGACGGTCGGTGTTCACGGTGAGGTTGGCGCCGTCGCTGATCGCTGGTCTGCGCGAGCGTGCGCGGGCCGATGGTCTGTCGTTGAGCGCGGCGACGGCCGCGGCGGTGGCTGGGTATCTCGATCAGGCGGGCGAGCGGCCCGGTGGCCAGGCGCGTTGAGATCGAGTTCGTGGGTGACCGGCTCGCCGACGCGCGGCTGGCGCAGGCGTATGTGCTCTTGGCGCCCGAGCGGCGTCGTGTGACCGGCAACGAGCGGAGGGATGATGAGCGAGAGCAGCAGCACCAGCATGGTCGGGCAATCGACGGCGGCCGGGCAGGGTGGCTGCGATCTACGCGCGGGTGTCCTCGGATCGGCAGCGTCGCGAGCAGACGATCCAGAGCCAGACCGCCGCGCTGCGTGAGCTCGCCGCCGAGCGCGGGCTGCTGGTCCCCGAAGATCTGGTGTTCGAGGACGAGGGCGTCTCGGGCGCCGTGTTGCGCCGCCCGGAGCTGGAGCGGCTGCGCGACCTCGCTGTCGAGGGCCGCTTCGAGGTGCTGCTCTGCCACGCGCCAGACCGGCTCGCGCGCCGATACGCGTATCAGGTGCTGCTGCTCGAGGAGTTCCAGCGGGCCGGGATCGAGGTGATCTTCGCGAAGGAGCCGGAGCGGTCGGGCACCCCGGAGGATGAGCTGCTGCGCCAGTTCCAGGGGATGATCGCCGAGTACGAGCGGGCGCAGATCGCCGAGCGCTGCCGCCGCGGGAAGCTGCATCGCGCACGGGCCGGCGCGGTGTCGGTCATGGCTCGTGCGCCGTACGGCTACCGGTATGTCAAGCGCTCCGAGCACGCGGACGCGTTCTTTGAGATCGACGAGACCGAGGCGCCGGTCGTGCGCGAGATCTTCCGTCGCTACCTCGAGGACGGCGAGTCGATCGCGAAGATCGCACGGTGGCTCTCAGCGCAGGGCGTGCCGACCAGGACCGGCAAGACGGGCTGGAACAACGCGACGATCTGGGGGATGCTCCGCAACCCGGCCTACGCCGGTCAGGCCGCCTACGGCAAGACGCACGCGACCGGCGCGCCCGTGCGCGCGACGCGTCAAGCGCGCCAGCGTGGGCAGCGCTCCGCCCGGGTCTCGCGCGAGTACGTCGAGCGCCGAGGAGTGGAAGCCGATCGCGGTACCCGCGCTCGTGAGCGCCGAGCAGTTCGCGCTCGTCGCAGCAGCGGCTGGAGCGCAACAGGCGCATCTCGCCGCGCAACACCGGCGCCCGTCGCTGCTGCAGGGGATCCTCGTCTGCCGCGACTGCGGCTACGCGTACTACCGCTGCTCGACCCGCAGCAAGAACGGGAAGCTGCGCGAGTACTACCGCTGCTCGGGCACCGACGGGCACCGCCGCCCCGAAGGACGCGTCTGCGACAACCGGCCCGTCCGCCTCGCCGAGATCGACGAGCTCGTCTGGAACCGGGTGCTCGGACTGCTCGAAGACCCGACACTGATCCAGGCCGAGATCGACCGCCGGCTTCAGACGACTGCGCGCGACGCACCCTGCCACCGGGCGTCGGGACGCGCTCGAGCGCGACCTCACCCGCGCCCAGACACGCGCTGCGACGCCTGCTCGACGGCTACCAGGAGCAGCTCGTCACGCTCGACGAGCTCCGCGCCCGCACCCCCGAGCTACGCAAACGCGAGGCGACCGTCCAGGCGCAGCTCGACGCGCTCGACGCCGAGCTGCACGACGCCGAGACCTACCTCAAGCTCACCGAGACACTCGACGGCTTCCGCGCACGTCTCTCCAGCAGCGGCCGAGAACCTGACCGTCGAGCAGCGCCAACAGATCATCCGGCTCGTCGTCCGCGAGGTCCTGATCGGCGAAGACGACATCACGATCCGCCACTCCATCCCGGTCCCCACCCGCGACCAGCCACCCGGTTATCTACTGCGTTCAGGTAGTCGAGAAGACATACAACAGCGTCAAGGACGCGTGTTCATCAGCCTCGGTCCCGAGCCGCTGCTGCTACCGGAGCCTCTCGCCACACTCACCCAACAGCTCAAGGAGTGCCCAGCCGGTGGCGCGAGCACCGCCGCCGATACCAACTCCGCCTGGCTTTTCCCCGGGGTTCGACTAGGTAGCCCCTTCGGCGAAAAACAGATGCGCAGACGACTCAGAAAGCTCGGCATCACCAGCCACGCCGCCCGCAGCGGGGCCGTCCTACAGCTCGCCCAAACTCTGCCCGCCGGCATCCTCGCCGACCTACTCGGGTTCGCCGAGGGCACCGCAGAACAGTGGACCCAGCTCGCCAACGGCGACTGGGCCCGCTACGCGCCATCAAGTTGAACAACCAGCCTCGGCTCCAAGCACCACGCGAGACAGCACCCACCCCTCCGGCCTGCCGTGCCCGGACGGTCCTCACTCCGCCTACGCCCTACGGGCTCCGGCTCCGTGAGAACCGTCCGCAACCACACCCCCTCCAACAAAACGAGGGACATTCAGGAAAGAGCAATAACCCCTCTCCGCCAGTTGTCTCAGATGTTGACGGCGCGCATGCCCTGCTCGTCGTAGCGGTCTCCGGCCGCCTGCGGCAGCTCGGCGTCGATCCGTGCGAGCTCCTCCTCGGTCAGCTCTACATCCACGGCGGCGATGTTCTGCTCGAGGTAGGTGCGGCGCTTGGTGCCGGGGATCGGCACGAGATCCTCCCCCTGGGCGAGCACCCACGCGAGCGCCAGCTGAGCGGGCGTGACGCCCACCTCGTTTGCGATCTCTTCAACCTTCGCTGCCAGCTTCAGGTTCTCCTGGAGGTTCCCGCCGGTGAAGCGCGGACCATAGCGACGGAAGTCGTTCGCATCGAGGTCGTCCGGTGATTTGAAGCGACCCGACAGGAAGCCGCGCCCCAGGGGCGAGTACGGGACGAAGCCGATCCCGAGCTCGCGACAGGTCGGCAGGATCTCCGCCTCCGGGTCGCGCGTCCACAGCGAGTACTCCGTCTGCAAGGCAGCGATCGGGTGCACGGCGTGCGCGCGGCGGATCGTCTCGGGCGCGGCCTCGGAGAGACCGATGTGCAGGATCTTGCCCTGCTGCACCAGTTCGGCCATCGCGCCGACGGTCTCCTCGATCTCGACGTTCGGGTCCACGCGGTGCTGGTAGTAGAGGTCGATGTGGTCGGTTTTGAGCCGCTGCAGCGAACCCTCAACGGAGGTGTGGACGTGCTCGGCGGAACCGTCGAGCGGGCCGAGCGTCGACATCTCGCCTGGCGTCGCTCCGTCGGTGCGGCGGGCGAACTTGGTCGCGATCACGTACTCGTCGCGCCGGCCCTCAATCGCGCGGCCGACCAGGTCCTCATTCGTCATCGGCCCGTACAGCTGCGCCGTGTCGAGAAAGTTGCACTCCAGCTCCAGCGCGCGCTGGATCGTGGCGATCGCTTCGTCCTCGTCGGTCGATCCATAAAAAGCCGACATCCCCATGCAGCCCAGCCCGATCGCCGAGACCTTCGAGCCCGTTCGCTCCGAGTGTGCGCTTGTTCATTCGCCTGCTCCTTCTTCGTTTGGTGCAGTTGGTCGGGTTGGTTCGATCTTAGGACAGCACGCCAAGCGCCGATCGCGGATGGCTGGAGAGCGCCGCTGAGCGGCATAATGGGCGCTCGATGTTTCCCCTGAACCTCCCCAACGTGCTCACGGTGCTGCGGATCATGCTCGTCCCGGTCGTGGTGGTCGCCCTGCTCGGCAACACACCCGCGGGCGACGTGCTCGCGGCGGTCGTGTTCGCGCTGGCCTCGCTGACCGACTTCGTCGACGGCCGCCTCGCGCGGGCGCGCGGGTCAATCACGACCTTCGGCAAGCTGATGGATCCGCTCGCCGACAAGCTGCTGATCATCGCGGCGCTGCTCTCGCTGGTCTCCCTGAACCGCCTGCAAGCGTGGGTGGCGATGGTGATCATCACGCGCGAGCTCGCGGTCACGGTGCTGCGCCTCGGCGCCACGCAGGCGGGCGTCGTGATTGCCGCGAGCATGTTCGGCAAGGTAAAGACCTGCATGCAGATCGCCGCGATCCTCGCCCTGATCGCCGTGCACGGGGAACCGTTGTGGGTCTCGCTGCTGGTGTACGCGACGGTTTTGGTGACCGTGCTGTCCGGCTTGGACTACTTCTTCGGCCTGCGCCGGCAGATGCAGCAGGCGCACGTCCGCGCGCCAGGCTCAACCTAACTCAGACGCGGGAGCCGAGCCACTCCTCGAGCGTGGTCTGGCGCGGGATGAGCTGGCCCGAGTCGATCTCGCAGCGCAGCTCTGAGAGCAGGCCATGGCGCTCGGCGAGCACGTTGTGCTGATGGATCGTCTCGAGGTTCTCCTGGCGCGCCGAGACGAAGCTCGCGCCATTGAGCTCCGGGAAGCGGGCGAGCACGCCCGCGACCATCTCGCGCACGCAGTCCTCGACGAAGCGCGGGCGGCGATGGGCCTTTTCGACGACCTCGACCTCGTCGGAGCGCTTCATCAACTCGTAGATCTCCGAGGACATGCTCGCCTCCGCGATCTCCAGCAGCGTGCTCGCGTCGATCTCGGCGACACACTCCTCGATGCAGCCGATCTGCAGCGTGGCCAGCCCGCGCTGGTTGTGGGTCGCCACCGGCACGCGCTCGATGATGCGCTCGATCTGCTCCGCCGAGAACCCGTCCTGCGCAAGCCGTTCCCGCGCGCGTCCCGCCACCAGCTCCTGCGCGCACGGGCACGCGGTCATCCCCGTGGCCGAAACGCCGACCACATGGCGCGTGCCGTGCTCGAAGGCAACCGCTCGCCCGTGGAGCGTGTAGATCTCCTGTGTGGCGATCCCCGACACCGGAGCGGGCTTGTGCTCGGGATAGCGCGCGGCGATGCTCACCTCGGCGCGATGGGCCCCCTGGCGGGCGCGCACCAGCTCGGCGATCTGCCGCGCCAGCGTCTCCGCCCGAAACGGCGACTCTGAGAGGACGACCTCGCTGATCGCCTCGTTGATCACCTCCTCAAAGCGCGACATGTGCGCGCCCTTCTGCTCACGGCTGAGATCGACGAAGCACTCCAGGCGCGCGAAGAACAGCTCGTCGCGGATTCGCACGACCTTCTCGACGCCAGTAACGCCCACGCGCGAGAGCCCCACCGGCACACCCGGAGGGCGCGCTTGGACGTCCTCGCCCGCGCTCTGCGAGGGAGACAGCGGAGGGGTGAGCCGTGTCGCCTGCACCACGGCCAAGCCTAGCGCCGCAGCGACCGGCATCTCCAGCCGTTGATTCTGGTATCACTCCGCACTTGGAAGGGGAGGTCGGGCGGAGATCGCTCCGACGGGGAAGCCGGATGGATCCTGGAGGTCCGAGTGAGCAATAAGGTTGAGGTTCTGCTACAGGACACGGACACGGCCGTGATCGAAATCGACGATTCGCTTCATGGCGCGAGTGATCCTCCGCTCTCCGAGCTCGACGATCGAGACGAAGGCCTGGAGCAGGGCAAGGCGCTGAGGGCGCGCTTGGGGGAGATGAAGAAGGGAGAGCTCGAGCAGAGCGTCGAGCAGAACCTCGACTCGCTGCGCCTGTATCTGCGCTCGATCGGCCGCGTGCCGCTGCTGAGCGCCGAGGAGGAGGTCGCCCTGGCCAAGCGCATCGAGCGCGGCGACATCGCGGCCAAGCAGCACATGGTCGAGGCGAACCTGCGCTTGGTCGTGTCGATCGCCAAGGGCTACATCGGGCGCGGGCTGACGTTCCTGGACCTGATTCAGGAGGGCTCGCTCGGCTTGATCAGGGCGGTTGAGAAGTTCGACCACCGCCGCGGCTACAAGTTCTCGACGTACGCGACCTGGTGGATCCGCCAGGCGGTGACCCGCGCGATCGCCGACAAGGGGCGCACGATCAGGATCCCCGTGCACATGGTCGAGCGGCTGAACAAGCTGGTCCATGCAGAGCGCCGACTGATCCAGCAGCTGGGGCGCGAGCCGAGCACCGAGGAGATCGCCGCGGAGCTCGAGTGCACCACGCGCGAGGTGCGCGAGGTCATGCGCATGGCCCAGCAGCCTGTGTCGCTCGAGAAACCGATCGGTGACGAGCAGGATTCGGCGCTGGCCGACCTGATCGAGGACGTCGGCTCAGAATCGCCGTTCGAGATCGCCTCGGAGGCGCTCCGCCGGGAGAACGTGACCCGCGTGCTCGCCTGTCTGCCCCCGCGCGAGCGCGGGGTGATCGAAATGCGCTACGGCATCACCGGCGAACGCTCGCGCACGTTGGAGGAGGTCGGCCGCGCATTCAACATCACGCGCGAGCGTGTCCGCCAGATCGAGAGCCGGACGCTGAAGAAGCTCCAGACGCTCCCTGACGCGCAACAGCTGCGCGAGGCGAGCTGAGTCTTCGCGCCTGCACTAGAATCGCCAATCGCCCCCGGCTCAAGCCGGGAATGCCCGGCGGGATGTCCGAGTGGTTAAAGGAGATCGGCTGTAAACCGATTGGCTCTGCCTACGCAGGTTCGAATCCTGCTCCCGCCATACTCCTTCGCGAGCAGCACAAAGGCAGACAACCGTCTGGCGAGCTGTTGTCTGTAGACCTTCCGTCTGCGTATCGTGAAAGTTCGGGCTATGGAATCCGCGCGCGAGCAGTTCGCCTCCAACCTTCGCCGGCATCGGGAACGGGTGGGCCTTTCGCAGGAGGCGCTCGCCAACATCTGTGACCTGCACCGCACTGAGATCAGCCTGCTGGAGCGCTCCAAGCGCTCGCCCCGGCTCGAGACAATCGTGATCCTGGCCCAGGGTCTGAAGCTAAGCTCGCCAGGAGACCTGCTCAAGGGAATCAGCTAGGCGCTACAGTCCCCGCTCGTGCCCAGCTAGCTCAGTTGGTAGAGCACTTCCATGGTAAGGAAGGGGTCATCGGTTCGAGTCCGATGCTGGGCTTCCCCGCCTCCAACATGCCTTCCCGCACCCCATCGCAAGAGACTGGCCTGCGCGGCTGGGCCGACCGCACCGTTGACTGGCTCCTGCCAGAGCGAAACCCGGCACGGCTGATCTATGGGGTGCTCGCGATCGGGGCGGTGCTGGCCGCGGAGAGCGGGAGTCACGAGGACTACGTGGACACTGCCGGATCGGCGGTGATCGCGATCCTGTTGTACTGGCTGGCGCACGCATATGCGGATGTACTCGCACACCGCCTGCAGTCTCACACGCGTCTGCGCCTCGCGGTCCTGGGCCGGGCGCTCGGAGACGAAGCGGCGATCCTGCTGGGCGCCGTGCCGGCGCTGCTCGCGCTGCTGCTCTGTTGGGCGTTTGGGATCGCGCTCGCGACGGGCGTCGAAGCGGCGCTGTGGACCACGGTCGTGAGCCTGATCGCCTTCGAGCTGCTGGCCGGGATCCGCGCCAAGGCAACACCGCGCGAGCTGGTGCTCGAAGCCGGGATCGGGGTCACGATGGGCCTCGCGATCATCGCGCTGAAAGTCTTGCTGCATTGAGCACGCCGCGCTCATCACATCGATGCGCAACCGAGATCCTGATGCGGCATGCTCGGCGGGGCTGCCTCAGCGACGTCTAGCGCCGCGACGCTCGGCGAAGTGGGTCAGGATCACGCCGACGAGCAGCGAGACGACGATCACGATAATCAGCGGTGCTTCGCCCGAGCCAAAGATCCAGTGGACTCTGACCTTGTCGGTGTTCAACACGGCGAACAGCGTGACGAGCACCGCCAGCACGACCAGCGCGCTCGTTCGAGCCATCTCACGCCGGCTGCGCCGTGAAGCGGACCCCCTACGGCCCTGCGGTGTCTGGATCGGCGAGGCCACCAGTTGATCCTATCCCGCTACCGCTCAACGGAGCTCAGCCTGAATCCAGGGGCAATCGATCGACAGGTCCTCGACCCCGAGCGCTGCCGCGACGTTGAGGGCCATACCGTGCCAGAAGAACTCGTTCAACCGCTCCGCGTCGGCGCCCGAGAGCTCCCGCGCGAGCTCGATCAACTCGGCGTAGCGCCGGCGCACGCACGCGCATACGACCTCGTCGTCACAGGCGGCGTAGGACTGGTGCTGGAGCATCAGGTAGTCACGGTCGGACGCGAGTAGCTCCTTGTAGGCCATCCCCATCGCCTGCATCGTGTCCTCGCACTCCGCCGGGGCACGCCCCTCGCGATAGTCCTCAGCGGCACGGCGAAAAGTGTCGGCAACCCGCTCGAAGCCTCGCTCCAAGGCCGCGAGGAACAGCTCCCGCTTAGATGGAAACAGACTGAACACATACGGTTGAGCCACGCCCACGCGCCGCGCGATGCGCTCGACGGGGGTGCCATGCAAACCGCCGCGCGCGAACTCGTGCACGGCGGCCGCGATCAGCTCCTCGCGACGCTCGGCGGCCGGGACCCGCCGGCGCACGGGCGCAGGCTGAGGCTCCACGACGTCCGCCTCGACAACGGTTCCCGCTGCTAAGTCGTCCCCGATTGCGGGCGCTTCGCTCACACCGCCTCCCCCGCCAGCACCCTGCGTCGGCCCTCGGCTGCGATCGAGCCCTCGCCCGCCGCGGCGGCGGTCCCTGCCTCGGCCGCAACCGCGACATCCACAGGGACTGCCGCATCCACCGCGACCGGCGTGCGGAACGGCAGCACGAGCACGACAAACGCGCCCACAGCGAGCACCGCGACGCCCACCCACAGCGCCGGGATCAGGCCGTTGACGAACGCCTGCGGCGAGGCATATCCGCCCGCGCCGGTGAACACGGAGGCGAGCACGGCGACCCCGAACACTCCGCCGACCTCACGGATCGCGTTGTTGGCGCCGGACGCCTGGCCGGCCTGCTCGGTGCGCACGGAGGCGAGCACCGCGTTGGCGGAAGGGGCGAACACGAGCGCCATGCCGGCGCCGGCCATCACGAACGGGATCAACATGTGCGAGTAGGGCAGATGCGTGGAGGTCATCATGGCAAACCACCCGAGCGCACCCGCCTGCAGCGTCAGCCCGGCGAACATGAAGGGGCGGCTGCCGAAGCGCTCGGAGAAGACGCCGGCCAGCGGCGCGACGACCATCGTGGCGCCCGTCCACACGAGCAGCTTTAGGCCGGCTTGCAGGGGCGAGTTGTGGAGCACGTTCTGCATGTATTGAGAAAGAAAGAAGATCGACCCGAACATCCCGAAGTACATGCTAAAGGAGGCCACGTTGGTAACCGCGAACGACCGTTTCGCGAAGAACGACATCGGCAGCATCGGCTCGCTGGTTCGCAGCTCCCAAACGACAAAGCCGGCCAGCAGCAGCGCGCCGCCGATCATTGAGACCAGAACCGTCGCACTCGTCCAGCCCAACGACTGCGCGCGCACGAGGCCGAACACGACGCCGAACGCGCCCGGCAGGGCGAGTCCCAGGCCGGGCAGATCGAGCGTCCCGTAGGGCCCGCGGCTCTCCGTCAGCCTGTACGCGGCGAGCGGGATCAGGACGATTCCGAGCGGGACGTTGATCCAGAAGATCCAATGCCAGGAGATGCCCTGCACGACCGCGCCGCCCACGAACGGGCCAATCGCCACAGCGATCCCTGAGATGCCCGACCACACGCCGATCGCCATCCCGCGGCGCTCGGCCGGGAAGGCGGCCGCGAGCAGCGTGAGCGTGAGTGGCGTGACGATCGCGGCGCCGGCTCCCTGCAGCGCGCGCGCGGCGACGAGCAGGTCGGTGTTGGGCGCGAGCGCGGCGGCGGCCGAGGCCGCGGTGAAGATCGCCAGACCGATCACGAACATCCGCTTGCGCCCGAAGCGATCGCCTAGCGCCGCGCCCGTCAACAGCAGCACCGCGTAGGCGAGCACATAAGCGTTGACCGTCCACTCGAGCGACTGAATCGAGGCGCCGAGATCGCGATGGATCGTGGGCAGCGCCACGCTCACGACGAGGTTGTCGAGCACCGCCATGAACAGCGCCACCGAAACGATTCCCAAGGTCCAGCCGTTGCTCCTGCGTTTGGCGGTCATTCTGGCTCCAATCTTAGTGAGTGCTAACTATGTTTAGGGGAGATTAGCAACTACTAATAAGAACGTCAAGGGCCCATCCGGACAAGACGGATCTCAAGCCAGATAGGCAGCAGCGGATGGCACAGCAAGCCAACCGAGTAAGCGCAAGGCGCGGGCAACCGAGGAGGAGCGGAACGCGCGGCGAATATCATCGAAGCCATGCGACGACGCCCCCCTACGATCCCCACGGCCCTCCTCGGGATGGCGCTCACGGCGCTGCTCGCCGGCTGCGGCGGGGGCACGAAGACCGTCAATGCGAGCACCCCGTTGCCCGAAGGGACGGCCTCGACCAGCGCCCCACGGACGAGCACCACGACGACAACCACCACCGCCGCGTCGACCACGCCGACAAGCACCACGAAGACGACCTCGAGCGAAAGCGGCGGCACCGCCGGTCCGAGCACGACGCGCACCGCGCCGGCGCCGGCGTTCACGGGTGCTGGCACCGGCGCGAGCGGCGCCACCGCGGAAGGACTGAGCGGCGCCGAGGCAGTCCTGAGCGCGAAGGGCTTCACCACGAATGCCGCCTCCGACTACCACCCGAACCAGACCCTGCGCGTACTCATCGGCACGCGCGCCGGCTCCGCCGAAGACGACGGTCAGCAGGCATTCTTCTTCGTCGACGGACGCTACATCGGCACCGATGCCAAGCAGCCCAGCGCGTCGGTCCACGTGGTCAACCAGGGCGACACCGAAGTCGCGCTGGCCTATGCCCTGTCCGGCGGCGGCCAGGCGACCGTGCACTTCCAGCTCAACAACGGCAAACTGGTCCCGCTGGAGGGGATCCCCTCGGCAAGCAGCCGCCAGTAGGACCGTACACGCGTCATCGCGAAGGCCCTATCGTGGTGTGGGTCAAACCACCACACGTCACGAGGAAAGGGTCGTCTCATGAGCGCAACGATCGATGGTCGTGCCGAGGAGCTGTTGAGGGGGAAGAACTTCTGCCATGTGGCCACGCTGCGCGCGGATGGCACTGTGCATGGCGTTCCCGTGTGGGTCGATGTGCAGGACGGGCGTCCGGTGCTGAACACGGCTGAGGGACGCGCGTGGCCGCGCAACTTGGAGCGCGATCCGCGCGTGACACTGACGGTCCAAAACATGGAGAACCCGTACGAGTACGTGGAGATCCGCGGGACAGTCGCCGAGCGCACGCACGAGGGCGCCGATGAGCACATCGACGCGATGGCGAAGAAGTACATGGGCGCCGATGAGTATCCGCTGCGCCAGCCTGGAGAACAGCGCGTGATCATTCGCGTCGAGCCCGAGCACACGAAGGTTTGGGGAGGCTGAGCGATCGCGACCGAGCTCGCGCGGGCCGGCCGACGGCCCTGCGCCGCTACGCGCGCCGCAACAGACGCCGCCACAGCGACGGTGGGTGCGGCTGGGCGCGCTGCCACTCTTCGCGCAACAGGAGCTCTCCGCGCGAGCGAGCGGCGAGCACGCACTCTGTATGCGCGTGCCGGCGGCGGCGCGTATCGCCTTCGGGCGCGATCAGCATGTGCTCGCTGAGCGCGGGTAGATGATGAGCGCAGATTGGACAGCGATACGTAGCCGGCTTGCGGTTCGCCGCACGGCGCACCGTCCACCATGGAGCAGGCGGCAGGTTGGGCACAGCTCCATTGTTGCGCCGCTCGCAGCGGCGCTCGCGGCGAGCGTGGCTGTCGGGGTCGGGGTCGTCTTGGCGCAGGCTGAGCGCACTCGCCGCTCGACCAAGGCCCAGCGCGCTCGCGAGCGCCGGTTCACCCAACTGCCCGGCGAGCCCATGGGAGAGGCGCTACGGCGAATGGCGCTCGGCCAGCTCGACCTCGCGATCGAGCTGCTCTCGGACGAGGAAGATCGTGATGGCAAGGGCATGGGGAAGCAACATCGGAAGAGCGAAAGGAAGAGGAAAAGCAGAGGGAAGGATGACCAGGACGGCAACGGAAACGCCCCCGACGCACGGGCGATCCACGAGACGCGCAAGGCACTCAAGCGCCTGCGAGCACTGGTGCGTCTGCTGCGCGAGGAGCTCGGAGAGCGGCAGTTCAGGCGCGAGCACGAGATCCTCCGCGACGCAGCCCAGCGGCTGGCCGGCGCCCGTGACGCGGAGGTGATGGTAGACACGCTCGACGCGCTCCTGCAGCGTCACCCACGCAAGCTCGGCCGCCGACGCCCACTGATCGAGCTGCGCAAGCTGCTCGTCGCCGAACGCGCGGTGGCCGCGCGACAAACGCTGGGTGACCAGGCCACCCGCGGGGAGGTGCTGCGCGAGCTCAGCGGCCTGCGCGAACGGGCCCAGCGATGGGAGCTTCCCGAACGGCCGGGTATCGCCATCGTGGAGAACGACCTGAGGCGGGTCTACCGTCAAGGGCGAGCTCGCATGCGTCTGCTCGCGCGCGGCAAGGGCGGCGCACACGCGTCGCACGAATGGCGCAAACGCGTCAAGGACCTGCGCTACGCGGCCGAGATCCTGAGTCTGCGCACGCTCGCCCACCGGGCCGACGAACTGGGCGAGGTGCTCGGCGAGGAGCACGACCTGGTGGTGCTCGCCGGCCTGCTCCCCCCGCCCGGGCGAGCCCCGCTGCAAGGCAAGCGCGGCAAGCGGGCGCGCAAGGCCCTGCTCAAGCGGATCGCGCGTCGCCGCAGGCAGCTGCACAAGCGCGCGCTGCGCAAGGGGGAGCGCCTGTACGGACGCCGGCCGAAGAAGTTCGCGCGACGCGTGCGCCGCGCGCACGCGCACGCGCGCGTCTGAGAAACAAACAAACAAACCAAGTCGTCCACAGCTTGGGCGTGACGCGTCCGAGTGTGTCCCGCGCGTATAGAGCGCCATGTCATCCACATCTGACACTTGCTCGTGCGCGGATCGACGAAGGGTTGCCCATGAGCGGCGACGGCTCAGGGATCTCGCGCGGCCGGCCGATGCAAGCGTGGGGCCATTTTCGGCCATGCGCAAACGAACTACACCATCGAATCTATATCTCGCCTTCCTGCTGGGAGGGCTGGGAGTGCTCGTGCTGCACATGACCGTCCGGCTCGGCGGTCGCGGCGCCGACGGCGCGGTCGACGACGGCGTTTACGACGTGCTGATGTTCGGCGCGGCGTTTGCCGTGATCGCACGCGCCGTCGCGTTCAAGGAGCAGCGCGCCGCGTGGCTGGCGATGGGCGCGGGGCTGCTCTGCTGGAGCCTTGGCGAACTCTATTTCACCCTGTTCGTCGAAGGCTCCGGCGTGGCCTCCGGCAGCGTCTCCCCGGCCGATGGGCTGTACCTGGCGATGTACCCGTGCCTGTACGTGGCGATCATGCTGCTGCTGGGAGCACACCTGCGCGAGCTGCGCGTGAGCCTGTGGCTCGACGGGCTGATCGGCGGCCTCGCCGCCGCCACGCTCGCAGCGGCTGTGCTGCTGGCACCGATCACTGACCATGCCCACGGCAACATCGCCTCAGTGGCGATCTCGCTGGCCTACCCGATCGGCGACCTGCTGCTGTTGATCTTCACGATCGGCGCGCTCGGCATCACCGGCTGGCGCCCGGGGCGCGTGTGGCTTTTGATCGCAGCGAGCATGCTCCTGAACGCGATCGCCGACACGACCTACCTCTACCAGACCGCCTCCAGCACTTATCGCGCGGGCAGATGGGTCGAAGCCATGTGGCCCGCCGCAGCCGTGCTCCTGGCGATCGCCGCCTGGACGCCGTGGCCACCGCCAAAGCGCCGGCGCGTGGAGGACTGGCGGCTGGTATCGGTGCCAGCCGTCTCGCTGCTCACCGCGCTGGGGGTGCTGGTCCTCGGCAACTTCCCCTCTGTCCAGCTCAGCCCTGTGGCTGTGATTCTGGCGACGGCGACCGTGCTCGCGGTCTGCGCACGGCTGATGCTCACCGTGCGCGAGAACCTCGCGATGCTCGTCGGCTCACGACGGCTGGCGCTGACCGACCCGCTGACCGGCCTGAGCAACCGCCGGCAGCTGATGGAAGACCTCGAGCTCGCCTGCGAGCAGGGCCGCGAGCGCGAGCCGTGGCAGCTCATCCTGTATGACCTGAACGGCTTCAAGCGCTACAACGACACCTTCGGCCACCCCGCCGGCGACGCCCTGCTGCAGCGGCTGAGCGGCAGGCTGCGCGCGATCGTCGCGGCGCACGGAACCGCCTACCGGATGGGCGGTGATGAGTTCTGCGTCCTGATCCGTTCCGCGACGGCGGAAGACGCACTGGTGGAGGGGAGCGTGGCGGCGCTGTCCGAGCGCGGGCCGAGCTTCTCGATCGGCGCGGCGTACGGCGAGGTGAGCATTCCCGCCGAGGGCAGCGACACGGCCACGGTCCTGCAGCTGGCCGACCAGCGGCTGTACGCGCGCAAGGAGCAACAACACCCACCGCAATGGCCACCGGCGGTGCCCGAGATCTCCGACCGGCGGCTCAGTCGACGCTGAGCACGAAGCCCCGCGCCAGCTGCACGCGGCGCTTTCAGTCGACGCTGAGCACAGTGAACTTGCGCTTGCCCCTAGGCAGCGCCACCGAGACGCTGTCATCGAGGCCGCGCCCGAGCAGGGCGACCGCGACCGGGGAGTCGGCCGACAGCCGGCCCTCGGCGGGCGCCGCGTCGTGGGAGCTGACGATCCGCCAAGTATGCTCCGCGCCGTCCTCGGCGCGTACGCGCACCGTCGAGCCAAAGCCGACCACCCCACCCGCTGTAGGCGTTTCCTCGACGACGATCGCCGCGGCGATCTTCTCTCGCACGCGCGCGATCTTCGTCTCCAGGTGCGCCTGCTCGTTCTTGGCGTCGTGGTACTCGCTGTTCTCCTTCAGATCCCCCCACTCGCGCGCGGTTTTGATCCGCTCTGCGATCTCCCTGCGGCCCTCTCCCTCGAGCTCCGCCAGCTCGGCATTCAGGCTCTGTAGACCCTCGGCGGTGATCAGGTTCGTGGCGTCAGTCATCTGCCAGGAGCCTACTCCGACTAGAAAAGGCGACTCAGAAGTAAGTGGTCGGCGCGCTCGACAGCAGCGCGTAGTCCTGCACGATCGCTGCCTGCACAAGCAGCTGGGCGGTGGCAGGCGAGCCGAACACGAACACGTCATCGCTCAACCGCAGGTGTTCCCACGCGTAGTTGACATAGCCCTGCACGAGCTTCAGTCCGGGTGGGTCGTGCGTAACGGAGTCGAGGTAAAGCATGTTGCGGAAGTAGACCGACACGAAGAACGGGTTTTCCTGACCGAGCCGTTCCGGCGTGTAGTAGACAAGCGCCACCTTGGCGGTCTGGCGAGCCTGGTAGAGGTAGGCGCTGTTGCCGGTCGCCTGATAGAGCAGCACGCCGGCGCCGATCATCGTGCCCTGGTTGTAGCTCCACTCCGTCGGTTCGATCTTGCCGTGTACGCCGATGTGGTCGGCGTACAGGCCGTTTGGCTCGCGTCAGGCAGCTGCGCACCCATTCGTAGGCCATCTCGGCGAACTGCAGGTACTGGGCGTTGCCGGTCAGTTTGTACAGCTGCAAGGCGAGCTCGGCCGTGGGCGCGTTGGTGACGGTGTTGCGTTCGATGTCTTCCGGCGAGTTGGAGAACGGGATGCCGCCCGGGCAGGCGATCCCCGGCTGAGCGTCCCAGCCTGCCATCTCGAACGCCATGATCCCCTCGGCGCCGCCGAGCACGCGCCGCGACGTGGGTCAGCTCGTACATCCGCGCGAGCTCGATCCCGACCCATGCGTTGTCGTCGTAGTACTTCGCCCCGCCCGGGCCCGCCGGGGGCGCGACAGTGCCGTCGTAGGCGGCGAGCGTGCTCGTGTAGGTCCCTTCCGGAGCGCCCGAGTTGTTGAGGTCCAGATACGATTTCAGGCCGACGAGCCGCGCATAGACTTCATGGGCGAAGACGCTCTTCAGACTCGGGATGTTCGCCACGCTCATAGTCGCCGCCAGCGCCTGGGAGAACGGCCACAGAAACGAGAACGGTTCTCCCTGATAGAGCCCCGAACCATCGATGTAGTAGGTCTTCTGCATCGCCTCGAACGCGAGCTGCGCGCGTTCAGCGTTGACGGGCAGCTTCGGTTTCTTGGGCGCGTGCTTGGCGGGCTTCTTGGTTGCGGACCTCGTGCCGGCCGGCGCCGTGGCGACGGGCGTCCTACCGCCGGGACTAGTGCCGCCCGCACTCGCCTTGTGGGCCAATTCGGAGGCCCGGGCAACTTTGGTGGGGCGCTGGGCGCCCGCCGGATAGGGGGAGGCCGCCGGTCGGGACGAGGCCACCGCGGCGGGCACAGATGGCAGGCAAGCCGCGGCCACGAGGCCCAGCAGCAGCATGCCGCGACGCGCCTTTTGTGTATGCGGGCTATCGGCGTGGGATCTCATCGGCGCTCAGCAAGCAGAACAGTCGGGCGGGCCATTTGATTTGGTGTACGCATCCGCCGGCCCAACTCCTTCAATTTCGACTACGTAACCGTCGGTCACGTGACGGTCGACGTGATCGCCGCCGACGGCTCGCGCCGTCCGGGCGGCGGCGCGTTCTACAGCGCGCTCCAGGCGGCGCGCCTGGGCCTGCGCACGCTGATCCTCACCCAAGGCTCACCCCCCGAGATCGAAGCGCTGCTGGAGCCCTACCGCGGCGAGCTCGAGCTGCGCATCCTCCCGGCGCCGGCCACGACGACGCTGCTCGACGTCCTGGCCGGGCGGGCGGCGCACACAGCATGTGCTCGCCTGGGCCGGGGCGATCGCCGAGACGATCGCGGTCGACACCCAGATTCTGCACTTCGCGCCCGTCGCCCGCGAGATCCCGGCGGCGTGTTTCGATGCCCACCCGCCCCACGCCGACTTTGTCGGGCTCACTCCCCAGGGGCTCGCGCGCACATGGAATCGAGGCGGCGCGAGGGACGGAAAGGTCGTCCCCGCACCGCTGCCGGGCGACCGTGACTCACTCGAGGCCCTGCTCCCCGACGGCTGCTCCGCGGTCGTGATCAGCGAGCAGGAGCGCGTCGCCTGCGCGCCGCTCCTGGACGCGGCGGCGGATATCGGCGCCGTGATCGCGATCACCGCCGGCCCGGCGCAACGAGCGTTCAGCCGCCCGGCGGCGAGAGCACCCAGGTGCAGGCCCCTGCAGTTGCCGAGTCCCGCGACGACCTCGGCGCGGGCGACGTGTTCGCGGCGGCGTTCTTCGTCGCGCTCCATGAAGGCCTGCCCGCTGAGCGCGCCGCGGCCTTTGGCAACGCGGCGGCGGCGATCCGGATCGAAGGCTCCGGGGCGGATGCGATCGGCGACCGCCGCGCGATCGAGACCCGGCTGGCAGACGAGGCGCTGAAGATAAAGAGGAAGAGTTGAGTATTCGAAAAACAGACTGCGTATATCTATAGTTCTACGCAGGGTCAAAAGTGAAACGACTTCTATGCCAGCTCACTCCGGCCACATCCAACACCGCTCAAACCGCCGCACTCGACTCCGAGGCGAGCGCCTCGTCGAGCAGTCGCTCCAGCTCGTCGACCGACAGCGCGCCTTCGCAACCGCACGCGCGCATCGCCAGCAGCAGGCTGCCGCCGACCGGGGCGATCTCGACGACCGACACCAGCGCCTCGGGAGCTAGCTCGTGCACGGCTCGAGTGAGCGGCTCGACGAACACCGCGCCGGCCTTGAAGGCGCTGCCGATCAGGCCCACCGGGAAAGCGCCCTGCAAACCGGTGCGGTGGATCACCGCGGCGATCTGCTCTCCCAACAGTCCGGCGCCGCGCTTATATATCTCGCCCGCGACAGCGTCGCCGCCCGCGGCGAGCTTCGCGGTCTCGATCGCGAACGCCGCGATCTCGCCCTTGCTCAGCGGCTTGGAGTAGACATGCGCCGCGAGCGCCTCGACGCTCGGCACGCCGAAAAACTCGACCACCGCCTCGCTCAGCGCGGTCTCCGGGCCGGATGCCTCGCGGTCACGCAGCGCCGCCTTGATCGACTCGATTCCGAACCAGTAGCCGCTGCCCTCATCCCCGAGCCGATGACCCCAGCCGCCAGCGCGCCAGGCGCGCCCATCTGAGCCGACGCCGAACACGTTGCTGCCGGTGCCGGAGATGACCCCGATCCCTGGTTGTGCGCTCGTGGCCGTGGCCCAGGCCGCGACGACATCGTTAACGACGAGCCAATCCTCCGAACGCGCGGCGCGCACGTGCCGGGTCACGGCGTCGGTGTCGGTGCCGGCCAGCGCGATCACCTCGGCGTCGAGTCGCTCCCCGTCGATACCGGCCTTGCCCACTGCCTCGTCCGCGGCTTCCAGCAGCGCCCCGACCGCGGCGCGCGTACCGACGGCGTCTTCGTTGCTCGGACCGCCGTGCCCCAGGTGCAGCGTCCCCAGCTCCATGTCGAGCAGCGCGGCGAGCGTCTTCGTCGCGCCGCCGTCGATTCCCAATACGTGCCGCGCGTCGCCGCCACCCTTTGAATTTCCCCCGGGCGGGGCAAGCTCAGGCGGTAGCTGGACGAGCGGGGCGCGATTCACGCGCGGATCTTCGCAGGCGCGCGCTGGACCCGGAGCCTGCCCCCGGACCGGGCTCCGCGCGGACGTCGCGCACCTCCAACGACTTGTCACAGCGCGTGCAGATCCGACGCTCGCCCAGCTCACCACCGCAGCCCTTGTGCCGAAGCACGATCGGTGGTCCCGCATCGGGGGCGGCATGGCGATCGCCCCAGCGCAGCAGCTCCGTGATCACCGGCCATAGATCCAAGCCCTTATCGGTCAGCCGGTATTCATGACGCAGGGGCCGCTGCTGGTAGGGAGTCTTCTCGAGGATCTCCTCGGCGACGAGACGGTCCAGGCGCGCGGCGAGCACGTTGCGCGCGATGCCGAGACTGCCCTGAAACTGATCGAAGCGGCGCAACCCGAGGAACGTATCGCGGAGCACGAGGATCGTCCAACGCTCACCGACCAGCTCGAGCGTGCGGGCGATCGAGCAATTCTGACCCTTGTAGTCACTCCCCAACATGTCCCCATCCTATCACTTAGTTGTGTGATAAAACCCTGTCTGTTAGGGTGGGTTCTGTCATGCAACCCAGTCGCGTGAGACGCTCACCGAGAGTCATCAAGCCACGCGAGCAGACCGAGACATCGGAGGCAACCATGGAGCGCAGGTGGCAGGTCCTACTTGTAGTCGTCGCCGGTGTGTTCATGGCCGGGCTCGACGTGTTCATCGTCAACATCGCGTTCCCGCAACTGCACACCGACTTCCCAGGGACGAGCCTGCGGTCGCTGTCGTGGGTCTTGAACTCGTACACGATCGTGTTCGCCGCGTTCCTGATCGCGGCCGGGCGCTGGTCGGACACGTTCGGGCGCAAGCGCTCCTACCTGCTCGGCACCGGCCTGTTCGTGGCAGCCTCGGCCGCCTGCGTGCTGGCGCCGTCTGTCCTGTTCTTGGTCGCCGCGCGCGCGGTGCAGGGCCTCGGTGCGGCGCTGTTGATGCCGGCCTCGCTCGGACTGCTGCTGCCAGAGTTCCCGCCCGAGAAGCGCCACATCCCGATCGGCATCTGGGCCGCGGTCGGCGGGATTGCCGCTGCCGCGGGGCCACCGCTGGGCGGCCTCTTGGTGCAGGTGAGCTGGCGCTGGGTGTTCATCGTCAACGTCCCGGTCGGCCTCGCAAGCCTGATCGCCGGCTGGCGCATCCTGCGTGAGGTCCGCCACCCGGAGACCTCGAGGCCCGACTTCCTCGGCGCGGGCCTACTAACCGCTGGGATGGCGACACTCATCGTGGCGATCATCCAGGGCTCGACCTGGGGCTGGGCGAGCCCGCGGATCCTGGGCCTGTTCGCGCTCACAGCGCTGCTGATCGCGCTGGTCGGCCGGCGTATCGCCTACCACCCCTCCCCGATCGTCGAGCCGGCGCTGCTCAAAGTCAGGACGTTCAGCCTCGCAACGCTGGCGAGCCTGCTGTTCTTCATGGCGTTCGCCGCGATGCTGCTCGCGAGTGTGCTGTTCCTGACCGGGATCTGGCACGAGCCGATCCTCACCGCCGGCCTCGAGATCTTCCCCGGCCCGGCGATGGCCGCCGCGATGGCGGTCCCCGGCGCGCGGCTCGGCGCGCGGCTCGGCCCCGGGCGGGTGGGCGCCGCCGGCGCGCTGCTGTTCGCGCTTGGCGGCGTCTGGTGGGTCACGCACCTGACCGGTGTGCCCGATTACGCGGCCGACTTCCTCCCGGGCATGCTGATCGGCGGGGTCGGCGTCGGCTTGATGATCCCCTCGCTGACGGGCGCCGTCGCCTCGACGCTTGCCCCCGCGCGGCTGGCGACCGGGATCGCGGTGCAGACCACCGGCCGCCAGATCGGCTCGGCCCTGGGCTTTGCGATCCTCGTCGCGGTGCTCGGAACGCCGCACACCGCGGGCGACTTCAAGGCCGCCTGGGAGCTCATGATCGCCGCGAGCCTGCTTGCCGGAGTGACGCTCGTCGCAGTCGGTGGAAGCGCATCCGTGCCCGCCCCCGCGTCCGTGCAATCCGCGCCCGCGCCGCCGAGCCCCGGCGCGGCATCGCCGCCGGTGGAGGTCTTAACCTAAACTTTAATGTAAGCCCCACGTCACCTGTTCGGCGCTTCCTACGTTGACAGCCCACAATTCTTATGTGGAGCGCACGCGGATCGCCTTGAATGAGACTGTGATGATCGACAGACGAGAACACAGCGACCGGCGAGCACGAGGAGCCTGCGAATGAGCGCGAACGTGATCTGGCAGGAGGCCACGGTGGATCGCGCGCGGCGCTGGGAGGCGCTGGGAGCGCAGGGCGCGACTGTGTGGTTCACGGGCCTGCCCGGCGCTGGCAAGACGACGATCGCGACGGCGGTCGAGGCGCGGCTGATCGACGCGGGGCGCAGCGCGTACCGGCTCGACGGGGACAACCTGCGCCACGGGCTGTGCAGCGACCTGGGCTTCAGCAAGGGCGACCGCGAGACGAACGTCGGCCGCGTCGGGGAGATCGCGCGCCTGTTCGCGGACGCGGGCACGGTCGCGCTGGTGGCGCTCGTCTCGCCGTACACCGACTGCCGCGAGAAGGTGCGGGCGCTGCACGAACGGGACGGGCTGCCGTTCTTTGAGGTATTCGTAAACACCCCCGCCGAGGAGTGCGCGCGCCGCGACCCGAAGGGTTTGTATGCACGCGCGCGCAACGGCAGCCTGAGCGGGATGACCGGCGTGGACGCGCCGTACGAGGAGCCCCGCGCGCCCGAGGTCGAGCTGACGCCCGAGATGGACGTCGACGCGGCCGTCGCCGTCGTGCTGGCCGCGTTGGACAAGCGCCCCCGCGACTCCGCCTGAACCCAAACCGGGACACTCGAGCTCTCGTTGTTGGACAGTTCGTGGCTCTACGTACTCATGGTTGACAAATCTTGAGCATTTGTCTAATCTGCGTACGCGACGTCCTAAAAGGATCAAAGGGAGACGCACGGAATGGCCTCGATCGCGAGCGAACAGCAGGCGGGAGCAGGAGCCGGCGGAGTGACGGCCGGGGAGCCCGCCCAGACACAGCGGCGCTGGCGCGATCACAAGCGCTACGCATGGCTGCTCGGGTTGATCGTGCCGACGCTGCCGTTTCTGGCCTGGGGATTGGTCGAAGCGACGGGCTGGGGAATCTTCTGGCTCTACGGGCCGTTTCTCGTGTTCGTGATCTTCCCGCTGCTCGATCTAGCGGTCGGGATGGATGCGAGCAACCCGCCCGACAGCGTGATCAAGTGGCTCGAGCAAGACCGCTACTACCGCTGGTGCATCTACTTGTATATCCCGATCCAGTACGCCGGGCTCGTGCTCGCGTGCTGGCTGTGGTCCAGCGGCAAATTGTCCGTGCTCGACGACATCGGGCTGGCGTTCACGATGGGGATGGTCTCAGGCATCGCGATCAACACCGCCCACGAGCTCGGCCACAAGCGCGCCAGCACCGAGCGCTGGCTGAGCAAGATCGCGCTCGCGCAGAGCGCATACGGGCACTTCTTCATCGAGCACAACCGCGGCCATCACGTGCGCGTCGCGACCCCCGATGACCCCGCCAGCTCACGACTCGGCGAGAGTTTTTATGCTTTCTGGCCGCGCACGGTGTCCGGCAGCCTGCGCTCGGCTTGGGAGCTCGAGTGCGTGCGCTTGGACCGCATGGGCAAGGCCCACTGGAGTCTTCGCAACGACATCCTCAATGCCTGGGCGATGACCGTCGTGCTGTTCGGCGCGCTGACGGCGGTCTTCGGGCTGGTAGTCCTGCCGTACCTGCTGATCCAGGCAGTGCTCGGGTTCAGCCTGCTGGAGGTCGTCAACTACCTCGAGCACTACGGCCTGCTGCGCGACAAGCGCGAGGACGGCCGCTTCGAGCGCACCGCTCCCGAGCACAGCTGGAACTCCAACAGCGTCGCCTCGAACGTTTTGCTCTACCACCTGCAGCGCCACTCCGACCACCACGCCAACCCGATGCGCCGCTACCAGGCGCTGCGCCACTTCGAAGAAGCCCCGCAACTGCCCACCGGCTACGCGGGCATGATCGTCACCGCGGCCTTCCCCCCGCTGTGGCGGCGCGTGATGGATCATCGCGTGCTCGCCCACTACGAGGGCGATCTGGAGCGCGTGAACATCCACCCGCGGGCGCGCAAGCGGGTGCTCGCGCGCTATGGGTCGCCCGTCGCGGCCGGCGGAGCGAGTGGTGGCGTGAGCGCCGGTGTGGAGACGGTCGGCAGCGGTGGTGCGACCAGCGGCGGTGTGGAGTCAACGCGGTGAGCCGCTGGCGCTGTACCGGCTGTGGCTACACCTACGACGAGCTCACCGGACATCCGCGCGAGGGCTTTCCGGCGGGCACGCCGTGGAGCGAGGTGCCAGACGACTGGGCCTGCCCCGACTGCGGCGTGCGCGACAAGGTCGACTTCACCCTGGCGGGTACAGGCGAGCCGGTCGAGGACTGAGAACCGATGGCGACCGCCGAACGCACGCATGTCGAGCGCACCACCGCCGAGCGCACCCCCTACGCCGAGGCCGCGCGCGAACTGCTGCGCGAAACCCTGCTGGACGCCGCGCGCGACGAGCTGGAACGCAGAGGATGGGCGCAGATCACGATGGGCGATATCGCCGCCGCCGCGGGCGTGAGCCGGCAGACCCTGTACAAGGAGTTCGGCTCGCGCGAGGCGTTCGCGCAAACGTTCGTGCTGCGCGAGAGCGACCGCTTCCTGCTCGCCGTCGAGCAGGCCGTGGGGGAGCACCTCGACGATCCCGCCACAGCGCTCTCGGCTGCGTTCAACGTGTTCCTCACCGCCGCCGCCGAGGACCCGTTGGTGCGCACCCTCCTCACAGGCGATGAGACCCACAGCCTGCTGGCGCTCCTTACCACGCAGGGCGAGCCGGTCGTGGCGGGCGCCACCGAGCGCCTGGCCGCGATCATCCTCGCTGGCTGGCCACAGGTAAACCCGGCCGACGCAAGTCTGCTAGCCGAGTGCCTCGTGCGCCTCGCGATCAGCTATGCCGCCCTCCCCGCGGGCCCCACCGGCATGACCGCCGCTTCGGTCACGACCCTGCTCGGCCCCTACATCGAGCGGGTGCTCAATCCCGCTCGCTAAGTGACGGTCACGCCCCATCGTTATCGCTTTGGAACACCTTACGCGCGGGCGTTGCCGCGACGTGGCTGAGACGGCGGAGGAGGCCCTGACTAACCTCCACGACATCCGCCGAACTCAGAGAAGTTCTCGGGTGGTTACAGCTCGACGACGACACCGGTCCGTCTCCCGGGACAGTTCACCGGCGGGCTCAGTCGCGTGCCTACCATCGAGCACATGACGATCCGGCGGATGGACCACGTGGGCATAGTCGTCGACGACCTCGCGGACGCGGTGGCGTTCTTCGCCCAGCTCGGACTCAAGCTGCAGGGCGAGGCGCCGGTCAATGGCGATTGGGTGGACCGCGTCGTCGGGCTCGAGGGCGTCCGGGCGCAGATCGCCATCCTGCAGACTCCAGACGGGCACGGAGCACTCGAGCTGACGAAGTTTCATGCCCCGTCGGGCCGGGCAGGCGAGGAGCACGCGTCGGCGAACACCCCGGGCATCCGCCATATCGCATTCGCAGTCGACGACATCGACGCCGTCCTCGCTCGCCTCCAAGCCCTCGGCGCGGAGCTCGTCGGCGAGCTGGGGCGCTACCAGGACAGCTACAGGCTCTGCTATGTCCGTGGCCCCGAGGGGATCATCGTCGAGCTGGCGGAGCAGATTGGCTGACCGGTCCGCCGCCGCCAGCCGCCTCGCCAGCGTTGGGAGGACCCCCGGGACGGATCCCATCAGGCACACGCTTCGGCGCCGCGTGCGCATCGAGGACATCCTCGAGCACCGCGAACACCGGGCCGGCAGCCGGCGAGAGAAGCTCGACGAGCTCACACGCCTATCAGAGCAAATGCCCGGCGGCTACCGCTAGCCGGCACCCGGCTCACCTCAGCCGAGGCCGCCTCGCTCGCCGTCAGCGGGAATGAGCGGCTCGTCGCGTCGAGGCTCGCCCTTATACAGCCAGCCGTTCGTGACCAAAGCTCCAGCGACTCACCGCCTCCGCCGCCGTCCGATAAGCACGGCAGCCTCGCTGATCGTGTACCTGGGGGTCAGCGCCCGTTGCTCGATGCGCTTGTCCATCCCGTCAGCGTAGCCCACGAGTCGGCCCATCGGGCTGAGCCGTACTGGTTGTCAGCAGCGAGGCCAAGATCCTCGAGGTTCAACGCGACGCCGACCTCATTGTCGATCAGGTGTCCGTAGGCGTCGAGGGTGTATGCGGCGGAGTGGTGGCCCATCCAAACCGCGGGTTTTGGGACCACATTTGTGACGCGCCTGAGAGGATTCGAACCTCTGACCTTCGGTTCCGTAGACCGACGCTCTATCCAGCTGAGCTACAGGCGCAAGGTTGTCCAGTCTAGACGGCCCGCGTGCCCACCAGCGCCTTCGAAGACTCCGATTGATGATCCGTCTCCAGGTCCGTCCCGTAGATCCCCCCGGGAGACGAGACCAAGCGTACGTGCTCCTCGATGAGATACCCCAAGACGAATGGAGCGGACAATGCACGACGAGCACAACACTCCCGCGATCGACACCGCGGGGCCGCAAGCCAAAGAAGACCGAACGGCGGCATCGACACGCAAGAGCTTCCTCAAGGGCGCGGCCGTCGCCGGCGCGGGCGCCGCAGGCATGGGGGCGTTCGCGCCTGCCATCGCACTCGCCAACGGTAAGAAGGGCCACGGCAAGGGCAAGGGCAGCGCGGCCAAGACCGACCTGGCGATCCTCGAAGCCGCTCAGATCGCGGAGGCCCTGGCGGTCACCACGTACACCAACATCATCAACACGGCGCCGTTCTTCAAGAACATCCCCGCCGACGATCAGGACTACCTGAAGGCTGCGGTGCAGGAGGAGATGTCCCACTACCTGCTCGAGGAAAGCCTGACCAAAAAGCCCACTCCGTTCACGTCGTTCTACTACCCGCCGAAGATGTTCACCGACGCGCAGACGACGCTCAACATCCTTGTCACGCTCGAGGATGCGTTCATCGCCGCCTATCTTGTCGGTGTCCGCCACTTCAGCACGCCGGACCTGCGGGTCACGGCGGCGCGGATCATGGGCATCGAGTCCGATCACCGGACCCTCGCACGCGTCGTCGGAGGCGATGTGGCAGGCGGCGATGGCGGTCCGATCAAGCAGATCACCGGTATCCAGAAGACGGCCGAGTCGATCGACCCGCCCAACAACAACGGCTACGAGCGCACGCTCCTGCTGACGAATATCGGACAGGCGGTCGAAGCGCTGCTGCCGTTCGCGGAAAAGAAAGCCGCCGAAAAAGAAGGCTTCGACACCACGAAGGCGTTCAAGTTCGAACCGTTCACGCCCACCCTGCCGAACCCCCTGGGCGAATTCCACTCGCTGAAGGGCTGAGCTCGGCTCGGCCGCCACAGGCGGCAGACCCCGATGGGGCGATCCGCGGTACATAGCGTGCCGCGGATCATGCTGCCCGGGATGCACGCGCTGCGCGGATATCCTGATCCGATCGCTGCCGACGAGGACATCACCACTGACCCGTTGACCGGCGCCGCGCTGGCTGGCGGCGCGATCGGCGCCGAACCGATGAGCCTCGACACGCCGCGGGCGAAGAACCTCGCGCTGATGTTGCTCGCGATGACGCAGTTCGTGATCGTGATCGATGCCTCGATCGTGAACGTCGCGCTGCCCTCGATCGGCGCTGCGCTGCACTTCTCCCGCGACAATCTCTCGTGGGTCGTCAACGCCTACACGCTCACCTTCGGCGGCTTCCTTTTGCTCGGTGGACGTCTCGCCGACCTGCTCGGGCGCAGGCGGATGTTCATGCTTGGCCTGGTCCTCTTCTCGCTCGCCTCGCTGGCCGGCGGCCTGGCCCAGTCGGAGGCGTGGCTGATCAGCGCCCGCGCCGTTCAGGGCCTCGGCGCCGCGATCGTCTCGCCGGCGGCGCTGTCGATCATCACGACGACGTTCGCCGAAGGGGCCGAGCGCAACCGCGCGCTCGGCGTCTGGGGCGCGGTGGCGGGCGCCGGAGGCGCGGCCGGCGTGCTGCTCGGCGGGATCCTCACGAGCGGCCTGAGCTGGCGCTGGGTCTTGTTCGTCAACGTCCCGATCGGCCTGATCGCGGCTGCGCTCGCGCCGCGACTGCTGCTCGAGAGCCGTGCTGAGGACGGCACCAAGGGCTTCGACCTGCCGGGCGCGGTCACGGTCACGGCCGGCCTCGCGCTGCTCGTCTACGCGGTCGTCGACGCCGTCAACGTCGGCTGGGGCTCAACCGCCACGCTGTCGCGGCTCGCCGGGTCGGCCGTGCTGCTCGCCGCGTTCGTCGCGATCGAGCTGCGCACCCGCCACCCACTCTTGCCGTTCTCAATCTTCCGCCTGCGCACCTTGCGCGGCGCTGACATCGTCGGCCTGTTGATCGGGATGTCGCTGTTCTCGATGTTCTTCTTCATCTCGCTCTACCTACAAGACGTCCTGCACTACTCGCCGATCAAGGCCGGCCTCTCCTACCTGCCGCTCTCGATCGCGATCATCCTCTCCGCCGGAGCCGCCTCGCAGCTCGTCACGCGCGTGGGCTTCAAGCCGACGCTGATCGGAGGCCTGTTGCTGATCGCCGCCGGCCTGTTGTGGTTCTCGCGTGTCCCCGCGCCGGGCGGCTCCTTCACCGCGAACGTGCTCGGGCCGTCGCTGCTCGCTGCGTTCGGGCTCGGGTTCTCCTTCGTCCCCGTGACGATCGCCGCGGTCACCGGGACCAAGCCGCACGAGGCCGGCCTCGCCTCGGGGTTGATCAACACCTCCCAGCAGGTCGGCGGCGCGCTCGGCCTCGCGATCCTCGCCACCGTCGCCAACAGCCGCACCCAGAGCCTGCTCCACGCAGGCGGGCACAGCACGTCGGTCGCACTGACGAAAGGCTTCGACCGCGCGTTCCTCGTCGGCGCCGGCTTTGCGATCGTCGGGGCGATCCTCACCGCCGTTCTGATCTCCTCGCGCGACTCGCGCGAGCACGCCGAAGCGGCACAGCGCGGCGAGGTCGAGCCGGCGGCGGCGGCGGTCTGACGTCACGCGGAGCGCGCTCCTCACAACCGCTCACCCAAGCGCATCCCTCAGAAGCGTTACCCCCGGATCCCGCTCCTCACGACCACGCGGATCGCACTCACAACCGCGCGAGCACCATCCCGACGGCGAGTAGCACGACCCCGAGCGCCCATGCGCCCAGGGCGCCCTCCAGTGGGGCGGCCAGACGCGCGGCGTCGAGCGGCACGACCGAGCCATCCGCAAGGCGCTGCTCGCCGCTGAGCGAGACGGTGCGACGGCGCAACTCGCGCACCGGGGTGCTGAGGCGCCGCTGGCCGATCGTGAGCATGAAGCAGGCGAGCGCGGCGAGCAGCGCCGGTGCGCGTAGCTGCAGCGCGTTGACCCAGTAGCCGGTCAGGGCCGGAAAGGCGCCCCAGGCGGCGGCGAGCCAGAAAGCGGTGTGAAAGCGTCCACCGAACCACTCGAGGTTGTATGCGAGCACGATGAAGGCACCCGCGAGCACGAACGGGATCAGCGTCAGCGAGATCGTCACCGCTCCGACGATCCCGAGCGCGACCGCTCCCGCCAGCGATACGCCCGCCATCGCCGCCAGCGTGCGGCTGGAGAGGTGCGTACCGAGCGGTCTGCCGTTCAGCTCGTCCAGCGCGTGCGCGCAGACACCCACCCCGAGCAGGAACGCACCCAGGCTCGCCAGCAGCCGACCGGCGTACAGGTGCGGAGCAACCGCCGCCCCGATTGCCACGTTGGCGAGGTTCCAGGCCGTATAGGGCGGATGCAATACCGTCACAAAGTCCCGCCACCCTCCCGGGCGCAGGGCGTAAAACGCGGGACGATCGAGCGTTTTAGGGGTACCGATCTGGTCGATAGCGGAGAGGGAGGGATTCGAACCCTCGGACGAGATTTCCCCCGTCACACGATTTCCAGTCGTGCCCGTTCAACCGCTCCGGCACCTCTCCTGGCTCTGTCTTCTGTGGCGGCCGGCCCAAGGCTACGACACCGGCGCGCGTCTCGTCTCGTTGGTAGGCTCTGATTCATGCCGCTCGCCACGATGCTGCTCGCCACCAGCCAGGCCGTCTCGAAGGACATCGGCCTGGGGGCCACCTTCCTGGGGATCGGCCTGCTCGTGAACATCATCCTCGTCTTCATCGCGATCCAGATCCGCGGCGAGCGGCGGGCGAACCAGGAGTACCTCGCCTCGCGCCGCTCCCCAACCCGCGTCTGATTTCGCACGCGTCTGGCGCACGCCGAGTCAGAGCGCGGCTTGACGCCCTGTGATCCGGCGCGCTCACAAACAGACCCCTCACAAGCGCGCGGCAGGCTTCCTCGCCGACATCACCACTCCGCCGCCGAGGCTCATCCGCCGCACCTGCACGTCGCGCAGGCCGGCGTCTTCCCAGTAGCCGACGATCCGCTCCAGCGGATGCTGTTCGTAGAAGCCGGAGATACTCGGCCCGAGGAACCGCCCCACCTCAGCCCACTCGCGTGAGGCGATCCGCCCGAGCGCCGGCAGGCCGATCGCCGTATAAAACCGCCAGGCGGCACGCGGGAGCATGCGCGGGGGCACGCCGAACTCGAGCGTGGCCACCCGCCCCCCGGGGCGCACCACGCGAGCCAGCTCGCGCAGCGTCTGTGGCGGATCGTCGACATAGCGCAACAGATACGTGAACGTCAGCGCGTCGAAGCTCTCGTCCGCGAACGGCAGCTCCTCGGCCTGGCCTTCGATCAACTCCACGCGCGCGCCGTCGCTCGCGAAACGCGTCCGCGCGGCGGCGAGCATCTCCGGGCTCTGGTCGAGTCCCACGACCGAGCAGTCCGCACGCCCGCGCAGCTCGGCGGCGACCATCCCCGTGCCGGTCGCCACGTCGAGGATCCGCTCATTCACCGCCGGCGCCACCGCGTCCACCATGGCGCGCCGCCAGCGAGGATCCTGCCAGAAGCTCAACGCCGCGCTCAGGCGGTCATAGCGGCTGGGCAGGCCATGGAAGAGGTTCAGTGCCTGGAGCTTCCTAGCCGAGTCCGTCGAGTCCATGGGCCCACCGTATCGGGACGCGACGGGGACGGGTAAGGAGTGAGTGAGCAAGCAAGAAGGAAAGGGAGAAATACGAGGGGGGCAGATAGGTAGGGTGTGGGCGATGATCGCACTGATCACAGGGGCCTCGAGCGGGATCGGAGAAGCGGCTGCCCGCCGCCTAGCCCGCGAGCCCGAAGCCTCGTTGATCCTCGTCGCACGCCGCGAGGAGCGACTGCGCGCGCTTGCGTCCTCACTGGGCGAGGATCGCGTCAGCTGGGTTGCCGTCGATCTCCTCGACGAGGACGCACCCGCGCGCATCCGCGCACACGTCGAGGAGCACCACGGACGCCTCGACCTGCTGGTCAACAATGCCGGCTCCGGCTGGCGCGCGCGCTTCGCCGACGGCGGCTACGAGAACGTGCGCCGCACGATGGCGCTCAACTTCGACGCGCCCGTCCGCCTCACCGAGGCTTTGCTGCCCCTGCTGCGCGCCTCCGCGCCGAGCGCGATCGTCAACGTCGCCTCGACCTCTTCCCGTGTCGCGCGCGCGGGCGCCGGCGCCTACTCAGCCTCCAAGTTTGCGCTCGCCGGCTGGTCTGACGCGTTGTGGGCGGAGGAGCGTCCTCACGGCGTCCACGTCGGGCTGGTGCTACCCGGGTTCATCTCCACGGAGGGGTTTCCCCAGACCGAGCTCACTGAGAAAGCGCTCACGCGCTGGATCGTCTCCACCCCCGAGCGCGCCGCCGAGGCGATCTTCCAGGCCGGCCCCGGCGGGCGGGCGGAGCGCTACGTCCCTCGCCCCTACGCGCTCGCGGCGGTGTTGCGGATCCTCACGCCGGGGCTGGTGAGGCGCGTGATGGGTGGCGGCGCCGCGACGGTCATGACCACGACGACCAACCTTGGGGAAGGCCCAGCCTCGCCAGATCGTTGAGTGGCGCGCCGGCCTTCCGGCCACTGGATTCGTCGGGCCGCGGTCTTTCGCCAACGCAAGACGATCGAGGAGGTCGAGCGCCTCACCCGCTCTCATCCAGGGCGTTGCCTATCGTTGAGTGCTCGTGTCGCCTTCTCACTTCCACGCCTCGCTCGCCGACGGTGAGGCCGTTCTCCAATTCCCCTACGACGAGCGCCTGCGTCAACTGCTGCGCGCTCTGCCAGGCCGCCGCTGGGATCCCGGCGAGCGGGCGTGGTGCGTTCCGCTCGATCCCGAGCGCGCGGAGGCGCTCGCGCGGCTGTTCGCGGGCCTTGCCGTTGAACCCGAGATAACGGAGGCCCTCGCCCACGCGATCGAGCGCCGGCGCGCAAGGCGCCGCCACGACGAGTGCGTGCTCGACCTCGCCCGGCCCGATGAGAACTGGTGGCTGAGCTTCGCCACCGACACAGCACCCGAGCTGGCGGAGTCGCTGCTCGAGCATCCCGGCGGCTACCGCCTGCCCGCGATCGCCCGCGCGTTGATCCCGCTCGACGATCACGCCGCGCGCCTGGTCGAGGAGCTGCCCGCCGCCCCCGCGCGCCTGCGCCTGACCGACGATGCGGCGCACGCGCTCACAGAGATCAAACACGGGCCCTCCGACGGCGCTTCCAGCGCACCGAGGCGGGGCTCGCCCTCACATGAAGTCGAACTGCGCCGCGACCGCCGCGGCGAGCACTGGATCATGGTCGACGCCGTCCACGCGCCACTGGCCCGTGTGCTTGCCGGCCGCGGCCACCTGCGCGCGCTGGACGGGCCAAACGCAACGTTCGCGCTGGCCACCGTCGAGCACGACGCCGAAGCTGATCGCGGAGCTGATCGCCGAGCTCGATGTCAACCGGATCGACCCGCGTGTGCAGAGCTGGCTCGCGCGCGCCACCACCTGGACGGGCACGATCGAGGTCGAGGGACCGCAGCGAGCAGCCCGTGTTCCTGCTGCTCGGCACCACCTCGCGCCTGCCGCGCGAGCTGCGCGAGCAGGCCGCAAGCGCCCCCGGTGGCGCGACCGTGCCGTTGACGCTCGACTCATGGCGGCTGATGGACGGACGGCTGCGCGGCTGGATCAGCCCCGGCGCGAAGCGCTGCATCGTCGCGCTGCGCGAGGGCCGGCCCGTGCCGCCCGCGGTGCTGGAGGTATCCGCCCTGCACGAGGATCCGACGTTCGTGCTCGCGCCCGGTCACGACACCGGGCAGCTGGAGGCCTTCGCCGCGCTCAGCGGCGCCGCGCCCGGCAAGTCCGGCCACGGCGGCCGGGGACACGCGCTGGGGGCTCCGGGCGAGCACGCGGGGATGCCCGCGATCCGCGCCGATCCGTTCTGCGTTGCCAGAGCTCGACGAGTTCCTCGCCGCCCACGAAACCTGGATCGCACCCGAGGCGCTCACGCTGTTACAGGAGATCCGTGAGGAGCATGCCCGCGCCGCCGGCCTGGTGGCAGCTGTCGGGCGCAACCGAAGCGCCGCTCGATGACAAGGTCCCACCCACCCTCGGCGGCGAGCTGAAGCCGTTCCAGCGCGCGGGGGTGAGCTACCTGCTCGCGCAGCGACGCGCATTCCTCGCCGACGAGCAGGGTCTCGGCAAGACGATCGAGGCGCTCGCGACGCTGGAGGCCGACGGCGCCTACCCGGCGATCGTCGTCTGCCCGGCGAGCCTCAAGCTGAACTGGCTGCGCGAGCTTTCGCTGTGGCTGCCGCACCGCAGCACCCAGGCGCTGACCGGCACACGCGCGAGCGCGCCGATCGAGCCGGCCGATGTGACCGTCGTCAACTACGACATCGTCGCCGGGCGGCTGTCAGCGCTGCGCGGCCATCGCCCCCCGCGCCCTGGTGCTAGATGAGTCCCACTACTGCAAGAACGCAGCCGCCAAGCGCACCCAGGCGGTGGCGCGCCTGTCTACGGCGGTGCCGCGCGACGGGCTCGTGCTCGCGCTGACGGGCACGCCCGTGATGAATCGCCCAGGCAGAGCTGATCTCCCAGCTGCGGATCCTCGGGCGCCTGGCCGACTTCGGCTCTGGCGCGCAGTTCGGCAAGCGCTTCCGCGGCCCCGACGCGCACCTACGCCTGCACTGGCATCTGCGCGCGCGCTGCTTCGCGCGGCGCCTGAAGGCCGACGTCCTGCCCCAGCTACCGGCGAAGACCCGTGCCGTCGTGCCGATCGAGCTCGACAACGAGCCCGAGTACCGCCTGGCCGAGCGCGACCTCGTCGCGTGGCTGCAGAGCCAGCCGCTGGACCTGCACGAGCTCGATGCGAGCGTCGCGGCGGCGCTGCGCGCCGAACGCCTCGTGCGGCTGAACGCACTGAAGCTGCTTGCCGCGCGCGGCAAGCTCCACGCCGCGCTCGGCCTGGATCCACGACTTCTGCTCCTCGGGCGAGCGCCTCGTCGTGTTCGCCCACCACCGCGAGATCCAGCGCGCGCTGCTCGGAGCGCTTCCCGCACGCGCTGCACATCCTCGGCGAAGACAGCCCCACCGCGCGCGACGCCGCGCTGCAGCGCCTTCCAGGCGCCCGATAACGCCCGAGAACCAGCTGATCATCTGCTCGATCGAGGTCGCCGGCCACGGGATCACGCTGACGCGCTCCTCGAACGTCGCCTTCCTCGAGCTCGACTGGACGCCCGCCAAGCACGACCAGGCCGAGGACCGCTGTCACCGCATCGGCCAAGAGGACACAGTCAACGCCACCTACCTGCTCGCCGCCGGCACGGTCGACGAAACGATCGGCGACCTTGCTGGAGCGCAAGCGCGCGGTGATCGGCGCCGTCACCGATGGGCTAGAGGAGGACGAGGAGGGGGTCGTCGACGCACTCGTGCGCGAGCTGCGCGGCACGCCCTACCGGCGACTGCGCGCTGTGGCATGAACCCGGCGGGACATCGACTCGCTGCGAGACGCCAGGTCGTAAGTACCTGTCAGATCGCGGCAGAAGATCAGGCCGTAGCCTCGGGCGGCGCTCTCGCCGCCAGGACCTCCGCGGGCAGGTTCCGGGTCGCGAAGAACGCCGCGCAGACGAGCAAACCCGCGATCAGCAGCCCGGTCTTCAGCGCCATGAGCTGCGCCTCGGCGTAGCTTTCGGTGATCGCGTCCGCCGTCTGCTTGTCGAGCCCGGCGTCATCCGCGGCCGCCTGAACCTGATCGATCGAGACGAAGCTGACGTTGCCCTCCAGCTTGATCCCAACCTGCTGTTTGACATCGGCCGAGATCCGCGGGTCCTGTTCGACCTTGCCCGAGAACCCGGCGATCAGCCCGCTGATCACGATCGCGCCGATCAGCGCCGTGCCGAGCGAGGCGCCGAGCTGCTGCGCGGTGAACTGCAGGCCGCCGGCCTCGCTGCGGTCCTCGTCGCCGACGGCGGACTGCACGACGTTGCCGAGCTGGGAGACGATCAGGCCCATCCCGATGCCGAGCACCGCCATCGCGATCCCGAACGGGACCGTCTCTATTTCCGGCTTGATCGTCGCGAGCAGCAGTAGACACGCCGCGAGCAGCAGCCCCAGGCCGGCGCGCACGATCGTGCGCGCGGGGTAGCGCCCCGCCAGGCGCGAGCCGATCAACGCGGTGACGAACAGCGTGACCGAGACCGGGAGCATCCGCACGCCCGTCTGGAAGGCGTCGAAGCCCTGCACCACCTGCAGGTACAGCGGGATCGCGAAGAAGATCCCCATCAGGATCAGGTTCTGGAACAGGAACGTCGTCAGCCCGCTGCGCATCGCCGGGATCTGCAGCAGGCGGAAATGCACGAGCGGCTGCTCTTTTAGACGCTCGCGCCGGCGCTCCCACGCGCGGAAGCCGCCGATCACCGCGAGGCCGGCGGCGATCACGAACGGCGTCAGCGAGAACCCGAACGGTTCGATCGGCGAGTTGCGCGGCTGCAGCCAACCCCAGGTGCTCGCCTGCAGCACGCCGAAGACGACCAGCGCGAGGCCCAGCGCGCACAGCACGGCGCCGACGCGGTCGAGCTCTGCCCCCGGCTGTCCGCGGTCCTTCGGCAAGAGGCGCACCGCGAGCAGGATTCCGATCACCACCACGACCTCGCCGACGAACACGATCCGCCATGTGAGATTTGTAGTCACCCAGCCGCCCAGGATCGGCCCGACCGCGATCCCCGCGCCCGACACTCCCCCGAGCACGCCGTAGGCGAGCGCACGCGCCGGGCCCTCGAAGGAGCGCGCGGTCAGCGCGACAAGCGCCGGCAGCACCAGCGCCGCGCCGATGCCCTCCAGCAGCGACCAGCCGACCAACAGCGCGCCCACGCTCCACGCCGCCGCCGTCAGCGCCGAGCCGGCGCCGTAGATCACAAGGCCGATCGAGAACGCCCGCCGCCGGCCCCAGATGTCGCCCATCTTGCCGCCGGCGATCATCAGCGCGGCCATCACGAGCGAGTACAACGCGATCACCGCCTGGATCGTCGTCACGTCGGTGTGGAAGTCGGCGACGAGCTGCGAGATCGACACGTTCATCACCGCCTGGTCGAGCACCATCAGGAACTGGGCGGTGCCAAGCACGGCGAGGATCTTGCGATCGCTGGAGCTCATCGCCGGTGCCCTCGACGCGCAAGCTCCGCGTGTGACGACGGATTGCAAACACGAACTACTTTGAAGAGAGCTCTCGACCCGATTGCGTTGCAGAGCCTACCCAGTCCGGCGGGCGCCCGCCGGCGTCTTGCTCAGAGCACCCGCACCGGCGTGCCGACGGGCACGTGGTCGGCGATCCAGGCGATCGCCGCGTTGGCCAGCCGCACGCAGCCGTGGGAGCGCGCGCTGTGCAGGGGGTCGATGAGGCTCGCGCCGCCGCGGCCGTGTAGCGCGACCTGGCCGTCTCCCCCTTCGAAGTGGCGCAGCACTTCTGAGTGGGCGGTCAGCGGCAGCACCCAGGCGCCCTCGAAATTCTTACCCGGGCTGGGCTGGGGCAGCTCGGCGGCGATCGCGAACAGGCCCGCGGGGGTTGGCGTGGAGGGCTTGCCGACGACGACCGCGAAGGTACGCACCAGGCGATCGGCAAGATAGACCTTCACCGCGCGGCGCTTGCGCGAGACCGAGATCCGCCAGGGATCTCGGTGCAAGACGGTGTCTTCGGCGTCGATCCACGCGGCGAAGCCGTTGGGCCGGTAGTCGAGCCGCACGCGCAGCCATGGGTGCCCCGCGGCGTCGACGCGGGAGCTGAGGACCAGCAGCTCGGTCGGGGCGCCCCACGCGGACACCGGAGAGACCGTGAACAGGCGCCTGACGTGAGTGAGGCGCGGCGCGGCGCGGGCGATGGTCGGGTACACGACCTTGGCGACCCACGCCCGCGCGGGGGTCGGAGGCCCGCCGGAGGGCGACGCTTGCGGAGACGATCCTCCTCGCCCCGCGCTTGGCGTGGTCGGAGATCCGACGGGAAGCGACCCCGCCACTCCCGCGCTCGACGTCGCATACGCGGTCGGCTGGCTCAGGGTCCCCGCGCTCAGGACGATCGCCCCACCTAGGACGAGAGCAGTCACATACCGCGTCCGAGGTAAGTCCCGTCGTCGTCGCGTGCTACCCGGTGACATGATTTTCGCGGGTCGGGGCCAAGCTCGCTTTCTGTACCGGGGTGGACGCCCGCGCGTGGGCGGGAGCGAAGTTCTTGCCGGTGACCGTTGCGCGGTTGACGATCCGCCCGTGGGCATTGGAATCGGCGCGCAGGACGAGCGTGAAGGTGTGGACGTGACCGGCGGCGAGCGTCTTCAGCGTGAAGCAGATGCGCGCCCCGGCGAGGTGGCCGCCACCGGGATTGAGGACCGTCGCCTGCTCGGGCAGGTTGTCGCACACCTTCAGTCCTTCGGCGGTCTGCGCGCCGGCGTTGTGCACGATCAGCCGGTAGTCCAGGCGCCCACCGGGAACGACCACGTGCTCGCGCACGAGCTTGCGCAGGGTCACGCTGGTGCGCGCCATCGCGGCGGCGGTCGGGCTGACCCCGGAGGCCGGGGGAGTCACGGCCGTCGGCGGCGCCGGGGGCGTGACCACGGGGACGGGGACGACTTTGACGGTCGCTTCGGAGGAGTTGTTCCCCGTGTCGGGGTCGGGCGTCGTACTGGAGACGACCGCCGTGTTGGTGTAGGAGCCGAGCCCGGCGGGCTGCGTGGTCAGTTCGACCGTGACGCTGCTCCCGGCCGTCATCGTGCCCAGCGTGCAGGTGACCGCCTGCCCGGCCGCTTCGCACGAGGCACCGCCGGCGCTCACGTATGCCAACCCCGCCGGCAGCGTGTCTAGGAGCTTCACTTCCTGGGCGTCGCTCGGGCCTTTGTTGGTCACGACGAGCGAGAAGGACGCCTGCTGACCGGGGTGGACTTCCGGGGTCAGCGCGGTCTTGACCAGTTCGAGATCGGCGCTCGGCAGGGTCGGGACTTCGACGTGGGCTTCGTTGTTTGCCGGTTCCGGATCGGGCGTGGCGGGGTGCCCGGGTGTTGCCGTGCTTTCGGCGCGCACCGTGTTCGCGATCGAGCCGCTGTTGCCGCTGAGGACCGACACGACGATCTGGAAGGAGGCTTCCTGGCCGGGGTTGAGGTTCCCTGCTTCGCACGTCACGGTGCCGGCGCTCTCGGTGCAGCCCGCCTGGGCACTGACGAAGACGACGCCCGCGGGCAGTTTGTCGGTGAGCTGCACCGCGCGCGCCACCGACGGCCCTCCGTTGTTCTTCGCCGCGACCACGTAGGTCAGCTGGGCGCCCGGGACCGCGGAGTTGGGGCCAAGGACGCTCTTTTTCGCTTCGACGTCCGCGCTGGTGGTGACTTTGATCGTGCCTTCCGCTTCCACGGGGGTGGTCTGCTCGGTCGAGGTCACCGCGACCTCGTTCGTCAGTTCGCTGCCGGTTTCCACGCTCGGTTCGATGCCGACCGGGACCGTGATTTCGACTTTTTCCCGGACGCCGATCGAGGCGATCTTCCACGTCACGACGTTGCCGACGACCGATTCCTCGGAGAAGCCGGTCGGCGGGTTGGCCGTCGCCGACCCCGCTTCAAAGGTCATGCCCGCGGGCAGCGTGTCGAGCACCTTCACTTCGTGGGCGATGCCGGTGCCGGAGTTGTGGACGGTGATCGTGTAGGAGTCTTCCTTGCCCGCGAGGACGCTTGCCTGCGCCGGTGTCTTGGTCACTTCGAGCACTGGCAGCGCGACCGTCGCGGTGAGCTGCGCGGACGGGCCGTTGTATTCGCGGTAGAGGATTTCTTCGCCGGCGAAGTTCTTTTTGCCTTCCTTGCGTTCTGTTTCCGCAACCCCGAAGTAGGAGGGCACGGTCGCGGTGTTCGTCAGTTTCTGGCCGTCTTTGACGCTGTTCGGCGCGAGCTTGACCGAGTATTCGAGCGTCATAGTTTCTCCCGGCTGCAGCGGCCCGGTGATCTGCCAGGCAATTTCGGGGTCGGCTTCGCTCCACGCTTTGGTTTCCGTGGCGGCGGGGTTTGCGACGATGCTCACCACCACGAGGCCTTTCGGTGGCGTGTCGGTCACGGCCGCGTCGTACGCGGGCGAGGCGCCCGTGTTCTTCACCTGCAACCGGTAGTTGACGGAGTCGCCGGCGGCAATCGTGAACGGCGCAGAGCTGAAGGCGCCGCCATCGACGGAGGCTTCCTTCGTCAACGTCAGCGCCGGCTCGACCACTTCAGTGCTCGTGGACACCGGCGGGGTCTTCTGGTCAAATGATTCTGGGCTGGGGATCGTTGCTTCTTCGAAGGGGATCTTTTCCGTCTGGTCGTAGTAGAGCGTCGCTGAGTTCTTGATTTCGGCGGGCGCCTGCACGAGAGCGCCACCGTTACGGTGGGTGGCGCGCACGCTGGCGCGATAGACGAGCACGATCGTGCGCGCTTGCGGGGCCGCCGTCACGTTGCCCAGATACCAGGCGACGCTCGTCGTGGAGGGTGCCGAGCCGAGGACTTTCGGAGTGTAGGTTTTGGGGACGATCGTCGTTTCCGGGGTCGTGCAGCCGCTGGTGCAAGTGGCGCTGACGTATTCGTCGAAGTCCAACGTGTCCGGCAGCGTGTCAATCACCGTCTGATCAAACGCTACGGCCTGCGCGGGGACCGTCACGGTCAGGGTGTAGGTGACCCGATGACCGATCGTCGCTTCGGAGCTGTCCGAGGCCTTGGCCACCGCCGGAGGTTCGAGGACGGTCGTCGTCGCGCTCGCTTTGTTGTTCGCCGGTTCCGGGTCGGGCTCTTCGCCGCTGACCGTCGCCGTATTCGTGAGCGCGCCCGGCGCGGCGGTCACCCTGGCGGTCACCGTGATTTCAGCGCTGGCTTTAGCTGCGAGGGGGCCCAATTTACAGGTGAGCGTACCCGCTTCGTATTTGCAGGTTCCCGGCGTGGAGCTGACGTATTCGGTCCCGACCGGCAGGGGATCGACGACCGTGACCCCTTTCGCATCGGAGGGCCCATTGTTCTTGGCGGTCAAGGTCCAGGTCAGTTCCTCGCCTGTGATCACGGTGGCCAGAGCGGTCTTTTTTAGTTCGAGGTCCGCTTCGGGGGAAGCGGCGACTTCCTTTGTGGCTTTGTTGTTGGCCGGTTCTGGGTCCGGGGTCGCGGGGTGCCCGGGGGTTTCGGTGCTTTCGGCGGTCACCGTGTTCGAGATCGCGCCCGTGAGGCTCGGGGCGAGCTGGACTTCGATCTGGAAGGCGGCGGTGTGACCCGGTTCGAGATTGCCCGCCGCGCATGTCACGACCCCCGCGGCTTCGCTGCACCCGGCGGGAGAGGAGCTTTTGTAGGTGAGACCCGCGGGGAGGTGATCCACGAGCTTGACTTCATTAGCCTGCGACGGACCTTTGTTGATGGCCGTCACTTCATAGGTGATCGTCTTGCCCGGGATCGCGTTACCCGCGCTGACGATGCTCTTTGTGGCTTCCAGATCGGCGCTCGTGGTCAGCGTGATCGTCCCTTCCGCTTCTACCGGGGCCGGCGCCGCCGTGGCGTGCACCGCGACGGTGTTCGTCAGTTTGGTTGCACTCGGCAGGCTCGCTTCCGTGACCACGGGCACCGTGATTTCGACGCTCGTGTTGGGCGCGATCGATTCGATCGCCCAAATAACTTTGGATCCACTCGCGGATTTCTCGCTGAAACCGGCGGGCGGGGACGCGGTGGCGGAGCCGGCTTTGTAGGTCATCCCTTTCGGCAAAGTGTCTTCGGCCAGCACTTCCCCCGCGACGCCTGTGCCGGAGTTATGGACCACGATCGTGTAGGAGTCTTCTTCGCCGGCGGCGACACTCGCTTTGAGCGGTGTCTTGGTCACTTCGAGCACCGGCAGCGCGACCGTCGCGGTGAGCTGCGCGGACGGACCTTTGTATTCGCGGTAGAGGATCGGTTTGCCTTCGTATTCCGTGTGTCCTTCCGCGCGTTCTGTTTCGGAGACCCCGAAGTAGGAGGGCACGGTCGCGGTGTTCGTGAGCTTCTGAGCATCTTTCACGCTTTTCACCGCGAGCTTGGCGGAGTATTCGAGCGTGACAGTTTCTCCCGGCTGCAGCGGCCCGGTGATCTGCCAGGCAATTTCGGGGTCGGCTTCGCTCCACGCTTTGGTTTCCGTGGCGGCGGGGTTTGCGACGATGCTCACCACCACGAGGCCTTTCGGTGGCGTGTCGGTCACGGCCGCGGTGTAGGCGGGCGAGGCGCCCGTGTTCTTCACCTGCAGGCGGTAGCTGACGGTGTCGCTGGCGGTGATCGTGAACGGCGCGCCGCTGAAGGGGGCCCCGTTGACCGAGGCTTCCTTGGTCAAGGTCAATGACGGCTCGACCACTTTGGTGCTCGTGGACACCGGCGCCGTTTTCTGGTCAAAGGATTCTGGGCTGGGGATCGTTGCTTCTTCAAAAGAGCCCTTGTTGGTCTGGTTGTAGTAGAGCGTCGCTGAGTTCTTGATTTCGGCGGGCGCCTGCACGAGAGCGCCACCGTTACGGTGGGTGGCGCGCACGCTGGCGCGATAGACGAGCACGATCGTGCGCGCTTGCGGGGCCGCCGTCACGTTGCCCAGGTACCAGGCCACGCTCGTCGTAGCGGGCGCCGAGCCGAGGACTTTCGGAGTGTAGGTTTTGGGGACGATCGTCGTTTCCGGGGTCGTGCAGCCGCTGGTGCAAGTGGCGCTGACGTATTCGTCGAAGTCGAGAGTGTCCGGGAGCGTGTCGATCACCGTCTGGTCATACGCGACGGCCTGCGCGGGGACGGTCACGGTCAGGGTGTAGGTGACCCGATGACCGATCGTCGCTTCGGGACTGTCGGAGGCCTTCACGACCGCCGGAGGTTCCACGACGGTCGTCGTCGCGCTCGCTTCGTTGTTTTCCGGTTCCGGGTCGGGCTCTTCGCCGCTGACCGTCGCCGTATTCGTGAGCGCGCCCGGCGCGGCGGTCACCCTGGCGGTGATTGTGATCGTGGCGCTGGCTCCGGCCGCGAGGGGGCCCAGTTTGCAGGTGAGCGTGCCCGCGACTTCTTTACACAAACCCTGGGACGGTGCGGACCCCAGATAGTTTGCTCCAACCGGCAGGGGATCGACGACCGTGACCACTTTTGCATCGGAGGGCCCTTTGTTCTTAACGGTCAACGTCCAGGTCAGTTCCTCCCCGGTGATCACGGTTTCCGGAGCGGTCTTTTCGAGAGATAGGTCTGCTTCCGGCGCGACACCGACTTCGACGGACGCTTTGTTGTTGTTCGGTTCGGGGTCGGGAGTCGGGCTGGTCGCTTCCACCGTGTTGACGATCTTGGTCGTGACGGAGCTGGCCACCGAGACCGTCACGTGGTAGACGGCGCTCGCGTTGGGGGCCAGTTCGCCGACGACGCATTCCACTGTGCCCACAACGTCCGAGCAGCCCAAGTCCGCGCTCTTGAACGTGGTCCCAGCGGGCAGCGGATCGCTCAGCTTGACTTCTCGCGCCACCGACGGACCTTCGTTGAGCACCGAGATCGTGTACGTCTCTTCCCCACCGGGCGTCACCGGATTCACTGAGGCGGTCTTCGTCGCCTGCAGGTCGGCGCTCGTGGTCAGCGTGATCGTCCCTTCCGCTTGCACCGGGGCCGGCGCCGCCGTGGCGTGCACCGCGACAATGTTCTTCAATTTGGTCCCGCTCGCGAGGCTCGCTTCTGTGCCCACGGGAACCGTGATTTCGACCGACGCGCCGGGGGCGATCGATTCGATTGCCCAGACGACTTTGGTCGCGCTCGCGGATTTCTCGCTGAAGCCGGCAGACGGCGACGCGGTGGCGGATTTGGCTTCGTAGATCAACCCGGCGGGCAGCGTGTCTTCGGCGAGAACTTCACGCGCGACGCCGGCGCCGGAGTTGTGGACGACGATCGTGTAGGAGTCTGCTTCGCCGGCGGCGACACTCGCTTTGAGCGGTGTCTTGGTCACTTCGAGCACCGGCACGAGTAGCACCGCCTGCGCGCTCGCCGGGCCGGCCGCGAACGGACCTTCGGCGTCTTCGGCGTTCCCGGCCACGTCGAGCACGGTCGCACTCGCGGTGTTTTTGTTCGGGTGGGTGGGGCCGCTACCTGGGTTCGACTCGGCCGCGACCGTGGGCTTGGCCTGGTAGGTGAGGATCGTGCTGGCTCCGGCCGCGAGTTCGATGCTCGTGCTCCACGTCAGTTCCCTGCCCGTTTCCAGCGCGCCCGCTTCGGTGGGGGTCAGGCTTCCGCCTTTGGTGAAGCTCGCGCCACCGACGTATTCCCAGTTGGGGGGCAGAATGTCTGCGACTTTGAGTTTCGTGGCCGCCACGCTGGAGGTGTTTTTGACGACCACCCTCCAGGTGAAGGCCTGGTCTACTTCCACGTTGGCGCTGGGCGGGAAGCCGGCGGCGCCGGTCGTCTTTTCGATCGAGATCGCCGGCAGCGCGACCGTGGCTTTGACTTCCGCGGACGGGCCTTTGTATTCGCGATAGGGAATCGGTTTGCCCAAGTATTCCTTGTGTTCTTCAGCGCGTTCGGCTTCCGAGACGCCGAAATAGGCCGGGATCGTGGCGTTGTTGTCGACGGCCTGGCCAGCTTTCAACGTTTTCACCGCGACCAGCTTCGTGCTGTAGCCGAGTTCGACGCTCGCGCCGGCGGCAACCGGGCCCGGGATCTTCCACGCGATTTCGCCCGCCACGTTGCTCGTCACGTAACCCGCGTTTTCGGTCGGCGTCACGGCTTCCAGGGCACTCGGCGGTTTGTCGGTGACCACAATCCCGTAGGCGGACGAGGCGCCCGTGTTGGTCACCTTCAGGCGATAGCTCACGGTCGCGCCATCGGTCAGCGTCGTTTCCGCCGCGCTGTAGGGACCGCCGTTGACGGAAGCTTCCTTGAGGAGCGTCAGTTTCGGCTCGACCACTTCCGTGGTAACCGCTTTCGAAGCGGATTTACTCGAAGAACAAGCCGGCAGCGGGAATTTTGCCTTCTTCGAACGGAACTTTCGAGCTCTGGTTGTAGTAGACCGTCGCGCCGTTCGAGATTTTACTCGTCGCTTCGACGAGCGCTTTGGTGGTGCGGTTGGTGGGACGCACGCTCGCGCGGAAGATCAGCGTGATCTTCCGCGGGACGGACGTTTCGGTCAGGTTGCCCAGGGACCAGCCCACCGTTGTGGGGGAGGTCGGGGTCGGGGTTTCCGGTTTGTAGGTGCGCACCACCGGTTCGGATTCGGGCGGGCAGCCGGTCGTGCATTTGGCGCTCACGTATTCGTCGAAATCGAGCGTCGCCGGCAGCGGATCGATCACTGTCTCGTCGTAGGTGAGGACGTGGGCGGGCAGCGTGACGACGAGGGTGTACGTGATGCGGCGCCCGATCGTCGCGGTGGGGCTGTCGGATTCCTTGGCGATCGTCGCGCCTTCCACTTCCAGGCTTGCTTCGGTTTTCGCTTCGTAGCGTTTTTTGATCGCCGCCGTGGGCGCGGTCGCGGCGGTGCGACCTTCGCTCGGCAGGCTGGCGATGGTCGCGACGGCAAGGTTTTTCAAGCTCGTCCCCGACACCGGCGATTCGTCGACCGCCGCTGAGTAGACGAAAGACTGTTCGTGGCCACCTTCGAGTTTTTCGAGTTCCCAGGTGAGCGTGCGTTTGGCTTCCGACCAGATTCCGCCGCTCGCGGTCGCTTCGCCGTTTTTCAGCGGTTCGCCTTTCGCGTTCAGCGGCGTGATGCCCGTCGGCACCGTATCGACGACCTTATTATTGAACGAGGTGCTCGCCCCCGCTGTGTTTTTGAGCTTGAGCGTGTATTCGACGAGCTGGCCGCCGTGCACCGGTTTGCCACCCGCGTTGTTACTTTCGGTGAGCGTGATCGTCGGCTCGACCAGCGGCACTTCATCGCCGGCTTCGCGTACCTGCGCACCGGCCAGCGGGTTCGTCCACGCGAGCTTGCCTTTGTTGGGAATCGCCTTTTCGGCGGCGGCGCCCGCCGCGTTGTTCTGCGCAATGTTCGTGACGTGCGTGCGGAAGCGCATCGTAACCGTCACGGCTTCGGTAGTGGGCGCCCCGTAGTTTCCGGGCAGCGTCACCACGGGGCTGGCACCGACTTCTTCGGTTTTGAACGTGCCCGGGGCGGCGCTGCCGTTTACCAGGGCTTCGACCGAGCCGGTTTCGTAAGTCAGCCGTTCGGTGGGGATGCCGGGATCGCTGAGCCTCGACACGCCGCTCAGCGTGGTGCCGGCGGGGATCGTGGCCGAGACTTCGAAGACGACCGCCTCGCCGATCGTCGCCTGCGCGATGCTGTTGCCGGTTTCCACGACCGAGCTCGTATGCGTCTTTTTCAGTTTCACGTCTTCGGTCACAAGCTTGGCCTGGGCGTTTGCGGCCGGGACGTTGGCTTCTTTTTCGCTCAGCAGCGGGTCGATGTTTTCAGCGGGGATGTACGTGTATTCGCCGCCGGTGTTCGTCGCGCTGTGGTACTCGCGCACGCCGGCTTTGTCTTCGAGCGTCGTGGCCGGGTCGATCATCGCGGGGACCTTCGCGGTGAAGTGCAGCACCGTCTGCCCGTTCGCCGGCACGCCGATCGCTTCCTGGCCGAGGCCCGTTTCACCCCATGTGATCCGTTCGGCGGTGCATGCCCCTTTGTTGGAGATCGAGACGATTTCCGCGCAGGTGAGCCCGTTCGGCAGCTCATCGCGCACTTCGGTGTTCTGGGCCGCGACTTCGCCGGCGTTCTTCACGGTCAGCGCAAATTCGGCTTCGTCTGACCCCTTCACCGTGGCCGAGGTCGCGGGCACGATCGCTTTGCCGTTGACCTTCACGATCTGCTTTTCCAGGCTCAGCTGCGGGAACTGCAGCTTGAAGTCGGCTTCTGAGCGCAGCGCGAACGATTCGCCTTTGCTGTTGATGCTGGCGAACTTCATCAGGTTACCTTGAAGATCACCCTGCGGCGTGCCCTTGGGCAGCGTCGCGCTGGTCGCGAAGACGCGTTCGAAGCGCTGGCTGCCATTGCCGACGATCCCCGATTCGGGCAGCGTCCAGCGCAGCGCCCCGCCGGGTTCTGAGCCGGGGGCTTCGGAGTGGTCGAAGGTGGTCGCCGGCAGCGTGTCTTCGCCGGTCGGCGCTTCGCCGTTGCCCGAGTTGAACGCTTCGTCGAACAACACCGACGCGGGCAGGAAGTCGGTGACCTGCGTGCCGTGCGTGCTCAGGCTCTGTGGGAAGCTCGCCCGCAGGCGCCAGCAGACCAAATCGCCTGGGTGGTAGACCGGAATCGCGCTCGTGTACGTGTCGCCGAGGCAGTTCGTGCCGGATTCGGCGATTTCCTTGTTGACCGTCGGACCTTCGGCCGTCTGCGTGGCGTGAGAATTGTCCTGGACGGGTTCGCTCAGCGGCCGTTCGTGATCGATCGGTTTCGCGCCTTTTTCTGCGCAGTCGGTGTCGTTCCAGCAGACGACGTTCGTGGTCGCGCTCGCGATCACGGTGTTTTCGATTTTGTCGTTCGACAGGATCGGCCCGGCGGGGCTGTGTTTGGATTGATAATGGGTGCGCGTCTTCGAGTAGAACGTGATCGCCGTCGTTTCGTTCTGCTTGAGCGTTTCCAGCGCGGGGTCGGTTTTCTTAGTCCAAACCAGCTTCCAATTCCCGTTTTCTTCTTCTTCTGTCGTCGTATACGGTGAGGAGGGAGCTTTACTGAGTTCGCATTCGACGCTCCCGGTCAGGTTCGCCGAGCTGAGAGGGCACAATCCATTTGGCAACGTGTCGGTTACTTCGACGCCGGTGTTGTAGCGGTACTCTGAGGAGTGCACGAGGATCGTCCATTTGGTCACCTGCCCGTCGGACAGGGTGCTCAGATCGGCGGACTTCTCCGTCGTGATGTCCTTCGCGACGCGCGTCATGTGTTCTTCGGCGCTGACCGGCGTTTTGCCCTGGTAGAGACCTTCGGCCTTGGCGAACGTGACGAGCGCCTGGCCGTCCCGGGTCTCCTTACCCGAGTTGTTGTCGAGGTTGACCCCCTGTTCGCCGCTCGCCGGGCTCGGTTTGACGCCGGTCCAGGTGGTCGTGTTTTCGCGCAACGGCACGGCGGCGCGAAATTCGTAGGTGCGCGTTTCACCGGGTTTCAGTTCCGCCACGCTCCAGCGCAGGTGGGTGTAGACCGCGGTGGGGTCAACGCCCGCGCCGTCGGGGTCGGTTTCCTTCGTTTCCACGATTTCCGGCGCCGTGCAACCCCCGAGCGCGGCCACATTGATCGGTCCCGAGCCGGGGTACTCTTCCTTGCTTCCCGGATTCGTCGGCGCGTCGGTGGTATGGTCGGTCCCGGCGCCGCCGCAGCCGAGGTACTCCAGCCCCGCCGGCAGCCAGTCATCGACGTTCACGTTCGTCGTCGAGTTGACGTTGTTGTTCGTGACGGTGACCTTGTAGACCGTCTGGTGGTCGTGCACCCCGCGCAGGATCTCGCCCTCCGGCGAGCCCTCCGCCTGGGTGATTTGCAGGGCCGAGATCGCGGTTTCGGCGGACCCTTCCGCGAAGCCCGTGTACGATTTCGGCCCGGGCCCTTCCGGTTTGCCGGTGGGGCCGAACTTCGGCAGGTAGCGCGGCGCTTCGGCGACGAACGCTTCCGCCGGGATCGTGAAGTGGGAGGCCACCGGGTAGGTGATCTGCGACGGTGCGACTTCGAAGGAGAGCGCCTCGTGCGAGGCCGGTGAGAGGTCGCCGACGTTGCTCCAGATCAGCGTCGTTTCTTTGGGGTTGGGTTGATTTTCGATCACGGTGGGCGTCGGGGCCGCCCCGCCGGAGCCGATTTTCGTGCTCCCGGGGACGTAGGCGACGCCTTCCGGGAGCACCGCGCGGTAGCTGAGGTTGTAGCCGTAGGGCTGCCCGGTCGGGTTGGCCGCTTCGAGGGTGATCGTGGCGTGAGCGCCGAAGAGGATGCTCGCCGGAGCTTTGACGGCCAGTTCGATCGCGGGGCTGCCCGCGGCGGCGGCGGTTGCCGGGACGACGAGCAGGACAAGCAGGCAGGCCCAAGCGAGCCCGAAACCGAGCAGTGGCGAGCGACGTGACATACGCACCCGGTGCATTCGTCACCACCACTGAGTTTCCTTGACTGGGCGAGCCGACCCGCGGGTCATCGGGCTGCGGGGCGCGTCGATCTACTAGCCTTGAGCCGGTCGCCCTGGAGGGGTGGCAGAGCGGTTGAATGCGGCGGTCTCGAAAACCGTTGTGCGTCTGATTGGCGTACCGAGAGTTCGAATCTCTCCCCCTCCGTCCCTGGAGCTGAGGTCCTTGCGCGCGCTAGATCGTCCTGTCGCGCCGCGAGGCGAAGAACTGGCTCAGCAGCTCCCCGCACTCCTGCCCAAGCAGGCCCCCCCGCACCTCGGGGCGGTGGTTCAGGCGGGGCTCTGAGAGCACATCGAGCACGCTCCCGCCGGCCCCTGCCTTCGGATCGCTCGCGCCGTAGACCACGCGAGGCACGCGCGCCAGCACGATCGCCCCCGCGCACATCGCGCAGGGCTCGAGCGTCACGTACAGCGTCGCGTCCAACACCCGCCAGCTGCCGAGCGCCCGCGCCGCCTCGCGAAGGGCGAGGATCTCGGCGTGCGCGGTCGGGTCCTTGAGCAGCTCGCGCTCGTTGGCGCCCACGGCGATGACCTCGCCCGCGCGCGTCAGCACCGCGCCGATCGGCACATCGCCGTGCTCGCTCGCGCGCTGCGCCTCGCGCAGGGCCAGGCGCATGAAGTACTCGTCGTCTGGTCTTTCGTCATTCATCGCAGAACCTCTGGATCCTCGCCCGCAAAGAATCCCACGCTCACCACAGAACCTCTGCGCCCTTTCCCGGGTTGAAGGGTCATCATCATTACTCAAAGCCCATGCTCTCCCGCGCCCACCCACGTCCCCTAGCTCCCCGTGTCCGCCTGTCGCTCGTGCTCGCCGCACTAGCCGTCGCGCTGCTTGCCCCCGCCGCCGCTTCCGCCGTCGAATATCGCGCCCACGCCGACGGCGTGTTCATCCCCAACGACCCCGGCACCGGCGGCGCACCAACCGACTGGGAGCAGCAGCAGTGGAACTTCGTCGGGGAACTTCGGCGTGAACGCCCCCGAAGCATGGGCCAACGTCGCCGCCGACGGGGCCCCCGGTGGCCGCGGCGTGATCGTCGCGGTGCTCGACACCGGCGTCGCCTACGCCAACCGCGGGCGCTTTCGCCGCTCGCCCGACTTCTCGCCCCACGAGTTCGTCAACGGCTATGACTTCATCGCGCATAACCCCTACCCCAACGACCACAACGGCCACGGCACGTTCGTCGCCGGGACGATCGCCGAGTCCACGAACAACCACTTCGGCCTCACCGGCCTCGCCTATGGCGTGCGCCTGATGCCAGTGCGCGTGCTCAACAACCAGGGCGAAGGCGACGCCTCGACGATCGCCGAAGGCGTGCGCTTCGCGGTCAGCCACGGCGCGCAGGTGATCAACCTCTCGCCTCGAGTTCGGCACCGAAGTCACCGCATCGGACATCCCCGAGCTGATCGAAGCGCTGCGCTACGCCCGCCGCCGCGGCGTCGTCGTGGTCGCGGCCGCCGGCAACGAGGGCCACGCGATGATCGCCTACCCCGCGCGCGCGCCCGACGTCGTCGCCGTCGGCGCCACGACCGAACACGGCTGCCTGGCCAACTACTCAAACGACGGATCCGGCCTGACGCTCGTCGCCCCCGGCGGCGGCGCCGACGCCGACCTCCCCGGCGACCCCAACTGCCATCCCGAAGCGCCGTCCGGCCGCGATGTCTTTCAGATGACCTTCACCGGATCCTCACCCCGCCGCTTCGGCTTCCCGTCAGGCTACGAAGGCACCTCGATGGCCTCGCCTCACGTCGCGGCGACCGCCGCTTTGATCATCGCCAGCGGGGTTTTCGGGCGGCATCCGTCGCCGGCGCAGGTTGTGGCGCGGCTGCGGGCGACGGCGCGGCCGCTCGGGGGGCCTTCAGACTCGCGGCTGTATGGGGCCGGGCTCGTCAACGCCGCGGCCGCCACTGCGCCTGGGGGGTCGGGGGCGGTGGGGTAAGAGGACACATAGGTCCGGCCACACCGGGAGGCCAACAGCTCACGAATCGGACATAGACCCAAAGAGCTCTTCGAGAAAGAAGCGCGTCTTGGGTGGGGGCTCCGAGAGCGGATACATGTGCTCGAGAAGATCGAGTGCCTCCTCCATGCTGTGCAGGCCGGACTCCCGCATCAGGATCTCGATGTCTTCGTCATCCTCACCGAAGCGCGGCGATGATCCTGGCGCGCGTGAAGTGACGATCAGACACGGTCGAAGACCTCGCGCGCGATGAATACCCCGTGACGAGCGAACACGGCCGGCGTGTTGGCAAGTGTGTACGCGTGAAAGGCAGGCAAGGTGGCGACGAACCACCAGGGCTCGACGAAGCGGTCGGGCTCGTTGACCCAGACTGGGGCGGAGAGGGCGCCCTCAGACGCGAAGAACTCGGCGACGCCGGCGAGCGCCGCGTCGAAACGCGCGTCGCCAGTGCCAGGCGGATCGTCTTGCAGAAGCGCGATCCTGCCCGGGCGGGAGGAGCCCCTGAAGTCGTCGGCGAAGCCGAACAGCAGCCGCAGCGCGTCCTGCTCGTGACCGTGCGCGAGATCCTCCTCGATCGTCTGTGCCAGCTCTGCGAGCGACGCAGCTCCGCGGCGCATGTGAGGACGGGTAAGCATTTCAACATTATGGACCGCTAACAGTCCGGATCCCCGGGCTACAGTTGCGCTCTTGAGCTCCGCCGATCCGCTCCCCTCCGCGCCGGCGTCCTCGCGTTGCGACTTTGCGATCGTTGGAGGCGGGATCGTGGGGCTGGCGGTGGCACGTGAGCTGACCAAGCGTCACCCACAAGCGTCGATTTGCGTGCTCGAGCGCGAGAGCACCGTCGGGACTCATCAGACGGGTCACAACTCGGGGGTGATTCACGCCGGCGTCTACTACACGCCCGGCTCGCTCAAGGCACGCCTGTGCGTCGAGGGAGCGCGCGAGCTGTACGAGTACTGCGATGAGCACGGAATCACCCATCAGGTGTGCGGGAAGGTGATCGTCGCGACCGATACGACGGAGCTCGACCGGCTGGATGAGCTGGAGCGGCGCGGCAAGGCCAACGGGGTATCGGGTCTGCGCCGCATCGACGCCTCGGGCATCGAAGCGCTCGAGCCGCACGCGCGCGGGATCGCCGGGCTGCACTCGCCGAGCACCGGCATCATCGACTTCTCGGTGCTCGCGCGCGCCTATGCCCGCGACATCCTCGAGGCGGGCGGTATCGTCGCGACTGGGGTTGGGGTCACGGGCGTGGATCTCAAGGCGCGCTCGCTGCTGCTCACGCACGCACGCGGGAGCACCGAGGCCGGACACGCGATCTTCTGCGCCGGCGCCTGGTCAGATCGACTCGCGGTGGCGGCGGGGGCTGACCCCGACCCGAGGATCGTGCCGTTCCGCGGCGCCTACCTGCGACTCGTGCCCGAGCGGAGAGACCTCGTGCGCTCGTTGATCTACCCCGTCCCCGACCCATCGCTTCCGTTCCTCGGCGTCCACCTGACGAAGCACATCGACGGCGACGTCCTGATCGGTCCGACGGCGTTCTTGGCGGGCGCACGCGATGCGTACAAGCTCAGCCGGATGCGGCGCGAGGATGTGCTCGACACGCTCGCCTGGCCGGGGTCATGGCGGATGTTCCGCCACTGGTGGCGTACCGGGCTGACCGAGCTGCGCCACGCCACACAGCGCTCCTCCTTCGTGCGCGCCGCCGCCCGCTACGTGCCCGAGCTCGGGGTAGACGACGTGGAACCGGCCTTCGCCGGGGTGCGTGCCCAGGCGCTCAGACGCGATGGGCAACTGGTCGATGACTTCGTGTTCTCGGCAACCGCGCGCGCGCTGCACGTGCGCAACGCGCCCTCACCGGCGGCCACCTCATCGCTTGCGATCGCGCGGCATGTCGTGGATGAGGCGGAGGGGGCGTTTGGGTTGGAAGACTGAAGGGCCAGTACGGCGTACGCGCTATGTCCTGTACCCGAGCAGTGCGAAGTTCTCAAGCATCGCGTTGACGCCCGCCTCGGCTTCGTAGACCTGTCTTCGCGCGACGGCGAAACGGGAGGGGCTTTCGGCAGTCGCGGCGGCGGCCAGCGCGGTGTATGCGTCGCGCGTCCTCAAGATCGATCGGGAGAGCGCGGCCTGGGCCTGAGTTGTGGCAAACAAGGATGGTTCAAGCAACGAAAGCGATGCAGCCGCGTTGGCAAAGCCAGCGGCGAGACGAGTAGCGCCCCTCTGCACCGTGGGAAGCGACGCTCCCTGGCGCATCTCACGCCTCGACGCATCACGTTGTGCGTCCAACACTCCGATCGAGGCGCTGAGCCTACGGGCGTAACCGGGTTCCGGCGCCAGGTCATAGCTCGGCTGCTGGCCCACAAGCGTGAGCGTGGCCACGATCTGTTCGCATGTGCGCATATACGCCGAGAACCCCGCTGAGGCGTAGCAGGCCAGGACCGTTGGGTTACCCCCGGGGTTCGGGATCGCATAGAGGCTGAGCGTCCGATTGAACCCTGGGATGCTCAGCCGCGCATACCTGTACGCCTGAGTTTCGGGGAGATCCACCACCCCGGTATCCGAGAGCCGGCCGATGCGATCGATAAACCGCTCGGGGAGTGGGCTCGGTTCGCCCGCGGGAAGCTGACCGGCGATGAGACCCGCGTGAGCGCTATCGCCTTCTGGGGCCAACACGACCGGATGGGCAATCGAGAGGCCGGGGATTCCCGAAGTTGCGGCAGTCGATTGCCAGTCCGAGGGATAGTCAAGCAGGACGCTCGTGGCGTAGATCGTGCGGCTCTTTCCCCCGGACGCGACATGCGAGCGACCATGCCCGGTCATGTAGCCGAAGATCGCGACCACGACGAGGACGGGCGCCATCGCGGCGGACAGGCGACGATCGGAAGCGTGCATTCGCTTCACCCCGAGCTGTCGAACGAGCCACCACCGCTCGCGGAAGGCTTTGAATGGCCGCCTCCGCTCCCTGACGCTCCGCTGGTGGACGGGGGGGATATTCTCGCAGGGGACGGTGGTGCTTTTTCAGCCGGTGGTGAGACTGGTTGCGCCGACTGGGACGAGCGCAGGGGAACTCGAGAGACTTCATGTGCAAATGCCTGCGCAGGCGCCGGGATGGGGATGGACCGGCGCCTCCTGCTTAGACGGCCGTGCGCGCTCGCCGCTGAGGAGATCTCGATCGGGGGAGCGTCGCTCAAGCGAATCGGGATCGTGGCGCTGACGGATGCCGGAAAGCTCAACGGCGCTTCGGCTCGAGAGCTACTCGTGTCGGTCGCGCGGCCGATCGCGAAGAAGCAGGCGAACACCGCGAGCATGGCTGCCACGAGCATGAGCAAGCGAGGGTCGATGCGAGCCGTTGCTCTGCGTGCGCGGATCGCACGCATCTCGAAACGCATGGTGTTCATGACACTGGGCACGGGTTCGGCTTGGGATCGTTCGGATCGAGGCACGCATCGACACGCAGGGGCGACTTATTACGACGGATCGCGAAGCTTGTGTACTTGCCGATCTCCCCGGACTTGGACACTCGGACCTCCAGGATCACACCGGCGCGTAGCGAGCGCTCGAACTGGCCAAACGTAAGTAGGACCGCCCCCGCCTTGCTGTTGCTTCTGCTCGAGACGACGAGTCGGCTTTCAGACCTGCGGGGACAACGACGCCCCCCGCAGGTCACTCTCACCAGCGTCCCGACAGGCGCCTGCACCGTGAGCAAGCTGAGTCGCACGCCCGAGGGACTCTCAGAGCCCGCGATCCGTACGATCGGGAATGGCTGCATCAGGATCAGTGGAGGCTGAGTAACGTCGATCGTCTCGGTGGCCACGCTCGAAAGGCCGTTGGCATCGGTCACACGCAGCCGCACGACGTGGCCTCCGGCTGTGGAGAACGACGTGCTGAGCACCGGTTTCCCCGCTTGGAACGCACCACTGCTCGTAGGGGCCCAGGCAAAAGCGGTGATCGGGCTCGCGGTATCGGTCGAGGTCGACACCAGCGATACGGTCTGGCCGGTCTTCGGAGCGGACGGGAACCACTTGAACGACGCCACCGGCGGCGCGGGTGCGGGTGGTGAGGGAGGCGTCGTGCCGGTGAAGGTCGCCCACGCACTCATGCCCACATTGCCTGCTTCGTCGCGCTGTTCGGCTCGCGCCGTGTATGCGCCAGGGCTGAGGCCGCCGAAGGTGGCCGACCAGCTCCCGTTGGCAGGCGGCACCACGATGGTCTCCTGGGGAGGCTGGCTCCCGATCGTCGCACCGGCGAACAACCGAATCGTAATCGCGGGCAAGTCGCCGCTCGCCGTGCCCGCAGAGCCACTGACCTCCTGCGATCCGCTGCTCGTCGAGCTGCCGTTGCTCGGCAGGGTCAGAGTGACCTGAGGTGGTGTCGTATCGACCGTGAACGTCACCGGATCGCTCTTGCCTGTACCCGACAGGTCTTCCTGTTTGGCATCCGCGGTAAATGTGCCTGGGGAGAGAGCTTTGGGCAGGCTGAACGACCACGTGCCATCGAGAAACATCGGCGTAGTCAATGTCTGCACGGGCGTGCCTTCGGCTCTCGTCCCTGGGTAGATCTTCAGCTTAACTTCTTCGCTCGGCGAGACTTCTTCGGAGAAGAGCCTTTCTTCATTGAAGATATCGTTCGTGGTTCCACTGAAGGACGGTTTCTGATTGTTGGTCGCACTTCCGTTGAGCGGACTTGTGATCCGGAGGGTGGGGGGATCAGCGGGGGGCTGAGCCGCAGCGATGGTCACCGGGCCGATGGCGAGCGCCCCGAGTGAGGCCACGGCGGCTCGGAAGAGTCCTCTTCGTACTCGCGCGGTAATCATGATGATGGGCACGCCATCGGCTTGACCCCGGTCGGGGCGAGACACGTGTCCACGCGTAAGGGCAACCTGCCGCGGCGGACAGCGAAACGCGTGTACTTGCCGATCTCGCCTGGCTTGGAGACGCGAATTTCGAGAATCACCCCGGTCCGCAGGGAGCGCTCGAACCGCCGGAATGCGAGTGGCGCCGCTCCCACCTTGCCCGCCGCCGCGACACGACTTTGAGATTTGACCGGGCAACCATGACCGGTGCACGCGACCGTGATCCGAGCCCCCGCCGGCGCTTGCACGCTCAGCAGTTTGAGCTTGACCCCCGAGGAGCCACGAGTGGCCGATATCTGCACGATCGGGAAGGGCTGCATCACTTCCGGCACAGGCGCGGACACTTCGATCGCCTCGGAAGCGACGCTCGCGAGCCCGTTGGCATCCGTGACGCGCAGTTGCACGAGGTGGCTCCCAGGAGTGGAGAACGACGTGCTGGTCGCCTGGCCCAACGCCGCAAACACGCCATTTCCCGCAAGGTTCCAGGCGAATCCCGTGATCGGGCTGGTGGCATCGGTCGAGCTTGACAGCAGCGAGACGGTTTCGCCGGTATGTGGAGAGGTCGGGAACCACGAGAACGAGGCGGCGGGGGGCGCATGCACGGGCACTACGGACGGACCAGGTTCGGACCCGGCAAGCGCGAACGTGGTCGTGGCACTCACGCCAAGGTTGCCGGCGTCATCGGACTGCTCGGCTCGAACGGCATAGTTACCGGGGCTCAGGCCCGCGAAGGTGGCAGACCATGTGTCTTCCCCCGTGTTCACCAGGATGCTCTGCAGGGGCGTTTGTCCGGCCGCGATCGCGGAGCCTGAGAACAACTGCACCGTCACCCCCGGCAGATCACCCGCGGCGGTGCCCGCCGTTCCCTTTACCAGCTGCGATTCGCCGGCGCTCGAGCTGCCGTTGGACGGATACGTCAGGTTGACCTGCGGAGGGACCGTGTCGACCGTAAAGGTCAACGACGCAGATTCACCCACAGCTTCTAATGTGTATGAGCTTGCTTGGCTGGCTACCGCCGTGTACTGCCCGTCTGGCAGGGCCGGAGCCGCAGGTCCAGACGTCCAGGTGCCGCCGGTGCCTGTGGCTACCGCTTTCGAGACGAGCGGACCTGCCGCGGTAGCTCCGGCGTGGATCTCGATCGTTACCGGGCTCGTTTCGCTCGCGGTGCCGGTGAATGATGGCGTCGTATTATTGGACCGCAACGCCGGTGCGCTCAACGTCACGGTGGGCGCGGCCGTATCCACTACGAAGGTGACCTGATTGCTGGTGCCAGCAGGGTTTCCGAGTGAGCTTTGCTGGGTGGCTTTCGCCGCATATGTGTGCCTTCCGCTCGGCAGAGCGGGGTTGGCATTGCCGGAGGTCCAACTGCCGCGCGTGCCGGGCGCTGTCGCCGTGGAGACTTCCCTGCGTCCCGTTTTCGTTACTTCGTAGATCCGGACCGTGATCGGGGTGGTGTCGCTCGCCGTGCCGGTGAAGGACGGCATCGTGTTGTTGGACCGCGATATGGGCTGGCTCAGCGTCACCGTTGGCGAAGTCGTATCCACGATGAACGTCACTGGTGTGCTCCTGCCAACGTTTCCGAGTGAGTTTTCTTGGCTGGCGATTGCCGTGTATTGTCCGCTCGACAGGGCTGCGGTCGCTTTGCCAGAGGTCCAGCTGCCGCCGGTACCTTTAGCCGTGGCCGTCGAGACAACAGGCCCTTTCGCCGTGGCTCCGGAATATATCCGGACCGTGACCCGTGTGATGTCGCTCGCGGAACCGGTGAAGGAGGGCATCGTATTGTTTGACGGCGATTTCGGCGATTCCAACGTGACCGTGGGCTGGGGGATGACCGTCAGCGTCGCGGCGTTGCTTTTGCTTGGACCGGCGGCGTTGGTCAGCACCGCCCGATACTCATCTCCCGATTCCAAGGTGCTCGTCGGGTTGATCGACAGCGTCGCCGAAGTCGCACCCGAGGCGTTGCTCGCAGACACATTGCTCCATGTCACGCCGTTGGTGGAGACCTGCCACTGGATCGCCGCTGCTGAACAATGCGCCGGGATAGCGCCTTCGGTGACCGTGAACGACGCTTCGCCCGGAGCCGTCACCATCTGGTTCGCAGGCTGCCCCGTGACCGACGGAGCCGCAGAACACGGTGGCGCGTTGACCATCAGCGTCGCGACGTTACTTTCGGTCGAACCCGCAGCATTCGTAAAGATCGCCTCGAACTTGGTGCCGCTCTGGGCCGTGCTCGTCGCCGGCGTCGTATAGGAGGGCAAGGTCGCCCCGCCGATCGCCGTGAACGTACCGGCACCCGGCGCCTCTGAATACCACTGCACGCTCGGCACCGCACAGTTCACCGGTGTCGAACCGGCCGCTTCGAAGGTCGCGGTAGCGGGAGCGGTCACCGTCTGGTCTTTGGGCTGTTCTGTGACCGCGGGATGGATGGTGCACGGCGGCGGGTTCACCGTCAGCGTCGCTTTAGCGGTCGTCGTTTTGCCGGAGGCGTTTTTGAAGATCGCCTCGAACTTGGTGCCGCTCTGGGCCGTGCTCGTCGCCGGCGTCGTATAGGAGGGCAAGGTCGCCCCGCCGATCGCCGTGAACGTGCCGGCACCGGGCGCCTCTGAATACCACTGCACGCTCGGCGCCGCGCAGTTCGCCGGGGTCGAGGCGGCCGCTTCGAAGGTCGCGCTGGCGGGAGCGGTCACCGTCTTGCTTTCGGGCTGTTCTGTGATCACCGGGTGAGTGGTGCAGGGCGGCGGTTCGACGGTCAGCGTCGCAACGCTGCTCGTCGTGGCCCCGGAGGCGTTTTTGAAGACCGCCTCGAACTTGGTGCCGCTCTGGACCGTGGTCGTCGCCGGCGTCGTATAGGAGACAGACGTCGCACCACTGATCGCCGAGAACGAGGTTTCACCGGGCGCCTCCGAATACCACTGCACCGTCGGCACCGCACAATGTTCCGGCGTCGACCCAGCCGCTTTGAACGTCGCAGTGTTTGGTTCTATCACCGACTTGCTCACAGGCTGTTCTTCGATCGACGGAACCGCAGAACACGGCGCCGGGTTGACCGTCAGCGTCGCCGCGCTGCTGTCGGTCGGCGAGGCAACATTGGCATTGCTCAGTTCCGCCCGGTACTCATAGCCCGATTCCGAGGTGCTCGTCGGGTTGATCGACAGCGTCGCCGAAGTCGCACCCGAAACGTTGCTCCACGTCCCGCCTTTGTTGGTCGAGACCTGCCACTGAATCGTCGCGGCTAAGCAACCCGCGGGGATCGCACCTTCAGTGACCGTGAACGACGCTTCGCCCGGAGCCACCACCGTCTGGTCCGCAGGCCCTGTTTCGATCAACGGAGCCGCAGAACACGGCGCCGGGTTGACCGTCAGCGTCGCGGCGCTGCTGTTGGTGGGCCCGGCGGCGTTGGTCAGTAGCGCCCGGTACTCATAGCCCGATTCCGAGGTGCTCGTCGGGTTGATCTGAAGCGTCGCCGAAGTCGCACCCGAAACGTTGCTCCACGTCCCGCCTTTGTTGGTCGAGACCTGCCACTGAATCGTCGCGGCTAAGCAACCCGCGGGGATCGCACCTTCGGTAACGGTGAACGACGCTCCGCCGGGAGCCGTCACCGTCTGGTTCGCTGGCTGTGTTTCGATCGACGGAGACGCAGAACACGGCGGTGGTTCGACCGTCAGCGTCGCGGCGCTGCTGTCGATCGGCGAGGCAACATTGGCATTGCTCAGTTCCGCCCGGTACTCATTTTCCGATTCCGAGGTGCTCGTCGGGTTGATCTGAAGCGTCGCCGAAGTCGCACCCGAAACGTTGCTCCACGTCCCGCCTTTGTTGGTCGAGACCTGCCACTGAATCGTCGCGGCTAAGCAACCCGCGGGGATCGCACCTTCGGTAACGGTGAACGACGCTCCGGCCGGAGCGGTCACCGTCTCGGCTTTGGGCTGTTCTTCGATCGCCGGAGTCGCAGAGCACGGCGGAGCCACATACGTGTACGAAGGGCCCCCGCTAGAGGTGCCGTTGATGTCGCTCACAACAACTTCATCAGTGCCAGCGGGCGCCGCGGGCGTCTTGGCCGTGATTTCCGTTTCGGGGACCACGAACACTTCGGTCGCTTCGACGCCGCCGACCGTCACCGTCGCGCCCGTGACGAAGCCCGAGCCCTTGATCGTGACCGAGGTTCCACCGGCGGTCGGGCCCGAGTTCGGTTCGACGGAGGAGACCAGCGGTTCAGCCATGGCGGTGCCCACTGGGCCGATAGCCAGGGCGACGAGCGCGCCCAAGAGCGCTCTCTGCACCGTACTCATTGGACACTACTAGCAGCCATGCTGTCCTCCATGCCGTGCTTATACCGTGCCGACACCCATACATTGGTTTCGTGTCGCGGTTCCGCCGCGACGCATGATAGGGAGGTTTGTGCAGGTCTGTTACGAGACTACACCCTTCTGCGCCGGTACCGTGCCACCGCCGCGTCGGTCGGGACGGTTTGGCCATCTCGTATATGCCCTCGAGAAGCCTGAGCGCCTCATCGGCGTTGTGCTGGGTCGCACTCCCGCAGGGGATCTCGATGTCCTGGTCATCCGCGCTAACAGCAATCGGGCGCTGGGCCACCTGCCTACAGTTGCGCTCTTGAGCTCTCCCGATCCACTCCCCTCCGCGCAGGCGCCACCGCGATGCGACCTCGTGATCGTCGGGGGTGGAATCGTGGGACTGGCGACTGCGCCGAGCAGACGCCCCAGCGTCACGAGGATGAAGCCGAGCAGGCTTTTGGACTGTCTGCACGAGCGCACTGCCTTGTGCCTCATTTTCAATCTCGCTCAGGTAGTCTTCGACGCTCAATGTCTTCGATACTGTTGCCGCGATCGGCGAGTGCGGTGAGTCGGGGGAGATCTGCGGTTCGGTCTGGTCACCGGCTGCGGTGGATGCTCGGCGTGAGCGCCGTGGCGATATTCGTTCTGGTGGGTGCCGGCTCGGCGCTTGCCGAAGTGACGGGCGCCGCCGACAATCTGCGCACGGGCTGGTATCCAGACGAGCCGTCGCTCACGCCCGCGCTCCTCAGCGGTGGCGGCTTCGGGCAAGCCTTCAAGGATTCCCTCCAGGGTCAGATATACGCCCAGCCCCTGATCACCGACGGAGTACTGCTGGCGGTGACCGAGAAAGATATGGCCTATGGCCTCAACCCCATCACTGGAGCGGTGCTGTGGGAAAAGAAATTCGGCACCCCGGTGGAATCGATACCAGAACCGATCGGATGCACCGATCTTGCGCCCTACGTCGGCATCACAGGCACACCTGTGATCGACACGGAACACAACATCGCCTACTTCGTCTCCACTCGCTACACCAAAGAAGGGACAGAACCGGAAAGCGGCTGGTACATGCACGCCGTCGAACTCGCCACCGGCAATGAAGCTCCCAACTTTCCCGTCAAGATCGAAGGTGAAGCGCAGAACCTCCCTGGGTTGCAGTTCGAACCATTCAAGGAGCTACAGCGACCGGCGCTGCTGATGATGAACGGCGTCGTCTACGCGGCGTTCGGGAGCCACTGCGACCACCCGCCATTCCAGGGCTGGCTGGTGGGCGTGTCCACCGCGGGGCACGTCACAACAAAATGGGCAACGTCCCGCCATGGCGGCTCGATCTGGCAGGCGGGCGGCGGGCTGGTCTCTGACGGCCCCGGTCAAATCCTTTTCAGCACCGGCAACGACGAAGGGGTACCCGGAGAATGGGATCCCCCTGAAGGCCTCGGAAGCGCCCCTCCTGAAGGCAAGCTCGGCGAGTCGGTGGTCCGGGCTGAAGTGCAGCCCACCGGTGAACTGAAAGCGACGGACTTCTTCTCCCCGTTCAACAGCAAAGAACTCGACGAAGGCGACGTCGATCTCGGCTCCTCGGCCCCGATCGGGCTACCTTCACAGTACTTCGGCACACCGAGCACCCCCGATCTCCTCGTCCAGGAGGGCAAGCAAGGCGTCGTATATCTGCTTAACCGCCAGGAACTTGGGGGCAGGGGCAAAGAAGCCGACCGTGTCGTACAAACTCTCGGACCGTCTGGTGGCGTGTGGGGCGCCGCGGCAGTCTGGCCGGGCGACGGCGGCTACGTCTATATTCCCGCCGTCAATAACGGCGACGGCTTCTTTCGCTTTTACAAGTATAAAGTCGACGGAGCCGGCAACCCCGAACTCAAGCTCGTCGCAACCGCCAACGAAACCCTGGGGTTCGGATCGGGTTCTCCGATCGTCACATCCGCCGGCACGACCAGCGGTACGGCGGCCGTTTGGATCACACGCTGTCCAGAACCGGCGCAGCCGGAACTGGGGTGCAAAGACGCGAAACTCGTCGCCTATAGCCCGGTGCCAACGGCGCCAAGCAAAGGGGAAGAAGTGGTGCCGCTGTGGGAAGCGCCGATCGAAGCGGCGGCCAAGTTCACCCGACCCTACCCAAATGACGGCCATGTCTACGTCGGGAATAATGAAGGCAGCCTATTCGGGTTCAGCGGCCCCCAGCTGAATGCCTCCGGCGAATCGCTCGATCTCGGTTCCACGCCCGTCGGCGGTCAGCTCGCCGGCGAAGTGACCTTCACGAACACAGGGACACCGCTGACGGTCAGTGCCGTGCACACACCTGCGGCCCCGTTTACAGTGACTGGCCTGCCCACCATCGGCACCAAAATCAAAACGGGTGAAGTGATCACAGCACATATCACCTTCAATTCCCCCGGCCCCGGTGTATTCAACGAATCGCTCGGCCTCACGACCGAGGCGGGAGAGACCAACATCGCCGTTTCGGCCTCGGCCATCGCAAAACCGTCCGAATCTAAACCGGGGACTCCTGAAGCGACCGTAACCACAGCGGGCGGCGTGACCGGGTCATTTGCTCCCATCTCCTTGGCGACGTTCCCCAGCCCAGTGCTGACGCTCTTGCGCCTGAAGATCCACGCACGCGCCTCGAACAAAGGCCATGCCCGCCGAGCTGTGACGGTCACCTTTACACTGTCCACTGCGGCCCGGGTGGAGATCGCGATCGACCGGCAAGTCATCAGCCACCACTGTCGAAACCGTGCTCGCGTTTGCACGCGGTACGTACCTACGGGGGCGAAGCTCGACGTCTCCGGAAACTTGGCAGCCAACGTACTTACTCTCAACCTCCCGCGTCTCACGGCTGGCCGCTACCGCTTGTCAGCGACCCCGCTTTCACCGTCTGGCGGGCGCGGCACCGCGAAGTACGCCTATTTCGCCCTGTAGTGGACAGCGTGCCCACCCCGTTATGCGCCATCCGACATCAGTCTCCTTGTGAGATTTTGCGGCGCCGACAAGGCGGGGCTCGTCGATTAGGGTTCTGCCGCATGCGCGTACTTGACAACGCACATCTAAGTTCCCGGCGATTTCGGTGAGCAAGCGCTTACTCGTATTGGGTTGGCACAATGTCGCCGGTACGTACGCGTTCCCCTCGCGTAAGGAAGCCGGACGGAGGGGCTTCGCACAGCAGATGCGCGCTCTGTCGCGCATGGCCAATATCGTTGCACTCGACGACGCGCTCGCGCGCTTGGCGCAAGGAGAACCATTGCCACCCCGCGCCGTTGCGATCACGTTCGACGACGGCTACGCCGATAATCTTACGCTGGCAGTGCCGATCCTGGAGCACCTGGGGCTTCCGGCGACCTTCTTCCTCGTCCCGGGCCTGCTCTCCGGCGAGGCCAACGCGTGGTGGGAGACCCTGGGCTGGGCGATCTTCAACAGCCCGCTCGAGGCGTTCGATTGGGAGGGCTCGACGTTTGCGATCGGCGATCAGGCTGCGCGCCGATCGGCCTACGACCGGCTCGTGCCAAGCATGAAGTTCCGCCCGCACGCCGACCGCAATCTCGCGATGAGCGCCCTTCTGGAACAACTCTCGCCAAGTGGTGAAAGCCCGAATCTGTTCATGGACTGGAGCGGCGCGCGAGAGCTCGTGCGCCGAGGGTTCTCAGTCGGGTCTCACACCGATTCTCATCCTGTGCTCAGCCAGGAGGCTCCCGCCGAGCAGCAACGGGAGCTATTCAGCGCGCGCAAGCGCCTAGCAGAGGAGCTGGATGTCGAGATCTTCACGCTCGCTTACCCCCACGGAGGCTCGCCGGACTACAACGCCGAGACGCTGACAGCGGCGAGCACGGCAGGATACAAGTTCGCGATCACAACCCGCGAGGGGTTCTCGACGGGTGCCACTCCCCCACTCGAGATCCGCCGCTGCGTCATGTACCCCGAGCGGGGCGTCATCGACTTGGTTGCCCAGCTGCGCTACATGCTGCAGGACAGGCTTCGGGGAGGCAGCTCTTGAGTCCACTTGTGAGCATCGTTGTCATCAGTTACAACTATGGACAGTTCCTTAGACAGGCGATCGACAGTGCTTTAGCCCAAGATCACGATGGGCTTCAAGTGTTAGTTGTGGACGATGGGTCTACCGATCCCTCGGTTGAGATAATCCGCGGCTATGGTGACCGCGTCGAGGCGCTGTTTAAGCCCAACGGAGGCAACTCGTCCGCCATCAACGCCATCTTTCCTCAGTGTAGGGGTGAGATCGTTATGTTCCTTGATGCGGACGACTTCCTTTATCCACATGCCGTCTCCAGCGTACTGTCCGCATGGGACGATTCATGCTCGAAGGTTCAGTTTCGTCTCTCCCTCGTGGATCTCGAGGGTGTCAGGCAAGGCGTCGAGCCCCCCGCGTCGGCAACCATGCCCGACGGAGACGTCCTCTCTGAAATCGTCACATGGGGACATTACGTGACCCCCGTCTTGACGGGCAACGCGTTCCGGCACACAGCCCTCGATCGGCTCTTGCCGATTCCGCCAGAGCCGCTGTTCCGCAACTACAACGACGGCTACTTGAATCCCCTTTGCGCATTCTGCGGGCCGATCGTTTCAATCGACGAGGAGCTCGGTGCCTACCGCTTACACGGCGGCAATCTATGGGCCTATACCGGTGACGTCGACGTCACCAACGTGCGCAAGCGCTTTCAGCACGAGCTCGTGCGAGAACGCTACATGCAGGAAATGGGCCAGGGGCAGGGACGAGCACTGCCCAGCTCGCTGATGCTTCGCAACTCCAACCATGTCATCTACCGGTTGGCTTCGCTAAAGCTCGATCCCGCCTGCCATCCCGAGCCCCGCGACAACGTCTGGAGACTACTGCTCGCCCTGCCGGGCGCGCTACGTCGCAATCCCGAGCTTGATGCACCCGAGCGGACGTTCGCGCTCCTTAACGGCATGCTGATCGCCCTCCTTCCCCGGCGTCTGGCCCATGCGCCGGTCGAATGGGCGCTTGCCAGCCGACCTCATCCAGCTTGGCTGCGCAGATTGGCCCGGTTTGTCCGTTCGGGGCGCGCACGCGGCTCGAACAGACTCAGCTCATAGGATAGGCGCGATGCGCGCGCTAGTTGTCGACTCCAGCCAGGGCAGAGGATCGCTCGCGGCCGTGCGCGCATTGGGACGCGCCGGGTGGTCGGTGGGAATCGGCTGCCCATCGCGAACAGGCCTTCCGATGGTCTCCCGCTGGGTCCGTCATCGGCACTTGATTCCCCCGCACGCGTCCGGAGCCGGCGCCTTTCTTGAGGCCATCAATGACGCCATCGCCACTCACGACTATGAGCTCGTCTTCGGCTGTAGCGACGGGGAGATCCTGACCCTGTCCCGCGAGCGAGGCAAGATCGCTGCCAAGGTACCCCATCCACCCCATGAGACGATGCTGCGCGCGATCGACAAGGTTGATCTCGGAATCGCAGCACGAGCCGTGGGCCTGGCCATCCCGCCGGAAGCGGCCTCGGCAACTGAGGGTCGCGAGCAATGGGGCGATAAACCCGTCGTCGTCAAGGAGCGCCTGCACGGGACGCAGGCCGCCGGGGGCGCCTTCACCCACCTCTCGCCGGAGGCTTTCAGCGATCCCCTGGACGTGGACAGACGGGTTGAGGAGATACGCACAGCGGGCGGGATCCCGGTTGTCCAGCAGCTGATCGAGGGACAACTCATGGCGTTCACCTCGGTGCTTGACGAGCAGGGGAATATGCTTGCGCGCGTACAACAGGCGGCCGAACGAACCTATCCCCGCGACGCGGGCCTGAGCGTTCGTGCCCGCACGGTGCCCGTGGAGGAGCAACTCGCCGCACAGGTTACGTTGCTGCTGCGAGAACTCAGCTGGTTCGGATTGAGCGAGCTGCAGTTCATTCGGCCTGCCGACGGCGAGCCGGTGCTACTCGACTTCAACGGCCGCTTTTACGGCTCGTTGGCGCTGGCACTCGCCGCGGGTGTCAACCTCCCGGACACCTGGGCTCGCATCTCCACCGGACGAAGACCTGTCCAAGGCGGCGACGCTCGGCCCGGGGTGCGCTATCAGTGGCTCGAGGGTGACCTGCGGGCCGCGCGAGAACGATCACGGGGAGCACTGCGCGACGCAAGCGGGTGCCTGCGCTACGCGATGGGCGCCAGTGCGAGCATCTGGAGCCCCAATGACCCCCTTCCTGGCCTGCTCACTGCGGGGACGATCGTCGGTCAGATGACCCGTCTAGCCTCCCGGCGCGCCAGAGGAGCCCCTCAGGGGGCGGGACACAGCACAATCCAATGAGAGCGCCAGAACTCGTAGATGTGGCCGTCGCCGGCCGCGTACTGGTCTTTGGCTCCCTTCCACCGTCCGGTCGAGACCTCGATCTGCTGGTGCGCGATCGCGAGGAGCGGGTGATCGGGGCAAGTCTGGCCGAGGCAGGCTTCGTGTGCAAGGGGAGGGAGTGGGCACGGTTTGCCTCATGCTCGGTCGAGATCGTGGAGCTGGCGCGCGCCGCGAGCTGGGACCTTCCCGCCGATGCGCTGGATGCACTTTTCGACGAGGCCAGGGAGTTCGAGGGCTTTCGCAATGTTGTACGACCCTCTCCCCACCACACGCTTCTGATTCTCGCTCGACGGATCGCCTGCGGCGACGGCGTACTCGAAGATAAGCTGCGCGCACGACTGCAGCAGGCGCTCGATGAGGATCCCAATGCCTGGGATCATGCACACGCTCTGGCGCAGAGTTGGCGCGCAAGTGGCGCGACGGACGCACTCGAGGGCGCTTGGCATACAGATGAGCGCATCCCTGCACCCGCGCGTGCCGCCGCCCGACGGGAGCGCAGGAGCGCAGGTAGCGAGCACCAAGCAGGTCGCCGCGCCATGCTGCGCTCAGCAGTATCGAAGGTGCCGCGTCCGCACCGCGGTCGGGTGGTTGCTCTATCTGGGTTGGACGGAGCGGGCAAGTCCTCACAAGGAGCTGGCTTGCAAGACACTCTCGAGCTCCTTGGCTACAAAGCCACCGTCGTACGAACACGCATCGCCTGGGAGGACTCACTGTGGTCGATCGCCGGACCTGTTAGACGTTTGGTGAGGCCACCCTTGCGCGCGCTGAGTGCCCTACGGCCCCCACCGCCGCCGCGTCCACGGCCAATCGCGCGCGAACAACTGAACGAGGACGATCAAGAGGGTGCCGCAGATGAGCAGCCACTGACACCGGATCTGGTCACACAGGTGCGGGAGAGCAGCTCGCTGTTGACTGAGCTGTGGACGTTGATCATCACGCTGGCCAACGCATCCTCCCAGTGGAAGCTCATGCGCCGCCACCTCCTCAGCGGAGACATCGTGATCAGTGACCGCTATACGCTGGACTCAATCGTCGAGCTTCGCTACTCCTACGGCACCGAGCGCCGCTTTCGCGCGGCACGAATGGCACTGTCGAGGCTTTATCCCACTCCGGTGCGCGCGTTCTTTCTCGACGTATCTCCAGATGTTGCACTCGAACGAAAGGGCGAGTGGGGAATAGAGTGGCTTTCCGAACACCGAGATCTCTACCTTGAGGAGTGCGAGCAGTTGGGCGTACGTCTGCTGGACGGCGAGCAGCCTCGGGCCGACATATGCGCCGAGATCGCACGCGAGGTCTGGATTAGCGGCATCTGAGAATTCTTACCTTGCCTGCTTGGGCCACAGCGCCGGGCGATCCCGCCGCAGATACCGCGCCATCCCTCCAAACGCGACGATCTGCAGGAACAGGACCTGAGCCGCAGGGGCCTCTAGGCGAGAAACCTTCTCACCCCGGACGGTACGTAAGAGAGCCTGTGCCGCGACGAGGTGGCAAAGCAGAAAGGCTACCGCGGCGCGACTGCGGGTCATACGGCCGAGCGCCCATACCAGCAGCGCTGCGTGCGCGATCGGCCCCCCGGATTGGCGCACGAGCCGGTGACCCCACAGCTCGACCGCCACGGGACTGTGCCGTGGGTCGAGCAGGCGTCGGCGGCGCCAGAGTACGTCGAGCGCACCCGAAACGACCCGTGTCCGGCGCTCCCAATCCTCGCGCCAGCTCTCACTGGCCTGCTCACGCGCAACGGCCCCCGGCTCGTAGACGATCCGCAGACTCTGCTCGACCACGTCGAGCGCCAGCCACAGGTCGTCGACGGCGATATCCCGGGGGAGCTCACGGTACGCGTCGCGACGCACCGCCGCGAGCTCACCGACGAGACCGATCGTGCTGCCGCGCATCGACTCACGCCGCTTCAACCACGACTCGAAGCGCCAGTAGACCCCCTCGTCGCTGTCTTGTATCTGCTTCTCGCCGGCCACCGCGCCGATTTGGGGGTCCGCGAACCAGCGCGCCAGGGCGGGCAGCGTCCCGGGCGCCAGCATCGCGTTCGCATCCGTCAGTACGACGATCGGATGACGCGCCGCCGCGAAGCCGCGGTTGAGCGCGGCGGCCTTGCCTTCGCGCCGAGACGGCTCGATCAAGTCGACTCCAGGGCGCCGAGCCGCCGCCGCCGTCTCAGAATCGTCGGCGACGACAACGATCTGGCGCTCCCCCTCGTAATCGGCAAGCGCGAGGTCATCGAGCTTGGCGGCGATGATGCTGCTCTCTAGGTAGGCCGGCACGATAAGCGAGATGCCGGGCCAGTATTCTGGACGCGGCGGCTCCGGCGCCAAAGCATGGCGTGTGTCCCACGCGAGCCAGGCGGGATAGCCGATCGGGCCGATCGCCGCGACGCTGATCAGACCTACCAGCCGAGCAATCGGAGCGGTCACACCTCGAGCCGCTGCCACGGTGCTTGCATGCTGAGTAGCATACCCGGGCCTTGCGCCTGGCTGTTTACTCTGACTTTCCCTACCGGAGGCATGACGGCCGGGTGTATGCCGGACAGGCCTTCGTTTTATTTCTGGCGGGATTGAGCGAGCTTGTCGAGCACCTGGTCCTGGTTGGGCGATTGGACCCCCTGGACGCACCGTGGCACTTTCCGGTGCCAGACGGAATCGAATACCGGCCCCTTCCTCACTATGGGCAGGTGTCTGAACCTCTCAGCGTGCTTGCGGCATTGGGCCGCTCGGTGCGCTCCTTCTGGCGCGCATTGGACGATGTCGACACGGTGTGGCTATTTGGGCCCCACCCATTGGTGATCTTGTTCGCCTTGCTTGCCTTAGCTCGCCGCAGGCGAGTTGCGCTAGGCGTCAGACAGGATTACATCCCCTATGTGCGTAACCGTCACCCCGGACGTCGGGGCCTTTTGTTCGGGGCTCGGCTCATCGACCGCGCCTTCCGGCTGCTCGCCCGGCGCTGCCTGGTCGTGGCAGTGGGTCCCGCAGTCGCCGGACAGTACACCGAGGCGCGCAGGCTGCTCATGACGAACGTTGTGCTTGTCGGCGAAAGCGAACTGCTCGATAAGGGCTCCCCGCCCGCCATCAGCCAAGGGGAGGATCTGGTGGTGCTGAGTGTCGGCCGCCTAGATGACGAGAAGAACCCGCTGCTGCTGGCCGACGTGCTCGCCAATCTGCGCCAGGACGGGCGCCCGTGGCGAATGATCATATGCGGCGAGGGTCCACTGGAAGACCGGCTGAGGGAACGCCTTGCGGCATTTGAGCTGGACAAGCATGCAGAGATGCGCGGATTCGTTCCAGCCGGAGAGGCCCTGTGGATCCTTTATCGCAACAGCGATTTCCTGCTGCACGTCTCATTTACCGAGGGAGTCCCACAAGTGCTGTTCGAGGCTTTCGCCGCTGGATTGCCTGTAGTGGCGACCGATGTCGGCGGGGTTGGCGCGGTAGCCGCGGACAGCGCGCTTCTGATTGGCCCCGAGGATTCCCGGGCAGCCGCGACAGCACTGCGGCGACTAGCCGATGACCGTGAGCTGTGCGAGCAGCTGGTCGCCGACGGACTGGAGATCGCCCGCGAACACACGAGAGAGGAGCAGTGTCGGCGGGTGGCCGAGTTCCTGGCCACCTGGGATGGCTGCTAGCCGGCTTGAGAGGACGTCTCGACCGACTCGCTCAGCGCACGCTCCACTCGCTCGGCGACAATCGCCCAGCTCGAGCCCTCCAGCAGTCTTCGTCGGCCCTCGCTGCCCAACTGCTTGGCCAACGTTGCGTCCGACAGGACCCGCTCAAGCGCAAGCGCCAACGCGTGAGGATCCCCTGGAGGAACCGTCAGTCCCGTCTCGCCGTCCACTACCGCAGTGGTCAGGTCTCCCACATCGCTTGAGACAAGTGCTCGGGCCATAGTCATCGCGAGATGCACAACGCCGCTCTGATAGCCGCTGAGATATGGCGTAACTACCGCGCGCGCTTGCTCGAACACCTGAGGAACCTCCGCGACCGGGATGTAGCGATCTATTACCTCGACATGATCGGGGTAACGAGTCGCCCAGCGGCGTACTGTCTCGGGGTCGAGGTCGGCTGGACACGGACTTCCGGCAATCGTTAAGCGCGCACTGGGACGCCGTGCGAGGAGCTCCTCGAAGGCCTCCATGAGGACGCTTAGACCCTTTATCTTGCGCCACTCCCCAAAGAACAGCACGCGCTCCTCAGATGCGGGCGGCGGCGGCTCGCCGGCGAAGATCCGCTCGTCCCCGTGAGGAATGATCGCCAGACGGGTGGGAGACCACACTTCTTCGAACTCCAGCTTGCTCCGCTCACCGTGAACGAACATCACGTCCAAACGCGGATAGAGCGCTCGCAGCAATCTGTTGAGCAGCGGAGAGTCGATGTACAACTCATCCCCCGACCAGCGGTTCAGTGGACGCACGCTGTGGCAAACACCCGTGACTCGCATGCCCCGCCTACCGAAAGTGATCAGCAGAATGGCCGCTGCCATCGGCCACAGATCGATATCTGAGTCGATAATCACCGCGTCGTAGCGAGTTCGCCGCAGCTCCCAATTGACTCGCCCCCACGAACGCAGCAGGCGACTTGCGACGCGTGCGCGCCTGATCAGGCGAATCTCCCCAACGGCGCCTCCGGGCGGGGGGTTCTGTGGAGCCAGCACGGCACGCATGTGCGCGGGACCGTCGGTGTGCCCAAGTAGCTCGTTGTCGGCGGGGACCAGCAGGTCGACCGTATGCCCTCGACCTGCCAGTCCGTCGGCCATCTGTACGGCGTAATGGAGCAGGCCACCCTGCGACGATGGCTCGACGATCGCCAACCTCATCGGCCTAAACGTCTCCGCCGGCCAGCGGCCTGCTCGTAGATCTCATAGAGACGCTCTGCCCATCCGCGAGCATTGAAACGCTTCTCTGCCAAGGCCCGGGCATTCTCTCCCATCCTCGCACGGCGTGGCGCGTCGCCAAGCAGAGCCGTCACCTCCCGCGCGAGCGCCGCCTCATCGCCAACCGGCACCAGCAGCCCCGTCACCCCGTTCTCGACCACCTCCGGTATACCGTCCACATCGGTGGCTACCACCGGCCGTCCGCAGGCCGCGGCCTCGATCAGGGTCGTCGGAAGCGCCTCGTGCTCGGAAGGCAAAACGACCAACGAGGACGCCCGTATCAGTCGGCTCACATCGTTGCGCGTACCGGCGAATATCACGCGCTCAGCGATCCCGAGCTCGCGCGCAGCGCCACGTAGCCCCTCCCCTTCGGGGCCGTCCCCAACCAGCAGCAGGCGCGCGTTTGGGAAATCCTGCAGGACCTTTGGCCACGCCTGCACCGCAACATCCTGGCCCTTGCGTGCGCGCAGCGCCCCTACCATTATCACCACGGGTGCCCCGACTGGCACCGCGAACTCGGGCGGCATCGTCGCAGGCTCCGTTGTAAACACATCAAGGTCCACCGCGTTCTCGACCACGTGCCAGTTGTCTCTCGGTCCGCCGTAGGCACGCGCGAAGCTCTCGAGCGAGGAGCGCGATACGAACACCACACCCGCGCTACGGTTGGCGACCGCTAATGCTATCCGCTCCTTGAACTCCTCACGCCGTGGGAGGGGCACCGCGACATGGTGAAAGCTACAGACGGTTCTACGCCCCGCTAAGCGCGCCGCCGGGGGCACCAAGGTCGCGGCGTCCTCGAGATGGGCGTGTACCACATCGCAACTGGACGCGCGAACCGCACGGGCCAGGCGCGGCAGCGCACGGGGATCGCTGAGCCTGCTGATCGACAGGTAGCGTATCTTCACTCCCGACTCCGCGAGCACTGGCTCCATCACTGAGCGATGGGTACCGGGGCTCGACAAGACTGCAACCTCAAATCGAAATCCCGCCTCAGGTGCGGCCGCGCTCAACGTCGCAAGCACCCGCTCGGCCCCGCCAAGACGCAGGGAGTCGATGACCATGAGAACCCTCATCTCCGGCGAGCCGGTGCGCATACTCATGCGGTTCTAGCCGGTCGTACCGAAGTGAGGAGGCCGCGCAGTTCGCGCACCGTGTCCCGTGAGCCGATTACCAGTCCCGCTACCGCTCCCATGGCGCCTGTGACGAGCAGCAGCAACAGGCAGAGCGCACCGGGAGGCACGAACAGCCGCACAGGTCCCGCGAGGACCACCACCCCGAGCAGCGCACAGACTCCGGGCCACATGGCGCCGAGATCCTGTGGCATTGAGGTTCCGAGCAAAGAGTTCACGAGCACGAGCCGGGCAGCCTGATAGACGACGGCCAGGACGAGGTGCACAACCGCCACGGCGACAATGCCATAAGGCGCGGCAATCACGTAGCCAGCGACGAGTAGGACAGTGAGAGGCACATTGAGCGCAAGCAGCGTCCCAGGTCGTCCCAGAGCGGGGAAGATATCACCCGAGGCGAAGCCGATAGACGATACAGCCGTAGTGAGAGCGATCAGCACCATCGGCCCACCAGCCGGCGCCCACTTTGCCGAGAACACCACACTGACCACATCACGGGACGCGAGTGCTAGCAGGATTCCCGCCGGAAAGCTAAACAGAGTAATCATCCGCAGCGAGCGCAGCGACGCTCGGACCATCACCTCGCGGCCCTGTGTCCGGGCCTGCGCGAAAATCGGGAAAGCCACGGAACCCACAATCCAGTAGAGGCTCAACAGCGCAAGTTCCGGAAGTCGATAAGCCATCGAATAGAAACCCAGCTGCGTTGCTCCCAATCTATGCGCAACGACCAGATAGTCGGAGTCCATGCCAATTGCGTCAACTACCTTCAAGCCTATGAAGACGAGTCCAAACCCAAGCAGCACCTTTGCCACGCCCCGATCAAACGAGAAGCGTGGCCAAAAGCCGGTTAACCACCACGCCAGGACAGTGCTGACCACTTCTCCCGCGAGCACGCCCCAGACAATGGCCCACACCCCCAAGCCCGACAATGCCAGCGCGATCGAAAGCACAGTCCGGGCGACGCTTCCCCCGATTTCCACGATCGCACGGCTGTCAAACCGCAAGTCCCGCTGCAACACGGCATTCTGCACCTGCCCCAGCCCACGGATAAACAGAGACACGAAGAGCACGCGAAACACGTCTTCGTATCCCTGCAGGTGAGTAAACGCCGCGACGGCCGGCGTGAGAAACACTCCGATGCCGGTGAGAGTCGCCGCGATGAGCACATTTAGAGTGAAAGCCGTCTGTACCCTCAGGGTGATCCGATGCTCCTGCTCGTATATCAGGGCAGCACCAACCCCGAGATCCAACACAACGTCAAAGAAGAGGATAAGTGCCGTCGCCGCCGCAACGACCCCGAAATCGTTTGGCGTCAAGATTCGGGCCAGCACGACCGTGCTAACGAACACGAGCAGCTTGCTGCCCCCATATGACACCGTGGCCCAGCCGAAGCTCTTGACGGCGCGCTGGGTGAGAGATTGGGATTCAGACATCGGCGTCTCGAGCGCGCTGGACTGCTGTTCGCTCACACGATTCCCGTGACGGAACAGTCAAGTACCCGACGTTGCTTCGCCGAGTGGTGGTGAAGACATCGAGGATCAGCCGCATCCAAGCGCGGGACCTTACCGGGTCGATCGACCCACGCGAGAGGGCGCCCGCGACGACGACGCTTATCCGTGTAGCAACGCATCGATGGCCCCAAAGCGAATCCAACGATTAGCAGCAGACGGGACACCATCCACGCGCCTGCTCGGTGCGTCGCATATTCGTCCAGCGCAACGTTCCGGCCTGGAGGGCATCTATACTCGCCACCCGTGAATGCACCCCCCCCCAGCGCGATGTCGCCGCCTGGCAATCCCGAGCCGCCCGCCCCACAGGGCGCGCTGGGACCATATTTGCGTGCGGTACTCGCGCATCCGTTGATCGTTGGTGGGGTGATGTTGCTGACGCTTGCCGGTTCGATCGCTTGGCTGACCCATCGCGCGACCAGCTACCAGACGACCGCCGACATCCTGTTCACGGCAGTGTCTTCGGGCAATGGGGCAGCAGACGGCCTGCCTCTGCTGCGCGAATCCGCTGATCCTACCCGCGAGGCCCAGACGGCGGCGACCCTTCTCGATTCTCCTCAATCAGCCGTGATTGCCGCTCGACAAGCGGGCCAGGGGTTGACCCCTTCGGCCATCCGCCAGGCCATCAGCGTCGAACCCCAGGGTCAAAGCGACATTATCGCCATCACCGCGACAGCCAAGTCGGCAAAGCTCGCGCAGGAGCTCGCCAACGTATATGCCGCAGGCAGCTTGCAAGCCCACCGCGAACTACTGCGCACCCAGACTTCGGGGCTACTCCCCGCTAGCAAGCCGTCGGCTTCCGCCACGACCACCGCTGGAGCAGAACGTGAAGCTCTGATTGCATCCCTTGCCCGTGGCGAGGACCCCAACTTCTCACTCTCCCAGGCCGCGTCACTCCCGACTTCCCCGACCGGAACCTCCAAGGCGCTCATTCTGATCCTCGCGCTCCTAGCCGGGTTCGCGCTCGGGTCGGGGGCGGCGATCGCGACTGAGATGCTCAGCGACAGGGTGCGCGAGTCAGACGAGCTGCTGCGCATGTTCGAGCTACCTGTCCTCGCCTATATCCCGGCGCTCACCCGGCGCAACCGCCGGAACACCAACCGATTGACCGCAAACGGCAATCTGCTCTCGACTCCCCCGCTGATTCGAGAGGCCTTTCAGATGGTTCGCGTTCAACTCGACATGAAGGCGGCAGACTCAGGGATGGTTGGCCACGTAATCTTGCTTACCAGTGGCTCCGGCAGTGACGGTAAGACAACGTCGGCCATAAACATCGCGACCGCCCTTGCGGACGCCGGCCATCGCGTGATCCTAATGGACCTCGACTTGCGCAAGCCGGACCTGGGGCGCCTGCTGCATCTGGAGCGCGAGGCCGGTGTCACCGCCCTGGTCGACACCAGCACGGAGCTACGGCTCGTCATGGCCCCCGACGCGCATGTGCCACGGCTCAGCGTCGTCCCAGCGGGCCAGGAGGCAGGCGAGAATATGCTGGCCCCCGTGATGTCCCGTCTGCCCGTCCTGTTAAACGAGGCCCGGAACATGGCCGACTATGTCGTGATTGACGCGCCCCCGCTAGGCGAGGTCAGCGACGCCTACCAGCTTCTGCCGTTGGTTGACCAGATCATCGTGGTGGCGAGACCGGGCAACACCCGTCGCGGCAGCTTTGAATTCATGCGAGATCTGCTGAACAGGGCTCAGCGAACACCATTCGGAATGATTATCGTCGGCGAAACGGGGCACCATACGAGCTATGCCTACTACGGAAAGTCATAGTGAACCGTCAGCGCGTGTGTGATAGAAGCGCTAGACCAGCTCCTGGCCTCCGCGATCCTTGAGCAGCCGGCCTCTATCGATTCCGCGCACGAGCTTTGTAGCTACGCTCGTGACGCCGGCGGCCCTCCTGACCGGGGTGCTCATCGCCATTCGCGTGAGCCTTGGACTCGCAGCTGTTGTCGCGCTGCTGTACGCGCCGTTGATCTTTCTCAATCTTTCCCTGGGGCTGACCCTGTGGACGCCGTTGACATTTATGGAGTCGTTGCAACTTCCCTGGTCGGGACCTGCTGTCGTTTCCGTCTTGCTGCTCGCCGCGTGGATCGGAACCTTGTCCGCAAATCGGCAGGCCCGGGCTGCCGTTTTCGCCAATCAGCGGTGGGTTCTCGTATCCGTCGTGCTCTATCTGTTGTGGATAACTCTTTCCCTTTTGTGGTCTGAAAATCCCGGACTCGCACTGGAAGGTGTGGTGGAATGGTTGATCTCCGCGGCGATCTTCGTGGTCGTGGCAACCACAATCTCAAACCCCCGTTATGTTCGGGCGATGCTGTGGGCATTCGTGCTTGGAGGCGCGGCATCCGTGTTGATCGGACTCCTCACTACGGGATTGACGCCATCGCCCAACGCGATCCTGAGCAGCACTCAAGCCGAAGGCCGCCTGTCTGGCGGGGTCGCCGATCCCAACTATCTGGCTGCCGGGGTGGTGGCTGGCGCAGTCATTGCGGGAGGCCTACTCGCGACATCCCGCCGCGCGGGCGCTCGTTGGATACTCGCTGTCTCGATTGCGATCCTGGTCTTAGGGGAGGTAGCCAGCGAGTCCCGAGGGGGACTGCTTGCGGCAGGAGCAGCGGCAATTGCTGCGCTCGTTGTGTTCAAGCGTCGGCGCCTTGCCGTGGGAACAATCATTGCGGTCGTTGTGACAGTCGGAGCCCTGATTGTCGTCGCCGACCCAGGCGCGGGCCAGCGGATCAGCAACTTCAACGGCGGCGGCAGCGGACGCACCGAACTATGGACGGTCGCATGGCGCATCGCCTCGAGTCATCCGATCGTCGGCGTTGGCTTAGACAACTTCGTAACCCAAGAGGCGAAGTATGTCCGCCGGCCGGGCGTCCTAACCTCCGTCGCCTTGATTGCGGAACAGCCTCACGTAGTCCATAATCAATATCTTGAGGCGTTTACAGAGACAGGAGTCATTGGTTTCGTTTTGTTAAGCGCAATGATGCTCGGCTTCCTTAGTTGCGGTGTCCGTGCCGCCAAGGGCTTCGACGCACGTGGCCAGCCCGAGCTCGCCACGCTGGCACGCGCCGTAGTCGTCGCCGAGGTGAGTATCTATGTGGCGCTTTTCTTTTTGTCCGATGGTCCGGACCAGCGATTTTGGATACTGTTTGGCATCGGTGCGGCGATGATGGGGTTGGCCTCCAAGGCAGGCCGACCCACGGAGCTATCGCTTTCCCGGCGCGCATGAGACGACCACCAGCGAAACGAGCACGGCTGCGAAGGCTCGCACTGCTCGGCACGGCGTTCGTCGTCGCTCTACTTCTCGGCGCCTGCGGATCCTCGATCTCTCCGACCTCGTCGACCGCCGCCACCCCGATAGCCGCGACAGCCTCACATGTCCATCGCCCGGTACCCCATCTCTCCCATATCGTGGTTGTGGTTATGGAGAACGAGGAGCTCGACGGGATCATCGGCAACAGCGCTGCTCCTTACATCAATCATCTTGCGGACGAAGGCGCTCTTGCGACCGCTTCCTATGCGGTGAGACACCCATCGCTGCCCAATTACCTCGCGCTCACCGGGGGATCGACCTTCGGCATCGAAGAAGACTGCACAGGCTGCCATGTGGCTTCACGCAATCTGGTTGACGATCTCGAAGCCGCGCATATCCCGTGGAAGGCGTACATGGAAGACATGCCTCGCCCCTGCTTTACCGGGGCGAGCTACGGCCTATATGCCAAGAAGCATGATCCCTTCCTCTACTACGACGATATCCGCTCGAATCCACAACGCTGCTCACATGTGGTCCCAGCCACCCAGCTGACCAGCGACCTTGCGGCAGGAGCTTTGCCGCAATTTGCCTGGATCACTCCAAATCTTTGTAACGATATGCACAACTGTGATGTGACTACAGGGGACAGGTACCTGTCGGGCCTGATGCCGAACCTGATCGCCACCGCAGGCCCCCACGGCGTCGTCTTCGTGACCTGGGACGAGGGCAGCTCCGACGCGAGCTGCTGCGGTCTTGCGAGCGGCGGGCATATCACCACGATCGCAGTCGGCGGAGCCGCCGTTCCGCACGCTCGACCAACCATTCCGTACGATCACTACTCCCTGCTGCGCACAATCGAGGATTCGTGGGGGCTGCCAGAGCTCGGCTACACCCACTGCTCATGCACGCAGCCGATGAGCGAGCTATTGCGCTCTCGCTGATCAGGGCGGCTCAGCAATGACATAGCGGCCGCGACGGCTGGCTTTAGCGGTGCAAGCGACCGACCATCTGTCCACGAGCAGCTAACTCGGTAACGAGTCGTGGCGGTCAGTCGATGAGAGCCGAACACCAAAACTAAAGCCACTTCCCCGAAAAGGCAAACCCATCGTGAGATGGGGACGCAAAGCCCACGGGACCTCTATCTAGGAGGTCGGCCGGGTTACCGAAGGAGCCGTCTGAGGGCGGTGGCGAAGACAAGGAGGTCTTCGCATGCCCTACCCCTCACGTGCCCTTACGCCTGCTCTCACGAGGTTAGTACGGCTGCTTGCATGCTCGACCCTCGCTATCGCGGTCGTCCCAGGCAGTGCCGCTGCGCAGACCCACCACCACGCTGCGGGACATCGGTCCCACAGGCCGGCACACGCTGCTCGGAGGAAGCACGGTCACAAACACCAAGAGGGCGGGACGGGCTCCAGCTGGACGGGCTCCAGCTCCACGGGCTCCGGTTCGACGGGCTCGGGCTCCGGCTCCACGCCCCCGCTCTCCACGCCTCCGGTCTCCACGCCTCCGGTCTCCACACCCCCAGTGACTACGCCTCCGGTGACCACGCCCCCAGTGATCACGCCCCCAGTGAACACACCTCCAGGCGGCGGCTCAACGGGCGAACCCGAAACCCCACTTGCCGCGTTTCCTGGAGGCGGACGCCCCTTCGCAGCGTCAAGCCCATGGAACGTGCCGATTCCGGCGAACCCAGTGCTGGATTCCAACAGCACGACGATCGCAGTGGATCTCGGTTCCGAAGGCAAGGCATACGCCGATCTCTACGAATACGGTAACCCCGTATGGGAAGCAACCTCGAGCACGCCGTCCTACAAAGTGACGTGCACTGAAAACTGGGGTACCTGCCCTCTGGCTGCGGCGCCCATCGCGATTCCCTCAAGCGCGGAAGCGTCCTCAGGAACCGACGGATCGATGGTCGTGATCGATTGGAGCTCTCGCACCGGCTACGACTTCTGGCGCGCACGCAAGACGTCCAGTGGCTGGACAGCGGCGTGGGGAACCATGTTCAGCATTGACGGCATGGGAACCGAAGGCGGCGCGACAGGCGCCGGGATGCCTCTGCTTGCCGGCATGATCAGCACATATGAAATCGAACAGGGATACATCGATCATGCGCTCACGTTCTCTACGGACAACGCGTGCCAAACCGTGCTCCGCTATCCGGCGAGCAAGACCGACGGATCCTCCTCTCAGTCCGACTGCATCCCCGAGGGGGCCAGAGTGCAACTCAATCCCTCGATTAACGTGGACGCAATCCCTGGCATCACTACCGGAGAGCGCATGATCGCGCACGCCCTGCAGACCTATGGCGCTTACGCGGACAACAACGGCGGGGCGAAGATGGCTTTTAGCTTCGAGAACCCCCTCGGCAAGTCGAACCCCTATCCCGCCGCGGGCCTCAGCTCGGACTACTACGACATGCCGCACATCCCTTGGAACCAGCTCCGCGTGTTGAAGACGTGGAATGGCTCCTAGATGAAGGGATGATCTGGGTTGCGAGGCACTTGAGGGCATGGTAGGCTTCTGGCCGAATGATTGATATCCTACGAGCACGGACGCTCCGGTGGAGAATGAGTCTCACGGCTGTCGTGATGCTTGGGCTTGTTGCCGATTTCGTTGCGGCACCTCTGAGCCCTTCGAATCAGGCTTTGGCCGCGGCTGCTTGTTCTCCGCGCCAGTCGTCGTACTCGGGCGTGGTCTCCTCGACGCCAGGGCTGGTGGGCTATTGGCGTGTGGGGGAGTCTTCGGGCACCGTTGCGTGCGACTCGACCGCGAACCACGACAACGGCACCTATCTCGGCAGCGTGACCCTGGGCACCCCCGGAGCCATCAGCGGGGACCCCGACACCGCCGTGACCCTCGACGGCTCGAGCGGCCAGGTGAGCGTGCCATCAGCCAGCTCGCTCAACGTCGGCGATAACTTTACGATCGAGGCCTGGGTCAAACGCGGAGCGTCGAAAACTGAATCCAACGAAGTGATCGCCTCCAAGCAGGAAGGCTCATGGGCACTGATGTTCAACGAAGCCGACCAGCTCACCCTACGCCGCTCCACCTATGGCAACATCGCCACGGCCAACGTAGCGACCACCGACACCACCAGCTGGCACTACGTCGTCGCGACCAAGAACGGGTCCTCCGTACACCTCTACCTCGACGGGACCGACGTCACCGGCACCGTCGCCAACCAAACCCTCACCAACAACACCCTGCCACTAGCCATCGGGCAGAGTTCGAGCACCTCCTATCTCAAGGGATCCGTCGACGAAGTCGCCCTCTACAACACAGCCCTCACCCCCACCCAGATCACACAGCACTACGAAGCAGGCCTTGCGGCCGTACTGGCGCCTCCCAGCGCTCTGAGCGCCACGCCAGGCAATGGCACAGCGAGCCTACAATGGACGGCTAGTTCGAGCAAAAATGTGGCTGGATATAAGGTGTATCGCGCCGAAGCGAACGGGAGCTGGCCTTCTACCCCGCTGGCTACGGTTTCCTCCGCGACGCTTGCCTACACAGACACCGAGCTCACCAACGGAAGCACCTACACCTATCGAGTAACCGCCTATGAAAGCGCGGGCAATCAGAGCAACCCGTCCAATCAAGCGTCAGCTACGCCCGCGGCTGCTTGTTCTCCGCGCCAGTCGTCGTACTCGGGCGTGGTCTCCTCGACGCCAGGGCTGGTGGGCTATTGGCGTGTGGGGGAGTCTTCGGGCACCGTTGCGTGCGACTCGACCGCGAACCACGACAACGGCACCTATCTCGGCAGCGTGACCCTGGGCACCCCCGGAGCCATCAGCGGGGACCCCGACACCGCCGTGACCCTCGACGGCTTGAGCGGCCAGGTGAGCGTGCCATCAGCCAGCTCGCTCAACGTCGGCGATAACTTTACGATCGAGGCCTGGGTCAAACGCGGAGCGTCGAAAACTGAATCCAACGAAGTGATCGCCTCCAAGCAGGAAGGCTCATGGGCACTGATGTTCAACGAAGCCGACCAGCTCACCCTACGCCGCTCCACCTATGGCAACATCGCCACGGCCAACGTAGCGACCACCGACACCACCAGCTGGCACTACGTCGTCGCGACCAAGAACGGGTCCTCCGTACACCTCTACCTCGACGGGACCGACGTCACCGGCACCGTCGCCAACCAAACCCTCACCAACAACACCCTGCCACTAGCCATCGGGCAGAGTTCGAGCACCTCCTATCTCAAGGGATCCGTCGACGAAGTCGCCCTCTACAACACAGCCCTCACCCCCACCCAGATCACACAGCACTACGAAGCAGGCGCCAACGTGGTGAAAACCAGCCCGATAGATGGCGAACTGACGTCGCTCAGTCCTGCCACTGTGGCAGCGCAAACCCAGCCCATCGGTGTTGTCGTAAGTCCAGACGGCAAGTCGGTCTACGTGGCGTATGAGGGCGGGAAAACGCTTTCGCAATACAGTCGCAACACCGAAACTGGCAAGCTCATCGCGTTGAGTCCCGCCACGATTGCGACAGGTAGCGAACCTCGCTCCGTCACGGTCAGCCCTGATGGCAAGTACGTCTACGTGACTGACTTTGGCAGCGACGCGGTTTCACAGTTCTCGCGCAACTCAGAAACGGGCAAGCTCACCGCGCTAAGTCCCGCCACCGTGGCCACGGGCGACTCGCCACATGGAATTGAAGTCAGTTCCGATGGCAAATCGGTTTACGTGGCAAACTACGGCGGCAAAACGATCTCTGAGTTCAGTCGCAACACGGAAACCGGACGGCTCACAGCCTTGAGTCCTTCTACGGTGGCGACGGCCACGTCTCCCAACAGCATCGCTGTCAGCCCCGACGGCAAGTCCGTATATACGGCGGACCGGGGCAGCAAAGCAGTGTCTCAGTACAGCCGCAACACTCAAACCGGGGCGCTCACAGCATTGACTCAAGCAACAGTTGAAGCGGGTGAACTGCCACATTATGTTGTCGTCAGCCCTGACGGCAAGTCTGCCTATGTAGCAAACAGCGGTAGCGCAACGGTCTCTCAATATAGTCGCAATACAGAAACGGGTGAACTCACCGCCTTGAGTCCCGCGACAGTCACAACGGGACGCGAACCCTTTTCTGTGATCGTCAGCTCTAACGGTCTGTCCGCTTACGTGACCGATAGTGGCGTGGCATCAGTGTCACAGTACAACCGCAACCCTGAAACCGGTGCTCTTAGTCCATTGACTCCTGCCATGGTTATGTCGGGTAAATCTCCCTATGGCGTCGCCGCAAGCCCTGACGGCAAATCCGTCTACGTGGCGAATGAAGCAAGCAACACCATCTCACAATTTGTCAGGGCGCTACCGTAGCGCTCAACCACCGTGCCCTCGCCTGGGGCCGTAAATCGGCAACAGACCGGTCGCAGGCTCAAGTCGTACGGATGATCAGCACCGAGCACGGAGCGTGGTGGGAGACCTTGTTGGGCACCGAGCCCAGCAGGAAGCGCTTCGCCCCGGTCATCCCCTTGTTGCCCACGACGACGAGATCGGCCTCCTGCTCCTCGGCGACATCGAGGATCGCGTCGGCGGGATCGCCCTGGCGCGGATACACATTGACGGTCACCCCCGCCTCGCGCGCCACCGTGGCGGCCGCCTCCAGCGTCGCGTCGACATCCTCCCGGGGGTTGATCGCCCACTGCAGATCCTCCGGAGCGTCGCGCCGTTCCCCTTGCAGCCGCTGGGCCGGCACCGGCTCATAGGCGCTCACCAGCTCGAGCTTCGCCCCCACGGAGCGAGCCAGGTCGACCGCCTGGCGCACCGCCTGGGTAGCCGTATCGGAGCCGTCCGTCCCCACCACGATCGATTTGAACATGATCCTCCCTTGTCAGTGTCGAGAGCAAACGCACACGTAGCCTGGGCGATCATACCTGTGCCACGAGGTCTGCTCACGCGAGCTTCGTGATCGCCACGATCATCCCAATGACCACGAACACGACGATCGCAATCTGCGTCCAGATCCAGAATGGAGACATGGCAACAGGCAGCCTACTTGGACTGGTTGGGCGAGTGCTTGCGCCGATCGTGGCGCCCGCGACTATCGTGTAGAGATGGCAGGACACTCACGCACGCAAATGGCCGGACGCCATCATAAGCTGTTCCTCTCGCTGACGCTCGGGCTGTGCGTGCTCGCTTGGCTCGCGCCCGCCGGCGACGCCAAGCGTGTACCAAGCGCGCACTCCTCCGCCACACCACCCTTGGGCGGCGTGAACATCATCGGCGTCGGCCCCGAGCCTCTTCAGGAAGCCGACCAAGCGATCGCCCAAGCGCAGGCGCTCCACGCCAAGGTCGTGCGTACCGAAGTGCCATGGTCTGTACTAGAGCCGGGCGGGCCGGGCAAGATCGACCCGAGTTCGTTGGCCTTTGCCGATCGCCTGGTGAGCGACGCGGCGGCCGACGGCATCCGCGTGATCATGATGGTGGATAGCTCTCCATGCTGGGCCTCCTCGGCGCCAGCGTCGCTACAGCGCGCATGCGTGCCCGGACAGCCATGTCAGGCCAACGCCTGGCCTCCGAGCAATCCCGCCGACTATGCCATCTTCGTCGCCTACCTGGCCCAGCGCTATGGAACGCGCCTGGCCGCGATCGAAGTTTGGAACGAGCCAGACCAGGCCAACCAGCTCTACTTCGCTGGGCCAGAACAAACCGCGTCGCTATGCCGCCATCCTGCGGGCCGCCTATCCCGCGATCAAGCGAGCGAACTCGAGCGTGCCGGTACTGGCGGGGTCGCTTGTCGGCGCAAACGGAGTCTTTCTGCGTGCCCTCTATGCAGCCGGCATCAAGGGCTACTACGACGGCCTGTCCGTGCATTTCTACACCCTGACCCTCGCCTCATTGCGCTCGATCCACGAAGTGCAACTGGCCAACGGCGATCCCAAGCCGCTGTGGCTCAACGAGTTTGGCTGGAGCAGCTGCTATCCGCTCCAGAAGGTTCAGCAGGAACAGGCATGCGTCACCGCGCAGACTCAGGCAGCCAATCTGACCAACACGTTCCGCGAGCTTGCCCATACCACCTATATCGCCGCCGAGGTCGTCTACAAGCTGCAGGGCTTCCTCCAGGAAGAATTCGGCGTTCTGTACGCAAGCGGCACGCCAAAGCCAGCGTTTGTGGCGCTCTCTCAAGCGTTTGCCTCGCCGCTAGGTCCTGTCAGCTCAGTGACCCTGAGCCTTCGCAGAAGCGGCGGCCGGGTGCTGGCGAGCGGGTCGGGGCCCGTCGGCGACTACATGGAGCTCGAAGTCTTCAAAGGCAGCCTCTTGCGCTATCGAGCCCTGTTCGTACTCAATCGCTTCAACCGCTACTCGCTTGCGTTGCCTTCAGTGCTAGGCACCACAGGTCTACGGGTGCGTGTCTATCAATACTGGGCAGGGCTCAAGAAGGCCGCGCAGCGCAGCATCTGAGACCCGCAGATCACTCGGCGCTGTTGCGGAGCAGCGCCAGCAGCGTCAGAGCAAGGATCTTGAGATCGAGGCCGAGCGACCAGTGAGCGATGTAGTAATTGTCCCACTCCACGCGTTCGGCGAGTGAGGTCTGGCCACGCAGCCCGTGCACCTGAGCCCAGCCGGTGATCCCCGACTTGACCCGGTGTCGATCGTCGTAGCGGTTGATGTCCTGGTTGATGAAGAGCTCCACGAACTCGGGACGCTCGGGACGAGGGCCGATCAGGCTCATCTCGCCGCGTAGCACGTTCAGCAGCTGGGGCAGCTCATCCACTGAGGAGCGTCGCAGGAAGCGCCCAATCGGGGTGCGGCGGTCATCGCCCTCGACCCCCCCCGGCGCGGTGTCTCCGCCGAGCAGGAACTCCAGTCCGCTCGCATCGTCGTTGGCGCCCATCTCGGCTTGTGAGAGGTCCACGTGCATCGAACGGAACTTGTATAGATCGAACAACTTCCCGTCACGGCCCATGCGACGCTGGCGGAACAGCACCGGTCCGCGCGAGCTGAGGCGGACCGCGAGCGCCGCGCCCAGGATCAGAGGAGACAGACCCACGAACAGCACCAGAGCGAAGACGCGGTCGAACGCGTGCTTGACCGCGAACTGCAGCCCCCGGGGATTGACCGTCGTAAAGGACATCAGCGGTAGCCCGCCGACCGTGTCATAACCCACGCGGTTGTTGATCGTGTCGAACATCCGCGGCACGACCGAGACCTCGATGCCCAGCTCCTGGCAGCGCTGGATCAGACGGCTCACACGCGCGTCCGCGACCGACGAGAACGCGACGATCAGGTTTCTAGCGCCGGTCTGCTCGACGGTCTCGTCGAGATTCTCCACTGTTCCAAGCACCGGCATCTCGCGGCCGCCGACCTCGGCGATCGAGCGGGGGTCGTCGTCGAGAAAACCGATCGGGACCAGCCCGTACTCGGGGTGACTCTCCAGCCGTCGCGCCACCTGCGAGCCGACGACACCCGCGCCCATGATCAGCACCTGCTTGCCGACCAGCCGCCGCGCGCGTGCCCAGCGCTGGACGAGCGAGAGGACTGCACGGCCACCGCCGACCGCGAGCAGCGCGAACAGCCACGCCCGCACCCAGTCGGCCTGGCTCGGAACGCGTCCGTTGACGAACAGCCCGAGCATCGCGACCGTCATCGCGGCGACGGACACAGCGCTCACAACGGGCACCACGCCGTCGAGGACCAGCGCACGCAGGCGCGTGCGGTACAGCCCGCGCAGGTAGAGCAAGAGCATCACCAGCGGCGGTAGGGCCAGCAGCGGTGAACGAACCCCTGAGACATGCAGGACTCCATGCACGCCACCGAGCGAAAGCCCTACCGCCAGGCACAGCAGCACGAAGTCGACCGCTGGACGCAGCATGCTCCACCCCCGCCCCTCGAGCAGCCATTGCAGAGGCCCGCTGAACGCGCCGCTGCGCAGCGCCTGTGGCTGTGGGGCATCTCGCGTCGCGGGCAGTGGGCCACTCAGCGGGAGCGTGCCGGATGTCTGCCGGGTGATGTGGCTGGGGTCCATGGCTCGAGGGAGTCCTATCCCTACTCAGTTACTCGGGTTCTATGTGCTGTCGCCTTTAGTCATTGCGTCCCCTCCGGTCCAGCCGCCTGCACCAAGCGCCTCGTGAGCACGCCTGTGAGCACCAGCGCGCAAAGCACCAGTAAGACATATGTCAGATCCGCGCCGGATAAGCCCAGCGTGTCCGAAGCTCCGGAGCTCTGTTGCGACGCAACGCGGTCACCGGAGGAGATGGGATATGCGCGAGCGGCGGCGCCGGATGACTCTGCGTTGCCATCCCGAGAGTTGGTCGCGTCCTCCCGGGCAGCGCCCTTTGGCTGACCGCCGGCAGTGGACCCAGGCCCGCTTGAACCGGTGGTAGGGCCATTGCTCTGGCGCCGTCCAGACTGCGCGCCGGCCGTTTCGGCCGCAGCGCCCGGCGAGGAGCCGGTCGATCCCGAGGAGCCACCCGACGAGCCCCTGCCACCCAGGAGGGCAGAACCGAGGATCGCCTGGTTGCCCTCGCCCGGACCGCCGTAGCCACTGAGCAGCGGGCCGGCAAGCGCTGAGGACGGAGTCGCGACCGAGATAGCCGTCAGCGAGATCAGCGTCAAGAGAATCGTTGCGATGGCTTGTCATACGTCCCTACCTTGGGTCCCTTTCCTGGCCAGAGCGACATCGTGTCCACTCTCCGTGCCATGGTCGTCATCGCTCCCTGCCCACTCGCGACCGCTTCAGCGAGCGCCAAAGGTCAACGAATCGACCCAGGCTCCCCCCACAAGCTACCGAAGGTTGGGACGCGTGTCGAGCAGAAAATTTGGTCTTTGGCCTAGCAACACGATGGTTTCATTCGAGTTGTTGAGCGTTGAGCAGGATTGAGCGGTTCAGTTCTTCGATGTTTACGCGCTTACCTTCCCCTGCCAGCCGCAGCGCCTGCCGGGTCAGCGGATCACGGGGATCAAGCCGCGCGGCCCGCTCGAGCAACTCCAACGCCGCACGGCGCTCGTTCTCGGTCGAGGCGATTGCCCCGCGCTCCAGCGTGGCATAGGCATCTCCGGGCGTGCGCCCGAGCGCCAGCGCGAACTCGTCGTTCGCGCGCGTGAGGTCGCCGAAGCGCAGCGCGATGCTTCCGGCCACCGAATACGCCTCGTCGCTCAGAGAATTCAATCGCGCCGCGTCGTTCAGGTGACGTAGGCCGTCTGCGGCGACTTCGTCCAAATGCGCGCGGCGCTCTGCACCTGCAGCTGGCTCAGCCACGGAGCCGTCAGCGAGGCGACGGCCACTAGCGCCACCACAGCGCCGAGGGCAATCCCCAGCCGCCTGAGGTGTTGCGAGCCGGGCTTCTGAGGCTCACGCGGGGAGAGCGCGCAAGCCAAGCCCAGCAGCGCAAACGCCGGCGCCCCCAACCCAGCGAACTCCCAGAACCAGTCGAACGAGCCATGCACCGCCCAGTAGGCGAACCCTGCCAGCGCCGCCGCGACGACGCGCGCCCGAGCGGATCGGGCCCACGGAGACCGCGTGTGGCCGCCACGCAGCGCGGCCCCCAAACCCACCAGCGCCAGCAATGCCCCGATCACGCCTGTCTCACCAGCGTGCGCAGCTCGACACTGTGCGGATAGTGCGGCGTCTCGTCGCTGCGACCGTGAGCAAGGTATTGCTGCCGGAAGTTGTCCGCGCCGATCCCGACCAGCGGATGAGCGGCGAACTCGTCCAGCGCCACGCGGTAGAAGTCGTAGCGATCGCTCCCCAGCCCGCTCACCAACCGGCTGCCGCTGGTGCTATCGGCGGCTGTAGCCGCCCTTGAACGTGTGCCATCCATGTTCGATCCGTTGCACCGGGTTCCCGCCAGCCACCACGCCACCGACGAGGACTGCCACGAGCAGCCGAGGGCCGCCACTGCCGCAACGCTCCGGTGGACTCGCCTCGCGGTGCTCGGCGAGAAGGATCGCCGGTGCTCGATCGCCGCGCCCATCGCCACGAGCAGCCCCACCACCACCGCCGCCACGAACGTCGCCGCGGTCGCGCTGTGCATCGCCGCCGGCTGCGACGCGGCCGGTCTTCAGATGGTCGCCGACGCGAAGCACCGCCGGCGCCGCCACGCCGATGCCCACCGCCACCGGCACGAGCACCGCGAACGTGCGCACGCGTCCTGGCAACAGCGCGAACACGAGCGCGAGCATCACCGGAGTCGCGTACAGCGAGCCCCGGCTCTGGCTGAGCAGCGCCACCTCCGCCAGCAGCACCGCGCCGCCGGCCAGAACGCCGCGCAGCGCCCACGGCAAACGCTCGCTACGGGCGAGCAGCAGCGCCGGCCAGAACGCCATCAGCCACTCGCCGCGTCGGCGTTGACATAGCCGGTTGGATCGACCAGGCGTCCTTCGGGAATCAGGCGTTGGCAGGCTCCTCGCGCTGGCGGCGTTCACCTGCAGCACGACGAACGCGGCCAGCCCGATCATCGCCAGCGTCCACCCCCCCAGCAGCAGCACCGCGCTTGCCCCGCGCTGGGGCCACAGCGCGAACAGCGCGAACACGAGCAGGTACAGCAGCGTCCGGTTAGCCCCTTCCCAGGCGTCGCTCGGCACGGCGGCCCACAGGATCGAGGCGAAGCTCAGCGCCGTGTACACCGCCAGGCATCCCAGCGCGATCTTCACCGGCAGTCGGCACCTCCCCCAAGCGCAGCCCGACCGCTCCCAGAGTGATGCCGAGCAGCGCCAGCACGATCAGCCCCCCCGGCGCCCAATGGGTGACCGGGTAACCCGCCTGGTCGGTGGCCCAGACGACGAACAGCGCCATCGCGACCAGCGCGGGGACCGTCGCCGGCGCTTGCCGGAGAGGGGCCAGCAGGCCAACTGTCTCCCCGTCCGTCACCGGCTTTGAGGCGGAGCTCGACATCTTCCAGCGAGGCTATCGGGAGCGCCGTACCGCAGACGCCGTGGACAAACTAAAGTGACGCGCAGCCATGAGCGCGACCGACGACCTGCTCCAGAACGCCAGCGCGTATGCCGCGAGCTTCGACAAGGGCGAGGTGCCGCTCCTTCCGGCCCGCAAAGTCGCGGTGCTCGCATGCATGGACTCGCGCATGGACCTCGTCGGCCTGCTCGGTCTGGATCTAGGGGACGCCCACATGATTCGCAACGCGGGCGGGGTCGTCACCGACGACGCGATCCGCTCGCTGGCGATCTCTCAGCGGATGCTCGGCACGCGGGAGATCGTCCTGCTCCACCACACCGATTGCGGGATGCTGACGTTCTCCGACGACGAGTTCAAGCGCTCGCTTCTGGACGAAACCGGCATCAAGCCGGCGTGGGCAGTCGAGGCCTTCGACGATCTCGACGAGGATGTGCGCCAGTCGCTCGCTCGCATCCAGGCGAGCCCGTTCATCCCCCACAAGGACAGCGTGCGCGGCTTCGTCTACGACGTGCACACAGGGGAGCTGCGCGAGGTTTCCTGAGCGCTGTCGAGTAGGCCCGGGAATTCGATAGCGTGCATCCTGGCTACCTGGCCAAAGTCGACCGCGTATAGAGGAGCAACCCATGGCGATCGCCACGACACCACCCTTCCAGCTCGACGGACGCGTCCCCCTCGGCGGACGCCCATCTGCCGACCGACTCGATCACCTACGAGGATCTCTACTCGCGCTGGGAGCGCGGCAACTGGAGCGCGATGGAGCTCGACTTCACCGAGGACGCCCGCCAGTGGCGCGAGGACTTCACCGAGTTCGAGCGCACAGGCGGCGCTGTGGAACTACTCGCCTGTTCTTCTGGGGCGAGGACGTGGTCGCCGACAACCTCTCCCCGTACATTGACGCGGCGCCGCTGGAGGAGCAGAAGTACTTCCTCACCACCCAGCAGGTCGACGAGGCGCGCCACGCGGTCTTCTTCAAGCGCTTCATGCACGAGGTCTGCGGGCATCGGCGACGGCTCGATGGCGAGCGGCCTGCAGCGCGATCAAGCCCCAGCTCACCCCCGGCTTTCGCAAGATCTTCGACCGCCTCGACACGATGGCCGACGAACTGCGCGCCGACCGCTCGACGGCCACAGCTCGCCGCCGCAGTCACGCTCTACCACGTCGTGATCGAGGCGGCCCTCGCCCAGCCCGGCCAGCACTTCATCTGCAGCTACCTCGAAGCAGCGCAACGTGCTGCCGGCGTTCCGCCAGGGGATGGCAGAACATCGCCGCCGACGAGCAGCGCCACATCGGCTTCGGCGTGAAGCTGCTCTCCGACCTGAAGCGCGAAGACCCCGTCGGCGTGCCCAAGGCGGTCGCCCGCATCCTGCGCGACGTCACCCGCTACACCGCCCAGGTGCTGATGCCGCCCGGGCTGGGACGAACGCTACATAACCGTGTTCGGCGCCACCTACGACGAGGTCGGCGTCGAGGGCCTGACCTCGATGACCACCAAGCTGCGCTCCGCCGGCCTGCCCGATCGAGACGCTTCCCGGACCGCCGCTGCTGCCGCCCGGACTCTCACCCGCTGGAGGTCTCCCAGCGCGGGCGCGCGCTCGCCAAGGCCGGCATCATCGGCGTGCGCGAAGGCCCGTCCAAGCGCGACCCCGAGACCGTGGCGCTGCTGTTCGACACGATCCGCCGCCAGGTCAACCCCAACCACGGCCTGCGCCGCCCCACCACCTTCCAGTGGGAGTTCACCGACCCCGACATCCCCACCTGGCACCTCACCGTCAACAACGGCTCGAGCGCCGTCGAGCAGGGTGAGGCGCTCGAGTCCCGACCTGCGCCTGCGCGTCGCCTACCAGGACTGGGTCGACATCATCGGCGAGCGCCTGGACCCGCTACGTGCGGTCGCCACCGGCAAGCTGCGCCCGCGCGGCAACCCGCTCGCGCTCAGGCTCACTGAGCAAGGTCTTTCCGCGCGACTGCAGCGCTAGCCGATCCCGAACTCGTGCTGGGCGGCGCCGCCGGCGGCCCTCGCCACTTCCGGAGGAGGGCGTGGTCGATTTCCCGCCGGACGCCGAGGCGGCGGTGGATGTGAACTCGCCCGACGCGGCCGCGGTGGATCCCTGAGCGCTCGATCCACCGCCGGCGCTCGAATCACCGGCGGAGGCCGCCCTTGCGCTGGACGCTCGCGGCGTGGAAGAGGGGACGGAAGAAGAAGTCGAAGAGGACGAGGTCCCCGCGAAGGCGCGCTCGGGGCCGAACTCGCGGCTGGCCTTGGCGGCCGCGGGGAGCAGTGCTTCGGTGACGCCAGCGCGGGTCGAGCTCGAAGGCTCGCCGCGCGCCGGTGCGCTGAGCTTGGCGGATCGGCTGGGTGTCCGCTATCGAGGAGCTCAGGGCCTGCGGGGCCACCGGTGGGCCGGCGCCATAGCTACGCTCGATATGGTGGCGATGGACGGCCTGGTGCGGGGCGAGCAGGGGAGCGCCCGTCAGTGCGACACAACCCGCGCCGACGGCCACAACCAGGCAGCCAACGGCGAGTTTCGCGCCGATTCCTCCCGCGAGCAGCCAGCCCCCACCCGCGACGCCACCGGCGCCCGCGGCTCCCGACGCCGACAGCGCGCCGATCCCGGAGGAGATCTGCGCCCCTGCTCCTGCCCCCGCGCCTGCCCCCGCTCCAGCCCCAGCCCCGCCCGCGCCCGAGCCGGCGCCAGCCCCCGCTCCAACTCCGGCGCCCGTCGCCCCCGCGAGCGCCCCGGCGCCGAGCACCCCAGGCAGGAAGATCGGCACCGGCAGCACCGCGGCGAGGCCGCGCAGCGAGAGGATGTACGCGCGGCAGGCCGGGCACTCGCTCCGGTGCGCAAGCGCCAGCCGGTAGCGCTCTCCCTCCGGATCGAGGATGCCGAAGGCCAGGCCGCGCATCAGCGACCCCTGCTCCTCGCACCAGCCGCCGCCGCGGATCGTCTCGACGAGCTCGCCGACCTTGCCCGCCACACCGGGGCGCCCGGGCCCGGCGCCCTCCATCAACTTGCGCATGCGCGACTCTGAAATTCCGATCCGCGTGGCCGCCTCCGAGCGCGAGAGGCCCTGCAGATAGCAGAGCGCCGCGGCCTGCTGCTCGCGCTCGCTGAGGCGCCCGCGCAGCCCCTCGAACAGCTGGCGCAGCCGGGTCCGGTCGTCCAGCTCACCCGCGAAGTCGCGCTCTTCCGCCGGCTCGGTTTCGCCGGCCGCGCCCGCGCCATGAAACCCGTCCGGCTCTCCCACGCCCGCCGTGGGGTAGCCGCGACGGCGCGAGCGGTGCTCCTCGATCGCCCGGCGAAAGGTCACGAGCGCGAGCCATCCGGTGGGATTGGCGATCTCCTCGCCCGCCAGCATCGCCGCGTACAGGCCTTGCCACGCCTGCGCGTAACAGGCCTCCAGGTCGCTCGGGTCGAGGCTCACGCCACTCGCCCGCAGTCGCCCTCGCACCGTCCCCAGCACCCGGCCGCGCAGCCCCTCGAACTCCTTGCGCAGCATGCGCTCGGCGCGGTAGCGACGCACGGTCAGTGGGCTCATCACCCAAAGCCTATGAACTACACGAACTTTGGCTCAGTGAAATGCCGCTATTTGCTCAAAATTGTGGGCCGTGCGCCCTCACTCTGGCGCGCAATCGAACAGCTCGATCTGCTTCAGGCTCCCCCGCCGCTGAACTGCTCGATCTGCGCGAGGCTCGTCTCCCGTACGTCCTCGCCCCGGCGCTCGGCCTCATGCCATGCGACGATCCGCTCCAGCGCCTGCCCCAGATCCCACTCCGCTCGCCAGCCCAGGCGCCGCTCCGCCTTGCCCGAATCCAGCGCAAGATAGCCTGCCTCGGGAGGGTTCTCTGCCCTATCCAGCTCCCATTTGAAGGCCCCGCCCCACAGCTCCTCCAACCGCTCGACGATCCAGCGCACCGTGCGCGCATCGCCGTCGCGCGGCCCGAAGTTCCAAGCCTGCGCCGCCTGCGGCTCGTGCCAGAGCTCCTGCGCAAGCCGCAGATATCCGCTCAGCGGGTTCAACACGTGCTGCCAGGGACGCACCGCTTCCGGGTTGCGCAGCTTCACCACCTTGCCCGCCCGCACCCCTCGCACGATGTCGCCGATCAGCCTGTCCTCGCCCCAATCCCCGCCACCGATCACGTTGCCCGCGCGTGCGGTCGCGATCCGCGGGGCCTGATCGGTGGAAAAGAACGAGCGGCGATAGGCCGCGGTGATCAGCTCCGCGCACGCCTTCGAGCTCGAATAAGGGTCGCTGCCCCCGAGCGGATCGTCCTCCACGAACCGCCGCGATCCGTCCTCGGGATTCTCGTAGCACTTGTCCGAGGTCACAACGATCACCGCCTGTACGTCGCCTTGCTCTGTGCGCACCGCCTCGAGCACGTTCACCGTGCCGAGCACATTCACCGCGTACGTCATCGCCGGATCGCGCAGTGAGCGCCTGACCATCGGTTGGGCCGCCAAGTGCAGCACGACCTCAGGACGTGTCTCGCGCAGCGCCTCGCGCAGCGCATCCGCGTCGCGCACGTCGATCGGGCGCTCGGACTCCATCCGCGCTCCGATCCCGGCCAGCTCGTACAGCGATGGCCGCGTCGGCGCTCCCGGCGCCACGCCGCTGACCTTCGCGCCGAGCGCCTGCAGCCACAGCGACAGCCACGCGCCCTTGAAGCCGGTGTGGCCGGTCAGCAGCACACGCCGTCCAGCCCAGAAGTCGGGGTCGATCGCCATGGCCGACGGGTATCTTCACGCAATCGTCATGTCTCCCGCTTTCAGGACACCCATCGCCACACCCGCGACCGCCGAGATCCTCGGCATGCCGCTCGCGGTGTCCGACTACGCCGAGGTGATGGACTGGATGGACGCCCTGATCGCCGGCGACGGGCGCGGCTACCTGACGGCCGCCGCCGTGAACCTCGTGATGTCGGCCCACGAGGATCCCGCCGTGCACGCAGCCGTGCTCGGCGCGACACTCGCCGTGCCCGACGGCCAGCCGCTCGTGTGGGCGCTACACGCGCTCGGGCACGCCCGCGCCACCCGCGTCTACGGGCCCGACCTGATGGCCCACTACTGCGAGCGCGCCGCCTCTTCGGGGACCCCCATCTACCTCTACGGTGGGCGCGATCAGGACGCACTTGAGCTGCTCGAACGGCGTCTGCGTGAACGTTTCCACGCCTTGAGGATCGTCGGCGGCCACTCTCCACCCTTCCGGGCGCTCACACCGGTCGAGGAGGACCAGGTGATCGCTGAGATCGACGGCTCGGGGGCCGCAGTCGTCTGGGTTGGCATCGGACAGCCCAAGCAGGAGCTGTGGATGGCGCGTATGCGACCTCGCCTGTTCGCGCCTTTGCTCGTCGGCGTGGGCGCGGCCTTCGACTTCCATGCCGGCCTCGTCCCCCAGGCGCCGCCCTGGATGCAGCGCAATGGCCTGGAGTGGACCTACCGGCTGTACCGCGAGCCCCGCCGCCTGTGGCGGCGCTATGCCCGCTACAACCCCCGCTTCGTGGCGGGCTTCGCGCGTCAGTACCTGCGCGAGCGTCGCTCGGCGCCGAAACCAAATTAGTTGTTCATGGCCGTGTCGGCCACCCGTGGGCGGGTGAAATCGGTGATCCTTGGGGGGTCGCCTGCTGACGCCGGTTTCGCTTGGTGCCTGTGAGCCCGTAATTAGTTTGGCGTGGGAGCCCTGCCGGCACCTTGGACTGTTGCCAAGAGCACGCTCATCAGATTCGTAGTTATCAGGACTCCCCGGGCGACTATTTTGTCGTCGAGCTTGAAGGAGTGGTGTGATGGAGACAGTTATCGAGCGCCCTGGGGCGCTGGATGTCCATAAGGAGCAGGTAACCGCGTGCGTGCGCACTCCAGCTGGTAGTGGCCGCCGGCGCGAGCAGCATGTGGCGGAGTTCAAGACGACCGTGCAGGGGCTTTTGGGGTTGCGCGACTGGCTCTCGGCGCATGGGGTCACGCATGTGGTGATGGAGGCATCCGGGGTCTACTGGAAGCCCCCGTGGGCGATCCTCGAGGACGAGTTTCAGTGCATGCTCGTCAACGCTCGTCACGTCAAGCAAGTTCCCGGGCGCAAGACGGACGTCTCCGACGCGGCATGGTTATGCCAGCTGTTGGAGGCGGGATTGTTGAACGCGAGCTTCGTGCCGCCGAAGCCGATCCGCACGCTGCGCAACCTCACCCGGTATCGCAAGGCACAGATCGGTGAGCGTCAACGCGAGGCCAACAGGCTGCACAAGATCCTCGAGGACACCGGGATCAAGCTCGACTGCGTCGCCACGGACATCCTCGGCAAGTCGGGGCGCGCGATGCTCGACGCGCTATGCCAGGGCACGAGGGACCCCGAGGTGCTGGCCGACTTGGCCAAGGGCAAGCTGCGCGCCAAAATCCCCGCGCTACGCGAAGCGCTGGAGGGCCGCTTCGGCGAAGAGCACGCACTCGTGGTCGGCACGATCCTCACCCACATCGACTTCCTCGACGAGCAGATCACGCTGCTCTCCGAGGCGATCGGGGAGAAGATCGCCCCTTTCGAGTCAGCCGTTGAGCTGCTGTGCACGATCCCCGGCGTTCAACGGCGCACCGCCGAGGTGATCATCGCCGAGACCGGCGCCGACATGAGCCGCTTTCGGACCGCCGGTCACCTCGCGAGCTGGGCGGGCCTATGTCCCGGCAACGACCAGTCAGCCGGCAAGCGCCGCTCCGGCCACACACGCAAGGGATCAAAGTGGCTGGGCATCGCGCTCACCGAGGCCGCTCACGCGAACATCCGCTCACGCGACACCACCTACCTCTCCGCGCAATACCGCCGACTGAAGACACGACGCGGCCACCGCAGGGCAATCGGCGCAGTCAAGCACTCGATCATCATCGCTGTCTGGCACATGCTCTCAAACGGCGAGATCTACAACGACCTCGGCGGCGACTACTTCACACGCATAGACCCCAACAAGCACGCCCGGCGCCTCGTCGCCCAGCTCGAACGCCTCGGGCATACCGTCACCCTGGAGAAGGCCACCGCTTGACAAACCTTTGATTTCTCATCAGCCAAGTTAGTGCCGTTGAGCAAATACAGCTGTCGCTAACCTCTGGCCTCGATGGCGAACCTCGAAACGACCGCCGACGTCTCTGTGATCGGCCTCGGCCGCGTCGGCCTGCCGTTGGCGCTGTCGTTCGCCGACCGCGGGTTGAAGGTCGTCGGGATCGACAACGACTCCGCCCGCCTCGACGCCGTGCGCGACGGAAGGATGCCCTTCCAGGAGACGGGAGCCCAAGAGCTGCTCGACCGGGTGCATGCCAGTGGCCGGTTGAAGCTGTCTGAGCGCGTCGCCGACGCCGCCCAGGCGCGCCACATCGTGATCACGCTCGGCACCCCGTCCTTCTCGCACATCGAGATCGACATGCGCGACATCCGCTCGGCGCTCGACGACCTGCTCGGGGTGCTCGCCCCCGGGCACGCACTGATCCTGCGCTCGACGGTCGCGCCGGGGACGACCGAGTTCGTGGCCGGCTATCTCGCCAAGCACCGCGGCTTTCAGATCGGCGAGGACGTGTTTGTCGCGCACGTGCCCGAGCGCATCGCGGCCGGGCGCTTTCTGGAGGAGATCGACACGCTGCCCTGCATCGTCGGCGGCGTCGGCGCCCGCTCGGGTGAGGTCGCCGCGGAGCTGTTCGCGGCCTTCAGAGCGCCGATCGTGCAGACCACGCCCGTGCAGGCCGAGCTGGCGAAGATCTGGGCGAACATCCTGCGCTACACCAACTTCGCGCTGCCGAACCTGTTGATGATGGACTGCGAGCGCCACTCCGCGAACGTGTTCGACGTGATCGACCTGATCAACCGCGACTACCCCCGCGGCGGGATCGCGCTGCCCGGGCTGACGGCGGGGACATGTTTGCGCAAGGACTTCGCGTTCTCCGAGGAGCGCTCGCACGCGCCCGGGATGCTGCTCGCCGTCTCGCGCGTGAACGAGTCGGTGCCGCTGTTCCTCGTCGAGGGGATCGAGCGCCGCCTCGGCTCGCTCTCTGCCCGCAAGGTGGCCGTGCTTGGGCTGGCGTTCAAGGCCGATACCGACGACGAGCGCGACTCGCTCGCCCACAAGCTGATCCGCCTGCTCGAGCGCGAGCTAGCCGACGTCGCCGTGCACGACCCCCATGTGCCCACGCCGACAGCCTCCTTCTCGGAGGCGGTGGACGGCGCGGACGCAGTCGTGGTGGCCGCCGACCACTCCGAGTTCCGCGATCCGCGAACGCTCGCCGCGATCATCGCGCAGGCGGGCGGCGACTGCTTAGTGGTGGACCCCTGGAACTGCTGGGGCGCCGGCCAGGTGTTCGCTTACGCCTCTGAGCTCACCATCCTGGGAACAGCGAGCGCATGAGTCGCGTTTTGGTCACCGGCGGCGCCGGGACGATCGGCGCCGCGGTCGTGCGGCGGCTGCTCGCCGATCCCGCCTACGAGGTGCGCGTCTCCGACCAACGGCCGGCGCCGCGGTGGATGCGGGAGGGCTGCGAGGTCCATACCGGCGACCTGCGCGAGCTGAGCGAGGCCAAGCGGGCGACCGACGGTTGCAGCCACGTGATCCATCTGGCGGCGATCGTCGGCGGGATCGCCAACTTCCACCGCCTGCCGCACACGCTCACGGAGGTGAACAACGCGCTGTACAACGCCGTGATCAGGGCGGCGCTGGACCTCGAGGTCGAGCGCTTCACATACGTGTCTTCGTCGATGGTGTTCGAGCGCGCAACCGAGTTCCCGACGACCGAGTCCCACCTGCCCGACTGCCCGACGCCGGAGTCGGCGTACGGCTTCTCAAAGCTCACCGGCGAGGTCTACTGCCGCGCCGCCCACGACGAGCATGGCCTGCAGTACACGATCTGCCGCCCCTTCAACGCCTACGGCCCGGGCGAGGCCCCTGACGCCGAACCGGGCATCGCCCACGCCGTGCCCGACTTGATCGCGAAGGTCCTCGCGGGCCAGAAGCCACTGCAGATCTTCGGCTCGGGCAAGCAGACGCGGACGCTGACCCACGTGGATGACATCGCCGACGGGGTCGTCACGGCGATGAGCTCGCCGAAGGGACGCAACGAGGACTTCAACATCTCCGCCTCGCGCGAGCTGACGGTCGCCGAGATCGCGCTGATCATCTGGGAGTCGTGCGGCGAGGACCCCGCCGACTTCGCGCTGGAGCATCTGGAGAGCTTCGCCGTGGACGTGCCCCGTCGCTGGCCCTCGGTCGAGAAGGCCAAGCAGCTGCTCGGCTGGCAGGCACGGATCGAGCTGGAGGACGGCATCGCCGCGACCGTGGAGTGGATTCGGCAACGGGGCTCTGTAGGGTCCCTCCCATGACCGACAAACGCTCTGCCCTAGTCACCGGGATCACGGGCCAGGACGGCTCCTACCTGGCTGAGCTGCTGCTCGAGAAGGGCTACGACGTCCATGGCATGGTGCGCCGCGCCTCGACCGAGAAGTTCGACCGCATCGAGCACCTCCGTGACCGCATCACCCTGCACCAGGGGGACCTGCTCGACCAGCGCTCGCTGGTCGACAGCCTGCGGGCCGCGCGCCCGGCCGAGATCTACAACCTCGCCGCGATGTCGTTCGTCGCTGTCTCCTGGATCCAGCCGACGCTGACCGCTGAGTTCACCGGCGTCGGCGTCACGCGGATGCTCGAGGCGATGCGCGAAGTCTGTCCGGAGGCGCGCTTCTACCAGGCGTCGTCCTCAGAGATGTTCGGCAAGGTGCTCGAGGTGCCCCAGTCGGAGACGACGCCGTTCTATCCGCGCTCGCCCTACGGCGTCGCCAAGGCCTACGGGCATTTCATCACGGTCAACTACCGCGAGTCCTACGACCTGCACGCGACCTCGGGCATCCTTTTCAACCACGAGTCCCGTCGCCGTGGGCTGGAGTTCGTGACGCGCAAGATCACCTGGCACGCGGCCGCGATCAAGCACGGGCTGACCAAGGAGCTGCGCCTGGGCAACCTCGACGCCGAACGCGACTGGGGCTACGCGAAGGACTACGTCGAAGCCATGTGGCTGATGCTCCAGCGGGACACCCCGAGGACTACGTGATCGCCACCGGCAAGGCCAACTCGGTGCGCGAGTGCTGCGAGGTCGCCTTCGACGAGGCCGGGCTGGGCGACTTCGAGCAGTACGTCACGATCGACCCCGCGTTCGTCAGGCCGGCCGAGGTCGACCACCTGATCGGCACCCCGGCGAAGGCCGAGCGCGACCTCGGCTGGAAGCCGCAGACCTCCTTCGAGGAGCTGATCCGCCTGATGACCCGCTCCGATCTCGAGCTGCTCGCCCCACGCTGATCCGATGGGGGTGGCGCTGTTCGACACCTCCACGCCGCTGACCCCGCTGCGCGGGGAACTGCGGGCGGCGATCGATCGCGTGCTCGACTCCGAGCGCTACATCCTCGGCCCGGAGGTGAGCGCCTTCGAGCGCGAGTTCGCCGCCTACTGCGGCGCCGAGTACGCGGGTGAGCGTTGCCAACGGCACCGATGCGATCACGATCGCGTTGCGCGCGATGGGAGTCGGACCGGGCGATGAGGTCGTGGTGCCCTCGTTCACGTTCTACGCCTCCGCCGAGGCGATCCCGCCGACCGGGGCGACGCCTGTGTTCTGCGACATCGATCCTTCCACCTACTGCGTGAGCACCGAGACGGTGCGTGCGGTGTTGACCCCGCGCACGAAGGCCGTGATAGCCGTGCACCTGTTCGGCAACGTCGCCGCGGTCGACGAGATCGAAGCGCTGGGAGTGCCCGTGCTGGAGGACGCCGCCCAGGCCGCCGGCTCCATCGCAAGCGACGGCCGGCGCCCAGGAGCGCTCGGGAAGGCGGCGACGTTCTCGTTCTTCCCTTCGAAGAACCTCGGCGCCTTCGGCGATGGCGGCATGATCACGACCTCAGACGTTGCGCTCGCCGAGCGCGCCCACAGCCTGCGCTTCCACGGCTCTCACGACAAGGTCACCTACGAGCTCCTCGGCTACAACTCGCGCCTGGACGAGCTCCAAGCGGCGATCCTGCGGGTGCAGCTGCCCCAGCTCGACGGCTGGGCCGACGGTCGCCGCCAGGCAGGGCGGTACTACGAGGAGGCGGGTCTGGGTGAGCTGGTGCAACTGCCGCGGCCGACGGAGGGCGCCGAGCCGGCATGGCATCTATACGTCGTTTCTGACCCCGAGGCGGAGCGGTTGGAAAGCGCGCTCGCCGCGGCGGATATCGGCCACAAGGCCTACTACCGCACGCCGGTACATCGCCAGGTCGCGATGCGCGAGTGGGGCGCCGGGGTCGAGCTCCCGGCGACCGACGAGGCCGCGCGTACGCACCTGGCGATCCCGATGAGCCCGGTGTTGACGCGCGAGCAGGTGGAGGAGGTTGTGGCGGCCGCCCGAAGCGCTGGTAGCTGAGAAGAGCTTCGAGTCGAAGCATATCCGCACTTGCAATAATTTCAAGTAGAATAAGGGCATGTCGACTGTGCACGTCGAGTCCGCGCTCGGCGCACCTCCCAACGAGGTTGGCCCGGTACTCGCAGGAATCCCGGAGGATCAGTGGTTTGAGCGCAAGTCGACTCGAATCGCCGCTCGAGATCTGGCTGACTGGTTGATTGGTCTCGGGAACGCCGACGGAGGCATCATCGTCGTTGGCATCCGCAGCGGAAAGGTGGAGGGAACCGATCGCCTGCCCGACAAACGAAATGAGCAGATGCAGGCAAGTATCGACTTCTGCGATCCGCCTGTACGTATACGTCAACGAATCCTCGACTGTGAAAACGAGCGTGGCGATCCCGATCATCTTCTCGTTATCGAAGTCGAGCCAAGCGATGTGGTGCACGCAAACAAGCGTGACGAGGTCTTCCTCAGGGTCGGCGACGAGAATCGTCGACTCACGTTTCGTCAGCGTCAGGAGTTGCTCTATGACAAGGGCCAGGCAAGCTATGAGGCCCGGCCGCTTCAAGCTGCGAGCGTCGCCGACCTGGACACATCTCTCGTAGAGCAATACGCGAAGGCGGTCAGGGCCCCGGATCCCGTGAGGCTACTGCAGGCCCGAGGCTTGGCTGACGATCGCACTCTGACCATCGCCGGCTGCCTGCTCTTTGCTCAACACCCACAGAGGCTTCTTCCTGAGACGTTCGTTCGCGTGCTCAGATATCGAGGTCGTGAGCGTGGGTCAGGCGCAAGACAGCAACTCCTCGAGGACATACATGTGGAAGGGCCGATTCCGCACCAGCTATTCAAGGCGCGAGAGGCGATTCAGCGTCTTCAGCCGGTTAGACGGGCGCTTGTCGGCGCGACAGGCCGCTTTGGAGATGTGCCCTTGGTCCCGGAGGACGCCTGGCTCGAGGGGTTGGTCAACGCTGTCGTTCATCGCTCCTATAGCCTCGCTGGCGACCATATTCGGATCGAGATCTTCGATGATCGCATCGAGATTTGGAGTCCTGGGCGTTTTCCTGGACTTGTCGACCTGAGCGATCCATTCGACGCGACACGCTTTGCCCGAAATCCTCGCATTGCTCGAGTCTGCTCAGATCTGAGCTTTGGACAGGAGCTGGGGGAGGGAATCCGCCGGATGTTTGAGGAGATGCGTGAAGCAGGGCTCGACGACCCGATTTACCGACAAGCATCTGGAGGCGTCCACTTGAGTTTGCTCGCAGAGCCCATTGACCGAGAGCTCGACGCGCGCCTCTCAGAACGAGCAAGAGCAATCATGGCCGCGCTGCGTGAGGGTGGTCGCCTGAGCACCGGCGAGGTAGCCGAGATTCTGGATATCTCCCGGCCGGTTGCGCAGCGAGAGTTGGGCACGCTGAGAGAAGTCGGGATGATCGAGTGGGTAGGCAAGTCTCCCCGCGACCCGCGTGCGTTCTGGCGATTGAGCCCGACGTAATCATTGATCATCCCCCCGTCTCTTTCAAGGCTTGTTGCAAGTAGTTGCAAGCAAGGTCCCGGACGCAGTATGTGGCGTGGCACCTGGCCTCAGCGCCAGCGCTCCAGCAGGTCCTCGTCGGGGACCTCGCGCACGATCCGCGCGGGCACGCCCATCACGACCGCGCGCGGAGGAACGTCGCGCGTAACCACCGCGCCCGCGGCGACGAACGCCTCTTCACCGATCTCCACACCGGGGGTCAGCACTGTGCCACCACCCACGCGGCACGCGCGCCGCAGCGTCGCGCCACGCAAGGGATCCTCGGGGCTGTGGCGCGCCATCGTGTCGTCGTTGGTGCTCGTCACGCCCGGACCGACGAACACGTCGTCCTCGATCTTGGTGCCCGCGGTCAGATAGACGCTCGTCTGCACGCGCACCCTCGCGCCCACCTCAACATCGTTATCGACCACGCTCCCCCGCCCGATTACGGTGCCCGGCCCGATCCTCGTACGCTCGCGCACATAGCTCTGGTCACCGATGATCGACCCCTCCTCGACGCGGGCGCCCGCGAAGACCACCGCGCCGGCGCAGACCTTCACGTCCTTGCCCAGCTCCAGCCGGCCAACCTCGCCCGCGGCGGAGGAGCCGGACGCCAGCCGCGGGCGCTTGCCGAGCACCGCGTGGTCCTCGATCACGCACCCGTCGGCGATCCAAGTGCCCGCGTGCACGACCACATGAGCACCGAACGACACCCGTCTGCCAATTTGCACGTCCTCGCCGAGCATCAACCCGGGCGCACGCGGATCTTCGCTCAGCGCGCTCACAGGCGAATGACGCTCACAGGCGGATGACGTTCTCGGCTTGCGTACCGCGGGTCACGCCGCGCAGATCGACGAGCAGGCGAGCCCGCTCGGCGATCGCGTTGTGGTCGACGCTCGGATGCGCGGTGACGATTAGCGTGAGGTCGGCGTCGTCGAGCGCCTCCTCGAGCGGCCGGCTCTCCAGGTCGAAGTCTCCGAGCGCGGGCACGTGCGGGTCGTGGTAGCGCAAGTCCGCACCGAGCGCCTGCAGCAGCGTGATGATCTTCAGCGCCGGGGACTCGCGGATGTCGCCGACGCCGGGCTTGTAGCTGACGCCGAGCACCGCGATCCGCGCGCCCTTGACCGGTAGGCCGGCGTCGTTGAGCACACGCTCGACCTTCGCGACGCAGTGGTAGGGCATCTGCTGGTTGACCTTGCCCGCGAGCTCGATGAACTCGGTCGTCATGTCGAACTCCCGCGCGCGCCAGCTCAGATAGAACGGATCGACCGGCAGACAATGCCCGCCCATTCCCGGACCCGGGCTCAAATCGCATGAACCCATATGGCTTAGTGGAAGCGGCCTCAACAACCTCCCAGATATCGATTCCCATTCGGTCGGTCAGCATCGCCAGCTCGTTCACGAGCGCGATGTTCACCGAACGGAAGATGTTCTCCAAGAGCTTGGTCAGCTCCGCCGCCTCCGGGCTCGAGACACGCACGAGGTTTTCGCACACCAGCCCGTAGATCTCCTCGGCGCGCTCCGCGCACGCCTCGCGTCAGGCCACCGACGACCTTCGGGGTGTTGCGCAGCGTGAAGTCCGTGCGGCCCGGGTCGACGCGCTCCGGGGAGAACGCCAGATGGAAGTCCTTGCCCGCGACGAGCCCCGACTCTTCGAGCAGCGGCGCCACCTGCTCCCGGGTCGTGCCCGGGTACGTCGTCGACTCCAGCACCACCAGCTGCCCCGCCTGCAACACCTCCGCCAGTGCCCGCGTCGAGTCGATCAGAGGCCCCAGATCTGGCTCACGGTTGCGAGTCAGCGGTGTCGGCACGCACACCAGCACCGCGTCCGCCTTCGCCAGCCGCGCATACCGCGTCGTGGCGTGGATACGCTCAGAGACCTCGCGCAGCGCGCTCGGAGGAGACATCCTCGATGTAGGAGTCCCCCGCCTCGATCGCCTCGATCTTGCGCGCATCGAGATCGACCGCGACGACGTCGCAGCCCTCCTCCGCGAACGCCACCGCGAGCGGCAGGCCCACATAACCCAGCCCGATCACGCCGACGGTCGTCATGTGCGGCGGGCAGTCTAGGCTGGCCCCACTCGCGCTGCAGCGAGCGCAGGTCGGCCCGCACCATGCGCTCGACCAGCTCCGCGAAGGAAACCTGCGGCTCCCAGCCAAGGCGCTCGCGCGCCTTGCTCGGATCGCCGACGCTCGGCGTGCGCTCCGGGGGGCGCACCAGCGCGGGGTCGACGCGCAGGTAGCGCTCGGCGTCGAGATCCACGCACGCGAACGCCGCCTGGGCGAACTCCGCGACCGTGTGCGGCACGCCGCTGGCCAGGACGTAGTCGTCCGGACGCTCCTGCTGGAGCATCAGCCAGGCGCCGCGCACGATGTCGCCGGCGAACGACCAGTCGCGGACCGCCTCGAGGTCGCCAAGCGTCAGCTCCTCGCGCAGCCCGAGCGCGATCTCGGCCGCCCCGCGCGTGATCCTGCGCGTCACGAACCGCTCGGGGCGGCGCTCTGACTCGTGGTTGTAGACGATTCCCGAGCACGCGTACAGGCCGTCGTGCTCGCGCATGCGCTCCCACCAGCTGGTGGGCGGCGAGCTTGGCGATCGCGTAGGGCGTGGTGGGACGGCACGGCGTGTCCTCGCGCTGCGGGCTCTCGGAGCGCGTCGCCGAAGATCGCGCCGGAGGCCGCCACGAACACTCGCGTGCCGGGGCCGATCTCGCGCACGACCTCCAGCATCGCTCGCGGTCGAGCCGGCGATCGCGCTCAACGCCTCTCCCGGGCGCTCCCACGAGGCCGGCACGAACGACGGAGCGGCCAGGTGGTAGATCTCGGCGGGCTGGCTCTCCTCGATCGCCGCCCGCAGGGAGCCCGGATCGAGCAGGTCGCCACGCACCAGGTCAACCTGCTCGCGCAGGTGCTCGGAGCAGCCGAGCGAGCGGTCGGAGGAGCCACGCACGAGGCCGCTGACGTGGTACCCCTGCTCCAGCAGCAGCTCCGCCAGGAACGATCCGTCCTGGCCGGTGAGGCCGGTGATCAGAGCTTGGCGAGTCGTGGATGGCAGCTGACGGACACGGCCGGAGCTTATGTCGCCGCGTCGTAGATCGACGCCAGCGACGCCGCCACCCGTCTCCGGTGAGCACAGGGCCCGGACTCGCTCCAACCCCCGCGCCCCCGCGGCCCGTGTCTCCGGCCAGTCGGATGATCGCCTGGGCCAGCGCGCCCGCGTCCCCGGCCGGAACCAGGCCCTGCTCGTCGACCAGCTCCGCCAGCGCGCCGACCCGGCTCGCGGCCACCGGCAGGCCCGCGGCCATCGCCTCGGCCGCAGCCAAGCCGAAGGTCTCAGCCGAGCGCGAGGGCACGAGCGCAATCGCCGCGCCGGCGCGCAGCGTCGGCCAGCTCAGCGTCGTCCACATGACCGACGAAGCGCACCTCCGAGCTCGCCGGCTTGTTCTTCGCAGAGCCCGCTCGCTCTGGGCCCATCGCCGGCGATCACCAACGCCACGCCCGCGGTCCGGCAGGCCTCGATCGCGACGTCGACGCCCTTCTCCGGCGCGAGACGCGAGACCACCAGCGCGTAGGACGCCCGGCTGCGCCGGCGGCTCGCTGGGAGCACGGCTCACGCACCGGCGGCGGGAGCACGTGCACGCGCTCCCAGGCAAGCGGCGCGCCGAGCTCGCGCAGCCGCTCGCGCGCGAACGCGCTCGGCACGATCACCGCATCGGCCTGCTCGGCCAGACGGCGCTGCCACAGCGCCAGCGACGCGCCATAGGCGGCCGCCTCGGGCAAGGCTCGACGCGGCAGTTCAGGCGCACGCCCGGCAGCGTGTTGCGCCCGTGACAGCGCGTGCACTCCGCCCCGCGCGTGAAGCACACGCCGATCGCACACACCAGCCGGTACTGGTGCAGGTGCAGCACGACGCGCGCTCCGGCCTCGCGCGCAGCCGCCAGCGCACGCCAGCCGAGCGTCGGATTGAGGTTGTGCGCATGCACCACGCGCGCACCGCTCAGCCGCACCGCGCGCGCCACGTCCTCGGGGTTCAAGCCCCCCCGCAGCAGCCCGGCCGCCGCGCCGCCCCGGCCCAGTGTCGTCGAGTCCCGCTCCAGCAGCTGCACCTGCTCTCCCAGCTGCTCGCGCACGAGCGCCATCAGGTCCGCGACCACGCGCTCCTCGCCGCCCGTGGTGCGGTAGCGGTTGTGCAGGAACAGGACCATGTGAGCGTCAAACCTAGACTGTTCGGACCATGACCCCCCCTGCATCGATCGTGATCCCCACCCGCAGCCGTCCCGACTATCTGGAGGTTGCGCTCGCCTCGATCATTCCCCAGGCGGACGCCGCTGAGAGCGGAGGTGCTGGTAATCGACGACGCCGGGCCCTCGCCCGCGACGCGCGCGCTGGTGGAGCGTCTCGGGGCCCGCTACGAGCCGCATCCCGGCCCGCTCGGGCTGAACGTGGCGCGCAACACCGGCGTGGAGCGCTCGACCGGTGAGCTCGTCGTGTTCGTCGACGACGATGTCCGAGTGCGGCCGGGGTGGCTCGGCGCGCTGCTCGATGCGGCGCGGGAGCACCCGGAGGTGGACACCTTCACCGGCCCGATCGAGCCGTGTCTGGAGGGCCGGGGCGCGGGGGGGCGGATCCGCGGCTGCGGCCGCGAGGGGCCGCCGATCACCTCCCTGGACCTGGGCCCGGACGACACGAACGCGCGCTATGCCTGGGGCGCCAACATGACGATCCGCCGCGCCGCGCTTGCGCGAGTCGGCCCATTCGAGATCGCGCTCGAGCACGGCGGCGACGAGCAGGAGTGGCAGGATCGCATGCGCGCGGCCAGGCCGGACGCCCGGGTTCTGTACGTGGCGGGGGCGGCGCTCGAGCACCGCCGCGCCGGCCCGGACGCGCGGCTGCGGTCGCTCGCGCGCGGCGCCTATGCACGTGGGCGCGCCAGCCGTCGCTTCGACAGCTTTCGCCGTGAGGCGCCTTCGCGTGGAGGTGAGCTGCGCACGCTCGGCGGATGCCTCGGACATGTGCTTCGCCGCCGCTGTCCCGCCGGGCTGGTGATGGTCGCACACAGCGCCGGGCGCCTTTGGGAGAGCCTGCAAGGACAGCCGGACAGTGCGCCGGCCACTGGAGCCGCGACGCGGACGCCCGCGCTTTCTCTCGAGGGTGGCGCCCAGGCGAATGGAGCGCCGGCTGCACACGGAAGCTCGAGCGACGACTTCCTGTCCGGCGCGAGCGGGACGGTCGGGGGGGCCGACGCGATCCGCCGTCGCGCGCGCGACGAGACGATGAAGGCATGGGAGCTTGTCAGCGGCCGGCGCTTGCGTCTGAAGCTCGCCGCGCGCCGCGACCCACCCCGGCGGAAGGTGCTCGTGCTCGGTGTCGAGCGCCCCGAGCACAATGCGCTGGCACAGAAGATCCGCCGCGAGCTGCTGCGCTCACGCCACGATGTCGAGCTGCACACCGGACCGCCGGGAGCTCTCGGCAAGTTCGAGAACCTCAACCTGCTGCTCGCCGACGGGGTGGGGGGGTCTTCGATACCGGATCACGATTGGCTGCTGGTGATCGACGACGACGTGGAGCTGCCCCACGACTTCCTCGATCGCTTCCTGTTCCTCGCGGAGCGCTTCTCGCTCGATCTGGCTCAGCCGGCGCACCAGCTGAACTCCCACGCGGCCTGGCTCGTGACACGCCGACGCCCGGGCAGCGTGGTGCGCGAGACATCATTTGTGGAGATCGGGCCGGTGACCGCCTTCGCACGCTCAACATTCTCGACGTTGCTGCCCTTTCCCTCGCTGCGCATGGGATGGGGCTTGGATCTCCACTGGGCCGCCCTGGCTCGGGAGCATGCCTGGCGCTGCGGCGTGATCGACGCGACGGCGATCGGTCACAGGGTTGCTCCCGCTGCCAACGCCTACTCGCGTGAGGTGGCTGTGGCCGAGGCGCGCGCCTTCCTCGGCGAGCGTCCCTACCTGCGCGCCGACGAAGCGCAACACACCCTGGCCACCCACCGGCACTGGTGAAGTCGGCATGTGGGTCGTGAGCGAGTCATGAAGGTCGCCGTCGTAGCCGAGTTCTACCCGCGCCAGGGCGATCCGGTGCTGGGCGTCTGGGCGCACCGCCAGGCAGTCGCCGCGCGCGACGCCGGCGCGGAGGTGCGTGTCCTGGTCCTGCACCGCCTGATTCCCCCACGCGCTTCGTTTGCCGCCGGACCGGGCGGCGCCGTGAAGGCGCTTACAGGGCTCGTGCGCGAGCCACGCAAACAGACCAACGACGGCCTCGATATCTCCTATGTCCCCTATATGTCGCCCCCCCGCTCAGGCTCCTATGCGACATGGGGAGCGTGGGCCGCTCCGACCCTCGGGCTGGCGCTGCGCCGGCTGCGCCGCTCGTTCGGATTCGAGGTGATCCACGCCCACAACGCCGTGCCGGCCGGCGACGCCGTGCGCCGCGCGCGCGTGAACGTGCCGCTGGTGGTCTCGGTGCACGGCGGCGACGTGCTTTACACGGCAGCCGATCCGCCGACCGGCAGCGCAGCGGGCGCCGCGGCGGTGGCGCGCGGGCTGGGCGCGGCACGCCTGGTGCTCGCCAACAGCCGCGGAATCGCAGAGCTCGCGCGCGCACATGGCGCCGGCGAGACGCGTGTGGTGCATCTCGGCGCCGATCTACCCAGCCCCCGGCATTCGTCACGACGCACGGAATCGCCAGGGCGGGCGGGGATGATGAGGATGGGAGGCCGCGCGGGCGGTCCAATTCTCGTGACGGTCGCGCACCTGATCGCACGTAAGCGCCACGCCGACGTCCTGCGCGCGCTGGCGGTGCTTTCCCAGCGATATCCGACGCTGCGCTACGAGATCATCGGCGAAGGCCCTGAGCGGGTTGCGCTCGAGGGGCTCGCGGCCCGTCTGGGGATCACCGAGCGAGTCAAGTTCCACGGACAGCTGGCACCCAAGGAGGCGATTGAGCAAGCGCGGGGCTGCACGCTGTTCGTGATGCCCTCTACCGAGGAGGCGTTCGGGGTGGCCTATATCGAGGCGATGGCCGGCGGCCTGCCCGCAATCGGGTGCCGCGGCGAGCCCGGGCCCGAGGAGATCGCCGCGGCCGGCGACGGCTTCATGCTAGTGCCTCCCGGCGACATCGAGCGGCTCTCGCAGCGCATCGACGAGCTCCTGTCTGACCCTCATCGGCTGCGCGAGGCCTCCCAGCGCGCGCGTGCGACCGTCGCCGCCAACTTCACCTGGGAGCACTGCGGCGCGGAGACGCTCGCCGCCTACGAGCACGCCCTGGGGTCCGTAGGGGAAGAGACGGTTGGTTGAGGTGGGAAAGAGATGGTTTGAGGTGGGGAAGTGAAGCCTGTCCTGTTCGTCACCGGGCACGCACCGCCCGACCGCGTCGGCGCCTTCGCACGCCTGCATGAAGTGGAGAATGTCGAGCTCGCGCTGTTCGGAGGGCGCTCCAAGCACGGCACAGGCGCCTTCGAGGAAGAGCTGCCCTTCCCGCACCGGCACATCCGCCAACACGAGCCGCTGGCGCTCGCCGCGAGCGGACGCTATCGCGCGGTCGTCTGCTCCAGCGGCGGGCGCATCGCAATGGGTGCGACCTGGGCGGGCGCGCGTCGCGCCAAGCTGCCACTGATCCTGTGGAGCGCGCTGTGGGCGCACCCACGCAGCGCCGCACACGCCCTCAGCTTCCTCGCGCTGGCGCGTCTCTACCGCTCCGCGGACGCGGTCGTCACCTACGGACCGCACGTCAGCGCATATGTCCGCGCGCGCGGCGCGGGTAACGTTCACATCGCTCCGCAGGCCGTGGACAACGCCTTCTGGAGCGCTGCCAACGTCGCCGCGCCACGGTGGCCCCTCACCGGCCTTTCCGACGGCGGGGCCGATCGGCCGGCTGGGCTCGAGCAAGCGGAGACAAAGTTCCTGTTTGTAGGTCGTCCCTCCCGGGAAAAGGGATTAGGGGTGCTGACTGAGGCCTGGCGCACAACGGGCCTTCAAGCCCCACCCGCCGCGCTCGTCCTCGTCGGCGCGGGATCCAACCCCCCCTGGGTCCCCACCGGCGGCGCGGCGGGAGATGCGCAGGACGGGATTCTCTGGATGGATCCCGTCCCGCCGATCGAGCTGCGCAATATCTACGCCGCCTGCGACGTCCTGGTCGTGCCGTCAATCGCCACACCCACGTTTCGCGAGCCTTGGGGCCTGGTCGTCAACGAGGCGATGAACCAGGGGCTGCCGGTGATCGCCAGCGACGCCGTCGGAGCGGCTGCCGGAGGGCTGGTTCGCGATGGACACAACGGGTTGGTGGTCCCCGCGGGGGATCACGAGGCGCTCGCCCGCGCGATCGGCCGGCTGGCGGCAGAGCCCGGGCTGCGGGCGCGCCTGGGGGAGGCCGGCACACGGGACGTGGGCGCCTTCACCTACGAGGCGTGGGCCGATGGCTTCTCGCGGGCGCTCGCGAGCCTCGGCCTCTCCCAGGGAGATTAGGGTTCCTGGCCGTGTCGATCGTCGGCCGGCGGGGGTGCAATGGACGGCACCGGATCAGCTGGAGGTAGCGAGTTGCGGCGACTGCGGCCATCGGTTCGGCGACCTCACCACCCCGCCCGGAGCCATTGGTAGCGTTACCTCGCTCAATCATGAGAATCGTTCCTCCAACGCGCGCGCTCGCCCTACCTGTCGCGCTGCTGATGATGCTCCTCTCGTTCGCGACTCCCGCCCGGGCCGACATCGGCGAAAAGATCATCCTTCGCTGCACGCACGGCGAATCGCTGAGCGGCTTCACGCAGAAGGACTACAACAAGGCGCTGAAAGAGCTCGAAACGAGCACGGAAGAGTACAGCGACTGCGCCAGCCTGATCCATCAAGCCCAGCTGGCCGCCGCGGGCTCTCGCGGAGGATCGGGGGGAGGGGGCGGGGGCTCCTCGACCGGCGCTGGGGCCGTAACGGCCGCCACCCCCGCCACCACGGCTGAGCAGCGCAATCTCAGCCGTGCGCCGAGCGCGGGCGCGGCGCCGCTGCAGGTGGGCAACCAGGTGATCCGCCCTGGCGTTGTGCACGCCGACATAGCCTCCGCCTTCAGCTCGCTGCCCACGCCGTTGCTGGCGATCCTCCTGTTCCTGGTCGCGTGCGCGGTGGCGCTCGCGGGGGGAGTGCTCCGAAATCGTGTCAGCCGCCACGAGCACTGATCCCGCCCCGCCTGTGGGCCCCGATCCCGAGCTCGTCGACGAGCTCGTGGGAAGGCCGCCGCACCCCCGAGCGCGATGGCGCCCGGCGATCGGGGATCGCGCGTCGATGTGGCTGCTGACGCTGACGGGCGCCGCGATCTTCTGCTTCATCACATTCTTCGCCGGCGGCGGCCTCCCGCCGGTCCAGCAGGCGACCACGACGGAGATCATCCTCACACTCGGCTGCGGCTTGATCGTCGCCGCCGCGGTGATCCTCACGCCTCGGGGCAGACAGGTGTACGGGCTGTGGCCGGTGGGGCTGCTGCTCACCTTCGCCGCGCTGAGCGCGCTGTCGGTGGTGTGGTCGGTCCAACCCGACGCCAGCTGGCAGAACGCTGGGCTGATGTTCGCTTACAGCGCCGTCTTTGGCGCCGCGGTCGTGCTCGCCCGCGCCGCCCCCGCGCGCTGGCCGGCCGTGATCGGTGGGGTGACGCTGGCGGCCGTCGTTGTATGTGGCTACGCGCTGCTGACGAAGGTGTTTCCCTCCTCGCTTGACGCCCACGACATCTACGCACGTCTGCAGGCGCCCTACGGCTACTGGAACGCGACCGGTCTGACCGCCGCGATGGGCGTAATCGGCTGCATGTGGCTGGGAGCGCGCCGGAGAGGACACGCGCTGCTGAGCGCGCTCGCCTACCCGGCAACGGGCCTACTGCTCGTCACGCTGATGCTCGCCTACTCGCGCGGCGCGCTCGTCGCACTGGCAGTCGGCCTGGCGCTGTGGTTCGCCGTCGTGCCGCTGCGCCTGCGCGGCGCCGCCGTGCTGCTCACCGGCGCTCTCGCCGCCGGGCTCGTGGTGGCGTGGGACTTCTCGCGGCACGCGCTCAGCACCGAAAGCGTCGCGCTCCACGCGCGTGTGATCGCCGGACGCCAGCTCGGTGTGCTGCTGGTCGCGATGCTCGTCCTGCTGGCGATCGTCGGAGTGGCGATCGGCTTCTGCACCAGTCGGCGTCCGCTCTCGCGCGCAACGCGCGGCAATGCCGGGGCGGTTCTGCTGAGCATTCTCGTGCTCGCCGTGATCGCCTTCGCGGGAGCGCTCGCCGTCAGCCACCGCGGGTTTACAGGCTCCATCTCCCATGGCTTTCACTCGCTGACCAACACCCACGCCGCGGTCCCCGCCAACACGCCCGGTCGCCTGACCGCGATCGGCAGTGTCCGCGCGGTCTACTGGAACGAGGCGCTGCAGGTCTTCCAGGCCCACCCCGCCCTCGGCACCGGCGCGCGGAGCTATGGAACAGCGCGGCTGCGCTACCGCACCGAGGATCTGGAAGCGAACGACGCCCACGGCTTCGTCGTCCAGACGCTCGCCGATCTGGGCCTCGTGGGCCTGGCGATCGCCCTCGCGCTGCTGCTCACCTGGATGGCCGCGGCGGGGCGTTCCACGCACCCCTTCAACCGGCGCTGGCAGAGCTGGCGCGAGCTGCACACGTACGGGCTGGCAAGGCTTCGGCTGGCGCCCTCTCGAAGATCGAGGAGAGCTGGGCGAACAGCGCGCTTACAGCCCCGAGCGCATCGGGATGCTGAGCATGCTCTGCATCGTGGTCGTGTTCGGCGTTCACTCCACGATCGACTGGACCTGGTTCGTGCCCGGTGACGCCTGTGTGGCCCTGTTCTGCGCGGGCTGGCTCGCCGGGCGCGGTCCCTTGCTGGATCACCCGGGGACGCTGCGCCTGCCTGCTTCCCTGCCTGAGGTCGGCCCGCTGCTAGCCGATCTTCGATCGGTCGGGATCGCCGCGGCCGTCGTGGTCGCGGCGTTGCTCGCCGCCTGGGCGCAGTGGCAGCCGCAGCGCTCGGCCGATGCCTCCCAGGAAGCGCTGGCGCTGAGCGCCCGCGCTCCAGCCGCCGCCCGCGCGGCGGCGCAGAACGCCGTCGACTACGACCCGGTCTCCGCAGAAGCCCTGTTCACGCTCTCCACGATTCAGCAGCACGCAGGTGAAAGCGCACTGGCGCGCGCCACGCTCGTGCGGACTGTGCACCTGCAGCCGTCGAACCCACAGACCTGGAAGGCGCTCGGCGAATACGACCTGCGGACAGGTAATTACACGGCCGCGCTGAACGAGCTGCGCGCCACCGTTTACCTGAACCCCGAGGCGGTCGCGCCGCTGGCGAGCATCCAGTACGACCCTGAACTGCTCGCGATCCAGAACGACTACATCCAGGCCCTGCGCGCGACGATGGCAGCGTCGGCGAGCGTCAAGCACGTGACCGTGGTGCACTCGCTGAGGAGCGTCAAAGTCGTCGTGCGCTCACCCGCCGGCGTCAAAAGCGTGACCGTCGTGCGCTCGCCAGCAGCTCTCGCCGCGCGCCGGGCAGCCCGCCGGCGCGCCGCACTTCGACGTCGTGAAAGCCGAAGTCCTCGAGCAGCTCACTGAGGGTACGGCTCCTGTAGAAGCGCAAGTGGTCGGCGCGGGGGTCGAAGTGGGCCTCGAAGGCGCGTGGCGCAAGCGCCCAGCGGAGCATTCGCAGGCGCCCATGGTCGGGCGTGCTCAGCAGCAGCTCGCCGCCAGAGCGCAACACGCGGCGTGCCTCGGACAGCCAGCCGGTGGTGTCGGCGACGTGCTCGATCACCTCGCCCGCCCACACCGCGTCGAAGCTCGCGTCCTGTAGCGGCCAGGCTCCTTCGGCGGCAATCTGGCGCAGGTCGAGCTCGGGGTGGCGCGCACGCGCGCGCCGCAGCGGCTCGGCGGCGACGTCGATCCCCACTGGGTGGGCTCCTATACGCGCTAGCTCAGCAGCAAAGCGCCCCTCGCCGCAGCCCACATCGAGCACCCGCTCGCCCGCGCGGATGTGACCCAGAAGGAAGTCGCTGCGCCGCGCGAAGTCGACCGGCTCCAAACCCTCCGGAACCGCATCCCAGAGAGCCTCGTGGTAGTCCTCGCTCGTGGGCATCGCTCCGCGCAAGGCTAGACCGCGCCGGCCCGACCTGCGCAAAATGCACTCTCAGGCCGCGAGCAAGTGCAGCCCGGCTGTCATCTCTACCCAGGTCTGCGCCAAAGGACTATCTTGCCTTGCGTGCATTCCCCGGGGACGCAGTGACCCAGCGCGAGGACTCGATCGAGCGCTCATGAGGGTCGCCTTCGACAGCCGTCCCGCCGCCGACCCGCGTGGTGTCGGACGCTACTCACGCTGCCTGCTCGACGCCCTGCGCAACACGGCCGCTGGGGAGAACGAGATCGAGGAGACCCATCAGCCCCGGCGCGTCTCCGATGTCTTCCACGCGCCGTGGATGGAGGGCGCGATGCTGCGCAGCCCGTGTCCGATGGTCGTCACGCTGCACGACCTCGCGGCGCTCAAGCGCCGCTCAGAGCACCTGCGGATGGGTATACGTCTGCGTCTGCGCCAGCTCGCCGTGCAGCGCGCGATGCGGGTGATCGTGCCCACCGAGGCGGTGGCCCGCGATGCGGTCGGGCGCCTCGGCCTGGAACCCGAGCGCGTCGTCGTGATCTCCGAGGCGCCCGACTCGATGATGTATCCGCGCCCGGCCGCGGAGATCGCGCAGGCGCGGGCGCGCTTCTCGCTGCCCGAGCACTATCTGGTGTGGGTCGGTGGCCTGCAGCATCCCGACCCGCGCAAGCTCGTCGCCAAGCTCGCCGCCACCCCCCGCGAGCTGCCGCTCGTGCTCGTCGGGCCTACGCGTCCCTGGGCGCACGAGCTGCCCAACGTGACGCTCACCGGGCACGTCTCCGACGAGCATCTCGCCGCGATCTACTCCGGCGCGCACGCGCTCGTGCTCCCATCCGAGGACGAGGGCTTCGGCCTGCCGGCGGTCGAGGCGCTGGCCTGCGGCACGCCGGTCGTCGCCTGCGAGGTTCCCGCGCTGCGCGAGGTCCTGCACGAACGCGCCACGTTCGTGCAAGCCGGGGACCTCGAGGCTTTGATCGGTGCGGCGCAGTCGGCCAGCCGCCCGGCGCCGCCACCGCCAGCCTGGACGTGGCAGGATGCCGGACGCGCCACCTGGGGTGTCTATGCGGAGGCGCTTGCCGGCTGTCAGTAGGCGCCGCGCTAATACACGGGAGGGGGACAGGTCCCCCTCCCGACCTCCCCCTGGCGAGGAACAGATCAATCAGTAAGCGCCGCGCTGCATAAACACAGCCGGGATCCATAAACGGGAGGGGGGCAGGCCCCCCTCCCGACCTCCCCCCGCGTCAATATGCCCCGCGCTGCATAAACACAGCCGGGATCGTCTTCAGGATGATCGTCAGATCGAGCGCCAGCGACCAGCGCTCCAGGTAGATGAAGTCGAGGTGCACGAGGTCGTCGAAATCGAGCTCTGAGCGGCCCGAGACCTGCCACAGACCGGTGATCCCGGGAAGGACGAGATAGCGCTTGCGATGCCAGTCCTCGAGCATCTCGTAATCGCGCTCCGGCAGCGGCCTCGGCCCGACGAGTGACATCTCGCCGCGCAGCACGTTCACCAGCTGCGGCAGCTCGTCCAGCGAGTGGCGCCGCAGCAGCCCCCCGACGCGTGTCAGGCGCGGGTCCTCGCGGATCTTGAACAACGCCCCCGAGGCCTCGTTCAGCTCTTCCAGGTCGGCTTGGCGCTGCTCAGCGTCGGTGTGCATCGTGCGGAACTTCAGGCACGCAAACGGCCGCTGGCCGATCCCCCGTCGCGTGGAGCGGAACATCACCGGCCCGCGCGATGACAGCTTCACGGCGAGCGTGATCACCAGCAAGAGCGGGCTCAGCAGCACCAGCAACACCGTCGCCCCGATCAAGTCAAAGGTGCGCTTCAGCGCGAAGTCCACCCCCTCGAACACCGGCGAGCTCAGCTCGAACAGCGGCACCGACTGGCCCGGCACGAACTCGGCGCGGTGGATCAAGATCTCCATCGTCGACGGCGCCAAGCGCACGCGCACCCCACGCCGATGGCAGTGGTCGACCAGCTCGACCGCCTCGACCTGCGGGAAGTCCGGGTCGGCGATGATCACCTCGTCGATCCTTTCCGTGTCGAGCACGTCCTGGAGCTTCGCGAGCGAGCCCAGCGAGCGTAGGCCGTTGGCGGGCAACTCGTTGGGCGAGAGAAAGCCGACGACCTCGATCGGCGAGTGCGGCGCGTCCGCGAGCGCGTGGGCGACGTCGCGGATGTGCTTGCCCGTGCCCACGAGCACCGCACGGCGGCGGTAGCCAGCGGCGCGCAGCAGCGCTCCGGTCAGCCACTCATAGGAGCCGCGCAACGAGGACACGTACAGCAGTGCGAAGGCCAGCGAGCCCCAGAAGATGTAGAAGCTCGAGAAGTGTTCCCCGCTCACCACGGCGAACAGCAGAGCGACGAACGCGACCTGGAACAGCGCCCCCACGATCCGCGACAGGCCCGGACGCTGGGCGCGCTCGGCGTACAGCCCCGAGCGGGCGAACAGCAGCGCGGTCACGAGATAGGCGAAGGCGAGGATTCGCCTGGTTTCTTCCGATGCCTGGCTCGCATCCACGTGACCCAGCACCGCCGCCTTCAGCACAAGCGCCGTGAAGATCGCCAGCGCCACACCGACGAAGTCGAGCGCCAGCAAGGAGAGCACGCGCGCCACGCGCCTGGCCGTGGCCATCCGCAGCAGGAACGACATCGCCGGCGGGCGCTTGCTGCGCATGTCTCGATCCGACGGTTCGCGACGCACCGTCGCCTCGGACAGCGTCGCTCTGGCTGTCTCGGACTTCGTCACCTCACCGTTCACAACGCCCCAGCCTCGCAGATGTAGCGGTCGCGCTTGATCAGCCGATCAGGACCTTCGCGCCGGAGGAGTCGATCGTGCGCTGCAACCCCTCGCGCAGCGTGACCTCTGGGGACCAGCCCAGCAGGTCTTTCGCGAGCGTGATGTCGGGCTTGCGCTGCTTCGGATCGTCCTCCGGCAGCGCCTCGTACACGAACTCCGAGCTCGACCCCGTCAGCTCCTTGATCGTCTCGCGCCAGCTCGAGCAGCGTGAACTCGTCGGGGTTGCCGATGTTCACCGGGTCGTGGTGCCCGGACTCGGCCAGCGCGATCAACCCCCGGATCAGGTCGCTGACGTAACAGAACGAGCGCGTCTGGCTGCCATCGCCGAACACGGTCAGCGGCCGGTTCGCCAGTGCCTGACGCAGGAACGTTGGGATCGCGCGGCCGTCGTGCGGCCGCATGCGGCTGCCGTACGTGTTGAAGATCCGCACGATCGCCGTGTCCACGCCCTGCTGGCGGTGGTAGGCCATCGTCAGCGCCTCCGCGTAGCGCTTCGCCTCGTCGTACACGCCCCGCGGCCCGATCGGGTTGACATGCCCCCAGTAGGACTCCGTCTGCGGGTGCACCTGCGGGTCGCCGTACACCTCGCTCGTCGAGGCGATCAGGAACCGCGCGCGCTTGGCCTTCGCCAGGCCGAGCGTGTGGTGCGTGCCGTAGGAGCCGACCTTCAGCGTATGCAGCGGCAGGCGCAGGTAGTCGATCGGCGAGGCCGGCGATGCCAGGTGATAGACGAAGTCAATCGGCTCGTCGACGTAGTACGGCTCGATGATGTCCGTCCCGATGTGCACGAACCGCTCCGGCTCGCGGATGTGCTCGATGTTCCTCAGCGAGCCCGTCTCCAGGTTGTCGACGCAGATCACGCGATTCCCGCGCCCCAGCAGCTCGTCGCACAGGTGCGATCCCAGGAACCCGGCGCCGCCGGTGACTAAACAAGTGGACACTGATCGGCAGGATACTCGTGTTCGGAGGGGATGAGCTCGTGACGAAAGCGCTTGCTTTCATCGCCCAGCTCCGACCGGGGCCCATGCCTTTCGTCGTCGAGAGCCCTTGGCTCGTCCCATATCATCTGGCCCATGTCCGCCACCGAGGAGCATCTGACGGTAGCCCCGATCGTCGGGGCCGATGACCCCCGCCGCTTCACCGACTCGGGGATCGAGATCAACGAGCTGTACACCGAGGCGGACCTGCCGGATCAGCTCGAACTTGGCGAGCCGGGAGACTTCCCGTACACGCGCGGTGTGCACCGCGAGATGTATCGCAAGCAGACCTGGACGATGCGCCAGTACGCCGGCTACGCCTCCGCGAAGGAGTCAAACGAGCGCTACCGCTACCTGATCTCCAAGGGCTCGACCGGCCTGTCGATGGCGTTTGACCTGCCCACCCAGCTGGGCCTGGACTCCGATAACCCACGCTGCCTCGGCGAGGTCGGCCGCACCGGCGTCGCGATCGACACGATCGACGACATGCGCACCGCCTTCGACGGGATTCCGCTGAATCAGGTCTCCACCTCGATGACGATCAACGCGCCCGCCGCCTGCCTTCTGCTGCTCTACGAGCTCGTCGGCGAGGAGCAGGGCGTGCCTTCAGAGCAGCTCCGTGGGACCACCCAGAACGACATCCTCAAGGAGTACATCGCGCGCGGTAACTTCATCTACCCGCCCGCGGGCTCCGATGCGGCTGACAACCGACCTGTTCGCCTACTGCCACGAGCACGTCCCGCGCTGGAACACGATCTCGATCTCCGGCTACCACTTCCGCGAGAAGGGCTGCTCGGCCGTCCAGGAGGTCGCGTTTACTTTGTCCTCGGGGATCGCCTACGTCCAAGCGGCGATCGATGCCGGCCTGTCGGTCGACGAGTTCGCTCCCCGCCTGGCCTTCTTCTTCAACGGCCACAACAACGTCTTCCAGGAGGTCGCCAAGTTCCGCGCCGCGCGGCGCATGTGGGCGCACATCATGCGCGAGCGCTTCTCCGCCACGAACCCGAAGGCGACGATGCTGCGCTTCCACACCCAGACCGGCGGCGTCACGCTGACCGCCCAGCAGCCGGAGAACAACATCGTGCGCGTCGCGTTGCAGGGCTTCGCCGCGGTCTGCGGGGGCACCCAGTCGCTGCACACCAACGGCTTCGACGAGGCTTTGGCGCTGCCCAGCGAGCGGGCGGCCAAAATCGCCCTGCGCACCCAGCAGATCCTCGCCCACGAGTCCGGCGCCACCGACACCGTCGACCCGTTCGCCGGCTCCTACTTCGTCGAGTCGCTGACCGATGAGATCGAACTGCGCGCTATGGAGCTGATCGGCAAGGTCGACGCGCTCGGCGGCTCGGTCAACGCGATCGGATTCATCACCGGCGAGATCGACGAGTCCGCCTGGGGCTATCAGGAGCGCTACCGGATCGGCCAGGACATCGTCGTCGGCGTCAACGCCTACGAGGAAGAGGGGATCGAGATCCCCGACCTGTTGCGCGTCGACCCCGAGTCCGAGCGCGAACAGGTCGCGCGCCTGGCCGAGTTCAAGGCCAACCGCGATCTTGCGCTTGTCGAGCGGCGCCTGGAGGAGCTGCGCACAGTCGCGCGCGGTGATGAGAACCTGCTGCCTTCGATCCGCCAGGCGCTCGAAGGACCGCTGCTCTCTGGGCGAGGTCTGCGGAGCGATGCAGGACGTCTTCGGCAAGTACGCGCCCACGGTTCTGAGCTCCGCCAGGGCGGTGATGAGTGCGCCAGCTCCGCCGACCTTCTACGACGTCGTCCTTGCACTGCACATCATCGCCGTGGTGCTCGCATTCGGCGTGACCTTCGCCTACCCGATCATGTTCACGGTGGCGGCCCGCCACGAACCGCGCGCCGTACCGGTGCTCCACCGCATCGAATACACGCTCGCGCGTGTCTGATCAACCCGATGCTCGTGGTCGTCGTGCTCGCCGGCATCTACCTCGCCAGCAACGGCAACACTGTGGAGCGAGTTCTTCGTCCAGTGGGGCCTTGCGGCGGTGATCGTGATCGGCGGTGTGCTCGGGGTCGTGCTGATCCCAGCCTCCGAAAAGCGCCGAGCAGCTGGCCGCGCGCGATCTCGCCGCCGGCGGCGGCGAGGCAGGTGCGGTGAGCGACGAGTACCGGGCGGTCGTGCGGCGGATCACCATCGTGGGGGTCGCTGATGAGCGCGCTCGTGCTCGTGACGATCTTCTTCATGGCCATCAACGCCCTAGAGCCCTCGTCCGCGATACCCTGACCCGATGAGCGAGGGCTACCGAGTCGCGGTCGTCGGCGCCACCGGCCAGGTCGGCACCCTGATGCTGGCGTCTGCTGCGCGAGCGTGCACTTCCCGGCGAGTGAGATCGTGCCGTTCGCCTCCGCGCGATCGGTCGGGCGGGAGCTCGAGGGCGCGGGTCCGACGGCGCCATCTGATCGTGCATGGTCTCAGCGAGGAGTCGATCCAGGGCTTCGACCTCGCGCTGTTCTCCGCCGGCGGCTCGACCTCGGGCGAGTGGGCGCCGCGCTTTGCCGCCGCGGGGGCCGTCGTGGTCGACAACTCCTCGCGCTGGCGCATGCAGGAGGACGTTCCCCTCGTCGTCAGCGAGGTCAACCCCGAGGCGCTCGTCGACCACCAGGGGATCGTCGCGAACCCGAACTGCTCGACGATGCAGATGGTCGTGGCGCTCAAGCCGATCCACGACGCGGCCGGGATCGAGCGACTGGTGATCTCGACCTACCAGGCCGTCTCCGGCACCGGCAAGCAGGCGGTCGACGAGCTGCTCGACCAGTCCCACGCGCTGCTGCACGAGCGCGAGATCGCCCCGCCCGCGTCCTACGCCCATCAGATCGCCTTCAACGCGCTGCCCCACGCCGGCTCGTTCGCCGACGGCGAGGACCACACCGACGAGGAGCGCAAGCTGATCAACGAGACGCGCAAGATCCTCGGCGACCCTGCGATTCGCGTTTCCGCGACCTGCGTACGCGTGCCCGTCGTCAATGGCCACTCCGAGGCGGTCAACGTGCAGACGCGCGAGCCCCTCTCCCCCGAGCACGCCCGCGAGCTGCTGCGAGGTCGCGCCGGGTGTGACCGTGCTCGACGATCCCGCCTCCGCGCTCTACCCGCTCGCGATCGACGCCTCCGGCCAGGACGACGTGTTCGTCGGGCGCATCCGCCGCGACCCCGGGCACGAGCGCGCGCTCGACCTGTGGATCGTCGCGGACAACCTGCGCAAGGGGGCCGCGCTCAATGCCGTCCAGATCGCTGAGCTGCTGCATCAGCGCAACCTGATCGCCACGCAAGCAGGCTCGCTGCGGTGGCACTAGAAGGAGTAGCGCGCGATCGCTCGAAAGGTGGAGCGATGATCTCCTCGGAGGTGCAGCGCACGCTGGTCAAGTCCCCGCCCGAGCTGTGGGCGGAGCTCAGCGACCCAGCCTCGCTGGCGCGCCATCTCGGCGAGCTGGGAGAGATCCACATCACCCGCGTCGAGCCGGAGAAGTTGGTGGAATGGGAGGCCACGGACACCACCGGCAAGGTGTTGCTCAAGCCGTCGGGTTGGGGCACCAAGGTCACGCTGACCGCAGCACGAGAGCTCGCGGCGCCCGAGCCGCCGCCCGAGCCCGAGCCATCGATGGAAGTCGAGCCGGAGCCGGAGCCAGAGCCAATGGTCGCGGAGGAGCCAGAGCCTGAGCCACGTCCTGGGTTCTTCGCCAGGCTCTTTCGCCGTCGTCCAAAGAAGCTCATCCAGCCGGAGCCGGAGCAGCCGACGATCATCGAGGTCGACGAGCCCGAGCGACCTCAGGACGAGGACAGCGAAGGACATCGCCGCGGAACTGAAGGCCGCCGAGGAGGAAGTCGCGGCAGAGGAAGTGACCGCCGTGCTCACCGCGGTGCTCGACCGGCTCGGCGCCGCGCACCACCGGCCATTCTCGCGGGCCTGAGTCCGGCCTGAGTCCGGCCTGAGTCCGGCCCGAGTCCGGCCCAGAACCGCCCCGGCGCGAGCACGCGGATAAGATCCCGCGCCCGATGGCCTCGAGCTCCCACGACCGGCAGACCGACGCCGCGCTGCTCGCGGCTTCCCGCAGCGGCCACCGCAAGCCGCCGCGCCAGAAGGCGCCGGAGACCTACGAGGAGAAGCTCGCCCAGCTGCAGGAGCTGCGCGAGGCCGCGATCCACTCCTCGCCGGAGGCGGAGGAGAAGCAGCACGCGCGCGGCAAGTACACCGCGCGCGAGCGCGTGGAAAAGCTGCTGGACCCCGACTCCTTCCAGGAGCTCGACACGTTCGTGCGCCACCGCACGTACGACTTCGACATGCAGAAGAACCGGCCCTGGGGCGACGCCGTGGTTACCGGCCACGGCACGATCGACGGGCGCACGGTGTGCGTGTTCAGCCAGGACTTCACCGTGTTCGGCGGCTCGCTCGGCGAGGTGATGGGCGAGAAGATGTGCAAGATCATGGACCTGGCCGCGAAGATCGGCTGCCCGGTGATCGGCATCAACGACTCCGGCGGAGCGCGGATCCAGGAGGGCGTCGTCTCGCTCGGCTCCTACGGCGACGTGTTCCTGCGCAACGTGCGCTGCTCGGGCGTGATCCCGCAGATCAGCCTCGTGATGGGCCCGTGCGCCGGCGGCGCGGTCTACTCGCCGGCGATCACCGACTTCATCTTCATGGTCAAGGAGACCTCGCACATGTTCATCACCGGGCCCCGACGTGATCAAGACGGTGACCGGCGAGGAAGTCGGCTTCGAGGAGCTCGGCGGGGCGATGTCGCACAACACGAAGTCCGGCGTCGCGCAGTTCGCCTCCGAGGACGAGGACGCCTGCCTGGAGGACTGCCGCTACCTGTTGAGCTTCCTGCCGCAGAACAACCTGCAGAGCACGCCCCGCGTGCAGCCCACCGACGACCCGCAGCGGATGGACCCCGAGCTCGACCACGGTCGTCCCGGACAACCCGAACAAGCCGTATGACATGCGCGACGTGGTCAAGCTGATCGTCGACGACGAGGAGTTCTTCGAGGTGCACGAGCACCACGCGAAGAACATCATCTGCGGCTTCTCCCGCCTGGACGGCTACGCGATCGGCGATCGTCGGCAACCAGCCCGCGCAGCTCGCGGGCGTGCTCGACATCGACGCCTCCGCCAAGGCCGCGCGCTTCGTGCGCACGTGCGACGCGTTCAACATCCCGCTGATCACGTTCTGCGACGTCCCCGGCTTCCTGCCGGGCACCGCCCAGGAGTGGGGCGGCATCATCCGCCACGGCGCGAAGCTGCTGTACGCGTTCGCCGAGGCGACGGTGCCGAAGATCACGATCATCACGCGCAAGGCCTACGGCGGCGCCTACGACGTGATGTCCTCGAAGCACCTCGGCGCGGACTTCAACTTCGCCTGGCCGACCTCCGAGGTCGCGGTGATGGGCCCGGAGGGCGCCGTGAACATCATCTACCGGCGCGACCTCGCCGCCAGCCCGACGCCGGACGAGCGCCGTCAGAAGCTGATGGACGACTACAAGGCGCGCTTCGCCAACCCCTACACGGCGGCCGAGCGCGGCTACATCGACGACGTGATCGTCCCGCACGAGACGCGCCCGCGGCTGATCACGGCGCTGCACACGCTGCAGCACCAAGCGCGAGCCGGGCCCGAAGCGCAAGCACGGCAACATCCCCCTGTGACGATTCCCATGATTCCCACCACCAAGATCTCTCCGCACCCGGCCTCACCAGCACAGGCGGCGGCGATCGTGGCGGCGATCGAGCAGTTCATGCGCGCGACGGCGCCGCAGCCGATCGCGAGCGACGAGCGACCCGATCCATGGGTGCGCGCGGCTATCCTCGAAGGGGTCACGCGTGAAGATCCGGAGCTCGCGTTTCCAGCGCTCGGCTGAGCGTTCACCAGGGTCTGGCCAGCCCCCTGGATAAATACCTAAAAGCCGCTAGGCTTTAGGGCAATCTTGAGGTAATCCGCCAAGCCCCGCCGCAACGCACCCGGACCAGGAACCGTCAGGAGGTCTCGCACAGATGGAGCCAGCTTCAGCCCCCGCCCAGCGCGGCACGCTCGCGGACCCGGAGATCCTGCAGAACGTGCCCGGGCACGTGATCCCGATCCTCGAGCGGGAGTTCGACGACTTCAAGACGGAGTCCACCAAATTCCTCGCAGGGTGACACGCCCGAAGACGAGTTCATCAAGTTCCGGCTGAAGCAGGGCGTCTACGGCCAGCGCCAGCCCGACGTGCAGATGATCCGCGTGAAGCTGCCGTTCGGCGGGATCACGCCGGAGCAGATGGAGTCCTTCGCGGACGTGATCGAGAAGTACGTGCCGCTGAACAAGGGCCACATCACCACGCGCCAGAACATCCAGATGCACCACATCCCGCTGCCGGAAGCCGAGCAGGCGATCCGCGAGCTGGGCGAGACGGGGCTGTCGAGCCGCGAGGGCTGCGGCAACACGGTCCGGAACGTCACCGGCGACCCGTGGGCGGGCGTGGCGAAGGACGAGCTGTTCGACATGACCCCGTACGCCGGCGCGTACGTGCGCTACTTCGTGCGCCACCCCACGACGCAGGCGATGCCGCGCAAGATCAAGACGTCGTTCGACGGCTCCCCGCGCGACCGCGCGATCAGCGGCATCCACGACATCGCCTTCCGGGCGCGCGTACGCGAGATCGACGGCCGCGGCGAGGTGCGCGGCGTGGAGATGCTCGTCGGCGGCGGCACCTCGATCATGCCGCGCGTGGCGCCGGTGCTGTACGAGTTCGTGGAGCTCGACAACGGCGACTACCTGAAGATCGCCGAGGCCGTCTTCAGGATCTTCGACCGCCAGGACTGGCTGCGCGTCAACCGCGCCCGCGCGCGGATCAAGGTGTTCGTCGACAAGTACGGGATCGACGAGCTGCGCAACCAGGTCGAGGAGGAGCTGAAGGGCGACTGGGTCGGCAGAACGCGACTTCTCGATCGAGGACAGGCTGTTCCTCGACGACGAGCGCGAGAGCGCGCCCGCGCCGCCGCAGAGCTACGGCAGCCCGAACGGCGACTCTGACCGAGTTCGAGCGCTTCCGCGACGCGAACGTGCGCGAGCAGAAGCAGGAGGGCTTCGTGACGGTCGAGGTGAAGGTCACCCGCGGCGACCTCACGCCCGAGCAGTTCAGGGGCCTGGCGGCGATCATGCGCTCCTACGCCGGCGGCTACGCGCGGACGACCGTGCAGCAGAACTTCGTGCTGCGCTGGGTGCGCGAGGAGAGCGTCTACGACGTGTGGCGCGCGCTGTCAGAGCTCGGCCTCGGCGACGCGGGCTCGCGCGAGATCACCGACGTGGTCTCGTGCCCGGGGACGGACTCGTGCAAGCTCGGGATCACCAGCTCGATGGGCCTGAACGAGGCCGTGCAGGAGCGGATCGAGGCGATGGACATCACCGACGAGCTGACGCGCAAGCTGAACGTGAAGATCAGCGGCTGCCCGAACGGCTGCGGCCAGCACCACGTCGGCGAGCATCGGCTTCACCGGCGCGTCGATCAAAGTCGGCGAGCACACGATCCCCGCCTACATCCCGCACGTCGGCGGCGTGTTCGAAGGCGGCGAGGTGAAGTTCGGCACGCGCCTGAAGCTGCGCCTGCCCTCCAAGCGGATCCCGGACGCGATCGAGCGCTGGATCGGCCACTACGAGTCCAACCGCAACGACGGCGAGGAGTGGAACGACTTCGCCGAGCGCGTCGGCACCGCCGAGCTCGAGGCGCTCGTCAAGGATCTGTCGATGCCCGTCGACTTCGGCCTGGAGACGATGAACCAGTTCATCGACTGGAACCGCAACGTTCCGTTCGAAGTGATTCGCGGCGAGGGCGAGTGCGCGGTATAGATCAAGGACCGACACAAACGAGACGACCAGAACATATGCACGCACAAGACAGCCAAATAACAGAGCATCGACCCCGCGCTCAGCCTGACCCACACGCTGCGCGAGGCGGCGCGCCACGGCGAGCGGGCCGTGCTGCTGTGCTCGTTCCAGAAGGAGGAGTCGGTGCTGATCGACGAGCTGCTGCGCCTCGACCAAGGAACCGGCACACACGGTGAGGATCGTGACGATCGACACCGGCGTGCTGTTCGAGGAGACGCTGCAGACGTGGCGCGCGTTCGAGGAGCGCTTCGGCGTGAAGATCGAGGTGCAGGACGCGAGCAGCACCGGAGCGCCGTGGAGCGGACCGGAGCACTGCTGCTCGGTCGCGAAGGTCGCGGCGCTGGAGAGCTCGCTCGCCGGGCGCCGAGGGCTGGATCACCGGCATCCGCCGCGAGCAGGGCCCGACGCGGGCCGAGACGGAGCTGATCGAACGCGACGAGCAGCGCGGCCTGTGGAAGTACAACCCGCTCGCGCACTGGACCGACAAGGACCTGTGGCGGCGGATCAACGAGCGCGACCTGCCCTACAACCCGCTGCACGACCAGGGCTATGAGTCGATCGGCTGCGCGCCGTGCACGCAGCCGGGCAGCGGGCGCGAGGGCCGCTGGGCAGGGACCGACAAGACCGAGTGCGGCCTGCACGTCATAGAGCCCGCCGTCAACTAACCCGATGAGCGTCACACACCTGCGATGGGGGATTCGAGATGAGCGTCGCTGCCCGTCCACAGCTCAGTCACCTGCGCGCGCTGGAGACCGAGGCGATCCACGTGATGCGCGAGGTGGCGGCCGAACTGGAGCGCCCGGTGCTGCTGTTCAGCGGCGGCAAGGACTCGATCGTGCTGCTGCGGCTGGCCGAGAAGGCGTTCCGCCCGGCGCCGTTCCCGTTCCCGCTGATGCACGTCGACACGGGGCACAACTTCCCCGAGGTGATCGAGTTCCGCGACCGGCGCGTGGCGGAGCTGGGCGAGCGGCTGATCGTGGCAAGCGTGCAGGAGTCGATCGACAAGGGCCGGGCGGTCGAGGAGACGGGGCCGCGGGCTTCGCGCAACCGGCTGCAGACGGTGACGCTGCTGGACGCGCTCGCCGAGCACGGCTTCGACGCGGCCTTCGGCGGCGCGCGGCGCGACGAGGAGCGCGCGCGAGCGAAGGAGCGGATGTTCTCGTTCCGCGACGACTTCGGGCAGTGGGACCCGAAGAACCAGCGCCCGGAGCTGTGGAATCTCTACAACGGGCGCATCAAGCAGGGCGAGAACGTGCGCGTGTTCCCGCTCTCCAACTGGACGGAGCTCGACGTGTGGGAGTACATCGACCAGGAGGACCTGGAGGTGCCGTCGATCTACTTCGCCCACGAGCGCGAGGTGTTCGGGCGCGACGGAATGCTGTACGCGTGGCGCGAGGGCGTCGAGCTGATCGACGGCGAGCAGGTGAGCACCGAGACGGTGCGCTACCGGACCGTCGGCGACATGACCTGCACGGGCGGCGTGCGCTCGCAGGCGGCGACGCTCGAGGAGGTCGTGACCGAGATCGCCGCGACGCGGATCACCGAGCGCGGCGAGACGCGCGCCGACGACCGGGTGACGGAGGCCGCGATGGAGGACCGCAAGAAGGCCGGCTACTTCTAGTGTCGAGACACAGATGACCCTCGACCTGCTGCGGTTCACCACCGCCGGCTCAGTCGATGACGGCAAGAGCACGCTGATCGGGCGCCTGCTGTACGACTCAAAGCAGGTGTTCGAGGACCAGCTGGAGCACGTCGAAGCGGCGAGCGAGCGACGCGGCGGCGAGGGCTCGCTGGATCTGGCGCTGCTGACCGACGGGCTGCGGGCCGAGCGCGAGCAGGGGATCACGATCGACGTCGCCTACCGCTACTTCGCCACCCCGAAGCGGCGCTTCATCATCGCCGACTGCCCCGGGCACCGGCAGTACACGCGCAACATGGTCACGGGCGCGTCGACCGCCGACCTGGCGGTGATCCTGCTCGACGCGCGCAAAGGCGTGCTGGAGCAGTCCAAGCGCCACGCGTTCATCAGCGCGCTGCTCGGCATTCCCAAGCTCGTCGTAGCGGTCAACAAGATGGACCTCGTCGGACACTCACAGGAGCGCTTCGACGAGGTCTGCCAGGAGTTCGAGCGCTTCGCGCCTAACCTGCGCGAGGGCGGGCGCAGGGCGGGCGACCAGTACGAGATCATCTACATCCCGATCTCGGCGCTGAACGGCGACAACGTGGTCGAGCGCTCGCGGGCGATGGCCTGGTATGACGACGATCCTGCCAACCCGACGCTGCTCGAACTGCTGGAGCAGGTGGAGGTCGCCTACGACCACCCTTACGACAGGCCCGCGCGATTCCCGGTGCAGTGGGTGATCCGCCCGAGCGGGACCTCGACCAACGGCAACGGCGCGGCGAGCGACTACCGAGGCTACGCCGGTCAGCTGGCAAGCGGGGCGCTGCGCAAGGGCGACGAGGTGACGGTGCTGCCGAGCGGCCGGCAGACGAGGATCGCGGCGATCGACACCTATGACGGCGAGCTGGACGAGGCGATGGCGCCGATGTCGCTGACGCTGCGCCTCCAGGACGAGCTCGACGTCTCCCGCGGCGAGACGATCTGCCGCCCCGATCAGGCCCCGACGGTCGCGCGCGAGCTGCAGGCCGACGTCTGCTGGATGGCCGAGCAACCGCTGCGCCCGGGAGGACGCTACGTGATCAAGCACACCACACGCAGCGCCACAGCGGTCATCGACGAGATCACAGACCACGTCGACGTGGACACGCTCGAGCGCGGAGCTCCGCCGGCGGAGCTGGGGCTGAACGACATCGGGCGCGTGCGTTTGCGGACGAGCGCCCCGCTTGTGTTCGACCCCTATGCGAGCAACCGCCGCACGGGCAGCTTCATCTTGATCGACGAGGCGAGCAACGAAACGGTCGGCGCCGGGATGATCGCCTAAGCTACCGGCCGAATGTTCTCGAAGGTATTGGTCGCCAACCGCGGCGAGATAGCGGTCCGTATCGTTCGCGCGCTGCAGGAGCTCGGCGTGGCGAGCGTCGCTGTGTACTCCGAGCTCGACCGCGATGCTCTACACGCAAAGCGCGCCGATCAGGCCTACAACCTCGGCGAGGGCCCGGCGGCGGAGAACTACCTGAGCATCGAGAAGATCCTCGACGTGGCCAAGCGCTCGGGCGCGGAGGCAATCCATCCCGGGTATGGCTTCCTGGCAGAGAACGCCCCGTTTGCGCAAGCCTGCGAGGACGCCGGGATCGTGTTCATCGGGCCGCCAGCGAGCGCGATCGACGCGATGGGCTCGAAGACGAAGGCCCGCGAGTTGATGCAGGCCGCGGGCGTGCCGATCGTGCCGGGTACGACCGAGGCGGTCGCGACCGTCGCCGACGCGCTGCGGATCGCCAAGGACGAGATCGGCTTCCCGGTCGCCGTCAAGGCGGCGGGCGGTGGCGGCGGCAAGGGCTTTCGCGTGGCGCTGACCGAAGACGAGCTGGAGGGCGCGTTCGAGGGATCGAGCCGCGAAGGCGAGAAGTTCTTCTCCGATCCGACCGTATACCTGGAGCGCTATCTACACGATCCCCGCCACGTCGAGGTCCAGGTGCTAGCCGACCGCCACGGCAATGTGATCCACCTGGGCGAGCGCGACTGCTCGATCCAGCGCCGCCATCAGAAGGTGATCGAGGAGTCCCCGGCGCCGGAGTGGGTGGTCGATGAGGCGATGCGCGCGCGGATCGGGCAGATTGGCGTGGAGGCGGCGAAGGCCGTCGACTATGTCGGGGCGGGAACGATTGAGGGACTGTTCTCGGCACGCGAAGGTCAGGAGCCTGAGTACTTCTTCCTGGAGATGAACACCAGAGTGCAGGTCGAGCACTGCGTCACCGAGCTGACGACGGGTGTCGACATCGTCAAGGAGGGCATCAAAGCGGCCGCAGGCGAGGAGCTGAGCTACCGCCAGGAGGACATCCAATTGCGCGGGCACGCGATCGAGTGCCGGATCAACGCCGAGGACGCCTCGAAGAACTTTGCTCCGGCGCCCGGGAAGATCGGCGCCTACAGAGAGCCGAGCGGACCTGGCGTGCGCGTGGACTCGGGCGTGGGAGCGGGCGGCGAAGTCTCGCCGATGTACGACCCAATGGTCGCGAAGCTGATCGTGTGGGACTCCGACCGCGAGCAGGCCACGCGGCGGATGCTGCGCGCGCTGGGCGAATACGAGATCGAGGGTCTAAAGACGCTGATTCCCTTCCATCAGGCGCTGCTCGCGACCGAGCAATGGGCCAAGGGCGAGACATGTAGGGATCTACTCGAGGACAAGGCCTGGTTGAAGACGCTCGCCTTCCCTGCCCCCCAGCCTCCGGGAGACGACGTCGGCGAGGAGAAGGTGGAGCAGACCTACGAGGTCGAGGTGTCTGGGCAGCGCTTCGACGTGCGCGTCGTCGGACCGCCGTTTGCCGGGGGGGGCGGCGGTGCCGCAGCAAACGGCTCGGCCACAGGCGAGCGGGCGGCGCCGAAGCGCAAGCAGCGTGAGAGCTCAAGCGGTGGGGGGCCGGACACGCTGCCCTCGCCCCTGCAGGGGAACATGTGGAAGGTGCTCGTCAAACAGGGCGACACCGTCGAGGAGGGTCAGCTGCTGTGCATCATCGAGGCGATGAAGATGGAGAACGAGATCACCGCCCACAAGGCGGGCACGATCGCCGAGCTGCCGATCGAGGAGGGCGCCCCGATCGCCGCGGGCGCCCCGATCGCAACGATCAAGTCGCCTGAGTAAGAAACACGACGTTCTCCTCCAGGACCGCGAGCGCCCGCGCGGAGTCCAGCACCGGGCCGTGACCGGGGACGATGTGCACGGCTGAGGCGACCAGTGGGCGCAGGCGCTCAAGCGTCGCGAGATAGGCGTCGCGATCGCCACCGTCGTTCAGAGTCGGGGGCTCGACCGTCGAGAGATAGTCGCCGGCCACGAGCACCTGCGCCCAGGGGATCCAGACGGCCATCCCGTCGACGGTATGCCCGTCGGCCTGGTGGAGCTCCAACTCGTGGTCGCCGATCCCGCAGCGCCCGGGCACTGGAAGCCCCTGGACCGACCCGAGCGCGAGCGGACGGGGCCGTTCGATCAACAGGTCCCGGTCGAACGCACGTAGCTCGCGCTGGGCTTCACCCGGCGATGCCCGCAGGCGCTCGGCGGTGCTCTCCGCGCAGCCGAGCGCGACGCCGGGAAAGGCGAGCCGCCCGAGCAGGTGATCCCAATCGCCATGCGTGGCCAGGAGCCCGCTGGGCTCGGGGAAGTGGGCCTGGGCGAGCAGCGCGGGCAGCGTTTCGAGCTCCTCGGGGAGCACGGGCGAGTCGATCACGAAGGTCTCGGCGGCGGCGATCGTCTCCTCTCCGGGCTCGATCACCCTCACAGGGTTCTCCTGCTCCGCATCCCGCGCTCCGGGCGCGGATCGCTGGCCGTCCGCATCGCCGCCCTCCACAGACCCGCAGACGATCACGCAGTTGACCTGGAGAACCGCGCTGGTGGCGACCAGCACGTCGCGATGGAGAGAGACAGCTCTCACCGCAGCAGCCCTACGACCTCAGGTGATGCCGAGCAGCTTGGCGGCCTCTTTGAGGTTGTGCACTTCGGCCGTCGGCTTTTTCTGGGACGAGTCGAGCGTCTCTTTGTTGCGGTTGACCCAGATCACGGGCACCCGCTGTTTGACGCATGGCGCAACGTCGTGATAGTGGCTTGCGGCGACGTGCACCCAGCCACGCTTGCCACCCATGCGCCTCGCGCACTCGGTGAAGTGGGCGAGTTCGGGCTTGTAGGAGCGCACCTGCTGGGCGGTCACGACGAGGTCGAAGTCGGTCGGGATGTGGCGGCGGGTCTGGCCGAGCAACTTGTCGTCGATGTTCGAGAGCAGACCGAGCTTGTACTTCTTGGCGAGCTTTGCCAGCTGGATGTTCGTCTCCTTGAAGGGCTTCCAGCGCTGCACCGAGTCGGGCAGGAAACCCGAGCGCGAGGGCTCGAGCTTCCACTCCATGCGTTTGGCGACCTCGATCGCGGTGCGGCGCAGCACCTCCGCGTAGAGCTCGTAGGAGCCGCCCTCGATCTCGCGCGAGATCTCGTGGAAGAGCGGGATCAGCACGGCGCGGTCGATCTCGAAGCCATCGCGCTCGGCCTCCTTGGCGAAGGCTTCATAGATCCCCGTCTCCCAGTCGATCAGCGTGCCGTAGACGTCGAAAGTGACAAACGTGATGTTCTTGGGAATCGGCATCGGCTCGGCATTATGCCCTGCGCACGCCTCTGCGCGCGGTCACGCTCCTTTCGGTTAGAGTCCCGCGCCGCAATGGACCTGCTCGAGTACCAAGGCAAGCAGCTGTTCGCCCGCCACGGCCTGCAGGTCTCCGACGGCAAGGCCGTCACGACCGTCGAGGACGCCGTCGCCGCGGCGAACGAGGTCGGCTATCCCGGTGGTCGTCAAGGCGCAGGTGCTAATCGGCGGTCGCGGCAAGGCGGGCGGCGTGAAGCTCGCCGCGGACGAGGCCGAGGCCAAGGAGCATGCGACGAACATCCTCGGGATGGACATCCACGGGCACACGGTACGGACCCTGTGGATCGAGCACGCGAGCGACATCGCCACCGAGTACTACGCCTCGGTGCTGCTGGACCGCTCCGCGAAGCAGCCGCTGGTGATGTTCAGCGTCGAGGGCGGCGTAGACATCGAAGAGGTGGCAGAGCAGATGCCGGAGAAGCTGATCCGCCGGCACGTGGACGCACTCGATGGTCTCTCCCGCGAGGAGGCGGTGCAGATCGCCACCGACGGCAAGGCCGACGCCGACGTGATCGAGGGTGTCGCCGACGCGCTGGTGGCGCTGTACGAGGTGTGGCTGGACGAGGACGCGACGCTTGCGGAGATCAACCCGCTGATCGTGACGCCGGAGCGGGAAGTCAAGGCGCTTGACTCGAAGGTGTCGCTCGACGACGCCGCGCTCTACCGCCACCCCGAGAACCAGGCGCTCTCCGACAGCGAGAACGAAGATCCGATCGAGCGCCGCGCGAAGGAGCAGGGCGTGCAGTACGTCAAGCTCGACGGCGACATCGGCATCCTCGGCAACGGCGCCGGGCTGGTGATGTCGACGCTCGACGTCGTCGCCCAGGCGGGCGGCAAGCCGGCGAACTTCCTCGACGCGGGCGGCGGCTCGGACGCGGCGAAGATCAAGCAGGCGGTCGAGCTGATCCTCGCAAACGACGCCGTCAAGGCGGTGCTGTTCAACATCTTTGGAGGCATCACCCGCTGCGACGAGGTCGCGAAAGGCCTGATCGCGGCGTTTGACGAGATCAAACCAACGGTTCCGTTCGTCGTCAGGTTGGACGGCACCAACGACGTGGCCGGTCGCGAGCTGCTTCAAGAGGCGGCGCTGCCGAACGTGCACGCGGCACGCACGATGAACGAGGCGGCGGAGAAGGTCGTCGCGCTGGCAGCCGGCGAGAACGTGGGAGCACAGGGCTGATGTCGGTTCTCGTCGACAAGGACACGCGGCTGGCGGTCGCCGGGATCACCGGTCGCGAGGGCTCCTTCCACACGCTGAACAACCAGCGCTACGGCACGAACGTGGTCGGCGGCGTGACGCCGGGCAAGGGCGGGCAGGACGTCGAGGGCATCCCCGTGTTCAACTCGTGGGCCGATGCCGCCGAGACCGTCCAGCCGAACACCGCGATGATCTTCGTACCCCCGCGCTTCGCGGCCGATTCGATCCTCGAGGCCGCCGCGGCTGGGGTCGAGCTGGTGATCGCGATCACCGAGGGGATCCCAGCGCATGACGAGCTGCGCGTGTACAACACGCTCAAGCGCGATTTCTCGGGTACTCGCCTGATCGGGCCGAACTGCCCGGGCATCCTCTCCCCCGGCAAGGCGAACGTGGGGATCATCCCGGCGAGCTTCTTCAAGGAGGGCAACGTCGGCGTGGTTTCGCGCTCGGGCACGCTGACCTACCAGATCGGCAACGAGATCGCCCAGGCCGGGTTCGGCTGCAGCTCGATCGTCGGGATCGGCGGCGACCCTGTGCCGGGGAGCTCGTTCGTGGACGTGATCGAGCTGTTCGAGGCAGACGAGCAGACCGAGCTGATCGTGCTCTCCGGCGAGATCGGCGGCTCGGCCGAGGAGGAGGCCGCCGAGTACATCGCCGACGCACGTGAAGAAGCCCGTGGTGGCCTACATCGCCGGCTTCACCGCCCCGGCGGGCAAGCAGATGGGCCACGCCGGAGCGATCGTCTCAGGCTCCGCCGGCACGGCCGCCGCGAAGGCGCAGGCGCTGGAAGCCAAGGGCGTGCGCGTCGGTCGCACCCCGACCGAGGTGGCGGAGATAGCCGTAACGCAGCTACGCTAGGTCCGTGGATCAGGAGGTCTCGAAGACGCTGGGTGAGCTGGAGCGCAAGCTGCAGGAGCTCGAGCGCACCCTGACCTCGATCGATCGCGGCGAGCAGATCGGCGGAGATGTCCCTGTCAGCGCCGAGCACAGTCCTGACGATCGCAATGCCCGCCCGGCCGCGCACTCCCTCCCGCCGCTGACCGATCTCCGCTCGGTCGACTGGTCGACGAAGCGGCTGAGCCGGTCGCGAGCGTCGAGCGGACGCCACGCCCGCACGCCCAGCAGTCCCCGCGAGTCGGCCACAGCCCGCGCAACCATCACACCCGAGCAACCACCGAGGTCTCCTCGCCCTCCCGAAGCCAAGACGCCGAGCGCCGAGGAGCTGTTGCGCTTCCGCGATCGGTTGGAGCGGACCGCGAAGGAGCTGACCCAGGAATATGACGAGCTGCTCGGACGCCTAAACTACGCCGCCGTGCCAAGCAAACCCGTGGGCCCAACGATCTCATTCGCACGCGGCGCGCCGTCGCTCGACATCGTCGACGTGGACGGTCTGCGCGACGCGGCGGTCCGCGCGTTCGAGAGCGACCCGGCGGGCACCACCGCCTACGGCACCTCGGTCGGCTACCCGCGGTTGCGGGCGTGGATCGCGGATCGCCACGAGGTGGAGCCGGAGCGTGTGCTCGTGACCAACGGCTCGATGCAGGCCGACGCGTTCCTGTTCGAGCAGCTCGTGGGGCCCGGCGACGAGGTGATCGTGGAGCGCCCGACGTATGACCGCACGCTGCTGTCGCTGCGCGAGCGCGGCGCGAGGGTGCACGCGGTCGAGCTGCAGCCGGACGGGATCGACACGGACGCGCTCGCCGGCCTGCTGCAGCGGAGCGCAGGCAGTGCAGCCGCAGCTGGCGCACATCATCCCCAACTTCCAGAACCCCGCCGGGTACACGCTCTCGCCGGCCAAGCGCCAGGCGCTGCTCGCGCTGGCGGCGGAGCACAACTTCTGGGTGTTCGAGGACGACCCCTACGTCGACCTGCGCTTCAGCGGCGAGACGCTGCCGAGCATGCTGTCGATGGACCCCAAGCACGTGGTGTACGCCTCGTCGTTCTCGAAGACCGTCTGCCCGGGCATCCGCGTCGGCTATCTGGTCGGGCCGGCAGATCTGATCGCGGCGGTGGCGAAACTGGCGACGAACACGTACATCTCGCCGAGCATGGTCGCGCAGTCGATCGTGTACGAGTTCTGCGCCTCGGGCGCGATCGACAGCTCGATCGAGACGGTCAGGACCGCGCTGGCAAAGCGCGCGCTGACGCTGGATCTGGCGCTGCGGCGCGAGCTGCCGGAGGCCGAGTTCGTGGCGCCCGGAAGGCGGCTACTTCATGTGGGTGACGCTGCCCGCGGGCACCGACGTGAACGCCCTGCACAAGGCCGCCGGCGAGCATGGGGTGTCGTTCGTGAAGGGCACCGACTTCCTGCTGGAGGGCGGCGAGAACACGCTGCGGCTGGCCTACTCGGGGGTCACACCCGAGCAGATCGACGAGGGCGTCGCGCGCCTAGCGCAGGCGTACCGCTCGCTCTAGCGACCGTAGCGTTGGCCTAAGACCAACTGCTCTGGCAGCGCGGTGCGCGGAGGCGGCGAGGGGTCGGCGATCACCGAGACGGTCTCGGCGACGCTCGGGGTGATCGTGCAAGCGCGGCCGTCGGATGTCTCGAACACCACCTGCTCGTCGTCGCGCACGGCCAGCGTGCCCTCCAGGCCGGGCTCCAGGCCGGAGGCCTTGAGGTAGTGCAGGAGATCCTCGGCCTCGTTCTCGAAACGCAGGACGCGCACCGAGGCGCCGACGGCGACGTCGGCCAGCGGCACGCCCGAGAGGCGCGCGCCGGCGACGATCGGGTGGCCGTGGGGGCAGGTCTTGGCGTCGCCGATCGCCGCGAGCATGCGCTCCTCGAGCACCGGCGACATCGCGTGCTCCAGGCGCTCGGCCTCCTCGTGGACCTCGTCCCAGGGCACGCCGAGAACGTCGGTGAGAAAGCGCTCGATCAGGCGGTGGCGGCGGACGATGCCCTCGGCGTGCTCGGCGCCCGAGTCGGTGAAGGCGATCGCGCGGTCGCTGCCCGCGGGTGATGTAGCCGTCGCGCTCCAGGCGGCCGATCATCTCGTGGACGGTGGGTGGCGAGAGCTGCATCGCGCGCGCGACGTTCGCGCCGGTCATCGGCAGACCGGCCTCCTGCAGCCAGAAGAGGATCTGCAGGTACTCCTCCTCGGCGACGGTCGCCGTGGTGGTGCCCTCGTCGCTCACGCCCGTGATGCTAGACGACCTCATTGGCGAGCTGGTCGAACGTGCACTCGGTGGGCGACTTGTCATCGCGCCAGCGGCGCAGCTTGGCGCCGTGGCGGATGCGCCCGGCGGAGACGTGGTCGAAGTCGATCTCGATCACCAGCTCGGGGCGCAGGCCGACCCACTCGAGGTCCTTGCCCGAGCTCCAGCGGCTGGGGTCGGCCGAGCCGCGCTCTCCCGACTCATACGGGGCGAAGAAGCCGACCAAACGGCGCTTCTCGGGGGCGGTCAAACCGGAGCAGTGTCCGACGACGCGCAGCTCTGGACCGTCGTATAGACCGAGGATCAGCGCGCCGACGGTGTCGGGCTCCTTGCCGGGGCGCCAGCCGACGAGCACCACGTCGATCGTGCGCACGCGCTTGACCTTGAACGTGCCCTTGCGCTCGCCGGGACGGTAGGGCGCCGAGAGCTCCTTGGCGATCGCGCCCTCGGCGTGCTCGAGCCAGCGCTGGGCCTCCCGCTCGGTGGCGACCGTCTCCATCAGCTCGACCGGCGCGCCGGCGAACATCCCGTCCCGCGAGCAGTTCCTCCAGCGCCGCGCGGCGCTCGGACAGGGGCCGCTCCAGCAGCGACTCGTCCTCGCGGGCGAGCAGGTCGAAGACCACGTAGACGGCGGGCGTCTCGACAGACAGGCGCTCGATGCGGGAGACGGCCGGGTGGATGCGCTGGCCGAGCGCGTCGAAGTCCTCGCGGCCGTCCTGCGCCGCGGACGACGATCTCACCGTCGAGCACGTAGCGGCCCGGCGGGAGCACCAGCTCGGGGAAGTAGCGCCCGAGTGGCTTGGCCGAGCGCGACTGCAGGAACACCTCCTCGCCGTCGACGAACGCCAGGCAGCGAAACCCGTCGAGCTTGATCTCGTAGGAAAGGTCCTCGCCGACGGGCAGCTCCTTGCGCGAGAGCGCCAGCTGGGGCTTGACCGGAGGCTCCAGCGGAAGACTCACTCGTCCTCCCCGCTCTCGTCTCGCTTCGCGCGGCTTGGCTGGACGCGCGTGGGCTCTCCGGGCATCTTCGGATAGTCGGGCGGGTAGGGCATGTCCCCCCGGCCATCAGCGAGGTCGCGCTCATACATCTCGAGCAGTGGCTCGAGTGAGTGGGCGGTGTCGTCGATGGCAGCGTGGCGATCGCCCACCTCGGCGAACCTGGCGGGCATCGTCGCCACCGTGAAGTCCTCAGGCACCGCCTGCTCGACCTCCTCCCAGGCCAGGGGCGCGGAAACTGGCGCCCCCGGCTTCGGCCGCACGCTGTAAGCGGACGCGATCGTGCGGTCACGTGCGTTCTGGTTGTAGTCGACGAAGATCCGCTCGCCGCGCTCCTCCTTCCACCAGTTGGTCGTCACCTGGCCCGGCAGGCGTCGCTCGAGCTCACGACCGAAAGCGATCGCGGCGTGGCGCATGTCGGTGAACGTCGTGCGCGGCTCTATGCGGACGTAGATGTGGACCCCCCGGCCGCCGGAGGTCTTGGGGAACCCGATATATCCCAGCTCCTCAAGCAGCGCGCGCGCCTGCGCGGCAACGCGGACCGCGTCAGCGAAATCAGTGCCCTGCTGTGGGTCGAGGTCGATGCGCAGCTCGTCGGGGTGGTTGAGGTCCTCGCGGCGGACCGGCCACGGGTGAAAAGTGATCGTGCCCATCTGCGCGGCCCAGCCGACGACCGCTATCTCCGTCGGGCAGACCTCGTCGGCGGTACGGCCCGACGGAAACTCGATCGTCGCGGTTTGCACGTACACGGGTGCCCCGCGCGGGACGCGCTTTTGAAAGAACGCGTCGCCGCCGCCTTTCTCGCGTGTCGAGGGCACGATTCCCGGGTGCACCCCCTTCGGCCAGCGCTCGAGCGTCGTCGGCCGCCGCTGCAGTGCCCGCATGATGCCGTCCCCGACAGCAAGGTAGTAGTTGACTAGGTCGAACTTGGTGACGGCACGGGAGCGCTCGGTCGGCGGGAAGATCACGCGATCAGCGTTGGACACGCGCAAATCGCGCCCGTCGACGTCCAGAACGACATGCTCCTTGTCAGCCGCCATGGCTCAAAGGATGCCCTATCGACTCAAAGCTGGCAGCCGGGACACCAGTAGGTGATGCGAATCCAGCGAGCCGCGTGGTGGATCGTGTCGCCCTCTGACATCTCCTGTAAGGATGCCCGACATGGTGATCCCGCAAGCCGCGCTGATCGCATCTGGGCCGTTTGGCGAGGGGCTGAGCGCTGAGCGTGTCGCACTGGCCATCGCGCAGGGCTTGCGCGCGGGCGGAGCACCGGAGCCCGATTTGTGTCCGATCCCCGTCGACCGGGGACAAGCATCGGATGTAGGAGCGCTGGATGTGGGAGCGCTGCTCGAGGGACTGGATTTCGACGTGCGGATGCGCCGAGCGCGGGCGGTCATTCTCGGAGAGCGGCAGCTCGAGGAGCGCGCGCTGCGGGGAAGCGTGGCATTCGAGATCGCCACACGGGCCCGTCAGGCGGGCGTGCCTGCCTACGCGGTGACCGGCTCCAACGCGCTTGATCTGTTCGACGCGCGCATCCTCGACCTGCAGGTCATCATCGAGGCGGGCAGCCGACGGGCGCTCGTGGCGGCGGGCAAGAGGCTGGCACGATGGGTCGGCACGGGATAGCTGTCTTTTTCGATTCTCTGAGGCCAGATCCAAGTTGTTCCAAATTAGTTGTTCATGGCCGTGTCGGCCACCCGTGGGCGGATGAAATCGGTGATCATTGGGGGGTCGCCTGCTGACGCCGGTTTCGCTTGGTGCCTGTGAGCCCGTAATTAGTTTGGCGTGGGAGCCTCTGCCGGCACCCCGGACTGTTGCCATAGAGCACGCCCATCAGATTCGTCTGTTATCGAGGACTCCCCGGGCGACGATTGTGTCGTCGAGCTTGAAGGAGTGGTGTGATGGAGACGATTGTCGAGCGCCCGGCGGCGCTGGATGTGCACAAGGAGCAGGTGACCGCGTGCGTGCGCGCTCCAGCTGGTAGTGGCCGCCGGCGCGAGCAGCATGTGGCGGAGTTCAAGACGACGGTGCAGGGGCTGTTGGCGTTGCGCGACTGGCTGAAGGCGCATCGGGTGACGCAGGTGGCGATGGAGGCATCCGGTGTCTACTGGAAGCCGCCCTGGGCGATCCTCGAGGACGAGTTTCGAGTGCCTGCTCGTCAACGCTCGTCACGTCAAGCAGGTGCCGGGCCGCAAGACGGACGTCTCCGACGCGGCCTGGCTCTGCCAGCTGCTGGAGGCGGGGCTGTTGCAGCGCGAGCTTCGTGCCGCCGAAGCCGATCCGGACGCTGCGTAACCTGACCCGGTATCGCAAGGCGCAGATCGGTGAGCGTCAACGCGAGGCCAACCGGCTGCACAAGATCCTCGAGGACACCGGGATCAAGCTCGACTGCGTCGCCACCGACATCCTCGGCGTCTCCGGGCGCGCGATGCTCGACGCGCTCGTCGCCGGCACGACCGACCCCGAGGTGCTGGCCGAGCTGGCCAAGGGCAAGCTGCGCGCGAAGATCCCGGCGCTACGCGAGGCGCTGGAGGGCCGCTTCGACGACGAGCACGCGCTCGTCGTCGGCACGATCCTCGCCCACCTCGACTTCCTCGACGAGCAGATCACGCTGCTCTCCGACGCGATCGAGGAGCAGCTCGCCCCTTTCGAGTCAGCCGTTGAGCTGCTCTGCACGATCCCCGGCGTGCAACGGCGCACCGCCGAGGTGATCATCGCCGAGATCGGCACCGACATGAGCCGCTTCCCGACCGCCGGTCACCTCGCCAGCTGGGCGGGCCTATGCCCCGGCAACGACCAGTCCGCCGGCAAGCGCCGCTCCGGCCACACCCGCAAGGGATCAAAGTGGCTCGGCATCGCGCTCACCGAGGCCGCGCTCGCCGAACACCCGCTCACGCGACACCACCTACCTCTCCGCGCAATACCGACGGCTGAAGACCGCGCCGCGGCCACCGCAGGCGATCGGCGCCGTCAAGCACTCGATCATCATCGCCTGCTGGCACATGCTCACAACCGGCGAGATCTACCGCGACGCCGGCGGCGACTACTTCACCCGCCTAGACCCCGAACAAGCACACCCGCCGCCTCGTCGCCCAGCTCGAACGGCTCGGACACACCGTCACCCTGGAGGGCCGCCGCTTGACAAACCTTTGATTTCTCATCAGTCCAAGTGCTTGGAGTTGGACCCATTGCGTTTCTCGTCTATCTCGGTCTCCGCGAGTGACCGCGCCAACTCGTATACCAAGCGCGTCGCGTCGGCGACCGTGCCGAAGTCGAGGTTCGCGGGCACGTCGCTGGGCAGGTGGTAGTTGGCCAGGCTGCGCCAGTCGGTCATCGAGACGAGCGTGACGATCGGGTAGCCGGCGCGACTGGGGATCACGCTGTCGGTCGAGGCGCGGGCGCGGAAGCCGCGCTGGCACTCGACGTCGATTCGCTCGGCGCAGGTGGCGAGCCGCTCGCGCAGCCAGGGGCCCGCGTAGCTCTCCATCCACACCGGCCCCTCCGCCTCCAGCAACACCAGATGGGGCGAGCCGACCGTGTCGAGGTTCACGAACCACGTGTGCCCTGGCGTCGAGCTCGTGACGGTGACGCGCGACGAAGGCGCGCACGCCGTCCTGGAGGGTCTCCTCGGCCCCGCAGGAGACCAGCAGCACGCGCAGGCCGGGCAGCGGCCGCTCGCGCAGCAGCTCGGCAAGCGCGACCAGCGCGGCGACGCCGGAGAGGTTGTCGTTGGCGCCCGGGCACCGTCTGGCTGCGCCACACGTCTGCGACCAGCGCCGTGCCGAACGGCGCCGAGCAGCAGGCCCGGCGCGCGCGAGCGGGCGCGACGGCCGCGGAGCGCGGCGAGCAGCGTGGCAAGCGGTCCGGCGAGGCCGAGCCACCACTGCGGCAGTCGACGTCTTGAATCGTTCGATCACCTGCGGCGCGCGCTCGTAGAGACGTCGCTGCAGCGTCTGGTCGAACAGCATCCCCGTCTGCGGAGCGTCGTGGTGGGCGAGCACGACAAGCGTGCCGGCCCCATCCCGGTCGCCAGCCCGCGCGATCAGGTTGACGGTCGTGCGCCGGCGGCGCACCAGACGCCGCAGGATCCGCGGCCCGTTCTGGGCCTCGTCGACGATGCCGGCGAGAGTGCTCGCGCGCGAGCAGCGCGCCGGCCGCGCGCCGGCCGCGCAGCGACAGCGCCGCGCCGACCATGCCGAGCACGCCGAGCCCGGTGGCGGTCGGCGGGAAGGTGCCCCAGGAGGGCTCGTCCTCGAGCGCGACCTCGACTCCGGCGACCGCGCGCAGTCGCTGCGCCAGCCACTCCGCGGCCTGCCGCTCGCCGGGCGAGCAGGGCGGGCGGTCGATCGGCGGCGAGCGTCTCCACGACCTCGCGCAGGGTTGTCTCGAGTGGGTCTGTAGCGGGGCTCACGGAAGGCATCGAGGGGTTGCCTCGAGCGTATCTGCCATGGGGTTCACAGAAAGCATTGTCCCTCGCCACGGTAGGTCGGCACCTCGTCGACGATCCGCTCGCCTTCGAGCAGGTGCAGGCTGACGAAGCGCTCGCACAGCTCGCCGGCCTTGGCGTGGCGCAGGTAGACGCGATCGCCGAGCGCGAGTGCGTCCGCGGCGGCGCCGAGCAGCGGTGTCTGCACCTCGCCGGCGCCCTCCTGGGAGTCCAGGCGCAGCCCGGCCGGCAGGTGAGGGCGCGGCAGGCGCGCGCGGTCGGCGGGGCCGGAGGCGAGGTAGCCGCCGCCGAGCGCCGTGACCACGCCGGGCCCGGGACGGCGCACGACCGGCAGCGCGAACAGCGCCGCGGGGCGGGGTGTGAACGCGCGGTAGGCGTCGAACAGCGCCGGGTCCATACAGCCCCGAGCCGGCCGTCACCTCGGTGACCGCCGCCTCGCGCGGCCGTGCGGCTCGAGGCTGCCGGTGCCGCCGCCGTTGACGAACTCCAGCGGAGCCGACGAGGACTCGCGCGATCGTCTGTCGCACCGCGGCCACCGCAGCGGCGCGACGCACGGCCAGCTCGCGCGCGGAGAGCGCCTGCATCGCGCGGATCGCGCGCGCGCGCAGCGGGGACCGATTCCCCGCCCGGGCGGCGTGTCGCCGAGGCCGGCGATCTGCGCCTCATAGGACATGATCCCCACGAGCGCCAGCGCCTCGCGGGCGAGCGATCGCGCGCGCGAGCGCGGCCGCCTGCTCGGGAGTGTGGACGGGCGAGCGCTTGGCGCCGACGCGCACGCGTCCGCCGAGGGTCCACCAGCCGGCGTCGAGGTCGATGCACACGCGCAACGCAGCGGCGTCGCGGTCGCTCCGCGTAGGCTCGAGCGCGCGGTCGATCAGGTCGAGCTGCTCGGCGCTGTCGACCATCACCGTGACACGCGTCGCGGGTCGTTCGGCGGTGAGCGCGGCAAGCGTCGCGCAGCGCGCTGCCAGTCGGCGGTCGGATAGGCCACGACGCAAGTCCTCGGCGCCGTGCACGAGCCAGCCACAGGGCCTCCGGGCAGCGTGAAGGCGAGCGTGCCTGCGAACCCCGGGCGGGCAAGCACGCGTTCCTGCAGCGCGCGGCAGCGAACGGACTTGCTCGCGAAGCGGATCGGCTTGGGGGCGGCACGGCGTTCGAGGTCCGCGGCGTTCGCCCACAACGCGTCGAGGTCGACGAGCGCGAACGGCGCCTCCAGGTCGGCGGTGGCCCGCTCCAGACGCTCGTATGCCGCGTCAGCCATCGGCACGGGTGGTTGGCTGGACAGGGTGGACGGGTCCCAGCACTCGGTCGGTCCAAGCGTTGGCGAAGCGTCCCTCGGGGTCGAGCCGGGCGCGGACGGCCTGGAAGCGGTCCCAGTCGGGATAGCGCGGGCGCAGCGTGGCGGCGGTCTGGAAGTGGCGCTTGCCCCAGTGCGGACGCCCGCCGAGCTCGTCCATGATCGCCTCCACGGCGCGGAAGTACGGCTCCCAGGCCATTGCCGCGGTACATGTGCACCGCGACGAAGCCGCTGTCGCGGCCGGCCGCGGTGCTGAGCAGCGCGTCGTCGGGCGCGACCGTGCGCACCTCGATCGGGAACGGCACGGCGAAGCCCCGCTGCTCGATGATCTCCATCACGCGCCGTACAGCCTCGGGCGTGCGCTCGCGCGGGAGCGCGTACTCCATCTCGGTGAAGCGCACCAGGCGTGGACTGGCGAAGATTCGATCGGAGCGATCGACGCGCGTGTGGTCGCACCGGCGAGGCGGGTGACGAGGCGGTTGAGCTGGGGAATGCGCCGCGGGAAGCGACGCCCAGCTCGGCAGAACAGCTCGAAGGCATGGTTGGTGAGCAGCACGTCGTTGGCATAGGCGCTCACCCGGCCGCGTGGGCGCGGCGGCTCGTCGGTGCGATTGTTGGTGCGCGTGAGCGCCGTCTCGGCGTGCGGGAAGACGAAGAACTCGAAGTGGTCGTTGCCGAGCGCCAGCTCCTCGAAGCGCGTCGAGCGTGTCGTGCAGCGGCGCGGGAGCGTCGACGCCGCGCAGCGTGAACGCGGGCACGCAGCGCAGCGTCACCTCGGCGATCACGCCGAGCGCGCCGAGGCCCACGCGCGCGGCGCGGAAGACGTCAGAGTCGATCGTCCTCGGCGCAGCGCAGGGTCGAGCCGTCGGCGAGCACGAGCGTGAGCTCGGCCACCTGCGCGGAGATGTTGCGCAGGCGAGCGCCGGTCCCGTGCGTGGCGGTGGAGATCGCGCCGGCGATGCTCTGGACGTCGATGTCGCCGAGGTTCTCCAGCGCGAGCCCGTGCTCGGCCAGGCGCGCGTTCAGCTCACGGATCGTGATTCCCCCCTGCACGCGCACCAGCCCAGAGGAGCGGTCGACGTCGAGCACGCTGGTGAGCCGGTCCAGGCGCAGCTGAGAGCCGTCGGTGAGGGCGATGTCGCTGAAGGAGTGCCCGGCGCCGGCCACGCGCACGCGGCGATCGTGCGCGGCGGCGCGGCTTATCGCTGCGGATATCTCCTCGATCGAGCCGGGGATCTCGACGGTCGCGGGGCGGCAGCGCTGATCGCCGGCCCAGTTGCGCCAGTCGACGGCGCGCTCGTGCGGATCGCTAGGCTCGCTCATCAGATGACCGAGCCCGAGCCTACTGCGACCCCGGGTGCGTCGGGGGCCGTCATGCCCGCGCACCCCGTCACGACCCGTGAGCCCAGCAGCCCGTGCCTCGCGCGCGCGCGCTCGCTGCCCACGCCGGGCGCGAAGCGCGCGACGGTGATCGGGGCGGGATCGTTCGGCACGGCGCTGGCCGTGCTGCTGGCGCGGGGCGGGCTGCGCACGACGCTGCAGGCGCGCACCGCCGAGCAGGCGGCGCAGCCTCGAGGAGGAGCGCGAGAACCGCGTGTACCTGCCGGGCGTGGAGCTGCCCGCGCCAGCTGCGCATCGAGCCGGCCGCCGCCGGCGTGGCGCGCGCCGACTACGTGTTCCTGGCCGTGCCCTCGAGCGGGCTGGGCGAGGTGATCGCGACGCTCGACGAGGCCGGCCTGGACAAGCGCGCGGCGGTGGTCTCGGTGGCCAAGGGCCTCGTCCCGCCCGACGGGCTCGCCGCCGACGATCGTCCTCAGCGCGAGGTTCGGTCGCCCAGCGCGTCGCGTGCCTCGGCGGTCCGGCGCACGCGCAGGAGATGGTCAACGAGGGCGCCGGCGCTGGTGGCGGCCTCCAGCGACGAGGAGCTGACGCGCGCGCTCGCGCAGGTGTTCACGCGCGCGGGGGTCGTCTGCGAGCAGTCCAACGACCCGCTCGGCGTCGAGCTCGCGGGCGCCGCCAAGAACGCCGCGGCGCTGGCGGCGGGCGCCACCGAGGCGCAGGGCCTGAACGCGGCTGGGGCCGCCGCGGGGCACATCTTCGCCGAGGTGTGGCGCTACGCGGAGGGGCTGGGCGCGCGGCCGGAGTCGATGATCGGGCTGGCCGGGCGCGGGCGACCTGGTGGCCACGGCCCTGGCGCGCGAGAGCCGCAACCGCCGCGCCGGCGAGCTGCTGGCCGCGGGCGTGCCCGCCGCGGAGATCCCCGCGCGCATCGGCCAGGCGGTCGAGGCGCTGGAGTCGGTGCCGCTGCTCGCCCGCGCGCTGGAGCACGCCGGTGTCGAGCTGGAACCGACGGTGGCGGCGTGGCTGGCGAGCGCGCAGGTGAGCGGGCGGGTGGGAGGGCACCTATTACTTCCGCGTTGGGACGGCTGATCTCCGGGGAGCTGCCGTTGGACGACTGGGTGGCGCTGGTGCGCGCCACGGTGCCCCCGCCCGCTCGCTGGCGCAGACCCCAGCCAGGGTTCTGGCGACGCGCATGGCGGTGGGCGACGGCAAGATAGATACACGCTCGTATCTCTATGGTATAAACCTTGTACTACCATAGCGCTCGTATGCGAGAAAGGAATATATGCCCCAGCCCACCAAGAAAAAAGCGAAGGCCGAGCCCAAGTTCGACCCCACGGCGAAACTCGAGCTCGACGATCCCGAGGAGTTCCTCGCGCAGGAGGGTCGCCGCGAGAAGGCCCTGCGCATGCAGGAGCTGGTCCGTCCGGGACGCACGACGCCGATCGCTGTGCGCTTCGACCAGTTCACGCTCAAACGCCTGAAGTCACTCGCCGCGTTGCGCAACACCGGCTATCAGACGCTGCTGAAGGAATTCATCGTCGAACGCCTCTACGAGGAGGAGAAGCGCGAGGGCATCATCAAGTCATAAGCGTGCTGAGGACAGCCTCGTAGACCCCCGCGCCGTGTCCGGCCTCGGTGACACGTGCGTTCTCGTATTTCGCGAGCGCCTCACGGATCGACGGATCGCGCTCGACGGCGTTCGCCACCAGCCAGAACGTCTCCACCTGCGCCGCGCACGCCAGATCCTCGCGCGAGTCACCCACCGCGAACGTCTCCTGGCGCGCGTACCCCCGCGCGCGCCGGTGCCAGGCGACTCCGCCCGCCTTCGACGCGCCCGCCGGCAGCAGGTGGTAACCGCGCACGTGCTCCAACTCGGCGAGCGCCGGCGAGCGGCGGTTGACCACGCCGTTGTCCACCAGCCGCAGGTTCCCGTGGCCGTGCTCGGTCAGCAGCGCATCCACCTCGAAGGCGTCCACGAGACCGCGGAACAGGTGCGAGACCTCGCGCTCGGTATGCCACGGCTCGTGGTACTCCAAGCGCCCTTCGTAGCGCTCCAGCAGCAGCGCAGGCGCGCCTGAGCGCTCGATCTGCTCGGCGATCGTCAGCTCGCCCGGCAACAGCTCGCCCGTCAGCCACTGCTCCTCCCCATCGAGCACCACGCACGCGCCCGCCTCGTAGATGAAGGAGCTCTGTCCGAGCAGCCGCGCATCCTCGAACACCTGCGCGCGCCTGCGCCCTGACATCAGCACCACCTCGACGTCCGCGCGCATGCACGCCTGCACGGCGCGTACCCCCTCGATCGACACTTTCCCCTCGCCGTCGCGCAGCAGCGACGCGCCGCGGCCGAGCAGCGTGCCGTCGAGGTCCACGTACATGCACCGCGTGCTCACGTCACGAGGCCGCCTGTCAAATAGCGACGCTGCCGCCGGGCCGCATCGTCCGCAGGGGCGCTAGAAAGACGGTCGTTGCCGCCTTCGTCGCGGCGATCGGTGCTGAGTGAGCTCATCGCCTCTACTATCGCAAGCGGTGGCCCTGCAACGCACGATCGAGCCCTGGAGCGCACTGCTGGACGAGGCGCGCGAGGACGGCCGGCTCGTGCGCGAGGCGCGCGAAGGATTCGGACCCACCCACCCCGCCAAGCTGGTCGACCCCCCCGAGGAGCTACACCCCGAAGTGCTCGCGGCGCTGTCGCGCTTGGAGATCGAGCGCCTCTACTCCCACCAGGCCGAGGCGATCTACTCAGCCTGGGATGGCCCGACGATCGTCACGACCGGGACCGCCTCGGGCAAGTCGCTGTGCTTCAACCTGCCCACGCTCGACGTGCTCTGCCGCGACACGAAAGCGCGCGCCCTCTACCTCTACCCGACCAAGGCGCTCGCCCAGGATCAGGCGCGCGCGCTGGCTACCTTCGGCCTGACCAAGCGCGTGCGCCCGGCGATCTACGACGGCGACACCCCGCGCGAGGCGCGCGCGGACATCCGCCGACGGGCGAACGTCGTGCTCACCAACCCCGACATGCTCCACGTCGGCATCCTCCCCAACCACCCTGCCTGGTCGGAGCTGTTCGCGAACCTCGCGGTGGTCGTCGTCGACGAGGCGCACGTCTACCGCGGCGTGTTCGGCTCGCACGTCGCCAACGTCCTGCGCCGTCTGCGGCGGATCGCGGCGGCCTACGGCACGACCCCGCGCTTCCTGCTCACCTCGGCCACGATCGCCAACCCCGTCGAGCTGGCCGAGCGCCTGACGGGCCTGGAGGACGTGAGCCTGATCGACGTCGACGGCTCGCCGGCGCCGGGGCGGCAGATCGCGATCTGGAACCCGCCGCTGACCGACGAGGCTTTGGGCCAACGCCGCTCGGCGCTCGCCGAGGCGGCCGAGCTGCTCGCGCGGCTGGTGCGCGACGGGGCGCGCCTGATCTGCTTCATGAAGTCGCGCAAGGGCGTCGAGGTCCTCCACAAGCTGCTCGTCGCGGACCTCATAGACACTGACCCCGAGCTCGCCAAGCTCGTCGCCCCCTACCGCGCCGGCTACACCTCCCAGCAGCGCCGTGACCTTGAGGGTCGCCTCGTGCGCGGTGAGCTGCGCGCGGTGATCACGACCGACGCCCTGGAGCTCGGCATCGACATCGGCGAGCTCGACGCCGCGGTCGTCGTCACATTTCCCGGCACGGTCGCCTCGCTGCGCCAGATGTGGGGACGGGCTGGGCGCCGCGGACGGGGCCTGGCCGTGTACGTCGCAGGCGAGGACGCGCTCGACCAGTTCTTCTGCCGCCACCCCGACGACTTCCTGGAGCGGCCCGTCGAGGCGGCGATCCTCGACCACGAGAGCCCGCGAGATCTTCCGCCAGCATCTGCTCTGCGCCGCCCACGAGGGACCTCTGTCCGGTCAGCGACGCCGAGTTCCTCGGCCCACGCTGGGAGGCCCATGCCGAGGTTCTGCAGAGCGGCGGCGAGCTGCGCCGCCGGGCTGGCGGGGTCTCCTCAGCAGTGTCGGGCGGAGCCCGGTCGACGCCCGGCACCTATGTCCCCCGTGAGTCCGGCGGCTACCCCGCGGCGGAGGTCTCGCTGCGCTCGGCCTCCCCCGAGCAGCTTCGCGATCGTCGACGTCGCCTCCGGCGAGCTGCTCGGCAGCGACCGAGGCCGCCCGCGCCCACTCGACCGTGCACGAGGGCGCGATCTACCTACATCTCGGGCGCTCCTACGAGGTGCGCGAACTCGATCTGGAGCGCCGCCGCGCGCTGGTCGCGCCGTTCGACGATGACTGGTACACCCAGCCCAAGCGCGAGACCGACACCACGATCGAGCGCCTGCTCGACCGCCGCGAGACGCTCGGGGTGACGCTCAGCTTTGGCGAGGTGGCGGTAATCGACACCGTGCTGCCTTACCAGCGCAAGCGCGTGGCAGACAACGCATTTCTCGACCTCGTGGGGCTCGATCTGCCGCCCACGAGCTTCTCCACGCAGGCACTCTGGTTCGAGCTGGGCTCCTCCGCGCTGGGGTTGGGCGACACGATCCCCTTGGAGGCCCTCCTCGGCGCGCTCCACGCGACCGAGCACGCCCAGATCGCGGTGCTGCCCCTGATCGCGATGTGCGACCGCTGGGACATCGGTGGGCTCTCCACCAACCTGCACCCGCAGACCGGCGGCGCGACGATCTTCATCTACGACGGCCACCCCGGCGGCATCGGCATCACGCGCACCGCGTTCGCGCGCTTCGAGGAGCTGTGCCGCGACGCGCACCGCCTGATCGCAGAGTGCCCCTGCGCCTCGGGTTGCCCCTCGTGCGTGCAGTCGCCGAAGTGCGGCAACCTCAACGAACCGCTCTCGAAGGCGGGCGCGCGGCTGTTGCTGGAGCGGATGCTCGGCGGCACGAGCACCGATGCGAGCGCGGAGGAGTCCGGAAGCCGGCAGGCGAGGGGGAACCGCTCCGAACGCGATGCGTCGTTGTTGAAGGCATAGCCATGCTCTGCTCCCCCAAAAAGTCGGCGCTCGCCGTCCTGCTGGCCTGCCTCGCGCTGACCGGCCTGGCATCGATGGCCGCGGCCCCGGCCGCCTCCGCCGCCGGCTTCCAGTTCGGGCTCGCCGACTACGAACCCACCACGTTCTCCGACCCGCGCGTGACCGAGCTAGGTGTCCACATCGCGCGCGATGTCGTCCCCTGGAACGTCGTCGCGAGCCCGCGCGACCTCGCGGCCGTGACCACCTGGCTGGAAGCCGTCAAACGCGCTCAGATCACGCCGCTGATCACCTTCCAGCACGCCGACGGCAACGACCGTGCGCCGACCCAGGCCCAGTTCCTGAAGGACTTTCTCCGCTTCCGCACGCTCTTCCCCTGGGTCACCGAGTTCTGCCCCTGGGACGAGGCCACGCACGCGGGCCAGCCGACCGCGCGCCGTCCTCGGCTTGCAGCCCAGTACTACAACGCGATGACATCGCACTGCTCGGGCTGTGGGATCACAGCGCCGGACACGCTCGACGCCGACGGCAACATCGAGGCCTGGATCGGTCAGTTCCTGCGCACGGCGCGCCCCTATCCGAAGATCTGGCCGCTGAACCCCTACATCAGCGTCGCGACCGACAACTCGCGCCCGATCAGGCGGCTACTGTCCTTCGTCCACGGCCAGGTCTGGTTCAGCGAGGTCGGCGGGATCGTCTGGTGGCGCTTCCACGGCCGGCTGATCTACCACGGCGAGGCCTACGCGGTGCGCTCCACAAAGAACATCTTCCGACTCGCCTCGATCAGCCCCCGGATCACACGCGTCTACTACTACCATTGGCGCTCGCCGGGGACACCCAAGTCGGCGAGGAAGTCCACCTGGGACGCGGGGCTCGTCACCGCCAACGGACTCGCACGGCCGGCGCTGTTCGCCGTGGCGAAGGCGCTGCACCGGCAGGTCCAGACGGCTCGGCCGAGCTCTTTCTGAGGGCTCAGAGGGCCCTCATCAGCCCACGACTTCCGGCGCCTCCAGCTCGAACGCCCCTTTCGGCCCCGGATGCCGGACGTTGTACTGCAGCAGCAGGATCCCGACGAGCACGAAGGGAACAAAGTTGACCGCGTGCAAGACGAGCGCATACGGCAGCGCCTCGGAGTGCGGCACGCCATAGGCTTTCAGCGCGATCAGCGCCGCGCCCTCGAACACGCCGATCGCGCCTGGCGGAGAGGGCAGGATCATCGAGAGCCCGACGACGACGACGACGAGCACGCCGCAGGCAAACGGCAGGTGCAGGTGGAAGGCGAAGCTGACGAAGTAGGCGCAGAGCGCCGAGAGCATCCAGGCGGCGACGGTCCACAGGAACGCTTCGAGCGCGACGGTTCCGTGGCGCAGGCCAGTGAGGCCGTGGTTAAGCTCGTCGATCGTACGCTCCAGGCGCTCGCCGGCGAACGGCGAGAAGCGGCGCAGCGGGCGCAGCAGCAGCCGCAGCGGCCGGTCGCCGTACACCGCGAGGACCGTCGCGGCGGCGGCGATCAGGAGGGCCAGGACGATCGCGGCGATGGCCGCGGCGCCGAACCAGCCGACGTGCGGGAGCCAGTGCTCGGCGGCGAAGAAGATCACGAGGATCGCAATCAGGTCGTAGATCCGCTCGATCACGACCGTCCCGACGATCTCCACAGCGGGCGCGGAGCTGCGCTGGTTGAGCACGAGCACGCGCGCCGCTTCGCCGGCGCGCGCAGGCAGGATCGAGTTGTAGAAGTAGCCGATCATCGTCGCGTTAATCACCGCCCCGGGCGGCGGCCGGCGGCTGCGGGCGAACAGCGAGCGCCAGCGCAGCCCGCGAGCGACGTTGCCGAAGCCAAAAGCGACGAGCGCGGGGATCAGCCACAGGTAGTCGCTTGTGCACAGCGCGTGCCACACCTCGCTGAGGTTGATCCCGCTGAGCGCGATGTAGGAGAAGACGACGGTCACGACGACCGTCGCCAAGTTGATCAGCAGTCGAGAGCGCCGCGTGATCCGCCGCGTGGCACCTCGCCGCACCGCGACCCCGACCCGCTCGGCCCTGCTCAAACTCATCGCTAAGAAGCTATCCGAAAGCCGCGTCGGCTCCCTGACCAGTCCGTGGGGAAGCCGAAGAGCGAGGGAGGCAGATCAGTAGGCGTCGATCGGCGGGCCTTCGTCCTTGAAGCCGGCGGGGCTGACCCAGCGTACGCGCCAGGCGACTCCCCTGGTGGAGGAGTGCAACGACCAGTAGCCCGCGCCGTTGGTCGTGACCGTCTTCAGCGTGCGGTAGCTGTGCGCGCCCTTTCGCTTCACGAGCACCGTGAGCTTCGTCGACCCCGTCGCGGGTCGCACGAGCCCCCACAGCGAGAAGCCGTGCCCGCGCTTGGTCACCGTCAGCGGCACCGGAAAGCCGTAGTAGAGCGGCTTGCGCGCGCCGCTGACGTACTCCAGGCCGGTTTGGAAGCCGACAAAACCGCCGATAGCGCTGACCGAGAACGGGCCGCCGACCGGGTCGTCTTTGAACAAGTACTGCGAGAAGGCCGCCACGCGCGGGTTGGAGTAGGCCATGTGCTCGGCGATCGCGTCGTACTCGGCCTGCTTGGCAGCTGAAACGCCTTCGTACTTGTTCGGCTTGCTGTTGACCCCGAACTCGGTCAGGTAGATCGACACGCCACCCGGGATTGCGTGCGCCCGCGCGGCCAGGTTCAGCGCGTTCGACAGGCGCGAGAGCGAGGCAATCGTCACGCTGTCCTTCTGCGACCAGACGTAGGACGGACCGGCCGCCGGGAAGTAGGCGTGGTGGGCGTAGCCGGTCATCTGCAGCTCGCCGCACGTACCCGATTTCTTGTACTTCGCGTTCAGACACAGCGCTTCGCGCATGAACGCCAGCGGCGCCACCGGATGCAGCAGCGCTTTCGATTTTTCCTTGCGCACATTGACGGTGTCGTAGCCGGCCGGCGCCGTCTCGCCGAACAGCACGTGCGGATGCGTCAGTCCGGCCGCCTGCAGACCCGCGTAGCCGGCCTGGTAGAGGCCTCGATAGATGCGCCCCGAGACGGGCTTGCCGCTGGAGCTCCACTGCGGCATCAGGTAGGCGGGCTCGTTGGGCTCGTTCCAGATCGAGTAGAGCGAGACCTCCGAGCCGTAGTGGCGCGCAACGGCGGTCATGAATTCCTGGAAATCGAGAGGGTCGGGCCGGTTGGTGTAAGGAGCTCTGTGGTTCGCCGTGGCCCAACTCGGCACCGGCGCGGTCACGGTCAGGAGCACCTGCCAGCCCAGCCGCTTGGCTTCGGCGAGCAGCACGTCGTACTGGCCCCAGTTGTAGTTGCCCGGGTTGGTCGCTTCGAAGCTCGGCTTCGTCGCGCTAGTGGGGGCGGGAGCGACCGAGTACCAGTTGAGCTCCACGCGCAGAGCCTTCACGCCGAGCGTCTGCAGCTGCACGAGCGCCGCGGGGCGGGTGGCCGGTTCCAGTAGGTCGCTCGAACCCTCGAAGTAGAGCTTCTGGCTGGTCGAGGCCTGCACCGGGCCGGCGCCGATCGCGCCGCAGGCGATCGCCGAAATGAGCGAAACAGTGAGAAGGATGCGGATGCGCGACATGGGCCTCGATTCAATCGTTGCTTGCGGACGGGTGATTACTGCGAGCTGACCTTGACCTTGCAGTGCGCCCCGTGCAGGTGCGCGCATACGATCACGTAGCCCGGTCGCGGCCTGTGATGAGCGTCAGTCAGCCCAGAGTCGAAGATCGTTGAGGAGGTACCGCCGGTCCAGTCGTAGACGTACAGGCGCTTTATGTGCGAGTAGTTGGAGGCGATCGCAAACATGTAGCCGAGCGCTTTCGCGGCGCGCCTCAGACCCGAACCGCGGTAGTTGGGGAACGCGCCGCCAAATTTCACGATCCCGCCGGTCTCGGTCAGCCAGACGTCCCCTGGCACCGCTCCGAGGATCGCGCGGGTGCGAACACTTGAGAAGCGGTTGGTGTCCGAGTAGTTGTGCAGCCCCCAGAGCGTCGGCGTCGGCACGCGCAGATGACGCAGCTCGGCTTTGAATTCAGAGATGTAGGTGAGCGTGGGGCCGACCTGGTTCTGGTCGAGGATGTCCAGGCCGAGGATCGTGCAATGTGGGCATACGTGCCTGAGCGCCTGGTAGTACTTCGCCGATTCGACCGCCGTGGGGCTGTCGAATTTCTCGTAGCTGTAGCGGACGTTGCCCCGGTTGGTCTCGTTCCACGGCTGGTATTGATGGACGTTCGGGAACACCTGCATGAATTTCTTCGTGTCCTGTTCGTAGCTCTTGATGCTCGGCATGCGCGTGGGCGTGTACTCGGAGTGATAGAAGGCCACCAGGACCTGCTGATGCTGGGCTTCGGCAGCCACGATCCACTGCCTCGCCTTCGTCAGCGAGTAGCCGTGGACGGCGGCGTCGTAGGGGGCGATGTAGCGAGTGATGTGGGTGTGCAGTTGCTTCCAGAGCGGATTGGAGAACATCTCGGTCCCCTCGTCGGCGATGCCGGTCTGGAAGGAGGCGGCGGCGTGGGCCTTGGGCTGATTCTTCGAGCCGGCGGAGAGCGCCGCGGGGACGCCGAGCGCGGCGCCAAGCGCGAGCGAGGAGGCGCAGAGCAGCAGTGCAGCGGCGAGCAGCAGGTGGGAGCGCGGGGTGGTGAGGCGCAGGGTCGTGAGCACGGCCATCGAAACAAGCTATACGCCGGAAAGTTGCGTTTCCCTGCGCCCCAAGCGGGCACCCGCGCAGCCGCATAGGATGGGAGGCGATGGGCAACGGGCGATGGCGCTACTGGGGTCCGCTGTCGGTCGTGCTCGTGGTGGCGTTTGCGTTGCGCCTATGGGGCATCAGGCAGGGTCTTCCGTACGTGTACGACGTGGACGAGTACGGACACTTCGTGCCCGAGGCGGTGGCGATGTTCCACCACGGGCTGAACCCCCGCTACTTCGTCAATCCGCCGGCGCTGACGTACTTTCTGCATGTCGTCTTTGCAGTCTGGTTCGGGGGGCTGCATTCCCACTCATCGATCGCGCGCGAATTCGCGCTGCACCCGGACCGGTTCTTCCTGGCGGCCAGGGTGACAGTCGCGCTGCTCGGAACCGCATCCGTGTGGCTGCTCTACCTGGTGGGGGCGCGGTTATTCAATCGCGCCGTCGGCCTGCTCGCGAGCGCCGTGATGGCGGTGGCCTTCCTACCGGTTTTTTACGGCCATCTCGCGCTCAACGACGTACCAACCCTGGCGCCTCTGACGCTCTCGCTGCTAGGCACCGCCGGCATATTGCGGGGAGGACGCCTGTTCGACTACCTGGTGGCGGGGGTCGGCCTGGGGCTTGCGAGCGCAACGAAGTACACGGCCGGCGTGATGATCCTGCCGCTGCTCGCCGCGGCCGTGGCGCAATACCTCGACGGGCGAGCAGAGGGACGGCGGGACGTGGCACTGGGGATCGTGGTCGCGCTGACGGCGGCGCTGGGTGCATACCTGATCGCCAATCCCTATTCGCTGCTCGATTATCACCTGTTCCGCAAAGAACTGGAACTCCAGTCCAGCTACACGAAAATGTCGAAGGCCTCCTGGATCGGCGGCCCGGAACAGGGCAGCTTCATCTACTACCTGTGGTCGTTCACGTGGGGGCTCGGCTGGATCCCCGCGCTGGCGGCGCTCGGCGGGGCGGTGACCGTGTGGCGCAAGCAGCGGCCGGTCGGCTGGGTGCTCGTGCCGGTCGCCGTGCTCTACCTGCTGTTCCTGGGCCTGCAGGGACGCTACTTCGGCCGCTGGCTGCTGCCGATCTTCCCGATCGCCTGTCTGCTGGCCGCGAGCTTCGCGCTGGAAGTAGCCGGCTGGGCGTTGCGACACACGCCACGGCTGCGTGGCGCCTCGGCCGCTATCACCGCGCTGGCGGTGATCGCGCTGGTCGCACAGGGCCTCGTCTACAGCATCCACTCGAGCCTGGTCCTCTCCCGCGCCGACACGCGCAACCTCACGCGCGCGTGGGTGGTGGAACACATACCCACGGGCGCGAAGATCGTGGTCGAGCCAGTCGTACCGAACGCGTGGCTGAATGACACCGGCGGGCTCGGCGCCGCCCACGTGCGCTGGATCAAGTATCCGACGTTACGCGTGGTGCTGAACCCCACGACCGGTGCGCCCGAACCGGCGCATCGGACGGTGCTGCTGGAAAACTACGAGAGCACGCTCGGCCCGGCGCTGATCGGATACTACGAGCGGGAAGGTTACTGCTGGGTGGTGAGCGGCACCACCCAGGCCGGGCGCGCGTTTGCAGACCCGAAGGTGGTGCCGGGTGCGATCGATTACTACCGGGAACTGGAAAAGCAGGGGAAAGTCGTCTACCACGTCTCGCCATACAGCTCGGGGAAGAATCGCGTGGCGTTCAACTTCGACTGGACGTTCGACTACTACCCGCTCGCCTTCCACCGGCCGGGCCCGGAAATGACCGTCTACCGCCTGCACGGCGGACGTTGCGCGAGCGTCACCGGACAGGCGGGAAGCAGCGCGTAGTCCTACTGATTACCCCGTGCGATCTTGCGCAGGTCGATCGTCGCGTCATACAGCTTCGCGTCGACCCCCTCCTCCAAGGCGACCTCACGTAGAGGGCGACCGGAGTCGGTGGCCTTCTTGACGATCGTCGTGCCCTTGTCGTAGCCGATCACGCCGTTCAGCGCGGTCGCGGCGGCGAGCGTCGCTCCAGCCGAGGCCGCGGTGCCCTCCTTGTTCGCCTCGATCCCGTCAACGCACTTCTCGGCAAACACGCGCGAGGTGCTGGCGAGCAGGTGCAGCGACTGCAGCAGGTTGCGCGCGATCAGCGGAATCCGCACGTTGAGCTCGAACTGGCCCTGCATCCCGCCGATCGTGATCGCGGTGTCGTTGCCGATCACCTGCGCGGCGACCTGCAGCATCACCTCGGGGATCACCGGATTGACCTTTCCCGGCATGATCGAGGAACCCTTCTGCAGCTCGGGCAAGCGGATCTCGCCGATCCCGGCGCGGGGGCCGGAGCTCATCAGCGCGAGGTCGCCGGCGATCTTTGAGAGCGACACCGCCACGACCTTCAGCGCGCCGGAGAGCTCGACGAGCGCGTCGCGGCTCGCCTGCGCCTCGAAGCGATCCAAGGGGGCGGCGATCTGCTTCAAACCGGATTCCTTCTTCAGACGCGCGCGGACCTTCTCGGCGAATTTCGGGATGGGTGTTCAAACCGGTGCCGGTGGCGGTACCCCCCAGCGGGATCTGCGCGACGTGCTCCAGCGCCGCGCGCACGCGCTCCTGGCCGAGCGCGATCTGCGCGGCGTAGCCGCCGAACTCCTGACCAAGCGTGACGGGGACGGCGTCCATCAGGTGAGTACGCCCTGACTTGACGACGTTCTGAAAGCTCTTGGCCTTCTTCGCAAACGAGCGCTCGAGCTGGTGCAGCGCCGGGAGCAGCTCATTCTGGGCGACATCGAGCGCCGCCAAATGGACGGCCGAGGGAAACACGTCGTTGGAGGACTGCCCCATGTTGACGTGGTCGTTGGGATGCACGTTGGAGCCGGCGAGCGCGGCGATCACCTCGTTCGCGTTCGTGTTCGTCGAAGTGCCGGAGCCGGTCTGGAAGACGTCGATCGGGAACTGCGCGTCGTGCTTGCCGGCGGCGATCTCACCTGCGCCTTTGGCGATGCTCGAGGCGCGGCGTTTGTCGAGCAGGCCGAGCTCGCCGTTGACGAGCGCGGCGGCGCCCTTCACGCGCGCGAGCCAGCGCACGACCGATACCGGCACCCGCTCGCCCGAGATCGGGAAGTTCTCGACGGCCTTAGTTGTCTCTCCGCCCCATAGTTGCTTCTCTCCCATCGGCTCTCCTTGGTTTTATTTGGCCCCCACCCGCGCGCAGAACCCTACCCGCAGAACGCCGCCAGCTCACGGGCGAGTCCGACCGGGTCGTCGTAGGCAAGCAGAAAGCCCGTGCTCTGCAGCACTCTGCAGCTGGCCGTCGGGCAGTAATTCCAGCGCCTCTTCGGCGATCGCGATTGGGTGCAGTCGGTCGCGGTCGGCCCACAGCAGCAGCACCGGCATGTCGAGCCGCGGGTAGAGCTCGCGCAGCTGCGTCTGTGCGCCACGCGGCCAGGAACGCGCACAGCGCGACCAGGAGCGGGCGAGGTTGGGGTTGCCAGGGACATCGGCGAAAGCATGGCGCAGCAGGTCGCGCGCGGCGGGGTCCGCACGCGCGGTCAGGCGCAGGCCGCGCTCGGGGGTGAAGGCGGCGCGCACGCCGTGGGTGAGCAGGCGGTCCAAGCCGGGGATGGCACCAGCGGTCGCGGCCAAGCGCCAGGCGCTGCGCAGCCGCGCGTTCCGCGGCGGCACGTGCAGGCGGCTGCCCATCAGCACGAGCCGCCTGGGGCGCAGGCTCCCGCGCGCGAGGGCATGCAGCAGGATCTCTGCGCCAGCGTCGTGACCGCCGATCAGCGGACGGGGTCCGAGCACGTCGGCGGCGAATCCCGACATCACATCGGCGAACCAGTCGAGCGTGTACGGATAGCGCGGGCGATCCTCTGAATCACCGTGCAAAGGCAGGTCGGGGAGCACCACGCGGAAGCGATCGGCGAGCTGCTCGACGGCCGGTTCGAACTCCTTGTGGGAGAGCATCGCCGAGTGCAGCAGCGCGAGCGGCGGCCCGGCGCCGAACTCGCGGTAGGCGACGCGCGCGCCGTCGGGATGGTGGTAGAGACGCAGCCTCACACTCGCAATCGTAGGCCGCACCTACAATGGGCCGCCCCGTGAGCGCCCCCGCAAAACATTCCCTGATCCCACGCCGCGCGGTGGACCCGCGCAAGGAACTGCCGGGGTTGGAGCTGGAGGTGTTGGAGCGCTGGCGCGAGCGCGATGTGTTCGCTGAGTCGCTGCGCGAGCGCGAGGGCGCGGAGCAGTGGGTCTTTTATGAGGGCCCCCCCACCGCGAACGGGCCTCCCGGCTCCCATCACGTGCTCTCGCGCGTGTTCAAGGACATTTACCCGCGGTACAAGACGATGCGCGGCTACCGGGTCGAGCGCAAGGGCGGCTGGGACTGCCACGGGCTGCCGGTCGAGATCGCGGTCGAACAGGAACTCGGGATCAAATCGAAGGCGGAAGTCGAGGAGTACGGGATCGGCGAGTTCAACGCGCGCTGCCGCGAGTCGGTGTTCACCTATCTAGAGGAGTGGAACCGGCTGACCGAGCGGATCGGCTTCTGGCTCGACCTCGACGACGCCTACAGGACGCTGGACGAGAGCTACATCGAGTCGGTCTGGTGGGCGCTATCGCAGATCAATCGCCGCGGGCTGCTCTATGAAGGCCACAAGGTCAGCCCGTACTGCCCGCGCTGCGAGACGACACTGTCCTCGCACGAGGTGGCGCAGGGCTACAAAGACGTCGTCGATCAGAGTTTGTATCTGAAGTTGCCGGTCTCCAGCGACCGCGGATCGGCCAGCGAGGACAAGCTGCTGGTGTGGACGACGACGCCGTGGACGCTGCCCGGCAACGTGGCGCTCGCGGTGTCCCCGACGGCGAGCTACGCGCGGGCTCGCCTTGGCGATGAGCACTTCGTGCTCGTCTCAGATCGTGTCGCCGCGGTGTTGGGCGAGCAGGCGGAGGTGATCGAGCGGTTCAGCGGCGAGGAGCTGGTGGAGCGCTACGGCAGCTACCTGAGCCCGATCTTCACGCTCAACGATCGCATGCCGGGCGGTTCGCAAATCCTCGCGGATGACTTCGTCACAACGGAGGAAGGCACGGGCATCGTGCACCTGGCGCCGGCGTTCGGCGAGGACGACTACCGCGTCGCGGCGGCGGCGGGGATCTTCAGGGGCGACGAACCGCACACGCTGTACAACCCGGTCAAGCCGGACGGCACCTACGACGGTCGCGTGCGCGACCGCGACGGCAACTCGTGGGAGGGCCGCTTCGTCAAGGACTCGGAGCTGACATGCGAGCTGATCGCGGACCTGGACGCGCGCGGGCTGCTGCTGCGCGTGGAGGATTACGAGCACTCCTATCCCCACTGCTGGCGCTGCGGCACGCCGCTTTTGTACTACGCGAAACCGTCGTGGTACATCGCCACCACGAAGCTCCGCGACGAGCTGCTGGCGACGAACGAGACGGTGAACTGGCACCCTCCACGTGTCAAGCAGGGCCGCTTCGGGGACTGGTTGAAGAACAACGTCGACTGGGCGCTCTCACGCGAGCGTTATTGGGGAACACCGCTGCCGGTGTGGCGCTGCCCGCAGGGACATGTGCATGTGGTGGGCTCGTTTGGAGAGCTTGCCGACCTCGCAAAACTGCCATACGGCCCACTGAAGGACCACCATCGTCCGTTCGTCGACGAGGTCGAGATCCCCTGCTCAGAGCTTGGATGCGAGCAGCCGATGAAACGGGTGCAAGAGGTGATCGACGTGTGGTTCGACTCCGGGGCGATGCCGTTCGCCCAGCACCATTTCCCGTTCGAGCACGAGGACACCTTCGCGCAGCGCTTCCCCGCGGACTTCATCTGCGAGGCGCAGGACCAGACCAGGGGCTGGTTCTACTCGCTGCTCGCGATCGCGACGCTACTGGGCGACGAGGCGCCTTTCGACCGCCGGTCGCCATACAAGAATGTCGTCTGCCTCGGGCTGATCCTCGACGAGGACGGCCAGAAGATGTCCAAGTCGAAGGGCAACACCGTCGAGCCGTGGCAGGTGCTCGACCAGTACGGGGCCGACGCCTTCCGCTGGTACTTCTTCACCTCCAAGCAGCCGTGGGACGGATACCGCTTTTCGGCGGAGACGATCGGCGAGGGCGTGCGCCTGTTCCTGAAGCAGCTGTGGAGCACATACTTCTTCTACACCCTCTACGCCGAAGCCAACTCGGCAGCGCTCGGCGCGGCGCCTGAGCAGGCGAAGACAGAGCCAACCGACGACCTCGACCGCTGGGCGCTGTCACGCACCGCTGGTACGGCCCAGTTCGTGGCCGAGCGGCTCGACGCCTACGACGCCACCGCCGCCGGCCGGGCGATCGCGGGCTTGGTCGACGAGCTGTCGAACTGGTACGTGCGCCGCTCGCGCCGGCGCTTCTGGGACGGCGAGGAGGCCGCGTTTCAGACGCTGCGCTTTTGTCTGCTGACCGTGGCGAAGCTGCTCGCGCCGCTATGCCCGTTCATCGCCGATGAGATCTACGACAACCTCGACGGCTCGCTCGCGAGCGTGCACCTGTGCGACTTCCCGGCGGGCGACGCATTGCCCGCGCGCGACGAGGCGTTGGAGGAGGCGATGGCCCTGGCGCGCGAGACGGTGCGTCTCGGGCTCGGCGCCCGCGGCAAGGCCAAGATCAAGGTGCGCCAACCTCTGGGCGAAGCGGTGGTGGTGGCCGCCGGGCGCGAGCGCACGGCGATCGAACGTCTGGAGGAGGTCGTGCGCGAGGAGCTGAACGTCCGGCGCGTGCGCTTCGTCGCCGCCGCCGAGGAGCTGGGCAGCTACGAGGTGAAGGCCAACTACCGTACTTTGGGACCGCTGTTCGGCAAGGACATGCCGCGCGCGGCCGAGGCGATTGCCGCGCTCGACCCGGCGCGTGTCGCGGCGGCGGTACGCGACGGCAACGGCGATGACGACCGCCAGAACGACGCCGCGAGCGAGGGCGATATCGGTGGAGGTAACACAGCCGCGGATGGAATGGCAGGCCCGATCGGGATCACAGTCGCCGGTCGCGAGCACACGCTGACGGCGCATGACGTGATCCTGACGATGAAGGCCCCCGAGGGCTACTCGGTCGAGCGCGAGGGGGCCCACGCGGTCGCCCTGGATCTGACGATCGACGATGACCTGCGCGCCGAGGGACAGGCGCGCGAGATCGTCCACGCCGTGCAGAACGCCCGCAAGACCGCCGGCCTGGAGGTCGAGGACCGGATCGAGCTCGCCCTGAGTGGCGACCCCGCGCTGATCGAAGCCGCCGAGGCGCATCGCGACTACCTAGTCGGCGAGACGCTCGCGGTCAAGCTGGAGCTCGGAGACGGCGCCAGCGCGAGCACCGTTGCGATGAACTACTCGGAGCAGACCGAGATCGACGGCCTGGCGCTCACGATCGGCCTGCGGAAGTCAAACGACGCTCCCTGAGACGGTCGAGGATCCTTAGGCCGCCGTGAGGGCGGGCTCCAGCTCGGCCTCTAGCTTCTTCTTCGGATAGGCCCCGACCACAGTCTTTACCGGCTGGCCGCCCTTGAACAGGATCAGCGTCGGGATCGACGAGCACCTGGAAGTTGGCGGCCGTCTGCTGGTTCTCGTCGATATTCAGCTTCACGATCCGCAGGTCCGGGCGCTCAGAGGCGATCTCCTCGAGCACGGGCGCGACCATCCGGCAGGGACCGCACCAGGGCGCCCAGAAGTCGACGAGCACCGGGCCCTCCGACTCGATCACCTCGGCCTGGAAGTTGGTGTCTGTGACTTCGTTCAGCGTGCCTGCCATGGTGGTCTCCTTGCTCTTGTTCTTCTTGTCCGTTGCTCTTCCTTACTCACTATACAAAGTGTAGTAACCCCTCTCGGGTCGCAAGCCCCTCACCGGATCGTCACGAGCCACCCTTCGGAATACCGCACGATCGGGGGTTGGATGCCGGTCAGCGTCGTGAACAGATGCGGCGAGATGTAGACCTCGATCAACGCCGCGAGCACGAGCATCGGCACGGCCAGCGCGACCGTCACGAACGTGGCCGCCAGCAGCTGGTCCCACTCCCCGCTGCGGCTGGCGATGATCCACGCGGCCAGTGGCAGGAACAGCGCGGTCAGCTCGAGGATCGCGTGCGGGAGCAGGCCCAGCAGCAGCAGGCCGGGCGAGACGTGCAGGAAGCCGGCGACGCCGGCGAGCGTGTGCCCGAGCACGTAGGCCTGCGTGCTCAGCGAGAAGGCGGTGGCCAACACCACGAAGCCGATCGCGATGCGGCCGCCGTGTTCGTGCACCCAGCGCGAGACGCCGTGGTGGTGCTTGGCCTGTAGCGGCAGCGAGCTGCCGGCGATGAACCCCGCGACGCAGGCCATCGCGTGCAGGGCGAGCACGAGCATGTTGCGCCGCAGGATGCTGAGCACGTCGCCGCCGTCACCGACCGCGAACGGTGGTTCCAGGATCAGAACCTGCTGATACCCGTCGAGGAGCGTCGCGACGACCCACACAGCGCACAGCAGGCCGGTGGCGGCCAGCGCGGAGCCGGCGAACCAGCGTCCCAGCACGACGCCCGGAGTCCGCTGCCACGTGCGCAGCGTCGAGCGGGTCTGGCGCACGCCGTAGGCGAACGCGTCGGCGGAGGCGTCCATCTCCCGTTCTATCGACCGCTGTGCGCCCTCGACTAAAGGACGACGCCAAAGCGCGCGCTCAGCGCGGCCCAACCGTCGAAGCTCGACTATTTGAAGCGCAGCCGCGGCACGAGCCACATCGCCTCGGCCGCGATCCGCCAGGACATCTTGCTCTCGCCGCGGAGGCGGTCTTTGAAGACGATCGGCACCTCGACCACATGAAAACCGGCGCGCACCGCGCGGTAGGTGAGCTCGACCTGGAAAGCGTAGCCCTGCGAGCGCACACCGTCGAAGTGGATCTCCTCGAGCACCTCGCGGCGAAAGCACTTGAAGCCGCCCGTGAGGTCGCTCAACGCGCAGCCCCAGCACGATACGTGCGTAGGTAGAGCCACCCTCGGAGATAAAGCGCCGCAGCAGACCCCAATCGGTTACCCCTCCCCCGGGCACGTAGCGCGAGCCGAGCGCCAGGTCGGCCCCGGCATGGACGGCCTCGAGTAGCCGGGCGAGGTCGGCGGGGTTGTGGGAGAAGTCGGAGTCCATCTCCATCACGTAGCCCGCGCCGTGGTCGAGCGCGTGGCGAAAACCCGCGAGGTAGGCCGGCCCGATGCCGTTCTTCTCGGCGCGGTGGAGCACCTTCACCCAATCGTGCTTCCCGGCCAGTCGATCGGCGATCTCGCCGGTGCCGTCGGGCGAGCCGTCGTCGACGACCAGTACGCGCCAGCCCTCGGGAGCGGCGCCGCTCAGCGCCTCGCCAGAGGCGGCGACGATCGCCTCGATGTTCTCGGCCTCGTTGTATGTGGGCAGGATCAGCCAGGGCTCGCCGGACATGGGTCGGCGTACCCTAGAGCAGTGGACCTGCCGAACGCCGCGATCGCCGACGCCCTGGAGGAGCTGGGCGACCTGTACGAGCTCGACGGCGCGATCGTCCATCGCGTGCTCGCCTACCGCAACGCGGGCAAGGCGGTGCGCGAGGCGTCCGTCTCGGTCGCCGCGCTGGCGCGCGCGGGCCGGGCGACCGAGCTGGCGGGAATCGGCGCGACGCTGCAGCAGAAGATCATCACGCTGCTCGACACCGGCACGACCCCTTCGACGGAGCGGATGCGCGCGCAGTTCCCGCCCGGCCTGATCGCGATCACACGCCTGCCAGGCCTGGGGCCAAAGCGCGCGCGGCTGCTGTACACGGAGCTCGGGATCGACTCGCCCGAGAAGCTGCGCGAGGCGGCGCTGGCGCAGCGACTGCGCGCGGTGAAAGGCCTTGGGGCGAAGTTCGAGACGAGCATGCTGGCAGCGCTTGATCGAATGGCCTCCGAACCCCCCGAGCGGGCGGCCGGACGACTGCTGCTGCCACGCGCGATCGAACTGGGCGAGACGCTCGCCGCAGGACTGATCGAGCGGGGCGGTCCGGGAACGCATGTGCAGATCGCCGGATCCGCGCGGCGTCTCGCTGACAGCGTGAAGGACATCGACCTGATCGCGACCACGACGAAGCCGACGACGCTCGCAAAGAGTCTCGCGCGGTTGGGAGAGATCGAGCGCGTGTCCTCTGCGGGCAAGGCCGGCGCCAGGGCCGGTACCCACTCAGGCGTCTCCGTTGACCTGCGAATCGCCAAGCCCGCACAGCTCGGCAACCTGCTGCAGCACTTCACCGGCTCCGGCCCGCACAACGCCGCGTTGCGCGAAGCGGCGGTACGCAAGGGGATGCACGTGTCGGAGTACGGGGTGCTGGTGGACGGTGAGAAGCGCCCGCAGACCTTCACCTCGGAGGAGCAGTTGTATGGGTTGCTCGACCTTGCCTACATCGAGCCCGAGCTGCGTGAGCACCGCGGCGAGCTGGCGGCAGCCGGTAGCGGCCACCTGCCCGAGTTGATCGAGCTCGATGACATCCGCGGTGACCTGCACTGCCACACGACGGCCTCTGACGGGAAGAGCTCGATCGAGGAGATGGCTTTGGCCGCACGCGAGCGAGGGTACGAGTACCTGGCGATCACCGATCACTCGGCGTCACATGGTTTTGGCGGCGACGTCTCGCCCGAGCAGCTGCGCCGGCAGATCGAGCTGGTGGGAGAAGCAAATGCCCGTGTGGAGGGCATCGAGTTGCTCGCCGGCAGCGAGGTGAACGTCCTGCCCGACGGCTCGCTCGACTACGAGGACGAGCTGCTCGCCGAGCTCGACTGGGTGATCGCGAGCGTGCACACGTCGTTCGGGATGGGCGAACAGGCGATGACAGAGCGCATGATCACTGCGGTCGAGCATCCCCTGGTCAAAGCGATCGGCCATCCGACTGGGCGGTTGATCGGGCGGCGCGAGCCCTACGCGATCGATCTCGACGCGGTATTCGCGGCAGCCGCTAAAGCAGGGACGATGCTCGAGATCAACGCCAACCCCAACCGGCGCGACCTTTCCGATATCCATGCGCGCGCCGCGGCGCGCGCGGGCGTGCGAATCGTGATCGACTCCGATGCCCACCACACAGACACGCTCGCAAACATGCGCTGGGGGATTGCCACCGCACGTCGCGCGTGGCTGACCGCAGCGGATGTGGCGAACACCCGGTCGTGGCCGGAGCTTGCGAAGCTGGGAAAGCAAGCGCGGCGGTAGCCGCTCGGCGTTTCGGACCTACGCAAGCAGACGCGGCAACAGCTGCTCTGTGACCAGGCGATCGACCGTCGCACTGCTGAACGGCGCAAGCGACTGCAGCGCGCGCGCCGAGTAGTCGGCGGGCGGGTCATCCAGGGCAATGCGCAGGGCTCCGGCCAGGTCCTCGCTCACGAGCCGCGGGTCGAGCTCACGGGCGATTGGAAGCGCCGCGTAGGGGCCGGGGGCCGGGGTGCTGACAAGCATGCAGCCATCGGCGAGGGCCTCGAGCTGAGCCTGACCGTAGTCCTCGCGGCGGGGTGCGCACACGAACACGCGCGCTCGGCGCAACAGCGCCCGGTACTCGCTGCGCGCAAGCATCCCGGTCAGACGCACACCCTCCTCGGGCAAATCTATTCCGGCCCGTCGCAGGTCCTGCTCGCTCGCACCGGTGACGAGGAGCTCCTCGGAGGGACGCCGCACTCCACTCCACGCCGCGAGCACTCGATCGAGCCCCTTCTTTCGAGGGTTGGCCGCGTAGGTGATCGCGTCGATGTCCCGATTCGCCGCCCCGACGCCCGAAGCCTCGATCGCAACCGGGAGCACCAACTCATTGCCAATACGGCGTGCCGCCTCGGGTACCTCGCGGAGGGCGCCCTCGCTCAGCGGCAGAAGCAACGGGGCCCGGCGCAGCCGCCGGCGCTCCAGCGGGCGCTGCCAGCACCCGTGAGAACCCGGACGGTTGCCGGCCGCGGGTGCGTCGAAGCGGATCGCCCCCGGCGCCGGCCACAGCAGCGCGGCCGTGGTGCTCGAGTAGATAATCGCGCGTGGCGTGCGGCGAGCCAGCTCGCGACGGGCGACACGACGGGCGGCAAGCGCCCATGAGAGGTCTGTCAAAGCCAGCGTGCGAATCGGGCGCGGCGCTGTGGCCGAGGCAACCGCCACGCTTGCGCCTGCCCTTTGCAGGGAATCTGCCAGCTCAGCGTCGGCCGCACGCAGGCCCCCCGTGGAACCCAGCGAGACGATCAGCACATCGACGGCTCCCGCCGCATCCCCCACAGCCATCTCAGGTGACGGCGCCGTTCACGCGCTCGGGGCGCAGCGTCTTGAAGCCGGGCGCGCGCTCGAGCGACATCGGCCGCACGGGAGACGTGCGACGCACGTAGAAGCACACACCGTCGCGCTCCTCGATCGCGGCCACGGCCGCGTCCTGACGCCGCCATGCGAGCGCCCAGATGATCGCGAAGCCCGCGGCGATGCCGGGAATCTGTGGAGCAAGAAAGGCCAGGCCGCCCGCCAGGAGCGTGAACAGCAAAAGCGCCCATAGCCGGTTGAGCAGGATCGCGCCCGGATGATGCTCAGGCAGCGTGGTCGTGGACTTGGCGCCGGCGAGCAGCCGCGCGATCGGCGGGTTCGTCTCGGCGCGCCTGCCAAGACGCAGACCGATCACCGTGGCGAGCACCCACCAGCCGACCGCGATCGGCCCGAGCAGGGCGTTGGAGCTCTGCGCGACGGCGAGCACGGTGACCGCGGCCAGCGCGGTGGCCGCGCCGGCGCTGAGCAGGACGGTGGTCTTGAGGAAGTCGACGAAACGCACGAGCGACGGGAGCGCTAGAGCAGCGCCTCGAGCAGACCGCGCACGCCACCGGTGCCGTCGAGCAGGAGGTCGGCCTCCGCCGCCAGCTCCGGGGGAGCTTCGTCGGAGCTGACCGCCGCGCAGATCGCGGTGGTCAAGGCTCCTTCTGAGACGAGCGAGCGCAGTCCGCGGAAGGCATCCAGGTCGGTGGTGTCGTCGCCGACATACAGCGCAGTGGCCACCGACTGGGCTGGTGGGCTCTTAAGCAGCGTGGCGATGCCGAGACCCTTGTCCAAGGCGACGGGTGGACGCACCTCCAGCACCTTGCGCCCCCAGTGCACGACCAGACCTTCATCCTGCGCACGCCGCGCGATCTCTCCCACAGCGGCCGCGGCGGCCGCTTCGTCGGGGGCGCCACGCCAGTGGAACGCGGCGATCGCGTCCTTGTCCTCGCTGCGCACGCGGAGCCGCTGATGCTCGGCGGTGTAAGCACGCGCGGCGAATGCTCGCACACGCTCGGTCCAGGCGGCGAGCTCGGGGTCGACCTCGGGGCGGGTCGCCCCGGGACGCAGCAGCTCGCCGCCGTGGTTGCCGACGTAGGCGATCGTGCCGATCGAGACGATTTGGCGGGCCGTGGCCGCACGGCGCCCGCTGACGCAGCCGACGACGCCATAGCGCTTGGCGATCTCGATCAACAGCGAGCGCGTGGCCTCGGGCACGTGCGCGTCGGCGGCGTGCCGGACGATCGGCGCCAGGGTGCCGTCGATGTCGAGCAGCACCGCTGCGCGGGCGGGTTCGGAGCGGAGCGGCTCGAGCGCCTCCACGAGCGTGGCAGCGGGGGACACAAGCATAAGTATGGCGCGCCACCGAAAAAATGATCCGAATGGGCCCGAGAAGGCGTAGACTGGTAGTAATGGGACTCGATAATCCAATCCACATTGCCTTCCTGGTGGTGATTCTGCTGTTGGTGTTCGGCGCCAAACGGCTTCCCGAAATTGGACGCTCGCTGGGGAGCGGCATGCGCGAGTTCAAGGACTCCGTGAGCCCCAGCCACACGGAGACTCCTCAGCAGCCGGCGTTGACCCCGGCCGCGCAGCAGCCTCAGGCCCCGGTCGCGCAGCCCGCTCCGGCGCAGGCGCCGCCCGTAGCCGCGTCGCCGACTCCGGCCCAAGCGGCTCCGGCTCCGGTCGAGCCGCAGCACCAGCACCAGGCCTAAGCCGCCGGAGAGGTACCGCGCCTGAGCGCCGGTTTCAGCCGGTGCGCAGGATCGGGCCGGTCTTCACGGCTTCGAAGGAGGAGCCTGGAACCCGCTTGATCTGTTCTAAGTCTTCGTCGTCCCAGCGAGGATCTGGCGCGCCGGTGATGTACCACGATGAGCCGTTATCGGCGACGATCAAACCGTAGCGCTTGAGCGCACGCAGAATGATCAGCGACTCGCCGTGGTAGCCGGCCAGGCTGTAGCTCGCCTTCAAGCGCAGGCGCAACCCCATCGGGGGCAGAGCGGGATCGCTGCTGGAGGAAGCAAAGTGGGTGGCGGGATGGATGAAGCCCGCCTGCGTGCGCTGCACGGTCACGCGCAGAGCGTGGTCGATCTGACCCGCGCGAACTTCGGGGTAGCGCACGAGCAGCGGAAAAATCGGCAGCCCGGCGGCGTCCGCGGAGGTCCAGCCATTGGGGCGAAGCGCGTTTGAGCGTAGGTCAAAGACGGCGCCCGAGCCCGCGTCCCAGCCCGCCCCGGCGCGCTGAGCGTTATACAGCTCATACAGCTTGCAACTGCCTTCCTGAAGCACAAGCACGTGGCGATCGCCTGCTTCCCCCGCTCCCTCCACCGGCGCGTTCGCGGGGATCGGATAAGGGCCTGGGTTGGATTCTTCGCCGTATTCGGTGAACTTGATTGGCACCCTCGGCTGGTGGGGACCGACAACCGTGTAAGGAATGCCGTAGCTGGGATTCGTGCCGAAGTCCGGATGCAGGTGGCCAGCGAGCCCGATGCTCGCGATGTAGGCGGCCGAGTTGGGATCGACGGGCGCGTGGGCGATTTCCTGGTTGAGCGGGTTGCTCTGAGGGAAGATCGGGCAGGCGTACTCGTGCGGGCCGGTCTTCCGCGATCCTGTGGTAGATCGCGCTTGTGCGAGAGCCGAGGCGCCAATTGTGATCGCGAGCGCCGCCACGACGGCAACAATTGATCTCCCCCGGCGCGCGCGCACTCCGGGGATGCTACTTCCCGTCGAGGAAATGAACCGCGTCGGGGAGCACCGCCGGGCGCGCCTCCACCAGAAGGGGAACGCCGCAATGCCAACAGTAGGCGGCGCCGCGGCTGTGCACCGCGCCACAGGAGTGACACTGCCCGTGAACACCGGCCTCGGCGGCGCCCAGCAGGCGCTGCACCTCACCGAGCTGGGCATCGGCCTCCTGCAGTTCCGAGGCTTTACGAGCGAGCACGTCCAGGCGGTAGTGGTCGCGCACGGCCATCTCGTAGGTGAGCCCGCCGAGGTCCCAGGTCAGCGCGGCGACGCGCTCGGCCAGCTCATGGCGGCGACGGCGCAGATCGGCCAGCGAGCCGTCCGCGGCGATGAGGCCACCGACGGGCACCACCGTGCCGCTGACAGGACGCGCGCCCAGCTCCTGCGTGGCGTCGGTCGGAGATGCGTGTCCGTTCATCAGCCACCACCCGTTTCGATCGGCTGGGCACCGAGTGAGTTGACTTCTTCCTCGTGCTTCTTGCCGGTCGTGGTGCCGAGTTTCTTGAGTTTGGTCGAGCTCACTTTGACCGCCGCGGGAGGCGGTTTCTTTTCGATCGCCTTCGCTTCCTGCACTTCCTTGGCTTCGGTCTTCGCGCTTTCCTTCGGCGCGGTGCTTGCCGCGGGCTTCGGGGTCGTGGTTGGCGCAGTGGCGCTCGCGGCGGTCGTGCTCGGAGCAGACGCCAGCGGCGTGGCGGCAGCGCTGGGAAGGCCCTCCACCTTGAACACCTGCTGACCGGGCGCTTTGCTCTGGGTGACCCAGTGGCCTACCAGCAGGCCGACGACGATCGCCAGCAGCAGCACCGACAGCAGCCCGAACAGGCCCGAGTATCGGCGCATCCATGCGGGCGCTCCCGTCGTCGGCTCGATCACCGAGGCATATCCGGGCGCCATCGTGCCCACCGGGCTCTGGCCACCGGCGTACGGCTGGGCGTCGGCCTGCAGCACATCCAGGAACGCAAGCCGCACGGGCGAGGTCGGCTGCCCGCATGCCAGGCAGTAGCGCTGGTCGGGGGCGAGCGGCGCGGAGCAGTTCGCGCAGCTTGCGCCGGCCTGCGGCTGCTCGGAGGGCACGGGCGCGAGGCTCATCCGAATGCGCCTCGCACGTAGTCGCGCGTGCGCTGTGCGCGCGGCTCCTCGAACACGTCGGCGGTCGTCCCGTACTCGATCAGGTCGCCGAGGTACATGAACGCGACCTTGTCGGCGACCCGGCGCGCCTGGGCGAGGTTGTGGGTGACGATCACCACCGCCAGCTCGCGCCGCAGCTCACCGATCAGCTCCTCGATCACGCCCGTGGATATCGGGTCCAGCGCGCTGCACGGCTCGTCCATCAGCAGCACCTCCGGGCGCAGGGCGATCGCACGGGCGATGCACAGCCGCTGCTGCTGGCCGCCGGACAGGCGCAGCGCCGGGCGGTCGAGATCGCCTGCGACCTCGTCGTAGAGCCCGGCCCGGCGCAGCGCGTCGATCACCAGCGGCTCGAGCTCACGCCGGCGCGGGCGCTTGCGCGACTGCTCGCGCAGCGCGAACGCGACGTTGTCGAAGATCGACATCGGAAATGGGTTCGGCTGCTGAAAGACCATCGCTACACGCGCGCGCAGCGTCGTGTCGGCCAGATCGTGGATGTCCTCCCCGTCGAGCAGCACTTCTCCCTGGCGCGCGGCGCTGGGGGTCAGCTCGGTCAGGCGGTTGAGCGTGCGCAGCAGCGTCGTCTTGCCGCAGCCCGACGGCCCGATCAGCGCGAGCACCTCGCCCTGGTGGATCGACAGCGATACCGACTTCACAGCCAGCTTGCCGGCGTAGGCGATGCTGAGATCGTTTAGCTGCAGCCGCTCGGGGCCGGCCGTCGACGGCGAAGGGGCGCGCAAGGGGTTGCGCTCGCGCACGGGCGGCGCGACGGGCACGGGCGGGCGATCAAGCACGATCGTGCGCACCGGCGGGACCTCCGGCTCACGGGCCGTGTTTCCGTCACGGGCCGCCTCCGATCCGAATGCCGCGCGGGCATCAGCCTGCCTGCTGTCGCGCGCCTTCGGCTCGCGGGTCGTGCGCGGATCTTCCACGAGCAGCAGCTCCTCAGGGCTCATCGCACATTCTCGATCGGGTCAACCTTCTCCATCGGACCAATGAGGTTACCCATATTTTTGGTCTCTTGGGGAAAAGCTTGCGAAGTTTCACGCGTGCTCATACGACTCCTCCGACCCCAGACATCCCGGTGGACTGCGCGTTGGAGCGGCCGATCCGGTCGACGAGCAGGTTGAGGCCGAGCACGAATAGCAACAGCACGAACGCTGCCGCGTAGGCCTTCTGCGGCGCCGCGCCTTCGCCGGCGGGCGAGTTGTCGTAGACGTAGCTGGTCAAGCTGGAGCCCGTCCCGCGCAGCAGGCCCAGCACCGGCGTCGACCCCTGCGTTTCGATATGGAGCGTCTTGCCGAGCAGCAGCACGACGATCGCGGTGTCGCCGATGATGCGGCTGACGCCGAGCGTCACGCCCGTGGCAATATTTGAGCGCACGCTCGGCAGGAGCACCCTGCGGATCGTCGCGATCCTGGTCTTGCCGAGCGCGAAAGCCGCCTCGCGCATGTGCGCCGGCACCGCCCTCAGCCCGTCGCGGGTGGCGACGAACAGCGGCGGCAACGCGATCAGCGACATCATCGCCCCAGCGGCGATGAAGGAGCGGCCGTAGACACCGCCGCCTTCGGCACGAAACGACAGCGGCGCGAGCAGGCCGAGCTGGAAGATCGCCACGCCGAACAGCGCGAGCACGATGTCGGGCGTCCCCGCGACGATCTCGATGCTCGACTCGACGACTCTCGCGAATGCCTGACGAGCCCGCCCTACCTGCCCGTACTCCGCCACCCAGATCGCGCTCGCGACGGCCAGCGGGAAGGCGAGCGCGATCCCGATCGCCGTCAGCAGCAGCGTGCCGATCAGGGGATCGAGGATGCCCCCCGTCTGGGCCTGCGAGGTGCCGATCGCCGGACGGGTGAACAGCAGGCTCGGGCTGAGGTACTCGATCCCGCGGTAGCCCATGTAGATCACAATCGCCGCCGCGATCGCGCACAGCCCGAGCCCCGCCGTCCACGCGCACAGCAGCACGAGCCGGTCGCTCCAGCGCCAGGTCCACAGCGACGAGCGGCGCCCGCGTCCGGACTTCATCGGCGAACGGCCCTCGAGCACCCGCTCGACCTCGCCGAACTTCACCGACGCTTCCCAGCCCTGCGGCCTCATCCGTGCACCTGGTACTTACGGAGGGGCAACTTGATCAGATAGCCGCCGATCGACAGCACGAACGCGGAAAGCAGCAGCAGCGCCGCGAACGCATACAGCGTCGAGTTCAGAGCCGGGGCGCCGATGCCTTCGCTGAAGTCGATGATCGTCGACGCCAGCGTGCGCAACGGCTCATATAGAAAGATCGGCGCCCCGTGAGAGAGGTTCGGCGTGAAGAAGCTCGCTCCGGAGGCCATCGAGATCATCACCGCCTCGCCGAGCGCGCGCGCGGTCGCGAGCACGGCCGCGGCGACGATCGCGGGGCGGATCGCGCGCAGCGTCACCGCGAGCATCGCCCGCAGCGGGTTCAGGCCGAGCGCGACCGCCCCCTCGCGCCAGGATCTCGGCGCCGCCGCGAGCGCCTCGCAGATCAGCGCGATCATGATCGGCGTGATCATCACAGTCAACGTCACCGCCACGACCAACAGACCTTCGCCGGTGAGCTCGACCGAGTTCTGCACCGAGGTCTTCTGCGAAGCGGTGATCAGGTGGTTGCCGACGAACGGCACCAGCACGAGGATCGCGATCAGACCGTAGATCACCGAGGGCACCGACGCGAGCAGCCGGATCACGGGGATCGCCAGCCTGCGCAGCCGCTCCGGTGCGAGCTCGACGATGAAAATCGATGACAGCACCGCGATCACTACGCCCAGCACTACCGCAATGCCGGTGGTCAAGAGCGTTCCGTAGATAATCGGCCAGGCGCGCAGATGATACGCCGCGGCGGGCGGGTTCACACTCGTGGCCTGCATGTTCGCGAGCTGCGTATTGAGACTTCCGCCGGGCCCTAACCAGCTGAGGCCGTTGTGCTCGAAGATCGGCCAGGCGCGGATGAACACGAACACGATCATCCCGATCACACACGCGCACACGAGTAACGCAGCCGCGCCGAGCGTACGCTCGGCGCGGCTGTCCGGCCATGGGTTGCGCAGTCGATCGAGCATCGTCGATCTAACCGGTCTCTGTCTCTGTCTCTGTCTCTATCTCTATCTGGTTTGAGTTGATCCTTATTTGATCGGGATCCACTGGCTCGCGATGATCTTGCGCGCCGCGGCCGAGGCCTCGATCCAGCCGATAAACGCCGACGCGGCGCCCGTCGCCTTGCCCTTGGTCACCTCGTAGAATCGCGCGATGCCGGCGTACTGCCCGGAGGTCGCGGTCGTCTGGTTGCAGGGCACGCCGTTGTAGCTGACCGAATTGAGCGAGCCGAGCGACGCCGCGTAGTTGGATAGAAAGCCGATCCCGCTCGGATCGTTTTCCACCGCCTGGCGGAGCAGGCCCTCAGAGGACTGTTCGGAAGCGAGCGAGGAGACTTTCTTGCCTTCGAGCAGCAGCGTCTGGAAGCTCGTCAGCACGCCCGCGACCGAGGTGCGGCTGATCAGGTCGATCGTGCCGCTAGCGGTCGCACCGGGGACCTGTGCCCACGAGCGGGTCTTGCCGGTGAAGATCGAAGTCACCTGCGCCGGCGTGAGGTTGCTGAGCGTGTTCGCCTTGTTCGTGACCACGCAGATCCCGTACTTGGCGATCGGGTAGAAGACGAGGCCCGCGGGATCCGACGGCAACGGATCGCGCGAGACGTCGCCGATCGTGACACGACCGGCCGCGACATCGTTGATGCCGATCTGCGCGCCGCCCTGAGCGATCTTGAACTTGACTTTTTTGGGGAACAGCTTCACGTACTTCTGGGCAAGCAGCGAAACGAGCGGGTAGGAGGCGGTGGCGCCGCTGATCGTGACCGTGGTCGTCGCAGCAGATGCGGCCGCGGGCGCCGCGACCCCAAGTACGCCTGCCACCGTGAAGGCGACGGAGAGACGGCGAATTCGATTCATGAACGTGGGCTCCATTTCAGATGGTTGACTGAGGTGTATGTCGTGTGCCGCGATCAAAAGCTACCATAATCCTCATTAGCTCGATCAAGATAAGCTATTTTATGCGAAAGGCTCGTCCCGACGCGCCGGTTCGCTCAACCAACCTCGATCGACCCAGCAGACCAAAATGACCACTACCACCCCCGGCACCCCCATGCTCGATCCCGATCCCCCCGCGCCGCCGGGCCCCCCACGCCTGCCCTCGTTGCGCGTCACCGCGGCGCTCGCCGCGGGGATGCTCGCGATCGGAGTAGCAGCTGGCGCGGCGATCGGCCCGGCGCCCGAAACCTCGCTCGCGGGCGAGCGCATCCCGCTGCTGCTTCAGTCGATCGCCGCTGTCGCGGGTGGCGGCGCGCCCACAAGCACGAGCACCACGACTGTTCAGCCACCTCCGGTCACGCCCCAGGCGACGCCGGCCGTGACGACATCCGCGGATGCCGGTGCGAGCTCGGGCAAATCGTCCGGCGCCGCGACGCAGGCGGCGAAGTCGGCGACACCGTCGAGCGCCGCTGCGACTCCCACGCCGAGCACGGCGAAGACCCCCGCGCCGACCACCGGCAAGGCTGGCACGCAGGCCGCCTTCCCGCCCGTGACGAGCGTGTGGCTGATCACGCTCTCCGGCGGCACCTTCTCACAGGCGCTCGCCCAAGCCGCCGCCGCGCCGTACATCGACTCCCAGCTCGTCCTCGCCGGCACACTGCTCAGCGGCTGGTCCTCGCTCGACGGGAGCTCCTTTGCGAGCGAGGCCGGCCTGCTCGGGGGCGAACCCCCGCAGACGCTCGACTCGATCGTCCAGCCCCCGTGTCCCGAAGGCGCGGCCGGTGCACAGTGCGCGCCCGAAACCGCCGGCGCGCTGAGCGCAGCCGACGAATTCCTGAAAGCCACGCTGCCCACGATCACCTCGAGCGCCGCCTACCGGACGCACGGCCTGATCGTGATCACCTTCGCCACGATCGGCAACGCCACCGCCTCCAGCCTGCCCGCCGGCTCCTCGACCGCGACACTCAGCTCCACGCCCCCCGTCGGCGTCCTCTTGCTCTCGCCGTTTGCCCGCGCCGGCGCACGGTCCACGACGGCCTTCAACCCAACTTCCCCCAAGCAGAGCCTTTCCGGGCTTCTGCACTGATCCAACACCGCAGCCCGCAGCCCACATACCCACATATTCACAGTCCATACAAACGCAGTTCTCAAACCAACCAAGGAGACCCACGTTGCTCGCACTACATCCCGCCCACCGCAAGGCCACGTGGTGGCTCGTCGCGCTCGTGGGCTGCTTCCTCGCCCTGCTGCTCGCCACCCCGGCGATCAGTCACGCGGAAGAATCCAATCCCAACAACTACTCGTGCCTCGGCAGCCTGGCTCCGGGAACGCCCGAAGTGGGCAGTGAAGAACAACAGGTGAAGTACATCTTCTACTGCAACGGCCCGATCACCGGCTACCAGCTGCAGTCGCAGATCCCGCTGACGGGCATCCAGAGCCCGCCGCTGGTGACCGCGACCGCGACTCCGCTGGGCTCCCCGACCGGCAAACCGCTGACCGACACGTTCTCCTGCTCGGGGGAAGTCCCCGGCTACGCGATCAACTGCGTCGGTGCCGCGAAGACGGGATACGAGACGATCACCGGACAGTTCGCGGTGGGCGGCAAGCTGTGCGCCGAGCCGCGCGTGGACCCGCTGCTGACGGTCACCTACGCATACTTGGAAAAGGGCGTAGTCACCCAAGCGATCTCCGGGCCGTTCGACCTCGGTCGCCCGAACGGCTGCCCGCCCAGCGCCTTCTCGGGCGGAACGCGGCTGAACCCCAAGCCGGTCACGGTTCCCAAGAAAGGCAAGAACAGCAAGAATAAAGGCAAGAAGCCCGTCAAGAAGAAGGCGCTCGGCAAAGCGTCGCCCAAGAAGTAGTCCCAGCCGGCGCGGGCTCATCCCCACGGGCATAACCTGTGAGGAGTGAAGCTCGCCCATGGGATCGCCTTCAACGAGAAGAGGAGCCGGCGTCTTGGCCGGCTCCTCTCCGTCCTCTTGACCGTCTCGCTCGTCGGCTGTGGGACCGCGACGGCAACTCACAGCGCTTCAACCGCGGACGTGACGTCCCCAAGCTGCGCCACCACGGTCACTAGCACGCTTGGCACGGTCGCCGCGCGCGTCTACCACGAGGCCGCCACCGGCGGCGACGTCGCTCAGGCGGTACACCGCGTGCAGAGCTCGGCCACTCTAACCGCGGCGGTCGACAGTGGCAACGCCGGTGGCGCTCGCGCCGCGCTGCAGGGGTTGCTGGCCGGCCAGATCGTCCGCGTCGAGATTCTGCGCGGTGGTCATGTGTTCGCGCAGGCGGGCTCGGGCGCGGCGATCGCGCCGGTCCACGGTCTCCTCCCCGGCACATCGGCGACCTTCATCCTCTCGACCCAGCCCGTTCATGCCTACCTGCAGGTCGTCCACCAGGTCACCGGCGCACAGGTGCTGCTGAGGGCGGGCGGCCGCCCGCTCGCCGGCACGATCGGTGGCTCACTCCCCACAAACGCGCCCGGCGAAGGACCGCTCATGCTCGCCGGGCAGAGCTACCAAACGTTCACGCTCCCCGGCGCCGTCTACCCCTCCGGCCCGCTGCAGATCGTGCTGCTCGTCCCGTCGGCGACGATCTCCTGCCCCGGCTCACTTGCCCAAGCGCGCGTGGAAACGCTCGGCCACGTCGGCGAACGCATCTACCAGGAGGAGCTCCACAGCCCGGATGTCAATGCGACGCTGCGCTCGATGGAAAGCTCGACCGTCTTTCAGCGCGCCGTCGCCGCCGGCAGCGTCGCCGCGACCCGCGCGGCGATCATCGACTTCTTTGCCGCCCACATCCACGTCGTGCGCGTGCGCGTCACTATCGGCTCCAAGCTGCTGATCGACGAAGGAGGCCCGTTCGTGCTCGCCCCGGTCTACGGCACGTTGCGCAGCGGTGGCCGCGTAGTCGGCCATTTCGAGATGGCGATCCAGGACGACGCCGGCTACCTGAAGCTCGCCCACCTGTTCACGGGCGCGGAAGTCCTGATGCGAACCGGCTCGCGACAGGTGACGGGCACGCTCACACCCGGGCCTTCGACTGTCCCCGACCGAGGCGAAGTCACCTACCGCGGGCGTGCCTACCAGGCATATTCGTTCGTTGGTGAAGCGTTCCCCGAAGGCCCCCTTCGGATCTCCTTGCTCCTGCCCACCTGAGGTACGCCCGCCGCTCTGCTCTCCGACTATGAAAAGCAACTATCCCGGCAACGCAGAATGGAGCACGTGCTGAGATGAGACGAGTAAACATCAAAGCCTCGCTACCCCGGCATCGCGTGTCGATCCTGGTAGCGTCGGTGGCGTGCTCCATGCACGGGGCGTTCACCCTCCAAGATGCGCCCGTCCCGCCGGGCGTTCCGGCTCCAAAAGGCTCAGTGTTCGATCTAATCATCGACGAACACACAGGCGCTGTCATGGGCCGCGCCCTGCCGAGCCCGTCCGACCTGGCAGTGTCGTTGCCACTGGCGAGTACCGCATCGATGAAGGTCGGCGACGACGGAATCATCGTGGGAACCCTTGGGATCGGAGGTGGCCCGCCGTCTCGTCGCCATCCGACCCGGTCGTTCGCGAAACATGCTGGCGTAGTGGTAATGTCGGTCGCGCACGCCGTAGTCGCCAGGACGACGACCCACGCCAACGGACAGTTCAGTGTCCGAATCCGTCCGGGCCACTACCTTGTCGCGGGTACCGTTTCGCAGGTTTGCCCCGCAAGCCGTGTGATTGTCCGGCCTAGGACGATCGTAAGCACCCGCCTCACCTGCAGTATCAAATAGAAGCGTTCGTGCTTGGTGGCGTGAGTGGGAGGGCTCACGCCATCCGAGAGCCACTCTGGGCGCTTTCCAAAACCTCGTCAGGGCGTTCCGGGCCAACCTGAGACGCGCCAACATCCGATATGACCGGAGTCTCCGCCCCAAAAAGGCCGTTCAGTTCAGCTCTGGCAGGCGCACCGTCTGTCGGCCTACAGCAGGCTCGAAGTCATCCGTTCGACCTCGGCGATCGAGGTGAGCCCTTCGCGCACCTTCACCAGGCCGTCGTCGCGCAGGCGGAGCATCCCTTCGCCGACGGCGATCTCGACCATCGCGTCGACCGAGGCGCGCTCGAGGATCAGCGCCCGAATCGGCTCGCTAACGGACATCACCTCGTACAGCCCCAATCGGCCGCGGTAACCCGACCCGCCGCAGCGCGAGCAGCCGACCGCCTCGAATGGCTCGGCGCCTGCCAGATCGTGCTCGACCAGCACGGCCTCCGAGACCTGCAGCGGACGCTTGCAGTGCTTGCAGAGCATCCGCACGAGGCGCTGGGCGACGATGCAGTCGATCGCCGAGGACACCAGGAACGGCTCGATGCCCATGTCGATCAGCCTGCCGAGCGCGCTGGGCGCGTCGCGCGTGTGCAGGGTCGAGAGCACGAGGTGGCCGGTGAGCGCCGCCTCGACCGCGATGTGCGCGGTCTCGCGGTCGCGGATCTCGCCGACCATGATCACGTCGGGATCGGCGCGCAGCATCGAGCGCAGGCCGACGTCGAACGTGACCCCCGCCTTCGGCGCGATCTGCATCTGCTTGACGCCCTGCATGCGCTGCTCGACGGGATCCTCGATCGTGAGGATGCTCCGTTCCCCGTCGTTGAGCGCGTTCAGCGCCGCGTACAGCGTCGTGGACTTGCCCGAGCCGGTCGGCCCGGTCACGAGCACGGCGCCGTTGGGCTTGTTGATCGCGGTTTTGAACCTGTTCAGCTCCTGCTCCTGCATCCCCAGCGCCTCGAGCCCTTCGACCCTCACCCCCCCGTCGAGGATCCGCATCACGACGCCCTCGCCGTACACGAGCGGCAGCGTCACCACGCGGATGTCAACGCGCCGCCCGTCGACCGTCAGCGCGAAGCGGCCGTCCTGCGGCACGCGTTTCTCGGAGATGTCGAGGTCGCCCATGATCTTGATTCGCGACACGACGCTCATCGCCATCCTGCGTTTGACCGTGGCGGCCGGGGCGAGCACACCGTCGACGCGGAACAGCACGCGCGTGTCTCCCTCTTCGGGGTTGATGTGGATGTCCGAGGCGCCCTGCTGCACCGCCTGCGCGACGATCGAGTGCACCAGCTTGATCACCGGGGCGTCGCGGTCGGCCTCCTCGGCCAGCGTGTCGGGTTCGGCCTCGGCCTCGGACTCCTCGTCGACGATGTCCTCGATCGAATCGTCCATCTGCGCGAGCCGCGTCAGCAGCAGGTTCAGGTCCTCCACCGACGCCGCCGCGACCTTCACGCGCCGGCCGGTCATCATCGCGACGTCGTCGATCGTCAGCACGTTGGTCGGGTCGGCCATCGCCAGCAGCAGCGTTCCGTCGTCGGTGTAGCCGACTGGCACGGCCTGATAGCGCTTGGCGGTCTCCGAGCGGATCAGGTTGACTGCCCCCATGTCGAGGTCGTAGACCGACAGATCGACATAGTCCAAGCCGAAGCGCTCGGCCACGGCGCGGGCAAGCTGGTCGTGACGCAGGACGCCCAGCTCGACCAGCACCTGGCCGGTCGGCCTGCCCTCCGCGCGGGCAGTCGCCACCGCCTGCTCGACCGTCTCACGGTCGGCGTAGCCGAGGTCGACGATCACCTCGCCGATCATCCGTGCCGAGCGTCCCGAGCGAAGCGGTGGGTACAGGCCGTCGTCGGGGGGCTCGATCGAGCTCTCTACCGGAGTTTCCGGAGGAGATGTGGCTGTGGGCGTGACGGTATCGCGCATCGCCTTTTTATCGGCATCCCCGGGTCGCCGCTTGATCGGTTAACGGAGCTTTTCCTCGGTTTCTACAGGCTTTTGCTGCCATGCAGGCCTTTTTCCGAGGAGGCCGGCCCGTTCTTCCAGCCCGCTCGGTTTCACGCGCAGCCCTCGGCGACCCTCCTGCCCCCGCCGGGCTACCGGCCGATTCCCTGCTCGAAAGCGCCCTTCACTTGAGCATCGAGCGTATTCAGCCGATACAGCGCGAGCGCCTCGCCGGAGGCGAAGCGCTGCCCTGCGCCCGCGTCGGCGCCGTGGTGGAGCATCACGCAGTGCTCGAGCGCAAGCCTGCGCTCCGCATCGAGCGTGGGCGGGGCGTGGCTACAGATCAGACGCAGCCCAAGCTCGACGTGACCCAGCAGCTGACCCTCGCGGCTGCGCTCGATCTCCGCGCCGTAGGTGAACTCGCGGGTCTTGCCCAGGTCGTGGACAATCGCCGCGCTCAGCAGCAGATCGCGATCCAGGCGCGGATGCAGCGTGCAGAGCTCGAGCGCCATCGTGGCAACCGCGACGGTGTGCTCGAGCAGGCCGCCGAGATAGGCATGGTGAGAGCCTGAGCGCCCAGAGCCGGCCCGACCAGAGCCCGCCCGCCCGGAGTCCGCGCCGAGCGCCGGCGGCGAGCAGGGCGCGCGACGGATCTCCGCGCGCAGCGTCTCCTCACCGAGCAGTCGCGCCAGCATCCCCTTCAATCCGGGTTCGTACACCTCGCGCGCCAGGTGTTCGAGAAAGCCTTCCAGCTCGTCGAGGTCCCGATAGGCCGTCGGCAGGAAGCGAGCTGGGTCGGCATCGAGCCCATCCGCGCGCGCGATCGTTCCAAGCGCAATCTGCAGCTCGTCGCGAAAACGCTCCACACGCCCGTGCACCCGCACCAGCTCGCCCCGCTCGAAGCGCCCGGCGAGTACGTCGGCGTCACGAAACGCGCGCGCGCGGATCGTTCCCGTGCTGTCGCGCAGCTCGACAGTGAGGTATGGAGTGCCGGCGCGAGACAAGAGACGTTCCTTGCGGACGCACGCGAAGACGCCATCCACCTCCTGCTCGAAACGGAGGGTCGCGATCTGCCCCTCGTCGATCTGTGTCGTGTTGTCGAGAGGGCTCATCCGCCCATGATGTACGGTGGTCCGGATGCAGCCCTTCATCTGGGACCGCCGTCCGGATGGCCTCAGGGCCCCAGCGATGGTATGCGCGTTCGGAGGCTGGAACGACGCCGGCGACGCCGCCTCGAGCGCGGTCTCCTTCCTGGCCGGCTCGTTGAACGCCAGTCGCTTCGCGCAGATCGACTCCGAGGAGTTCTACGACTTTCAGGCAAACCGTCCCAGCATCCGGCTGACCGACGGGAGGGGCACCGCCGCTGGAAGCGATGGTCGGGAGATCGTGTGGCCGACGGTCGAGGTCTTCGAGGCACGCGCGCCCAGAGCGCCGCGTGACCTCGTGCTCGTTCAAGGCGTTGAGCCTTCGATGCGCTGGCGCGCCTTCAGTGCGCACCTAGTCGAGCTCGCTGAAGCTTTGGGCGTGCAGGTGGTCGTCACGCTGGGAGCGCTGCTCGCCGACGTGCCCCACACTCGCCCGGTGAGCATGACCGGGTTTGCGTCCGATCCGTCGCTGGTGGAGAGCCTGGGACTGGCGCCATCGAGTTACGAGGGACCGACCGGGATCGTGGGAGTCCTGCACAGCGCCTGTCTGGACGCGGGACTGCCCTCGGCAAGCCTATGGGCGGGCGTCCCGCACTACGTCGCCGCCGCCACCAATCCCAAGGCGGCGCTTGCGCTCCTGCGCAGGACGGAAAGCCTGATCGGCGTCTCCGTGGATGTCTCCGAGCTTGAGGTCTCGGCCGCCGACTACGAGCGCCAGGTGGGGCTCGCCGTGCAGAGCGACCCCGACATCCAGGCGTTCGTCGAACGGCTCGAGCAGGCCGCGGAGAGCGAAGACTCGGAGCTCTCGTCCGAGGACGTTCCCTCGGGAGACATGCTCGCGCGTGAATTCCAGCGCTTCCTGCGCCAGCGCGGGCCTGACGAGAAGTAGAGCAGGCGGGCGGGAACAGGCGGGCGGTGACTACTTCTCAGCGGCGGGACAGACGATGCGGTAGTCACATATCGAGCAGGCCGCGTGAGACGGGGTGGGCTCGAAGCGCTGGCCGAGGATGCCCTCGCCGGCGGCGAGCACAATCTCCTTGACCGCTTCCGCATCCCCGTCGTCCCGGGGCACGGGCACCTTGAGGTCGTCGAGCACGTAGTAGTAGGCCTGCCGGGAAGCCTCCAGTCCCCACGACTCGCGCGCGGCGAGGGCATAGAGGGACAGCTGGATGTCGTCCTGTAGCTGGGCAACGGTCTTCGGGCGGGAGGTCTTGTAGTCGATCAGCTCGTACTCGTCGCCCGTACCGCCCGCGAGACGGTCGACGCGGTCGACGCGGTCGACGCGGCCGCGCAGGTGGTGGGGTCCGAGCCGGAAGGCGAACGGGCGCTCGAACCACACCGGCTCGGAGTCCTGGCCGTGCAACCGCTGGTGATAGAGGGTCAGCGCGGCGAGTGCCTTTGCGCGCAGCTCAAGCTCGTACTCGCTCGTGCCGAAAGCGCTTCTGCGCCAGCTTGCGTCGAACAGCTTCAACAGCTGCGAAAGCGTCTCTCCAGAGGTGGAATGGTAGCGCTCGAGCACCTGATGCACGACGATCCCAAACCGCTGGTTCTGCGTCTGCTCGGTCGGGATACGGAGGACTCGGGCGAACTTGTACCGCAGTGGACAGCCGCGGTAGGTCTCGACATCCGAAGCCGACAGCGCCAGGCCAATCCCCTTGCGCGGCAGAAAGGGCCCCAGCGAGGAGGCTTCGCGCGGAGCGATCGCGCTCGCGCGGGCACGGTCCTCGTGATCTCGTCCGCGATCGTGTCCGCCGATCTCCGAGCGGTCGGCCAGCAGCGTCTCGTCCAGCGTCGAGGTCTGGAAGATCTCACGCTGTAGTGGCGTCGTAGCAGCTAGCAGGCGCGCGTTGATGTCTGCGAGCGCCTCCGCCACATCCTGCCCCTCCGGGCGCTGCGCCAGGGCGGCGAGCTTCAGCAGCTCCAGATAGCGAACCATCCCGTGGGAGATGTCCAGATCCGTATCCAGCCGCAGCTCGCCAAGCCGGCCGCCGATACGGGCGACGCTGGCGAGCACCTCCTCTCTCATCATGCGCAGGGTCTCCTGCAGGGCCTCGTCCTGCAGGCGCCTGTCATCCTTCGATCGACCCTCGTCCTGATCTCGCCCCTCGGCGCCGAGGACCACGCGCGCGAGCAGATCCGGACGGCCAGCGTCCAGCGCCTCAGACGCCGCGCGGCGCAGCTCGAGAAAGCGCTGGACGCGCTCACGTGCATCAGGCGGAACCTGGGGCGACTCGATCGCCGCCGTGAGCGCCGCGACCATGTCCAGCTTGCGCCGCCGCGCCAGCGCGATCACGCGCGCCAAATCGACCTGACGCAGCTCGATCGGTGGACGCGCGAGCGCGCGCACAACCGCGGCCGCGTCATGCGGATCGGCCAGCAGACGCATCCAGGCCAGCACATCGCGCACCTCCGAACGCTCGCGGAAGGCAGCCGCTCCGCGTTCCTCGGCCAGGGAGTCGCCCGGCGAAGTAGTGGGCGCGGCATCTCCCTCAGGCTTTGCTGGATCGATATCCCCAGGAGACCTCGTGGTGGCGGTATCCCCCCGAGACTTTGCGGGAGCGACCTCGCCCGCGGGCGAGGTGGGAACGATCCTTGAGGCAGGCGGCACAGATCAAGGATACGAGTCTCTCCCGGGGCGAGGGCATGGGAGGCCCTACGCTCTGAGAATGGGTTCAGACGCGATCGACTGGGGCGTCGCACAGCGGATCGGAGAGATGATCGCCGGCTCGCCGCCGCGAGGGGGTGTGCGCGCAGGCTCGATTGAGCCGCTCGCGCGAGACTTCGCCGAGCGCGTGAGCGCCTACACGGGCCTCGCGCTTGGAGCCGAGCTGCCAGCCCTGGAGGTGGTCGACCGGCCGGCGTGGATCGCGGCCAACCTGAAGACCATGCGCCCGCTGCTCGACCCGCTCACCGCGCGCATGGGAGGCGGAGGCGATGGGATCACAGGCAGGCTGTCCGGCCCGTTGCGCGCGGCGTCGGGCCTGCTGCTCGGCACCCAGGTCGGGGCGTTGACGGGCGTGCTCTCTCAACGGGTACTCGGCCAGTACGACCTCGCGTTGCTCGACGCCGAGGTGCAACCGCGCCTCTTGCTGCTGGCGCCGAACCTGGCGCAGGCCGCACGCAACCTCGGGGTTGACCGCGACGAGCTCGTCCTGTGGGTGAGCATCCACGAGATCACCCACGCCGTCCAGTTCGGCGGCGCGCCGTGGCTGCGCGATCATCTGGGAGGGATGCTGAGGGAGCTGATCGACGGCCTGCAGGTGAAGCTCAACCCCCGCGCCTCGCTCGACGGCCTCGGAAGCGGTAATGGCCAGGACGGGTGGCGCGGGTGGCTGCCAAAGCCGGGCGCGGGAGGCGGACGGGGCTTTGACTCGAGCGCTATGCGCGAGATGCTGGAGCGCGCCCGCCGCGGCGAACTGCTGCGCCTGACGCTGGGCGATGAGCGCTGGCAGCTGGTCGAGCGGATGCAGGCGACGATGTCGTTGATCGAGGGGCACGCCGAGCACACGATGGACGCGGTCGGCGCCGAGGTGCTGCCATCGCTGCCGAGGTTGCGCGCCGCGCTGAACCGTCGCCGTGAGACCCGTGGACTGCCGTGGCGGGTGCTCGAGCGCCTGCTCGGGCTGGAGCTGAAGATGAAGCAGTACGAGGTCGGCAAGCGCTTCTGCGACGCGGTCGTGCAGGCCGAGGGCCCGCGGGCCCTCGGCCGCATGTGGGATGGGCCGGAGATGCTGCCGAGCACCTCGGAGCTGGAAACACCGAGCGTCTGGCTTGACCGAACGCATGTTCCTCCTGTTACAAGCTAGCTAGGCTTAATACGGCCTGTTCATGAGGTCTTTACGGACCATGAAAGTATGTATGTAACAATCTCTCCCAAGCGGGTTACAAACATGTGTTCGATGCTACGCTGAAGCCGAGCGGAGAGCGAACAGAGAACGAACAAGCGTCACCCGGGTCCTCGTCACGAGGACAGAACCGAGAACAGGAGACCCCTCCACATGGCAACCGCCACCACTTCACCACGTAGCGCCAAAGCCGCCAAACCGGCCGCCAAAGCCAAAGCGTCCACCGCACGCAAAGCCCCGGCCGCCCGGCGCGGCAGCGCTTCCAGCCAGAGCACCCAGGCCAAGAGCACGAAGGCCAAGGCAGCGCGTACGCGCTCAATCCACCAGACTCAGTCGGCCGTTCGCCAGACCGAAATCGCGGCGCGTAACACCGTCGACGTGTTCGGCGACTACACCGAGCGTGCTGTACTGATCCCCGTCGGCGCCGCGTTGATCGCCCGCGACCGGGTGGTCGCGGGCGTCAATGACGTGGTCTCGAGCTATGGCTCGACGACCAAGGCTCAAGCTCAGCTGCGCCGGTTCGAGCGCCGCGGCAGCACTGCCCGCAACCGGCTCGAGCGCGAGGTCCGCAAAGCGCGCGTCCGCTTCGAGCGCGAACTGCGCCAGCGCCGCAACGATCTCGAGAAGACCGTCAGCACGCTCGAGGAGCGTCGCGACGCCGTCGCGAAGAACGTCACCGAGCTGCCGAACCGCGTGCAGGAGCGGATCCTCAGCATCGTCTGATCGGCACATCCTTCCCCCACCCGGCTCGGAGAGGCCGGGGGCACCGTCCCATCTCAAGGGCGGGCACGGGAGAGTCTGCCGGCCTCATATCCCGCCGGCAGTAGTAGCAACCTCTCCTCCCTCGACTCCGGGGCGGCCCCCACCGCCCCGGAGTCATTTAATCGCCGCGTCGAGGAAGGTTTGCCACAATGGGCAACGTGACCACTGAAGCGGAGATCCGCAAGGCCCTCGAGGTCGTGATCGACCCTGAGCTGCACCGCTCGATCGTCGAGCTCGACATGGTGCGCTCGATCGAGATCGGCGCCAACGGAGTGCTCGACATCACAGTGTCGCTGACGACGCCGGGCTGCCCGATCAAGGGCCACTTCCAAACAGCCGTCGCCGAGGCCGCCGGCGCGCTCGAAGGAGTCACACACTGCAACGTGTACTTCGACGTGCTGGACGACACTCAGAAGGCGGCACTGCAGCAGAAGCTGGGGCGCGGCAGCCTGCCCGACGGGGCGCTCGCGCAGGTCGCGAACGTGCTGTGCATCGGCTCCGGCAAGGGCGGCGTAGGCAAGTCGACGCTGACCGCGAACCTGGCGGCGGCACTCGCCGGCGAGGGCAAGCGCGTGGGCGTATTGGACGCAGACGTGTGGGGGTACTCGATCCCGCGCATGTACGGGCTCGGCTCAACCCGGCCGCCCGTCTCAGCCGAGCGCAAAATCCTGCCGCTGGACGCACACGGCGTGAAGGTGATGTCGATCGGCTTCTTCCTGGAGGAGGACGCCGCGGTGGTCTGGCGCGGGCCAATGTTGCACAAGGCGCTGACCCAGTTCCTACAGGACGTCGACTGGGGTGCGCTCGACTTCCTGCTGATCGATCTGCCTCCGGGCACGGGCGACGTGTCGATGACGCTCGCGCAGCTGCTGCCGCAGGCCAAGTTCGTGATCGTCACGACCCCGCAGACGACCGCGCAGAAGGTCGCACGCCGCTCCGCCGAGATGGCGCACAAGGTCTCGCTCGAGATCGGTGGAGTGATCGAGAACATGTCGGGCTTCACCACGCCGAGCGGCGAGCGCTTTGCGATCTTCGGCGAGGGCGGCGGCAAGGAGCTGGCGGACGAGCTCGACGTGCCTCTATTGGGCAAGGTGCCCCTGACGATGCCGCTGCGCGAACACGCCGACAGCGGCACCCCGCTCGTGATCGAGGATTCCGGCGACCCGGCGTCTCAGGCGATCCACCAGGCCGCACGCGGGCTGATCGCGATGGGCCAACCAGCGGTATTGCCTGTGCTGCCTTTGGTCGAGGTCGCCGCCGCGGCGCCCGAGACGCCCGCGGGGCGAAAACCGGCGGGTATGTCGCTACCAATGGCCTAACCGGCGATTGCAGGGAGGGCGGGACCCTCTAAAGAACTTCCTGCTCGATCGCTTGACAAGCGCAACCCACTTGAGAGGATCGTCTTTATGTCCGTAAAGGACCAGGAGGAGCAGAAGCAGGCGCCCCAGGACGGCGTAGTCGAGATCGATGAACGCCGGGCGAAGATGGAGCGGCTTAGGGCGGAAGGGATCGATCCCTATCCGCCGGTGAGCCTGTGGGCAACGCGCACGCGCATCGCCGACGTGCTCGCCGCGCACGACCCGGAGGCGCTCGAGGCCGGCGAGCACCCGGAGCTGAGCTACCAGATCGCCGGGCGACTGATCTCCCGGCGAGGCCACGGCAAGACGGCGTTCCTCGACGTACGCGACCTGTCCGGTCAGATCCAGGTGGTCGTGCGGGTGGACGCGCTCGGGCAGGAGACCTATGACCGCATCCTCGGCCTCGACATCGGCGACATCGTCGGCATCGATGGCTGTATCTATGTCACCCAACGGGGCCAGCTCGCGCTCGCCGTGAAGCAGTGCACGCTGCTGACGAAGACGCTGCGCCCGCCGCCCGACAAGCACCACGGCCTCGGCGACACCGGCACCCGCTACCGCTACCGCGAGCTCGACCTGCTCGCCAACGAGGACACGCGCGAGCTGTTCATCACGCGCCACAAGATCGTCTTCGAGATTCGCAAGTGGCTGAACGAACGCAACTTCATCGAGGTCGAAACGCCCGCCCTGCAGTCGCTCGCCGGCGGCGCCGGCTCACGGCCGTTCACGACCCACCACAACGCGCTCGACCGCGACCTCTACCTGCGCATCTCCGTCGAGCTGTTCCTCAATCGCTGCATCGTCGGCGGCATGGAGAACGTGTACGACATGGGCAAGGTCTTTCGCAACGAGGGCATCTCCCCCAAGCACTCGCCGGAGTTCACGATCATCGAGTTCATGTGCGCCTACTCCGACTACAACGACGTGGCGACCGTCACCGAAGAGCTGTTCCGCGACGTCGCCGAGCGGGCACTGGGCCGGACGGTCATCAAACGTGGCGGCGAGGAGATCGACCTCGCCAAGCCATGGCGGCGCGTCACGATGCGCGAGCTGATCCTCGAGCGCTTCGGCCTGGACATCATGGAGTCCACGCGCGAGCAGCTCGCGGAGGTGCTCGACGCGCCGATGGATCCCGCGGCGACCTGGGCCGAGGTCGTGGCGGACATCTACTCGGAGAAAATCGAGTCCACGCTCAACCAGCCCACGCACGTTTTCGACTTCCCCCTGGAGCCGTTCCCGATCACCAAGCGCCACTCCGTCCACCCCGAGCTCGGCGAGCATTTCGACGCGGTGATCGGCGGCATCGAGCTCGTCTCGGGCGACACCGAGCTGAACGACCCGGTCGACGAGTGGCAGCGCTTCGTCGACCAGCGCCAGCGGCGGGCCGTAGACGACGGCGACGTGCCCCACCCAAACGACGAGGAGTACACACGCGCGCTCGAGTACGGCTACGCACCGACGGCCGGCGGCGGCATGGGGGTGGACCGCCTGGTGATGATCCTCACCGAACGCGACACGCTGCGCGAGGTGATCCCTTTCCCGATCGTCAAGGATTTGCGATGAGCCCGCATGGCGGCGCTGGATCGGCGTCCTCGGTCGCTCGCGTGCGTAGCACGCCACGCTCGGTGCGTCCTTGCCCAGCTTGCCCTGCGGGCTCATCGGTGGTGTCGGTGGAAGCGAGCGCAAAATGACCGCTTCGAAGCTCGACCTCGACCCCGGCGTGATCGCGTCCTGCCGAGAGGCCGCCGCGCAGATCGCCGGGCAGGTCGGCGCGGAGATCGCCGGCAAGACGACCGTCTCGGTCGAGCGGACGGTCGCGCGGCTGCTAGGCGTGGACGGAGTCAACGGGCTGGACGCGCCGCTGCCGAACGTGCTCGTCGACCACGTCGCCGACCGCGGCGAGCTGGGCAGGGGCATCGGCTACTGGCTGGGCAACGCGCTGCTCGTAGACGAGAGCCGCTCACCACAGCAGATCGCCGAGGCTGTGGACTCGGGACAACTCGACATGTGCGCGCTGTCGCAAGCCGAGGATGGCGCGATCAGGGCTCGGGTCACACGCGAGTGCGAGGCCCGACTGGCGGAGATCCGCGGGCGCACGCAGGAGCGCCACGAGTTGCGCGAGCGCCTCGGCGAGAGCCCTCCGCCGTTGCGCTACGTGCTGACCGCCACCGGGAACGTCTACGAGGACGTCGTCCACGGTCTCGCGGTCGCGGAAGCGGGCGGGGACATCGTCGCCGTGATCAGATCGACCGCGCAGAGCCTGCTCGACTACGTGCCCTACGGCGCCGACCACCGAGGGCTACGGCGGGACGTTCGCGACGCAGGCGAACTTCAAGATCATGCGCGAGGCGCTCGACGAGTGGTCGCTGGAGCACGGGCGCTACGTACGGCTGTCGAGCTTCTGCTCGGGCCTCTGTATGCCGGAGATCGCGGCGATGGGCGCGATCGAGGGCTTCGACAACATGGTCAACGACGCGCTCTACGGGATCCTGTACCGCGACATCAACCCGATCCGGGGATTGATCGACCAGCGCGTCTCGCGGATGGTGAACGGCTACTTCGGCGTGACGATCAACACCGGCGAGGACAACTACCTGCGCACCGCCGACGCGATCGAGGCGGCGCCGTCAGTTACGGCTTCGCAGTTCATCAACCGCCAACTCGCGCTCGACTCCGGGGTGCCCGACGGGCAAATCGCGCTCGGCGATGCGTTCGAGATCGATCCGCCGATCGTCAACGGCCTGCTGCTCGAGTGGGCGCAGGCGCAGCTCACGCGCGAGCTGTTCCCGGACTGTCCGGTCAAGTACATGCCGCCAACGCGGCACATGAACGGCAACCTGTATCGCACGCACGCGACCGACTCGCTGTTCAACCTCGTCACGATCGCCACCGGCCAGGGCATCCAGACGATCGGGGTGCCGACCGAGGGGATCTTCACGCCGCACGTGCACGACCGTGTGATCGGCCTGGAAAACGTCAACTACGTGTTCGACACCGCGCGCGACCTGGGCGATGAGATTGGGTTCAAGCCGGGGGGCATCATTCAGACGCGCGCACACGAGGTCCTTGCGGGAGCGCACGAGCTGCTGGAGCGGATCGCGGGGGTCGGCCTGTTTGCGGCGCTCGCCGAGGGCGTGTTCGGCGACGTTCCCCGCCAGGTCTCCGAGGGCCGCGGGATCGAGGGAATCGTCGCGACCGAGGAGGGGTACTTCAACCCGGTGAGCGAGCTCATGCGAGGAGCGCCGAGCCGTGTCTAGCGAGCAGGCCGCCGAGTCGACTCCTGCCCAGGGCCCATCCTCGCCCCCCACGGGCTCCCCCCGGGAGGTCAACCTCGAGCGGGTGAAGCCCTACGCCGACCATCTCAACGACGGGATCGTGCAGTTCAGCTTTACCCTGCCCGTTCCCTACGGCCTCGCCGCGCGCAAGGCCGCACAGGAGCTTGCGCGGAAGATGGGCTTCGAGCATCCCGAGGTCGTCCACTACCAGGGCCTGACCGAGGGATACACGTACTTCGTGATGTTCGGCGAGTGCGCCGCGACGGTCGACTACGGGACGCTGAGCGACGAGGGCTTCGACATCGAGTACATGAGCGAGGACGAGATCGAAGCGTTCGCGCAGGAGCATATCGGCCGCCCGATCGTGATCGTCGGCGCGGCCACGGGCACCGACACCCACAGCGTTGGGATCGACGCGATGCTCAACCTGAAGGGTTTTCACGGACACCACGGCCTGGAGGGTTACAAGTCCTTCGAGACGCACAACCTCGGCAGTCAAGTACCCAACAGCGTGCTCGTCGCACGCGCGATCGACCTGAATGCCGACGCGATCCTCGTGTCGCAGACCGTCACCCAACAGAACCTGCACGTCTCGAATCTCACGGAGCTGGTCGAGATCGTCGAAGCGGAGGGTGCCCGCAAGCAGATGATCCTCACCTGCGGGGGTCCACGGGTCTCGCACGAGCTCGCAAAGGAGCTCGGCTACGACGCGGGCTTCTCGAAGGGAACGTACCCGTACCACGTGGCGAGCTTCATCGTGCGCGAGCTGGCCACGCGCCTGGCGGCCGCGTAGTGCTGTCGGAACTGATCGCCCCGGTGCGGCGGTTGGCATTGGTGGGACTGGCGAAGAACACTGGTAAGACAGAGACACTGGCCGCGATCTTGAGGGAGCTGGCGGAGCAGAGCACGTGCGTCGGGGTGACCTCGATCGGGCGTGACGGCGAGGAGCACGACATAATCGACGCGCGGATCGACAAGCCGCGGATCGTCCTCGAGGCGGGCAACCTTGTCGCGAGCACCGACGCGCTCGTGCGGGCGAGCGGGCTCGCGCATGAGCGGCTTGCGCAGACCGGGGTTAGGACCCCGCTCGGGGAGGTGGTGATCGCACGGCTCGCAGAGCAGGGCACCGTCGAAGTCGCCGGCCCGAGCGCCGCCGAGGACCTACGCGAAGTGAGCGACGCGATGATCGGATTCGGCGCAGAGATCGTGCTGATCGACGGCTCGATCGATCGGCGTGCAGCCTCATCGCCGGCGGTCGCCGACGGGCTCGTGATCGCCACCGGCGCGGTTCTGAGCGAAGACATCGAGGAGGTCGTCGCGGCCACGAAGGACGCGGTAGATCTCGTCAGGCTGCCCGCGGTCGGAAGCCCGCGTGTGGACGGGTTGACCGGCGGAGGCGAGGAGCTCCTCACGCTGGAGCGCGGACTCGTGCTGAACGCCGAGCCGGCAGAGATTGCAACGCTGCTACGTGCGCATCCAAGAGCGAACATGTTCCGCGTCGATGGCGCCCTGAGCGAGCGATTCCTCGAAGGCCTGCTCGCTGCCCGCAATGATCTGAGCCCGCCCACCCGACGCGAGCTGAGAATCGTTGTGGGCGATCCGACGAAGGTCTTTCTGACGCGCCGGGGCCCTGACTGGTACCGGCGTCAGGGTCTTGCGATTGAGGTTTTGCAGATGATTCGATTGAAGGCGATCACGGTCAACCCCGTGGCGCCCCAATCGCATCGTTTCGACTCCACGCGGCTACGCGAGCTGATCGAAGCGGCCGCGGGAAAGGTGCCTGTCTTGGACGTGCTCGACCCCGGTTACCCGGGCTCCCGCGCCGCGATCGAGCCCTGAGCGGTCCGTTCCGTTGGATACGAGCCGCCGTCGCGATGAACATGAACCTACTTGGCGTTGGCGAAGTAGTCGGCGTTGATCTGCGTGAACTTCTGCCACTCGTCGGGAAGCTGATCCTCCGCAAAGCAGGCGTCCACAGGGCAGGCCTCGACGCAGGCGTCGCAGTCGATGCACTCCTCGGGATCGATATAGAGCATCTCGGCAGCGTCATAGCCGGGCTCGTCGGGCGTCGGGTGGATGCAGTCCACGGGGCAAACCTCGACACAGGAGTTGTCCTTGGTGCCGATGCACGGCTCGGCGATTACGTAGGCCATTCGCTTCTTTCTGGGGTCGGTTTGCGGGGGGCTTGGATCGGGAGACGCATATTGTACGAAGCATGCTGTTGCTTACCGGCGCGACCGGTTTGGTGGGCTCCGCACTGCTGCGCCGCTTGGTGGGCGAAGGAACCCAGGTGCGCTGCCTCGTGCGCGATCCCCGGCGACTGGGCGCCCAGCGGGTGCGGGTGCAAATCGCGCTCGGCGATCTGACCGACCCTCCTTCCTTCCGCAACGCGATGCGCGGGGTGCACACCGTCGTACACATCGCCGCCTCGATCCGCGACCAGCCGCGCGGCTCGATCGAGGAGCTGAACGGCATCGCCACCTGGCGAATGGTGCAAGCGGCGCAGCGCGCGGGCGTGGAGCGCTTCGTTTTCTTCTCCGTGCTCGGCGCCTCCGTCCACCACCGCGCACGCTTCTTCCGCGCGAAGGCGCTCGCCGAGCAAGCGGTAGGAGAGGCCGACCTACGGAGCACCGTGTTCGCCCCTTCGATCGTGTATGCCCCGGGGGACCCCCGTCTGACCCTGCTGGAGCGGATAGCGCTGCTCCCGGTGATGCCCGTCTCCGGGCGGGGCCGCGCGACCTACCAGCCGATCTGGGCCGAGGACGTGGCCGACTGCGTAATCGCCGCCCTGCACGCGCCGGGCGGCGAGCGGGACACCACCGAGCGCTTCGAGCTGGCGGGCCCGCAGACACTTAGCAACGACGAGATCGTGCGGCTCGTGCTGCGCTCGCAGAACCGCGGCCGCCCGCTGCTGCACATCCCGACGCCGATCGTCTCGCGCGGGCTGCGCCTGCTGGAGGCGACGATGGGGCAGCGCGCGTTCGCGACCTGGGACGAGGCCGAGCTGATGGAGGTGCCGATGCTCTCGGGCCGGGGAATGGCTGACGCCGAGGGTCTGGGGATCACGCCTCAAGCGATGGCGGCAGTGCTCGGCGGATGACACGTCACGGCTAGCTATGCTCTTTGCGGTGTCAGCCGTTTGGGGTTGCTCCCCATCACCCCCACCCGCCGACTCGGCGGGTGGGATCGTTTAAGACCCGTATCTCTCAGGAGACGGGCGCCCGACGTTCCGCCCACGGCCGCGCCTCTTCGACCTGCGCAGCGAGCCTCAGCAGCCCCGCCTCGCCCGCTGGACGCCCGACGAGCTGAACCCCCAGCGGCAGACCGTCCTCGCCGTCAAACAACGGCAACGAGATCCCGGGCTGGCCGGACGCGTTGAACACGGGGGTAAATGGCGTGAACAGCCCCGAGCGCGTGAACGTCGACATCGGATCGGGCGCGTCGGTGTCGAGGGTGCCCAGTGGCAGCGGGCGCTCGGCGAGCGCGGGCGTGAGCAGCGCGTCGTAGGGCTCCAGGAAGGAGACCAGGCGGCGCGAGTGCGCCTGCAGCTGCACCGTCGCGGCCATGCCCTGTACGGCGCCCAGTTTCTGGATCATCGAGAAGATCGCCCAGCTCATCGGCTCCATGTCCTCTGATGAGATCCCACCCACCTCGCGCCCGGCGACGGCGCCGGAGTAGGCGATCGACAGCGCGATGTGATTGGAGAAGACCACGCCGAACAGCTCCTGCAGGCCCTCGAGGAGCCACGGCGGCTCGACCTCCACGACCTCGTGGCCGAGCGAGCGCAGCAGCTCGGCCGCGTCGGTGACGGCCTGTGCGGCCATTGGATCCACGACCGCCTCGGCGATCGGCGCCAGTGTGGTGGCGGCGATTCGCAGCCGGCCGGGAGCGCCGGCGGCGCTCTTCGCGAACGGCTCGCTAGGCGGTGGCGCCCAGGTGGCGTCGCCCGTCTCATAGCCCTCCAGCACGTCGAGGATGGCGGCGGTGTCGGCGACGGTGCGCGTGAGCATGCCATCGATCCCGAGGGACGAGTCCCCGAGCTCCGGTGCGGCCGAGATGCGTCCGCGGCTGGGCTTGAGCCCCACCAGGCCGCAGCAGGCGGCGGGGATGCGGATCGAGCCGCCACCGTCGTTGCCGTGGGCGACCGGCACCATGCCGCTGGCAACCGCGGCGGCCGAGCCACCGGAGGAGCCGCCGGGAGTGCGCTCAAGGTCCCACGGGTTGCGCGTGGGACCAAAGATGCGCGCCTCGGTGGTCGGCAGGATGCCGTACTCGGGCAGGGTGGTGGAGCCAACGATCACGAACCCCGCATCGCGCAGGCGCCGCGTGACGTTGTGGTCGTAGTCGGCGACGAACTCCCGCATCAGCGCGCAGCCATAGGTGAGCCGCAGGCCGCTCACCGCGCGATTGTTCTTAATAGCAATCGGAACACCGGCGAACGGACGCTCATCTCCCGGCTGAACCTCATCAGCCGCGGTCAGCGCCCGTTCGGCGTCGACATCGACGAATGCGTTCAGCGCGGGGTTCAGTTCCTCAATCCGCTCAAGCGAGATCTCGACCAGCTCGCGCGAGGACACCTCCCCGGCACGCACCATACCCGCAAGCTCGCTTGCCGAGCGGAACATCAGGTCGCTGTCGGGCACTGGCTCCTCCTCTGATCGCCGGGTCGTTCATCATATGGGTGCGCCCACAAGGCGCCATCCCCGTCAAGCAGCCCAGCCCAGAAAGCAGAGCGCCATGAGCGAGGTTCAATCACCACCTGAAGTCCAGTCGGGCCTCGAAGGAGTCGTCGCCTTCGCCACCGAGATCGCAGAGCCGGACAAAGCTGGTGGCGCGCTGCGCTACCGCGGCGTGAACATTGAGGACCTGGTCGGCACGGTCCCTTACGAGCAGGTCTGGGGCCTGCTGGTGGACGGGCACTTCAAGCCCGGCCTGCCACCGGCCGAACCGCACGCGCTCACGGTTCGCTCGGGCGATCACCGCGTCGACGTGCAGTCGGCGCTTGCGATGCTCGCCCCCGAGTGGGGCTTCCAGCAGCTGATCGATATCTCCGACGACGCAGCTCGCGACGATCTTGCGCGCTCCTCGGTGATGGCGCTCTCGTTCGTAGCCCAATCGGCCCGCGCGGCCGGCCAGCCACCGGTGCCGCAGTCGGAGGTCGACGAGGGCAAGACGATCCCCGAGCGGTTTCTGATTCGCTGGCGCGGCGAGGCGAACCCGGACCATGTGAAGGCGATCGACGCCTACTGGGTCTCGGCTGCCGAGCACGGGATGAACGCCTCGACGTTCACAGCGCGCGTGGTGGCCTCAACAGGGGCTGACTGTGCCGCGGCGCTCTCCGCAGCTGTGGGCGCGCTGTCCGGCCCATTGCACGGCGGGGCGCCTTCGCGCGTGTTGAAGATGATCGACGAAGTCGAAGCGAGCGGTGACGCCGAGCGCTGGGTCAAAGAGGCGCTCGATCGTGGCGATCGCCTGATGGGCTTCGGTCATCGCGTCTATCGCGCCGAAGACCCGCGCGCGCGAGTGCTGCGCCGCACCTCTCAGGAACTGGGCTCCCCGCGGGTAGAGGCCGCTGAAGCCCTGGAGAAAGCGGCGCTCGCCGAGCTTCACGCGCGCAAGCCCGACCGCGTGCTCGCGACGAACGTCGAGTTCTGGTCGGCCGTCGTCCTGGACCTGGCCGAAGTCCCACCGGACCTCTTCACGCCGATGTTCACCTGCGCGCGCGTGGCCGGGTGGTCGGCTCATATTCTCGAGCAGAAGCGCGAGGCCAAGCTGATCCGACCATCCGCGAAGTACGTCGGGCACGGGCCTCGATCGGTCGCAGAAGTCGAATAGGGGCTCGGACGAGCCCCAGGCTCAGTCCGCCACCGAAGTCAAAGAGGCGCTTAAATAGCCGAGGGCCCGGCATCCTGCCGGACCCTCTGCCTTCCTATCGACTGCACCGCGGGATTGCTGTAGAGCAGCACTCCCGCGACAGACGGCGCTGCTTACATCATTCCGCTCATGTCCGGCATTCCGCCGCCGGGCATGCCGCCGCCTTCCTTCTCAGGGACCTCGGCGACGATCGCCTCGGTGGTGAGGATGTTCTTGGCGATCGACGCGGCGTTCTGCAGCGCCGAGCGGGTGACCATCGCGGGGTCGATCACGCCCGCGGCAACGAGATCGACGATCTCGTTGGTGGCCGCGTTCAGGCCCTGGCCTTTCTTGGCCTTGCGCACGTCGTTGACGACAACCGAGCCCTCAAGACCCGCGTTCTCGGCGAGCTGACGCAGCGGCTCCTCCAATGCCCGCAGCACGATCCGCGCTCCGGTCTTCTGGTCGTCATCCTCGATGTCGTCGACCTTGACGGCGGAGAATGCCTGCAGCAGCGCAACGCCACCGCCCGGCACGATGCCCTCCTCGAGTGCCGCCCGAGTTGCCTGCAGGGCATCCTCGACGCGGTGCTTCTTCTCCTTCATCTCCGTCTCGGTTGCCGCCCCGACCTTGACCACGGCGACGCCGCCGGAGAGCTTTGCCAGGCGTTCCTGGAGCTTCTCGCGATCGAAGTCCGAGTCGGTGTTCTCGACTTCGGCCTTGATCTGGTTGATGCGACCCTTGATCGCCCCGGCCTCACCGGCGCCGTCGACGATCGTCGTCGTGTCTTTGGTCACGACCACACGCCGAGCGCGACCGAGCTGTTTGACCTCGGTGTTCTCCAGCTTCAGCCCCAGCTCCTCGGTGATCACCTCGGCGTTCGTGAGGATCGCGATGTCCTCGAGCATCCGCTTGCGACGGTCGCCGAAGCCCGGCGCCTTGACGGCCACACCGGTGAAGGTGCCCCGCAGCTTGTTCACCACGAGCGTCGCGAGCGACTCACCCTCGACGTCCTCGGCAATGATCAGGATCGTCTTGCCGGACTGGATGACCTGCTCGAGCACCGGCAGCACGTCCCTGACGGAGCCGATCTTCTGGTTGGCGATCAGGATGTACGGATCCTCCAGCACTGCCTCCATGCGGTCCTGGTCGGTGACCATATAGGGCGAGATGTAGCCCTTGTCGAACTGCATTCCCTCGGTGAACTCAAGGTCCATGCCGAACGTCTGACCCTCCTCGACGTTGACCACGCCGTCCTTGCCGACCTTCTCGATCGCGTCGGCGATCACGTCGCCGATGTCATCGTCGCCGGCCGAGATCGTCGCCACGCGGGCGATCTGGTCCTTGCCGGAGACCTCCTTGGCCTGCGAGGCGATATGCGCCACGACCTGGTCTACGGCTTTCTCGATACCGCGCTTGAGCGCGAGCGGGTTGGCACCGGCCGCGACGTTCTTCAGGCCCTGGCGAACGATCGCCTGAGCCAGCACGGTGGCGGTGGTGGTGCCGTCGCCGGCCACGTCGTTGGTGGCGGTCGCCACCTCACGGACAAGCTGAGCGCCCTGATTCTCGAATACGTCCTCGACCTCGATCTCACGGGCAATCGTCACGCCGTCGTTGGTGATCGTCGGCGCGCCGAACTTCTTGTCGAGCACTACATAGCGGCCCTTCGGGCCGAGCGTGACCTTGACGGCGTTCGCGACCGCGTCGACGCCGCTCTCCAGCGCCTTGCGTGCCTCAGAGCCGTACTTCAGTTCCTTATGTGCCATGTCAGTTCAAATCTCCTTATGAGACCTTGGCGAGGACATCTGACTCGCGCAGCACGAGCAGATCCTCTCCGTCGATCTTGATCTCGGTCCCGCCGTACTTGCTGTAGAGGACCTCATCGCCCTCCTTCACCTCCAGCGGGATGCGCTTGCCGTTCTCGTCGAGCTTGCCGTCGCCAATCGCGACGATCTTGCCCTTCTGTGGCTTCTCCTTGGCAGTGTCGGGGAGCACGAGACCACTTGCAGTGGTCTGCTCCTCCTCGATTGCCTGCACGATCAACCGATCGCCCAGGGGCTTGAGCTTCATTTTGAAACCTCCGCTTTAGGAAACATCCGGCGGCCAGCGACGCTCTTTGTCGAGGTCAGGCCGCCAACTGGCACTCTCGGGGTGAGAGTGCCAACAACAACCCCCAATATACCCAAGCGCCAGCGTATTTCAAGCCCAGATTGGCACTTCCCACCCCCGAGCGCCGACTCAACCCCTGGGAATCAGTGGGTAGATCCCCAACACAGGGACCTGAACCTCGGCCAAGCGGGTCGGACTTTCCTCCCGACCGATAAGCCCGCGAATGCGGGCCGGTTGGGAGGAAATGTCCGGTCCCGCGTTAGTTTTGCGCGCCCCCGAAGCCTTTCATCGCCTCGGTCATCCCGCTCGGCTTGTCGATGATCTGAGAAAAGCGCACGACCGTCACGATGTCTTCCGGGGAGACCGATCGCCCGTAGATCTGTTCGAGGAAGCTGATCAACTCCTCGTGACGACGGAACTCGGGGTTGTCGTGCTTGATGTCGCGCGGCGAGAGGTCGGCGATCTTCGTCACCTCGACCTGATCGATCACCGCTTCAAAGATCCGTTCCCGCGGCGAGTACTGGTAGCCGATCGTGACCAGCACCGCCTGATTCTTGCGGTACTTGCCCGACTTGTCGCCGAGGCGGATCGTGGCCGTCTTGCGACCCCGCATCAGCTCGTCGGCAAAGATCGTCGAATAGAAGTTGAGCACCTGCACGTGCAGGCAGGCTACCGGTCTTCTTGTGAATAGGCCAGCGCGCGCTGCACCATTTCGCGCTCGGCCGCGTGGGTGAGCGAGCGACGGGCCTCCTTCAGCCCGATCCAGCGGGCCTCCTCGACCTCATCATCGTGGTCGGCCGTGTCGCCGGAGAGGTAGCTGAAGAGGTAGAAGGTGACCGACTTGGGAATCGTGCGCCCGTCGCGCCGATACCAATAGCGCACCTCGCCCAACTCGCGTACGAGCTCGACGGTGACTCCCGTCTCCTCGCGCACCTCGCGCTCGGCGGCCTGCAACGTCGTCTCGCCCGGATCTACATGCCCCTTCGGCAGTGCCAGCACACGCGAGCCATCCGGCGCACGGCGGGTGGGGACGATCACGACGACCTGCTCCCCGCGCAGCACCACGCCACCGGCTGAGATCTCTTGCGCCGGCGGCATCTTGGCGCTCTTGGGTGGGCGGGAGCGGGATCCTTTCTTCTTGGCCGGCCGGGAGCCGGATTCCCGCTTAGAAGACATATTGCTTCAGCGCCTCCGGGTCGTGCACGACCAGACGTCCTCTCCCCTGCGAGATCACCCCGGCGCGCTCCAGCACCGCCAGAAAACGGCTGGCCGACTCGCGCGACGAGCCCGCCAACTGGGCCAGATCGGCCTGGGTAGCGGTGACCATCACGTCCGCGTCGTCGTCGCTCTGCTCGACGCGTTCCTGCGCGACCAGCTCGCTCAGCACCACTGCCACGCGACTCTGCACCGTCTGGAAGGACTGGCGCGTCAGGCGCTCATTGGTCTCGCGCAGACGTCGGCCGAGCGCGATCACCAAACGCGCGGAGATCCCGGGGTGCTCGATCATCAGCCTGCGCATGTCCGGGCCGAGCACCGCCACGACGCTCGTCTGCTCGATCGCTTCAATCGTGGCCGAGCGACGCTCGTCCTCGAACAGCGCCAGCTCACCAAAGATGTCACCCGGGCCGAACGTCGCGAGCGTAATTGCGCGCCCGCCGGAGTGCTCGCGCGTCGCGCGAGCACGACCGGAGCGGACGATGTAGCAGGTGTCGCTCGCGTCGCCCTCACGGAACACAACCTGGCCCGGCTCAAACGCGCGCGGCACCGCTAGATCGGCGATCCGTTCCAGGTGCTCGCCCTCGAGCGTCGAGAACACCGGCACGCGCGCGAGCAACTCCACCACGTCCGTTGAACGCATGCCCGCCATTTCCGCAGGGGATATCACACCCACCCACCGGCTCAGCGCCCGGCGCGCGGCGCTATCTTCCACTTACATGACGCTCGCCAAGCCAATCCTCTCGTTGATCGTGATCGGGGCGCTTCTGTCCGTCCCAACATCCTCCTTCGCGAGAACCGGCGCGACGGGTGCAAGCGCGCCTAGAAAAACCACAACCGCCGCCGAGCGCGCGCTCCTGCAGTCGCCGGAGCTGTGGGCCACGATCGATGTCTGTAACCCCTCCGACCAGCCAGACACGGTCGGTATACGCGGCTCGATGCCCGGTGACGAACATTCCAAAGACGAGATGTACATGCGCTTTCGCCTGCAGTACCTCGACAGCTCGACCAAGCAGTGGGTCGATCTCTCAAGCGGCGCAGACTCGGGCTACGTCGCTGTCGGCGCGGCCAAGTCCGCGCGCCAGACCGGGCGCAGCTTCCAGCTCATACCGGTCGCGGGCAAGCCCGCTGTGCAGCTGCGCGGTGTGGTGAGCTTCCAATGGCGCCGCGGCTCGGCCGTCGAGTACACCATCTCGCGGCCCACAACCGCCGCTCACGTGAGCCTCGCCGGTGCCGACCCGAAGGGCTTCAGCGCGGCGGAATGCTCTCTTAGCTGAGCTCAAACAGGCGCGGGTCGTTCGTGATGATCCCGTCCACGCCCATCGTGCTCAGCCGCGCGATCTGAGCGGCGTCGTCCACCGTCCAGGCGTACAGCTCGCCGCCGCCCTCTGCGACCGCTCGCACCAGCGCGGGGGTAACCAGGCGCCAGTGGGCCATGATCGCGTCGAAGCGACCGGCGCGCAGGGCTTCACGAGCGCGCCGAGGCAAGAGCGCGCGGTAACCCGAGAGGATCACCAGGGCGGGAATCGCTGTGAGCATGTCGGTCGTGTAGTCGCGCCGCAGGCGCGGCACCGACCAACCGAGGCGCAGTCCGGGCTCCAGAGCCCGGATCGCGTCGAGCTCAGAGGTGTACATGCCGCTCACGAGCGAGCGCTCGATCAGGCCCTTCTCGCGCAGCGCCTGTACGACGCGTCCCCCGTAGCCGGGGATCTTCACATCGACATCGAGCTTCACGCCCGCGAACTCATCGCCGGCAAGATGCTCAAGCGCCTGCTCAAGGCTCAGGGGAGCGCGTCCGTGCATGTCCTCGTAGTCGTGTGCCAGCAACAAGCCCCCACTGCCATCGACGTGCTCGCTCAAGACGTCGAACTCGATCATGTCCACGCCCGCGCTCATCGCCGCGCGAAAGCTCTCGAGCGTATTACCCGGAGCCAGCATGTCGGCGCCCTTGTGGCCGACCCGTAACGGGCGCGTGCGCGGAGGCTCTGTCATCGCCGCCACGATGCCAGACGGAGCGGCTGGGTGTGGTTAGGGCCAAACGGGGTGAATACGATGGGATGGGGTGAGTGGGAATCTCATCCGGCTACGGCTCAGGCGCTGAGCGTGAGCTTGCGCGGGCCCGAATGGAAGCCGAGGTCGATCAGCTCCTGGGCGCGAGGAGAGGCAATCGCTGGCTTGCCGTCGATCCGCTCGAGGGCAAGCTTGCCAACGCGCCCGGCGCGCACCGCCTCCGCCAAGGCCGCGAGCGCCGTGAGCAGCGGCTCTCCCCCGCCGCCGGCGGGCGCGATAGAGCCGGTCGGGGATTCCGCGAGCGTCACCAACCCGCGGCCGCCACGCTCGACGTACAGCACCGGCTCGTCCTCCACCATCACCACATAAGCCCCAGCGACGCGCGCCGGACGGCGGCCATGCTCTTGATCCTCCTTGCGCGGCCAGGGGAGTGCGGCACCGTAAGGCTGCGCCGGGTCGGCGGCGGCGAGCACCACGGTGCGCGCGCGAGCAGCGCCGCGATCATCCGCACGGCTGGGAGCATCGGCGGCCGAACCGTCGATCGGAGATCGGCTAGCAGATCGGCCAGCACGCAAACGCTCGACCGCGCCCGGCAGCGCGAACTGCGCGCCGCCCATCCCCTCGATGAAGTAGCCCCTGCGGCACACGCCCAGGGTCTCCAATTTCGCAAACGAGTCGTACAGCAACGCAAAACCACCTTTGATCCCCTCGGCGAGAACCTGCTCGCGGGTGACGATCCCGTAGCGCTCCAACAGCAGCTCCGCCAGCGCACGTCTACGCTCCGGTGAGGGCAGTGGCGCCGGGGAAGAGCGGGCGGCCGCGGACGACGACGAGCGTCGGGAGGAAGCAGCAGCAGGAGGAGGAGGAGGAGGAGGAGGAGAGGGCTCCCCGAACAGCGACGCGGTCAGCGACCAGCGGCCTTGGACCTGCGCCTGCGCTCCCCTCCGGCGCGTGCCGAAACGGGAGCGGCCGGTCATCGAGCGTCCTGCGGCGGCAGCGGAGCCAGCCCCTGCGGCGGGCCGGGGAGATTCGCCACGGCCGGCCACGGCGAACGGGGATTCGCCACCACGGGCGGCCCGTCCCCCGCGGGCGAGCGTCAGATGCGGGGCGCGCAGCGGCGCCCACGCGTCGTTCGTCGCCTCGCCTGCCCACACCAGATCCCACAAGGCCTCACGGAGCGCCTCTCCCGCGATATCGAGCTCCGCGAGCAGATCGGTGAAGAAGGCTGGTCCCTGCGCGAGTCGCTCGCGCAACAGGTTGTGCTCGGGAGCACTTGGAGGGGTAGTCGCGGTGCCCGAGCGTGGCGCAGGAGGCGCTCCGATCAGCGACGCATCCTCGCGGAAATACAACGCCACCCGCCCGGAACTGCGCCCGATCGAGCCCGCGCCGACCCACACCAGCTCGCCGCTCGCGCAGAGATTGTCGAGCCACGTCTGGGAGTAAGCGCCGATCCGCCGCGGCAGTACATCGCGCTCCCAGATCTCCACGGGCAGCGCTAAGCCCTGCAGCGGCACGAGCACCTCGCGTAGGCGGTCGACTCCCGCACCGGCGCCGGAGTGGCGATCCACGCCCTGCCACGAAGGCAAGAAAGCTGCCAAGGCCCGCTGATCGGCCGGCTCGATCTCTTTGCGAAGCGCCGCCAGCGAGGCTCGTCTGAGGCGACGCAGGACCTCCACATCGCACCACTCTCGCTCGCTGCCGCCAGGACGCAGCTCTCCCCGGACCAATTGGCCGGTGCGCTCGAGCTCGCGCAGGACGGCGGAGGCGTCGAGGCGGTAGCGGGCGTGGAGCTCATCGGTCCTAAACGGCCCATGCGTGCGTGCGTGGCGCGCGACGAGCACGCGCAGCGCGTCGGGCACATCCTCCAGGAAGGCCTCGGGCAGACCCCCAGGCGGCACGGCGCCGAGCGCGTCGCGGTACAGCCCGGCCTCATCCGCCGCCACGTAGCGCTCCTCCCCGCCCACGCGCAAGCGGATCGCACGCCGTTCACGCTCCAGCTCTCCCAGCATGCTCACGTGATCGATCCCGTCGAAGACACGCTCGGCCACCTCCTCCGCGGTCAGGTCGCCGACGCGGCGCAGCACGTCGTGCAGTCCATCGCGACTCGTCGCCCTGGTGATCTCCGAGCGGCACTGCAAGTCCTCTTCGACGCGCTCCAGCGCACCGGGATCGATCAGCTCGCGCAGCTCCTCCTGGCCCAGCAGCTCGCGCAGCAGATCGCGGTCGAGCGACAGTGCCGCCGCGCGGCGCTCGGCGTTCGGCGTGTCACCCTCGTACATGTAGGTCGCGACGTAGTCGAACAGCAGCGAAGAGGCAAACGGCGAGGCGGTGGGGGTCTCGACCTCGACGAGCGAGATCTCGCGCGTGTGTAGAGCGCGCAGCAGCTCCTGCAGTCCCGGCACATCGAGCACGTCGCGCAGACACTCGCGATAGGTCTCGAGGATGATCGGAAAGTCGGCGTAGCGCTTGGCGACCTCGAGCAGGTTCTGGGACTTCAAGCGCTGCTGCCACAGCGGCGTGCGTCTGCCGGGATACGCGCGGGGAATCAGCAGGGCCCTGCCGGCGTTCTCGCGAAAGCGCGCGCCGAACAGCGCCGAGCCGCCCAGCTCGGCCGTGAGCACCTGCTCGAGCTCCTCGGGCTCGATCAGCACCAGCTCGGCAGCAGAAGGCAGGGACTCGACATCGTCGCCGTCGAGGTCGGGCAGGTGCAGGACGATCCCGTCGTCGGAGGAGATCGCGTCGGCCTCCAGATCGAAGCGCTCACGGATCCGCGCACTGAGGGCGAGCGCCCAGGCCGCATGAACGCGGCCGCCATAAGGAGACAGGATGCACAGCCGCCAGTCGCCGATCTCGTCGCGAAAGCGCTCCACCACGATCGTCTGCTCGCTCGGCAGCACACGCGTCGCCGCCTGCTGCTCGCGGAGGTAGTCGAGCAGGTTGCGCGCGGCGCGCGGATCGAGGTCGTAGTCGCGCTCCAACGTCTGCGGCTCCTGCTCGACGGCCCAGCGCGAGAACGCGCCGATCGCTTCGCCCAGCTCCTTCGGGCGGCCGACCAAGTCGCCCTTCCAGAACGGCACCGCCCCGGGCGCTCCCGGCGCCGGGGTGACGATCACGCGGTCGCGGCCGATTTCCTCGATCCGCCAGGTCGAGGCGCCCAGCAGGAACGCCTGTCCCGGACGAGCCTCGTAGACCATCTCCTCGTCGAGCTCCCCCACGCGCCTGCCATCGGGGAGGGTCACCGCGTAGAGGCCGCGGTCGGGGATCGTGCCGGCGTTTGCGATCGCAAGCTGACGGGACCCCTTGCGCGCGCGGATCGTGCCGGCCACACGATCCCACACGATCCGCGCGCGCAACTCGCCGAACTCCTGCGATGGATAGCGCCCATCGAGCATGTCGAGCACGTTCTCGAGCAGCTCGCGTGAGAGCTCGGCGTAGGAGTGGGTGCTGGTGACGAGGGCGTGCAGGTCATCGACAGAGACGCCTGCGTCCTCGGGCGCACTGTGTGGCGCATCTGGGGCGGCGGCGGCGGTGGGCTCGGCGGAGACGGCGATCGCGACGATCTGCTGGGCCAAAACGTCCAGCGCGTTGCGCGGCACGACCGTCGGCTCGATCTTGCCTTCGTGCATGCGGCGAGCAACAACGGCGCACTCGAGTAGATCGCCGCGGAACTTAGGAAAGATCCGCCCCCTGCTGACCTCTCCCACCCCGTGACCGGCGCGGCCGATGCGCTGCAGGCCGCGCGCGACGGACTTGGGCGACTCGATCTGCAGGACGAGGTCGACGGCGCCCATGTCGATCCCGAGCTCGAGCGAGCTGGTGGCGACGAGGCAGGGGAGCTCACCCGCCTTGAGCAGCTCCTCGACCTTGGTGCGCTCCTCGCGCGCGAGTGAGCCGTGGTGGGCACGGGCGATCTCGGCGGGCGCCGGATGTACGGGCCTCTCATCCGTCGCGCGATCATCGTGTGCGGCATCGTCCTCACGGGCAGCGAGCTCGTTCAGGCGCAGCGCGACACGCTCGGCGGAGCGGCGGTTGTTGACAAAGACGATTGTCGAGTTGTGTTCGCTCACCAGCTTCAGCAGCTCTGGATAGATCGCCGGCCAGATCGACCCCTTCGTGGACTCCCCACCGGGTATGGGCTCCAGCGGATCGGATTCGAGCCCGCCCGCCCCGATTGCGCCGCCGGGTTCGGCCATCGACTCCACGGGGACCTCGATGCGCAGGTCGAGTTGCTTGCGGGCGCCGGCGTCGATGATCGTGACCTCCCGGTGCGGCCCAACGAGGTAGCGGCCGATCTCCTCGAGCGGGTTCTGGGTAGCGCTGAGGCCGATGCGCTGGATCTCGCGGGCGTGTCCGTTCGGCGCGGAAGCGTGGTTTGGTGCGGGAGCGTGGTTCAGTGCGGGAGCGTTGGCACGAACGTGTGCCTCGAGGCGCTGAAGCGTGAGCGCGAGGTGCGAGCCGCGCTTTGAGTGCGCGACCGCGTGGATCTCGTCGACGATCACCGCCTCGACCTCGCTGAGCGTCTCCCGTGCGCGCGAGGTGAGCATCAAATAGAGCGACTCGGGCGTCGTGATCAGGATGTCCGGCGGGTTGCGCAGCATCGCCGCGCGCTCGCGCTGGGTCGTGTCGCCCGTACGGATGCCGACGCGCACGTCGTTGGCACCGATCCCGCGCAATGGGGCTCGGAGGTTGCGCTCGATGTCGTAGGCGAGCGCCTTCAGAGGACTGACGTAGACCACGCGCGTAAATCGTGGCCCACCCACCACGACGGCGCTACCTGTCCTGTGGCCCTCGACCGGCTCGCCTCTCCCAACGGGGCCATCGCCCGGGGACCCATTCTCGGCGCCGCCGGAGACTTTGCCCCCAGAGACGCCATCGCCGCCATCCTCATCTGAGCTCAGCCGGTCGAGCGCCCACAGGAACGCCGCGAGCGTCTTCCCTGACCCTGTCGGCGCCGACAGGAGTACGTGCTCGCCCCGGGCGATCGCCGGCCAGGCCTGCGCCTGGGCGGGGGTGGGCGCGGCGAAAGCCGTCTCAAACCACTGGCGAACACGCGGCGTGAAGCTAGAAAGAGGCACCTGATGAGGCTAGCGGGGAGCCGTTGAGGCCAGCGGCGTGGTCAGTTGATTCCGTCGAGCAGCTCGGCGGGCGAGTCGAGCTCGAGGGCGCGTGCCACTGCGACGATCGTGTCCAGCATCGGCGAGCGTTTGGAGCGCTCGAGCAGGCTGATCGTGGTGCGATCCAGGTCGCACATCTGCGCCAAGGCCTCCTGGGAGAAGCCGAGCTCCTCACGACGAGTGCGCAGGTTCAGAGCGAACTGCGCGCGGGCCGCTTTGTCGAATCGCATGCCTGCACCCTGTCACGACGCAGACGACAAGTCTACGGACAGATGTCGTCATACGGTCTCGTAATCCGGAATACCGTACTCTCTGCGGCCGTGATGCCGGTCTCGCTCAAGCGTGCCTTCGTGCTGCTCTGCGTCCCGCTGCTCGCGGTCGTGGTGTCAGCATGTGCGAGCACGACCTCGAACTCCTTCAAAGGCGAAAGTCACGCGGTCGCACAGACGATCGCCAACCTGCAGACCGAGGCGACCGCAGGCGAAGCGCAGAAGATCTGCTCAGAAGACTGCTCGCAAGCACCGTGACCGCGCGCCTGAACTCGATGCCCGGCGGCTGCAAGCAGGCGCTGAAAAGCCAGCTCTCGCAGGTCGACACCCACGAACTGACCGTCGAGAAGGTCCATGCCGCACGGCAGCACGAGCGCGAGCGCCGAAGTGAAGAGCACCTACGCCGGCAAAGTCAAGATCACCACGCTCACGCTCGTAAAGGAAAACGGCGTCTGGAAGATCTCATCTGTGTGATCGATGGTCTTCGCTAGCTGATCTTTGATCGGTTGCGTCCTTCCTCGCTCGCGTGCTACTCGGAGCTGGGGTGACTCAGGTCAGGGCCTTGCCGTACTGGCGCTCGTAGTACTCGCGGTAGTCGCCGGAGCGGATCGGCTCCCACCACCACGCGTTGTCGCGATACCACGCGACGGTTTCCTGCAGGCCCTCCTCGAAACGCACCCGCGGTAGCCAGCCGAGCGCCCGGACCTTCTCCGAGGAGAGCGAGTAGCGACGGTCGTGTCCCGGGCGGTCGGTGACGTACTCGATCTGGGACTTGCTCCGCGCCCGTCAGCTCGATGATCCGCTTGACGACATCCACGTTCGCGCACTCGTCGGGGCCGCCCGCGTTGTAGACCTCACCGGGCACGCCGTGCTCAAGCACGTGGCCGATCGCGCGCGCGAAGTCGGTCGCGTGGATCCAGTTGCGCACCTGCATCCCGTCGCCGTATACCGGCAGCGCGTCGCCGTGCAGAGCGTTGAGGATCATCAGCGGGATCAGCTTCTCGGGGTACTGATAGGGGCCATAGTTGTTCGAGCCACGACAGATCACCGCCGGCAAGTCGTAGGTGTGGAAGTAGCTCTGCACGAGCAGGTCGGCGCCCGTCTTCGTGGCCGAGTAGGGCGAGGAGGGGCGCAGCGGACTCTCCTCGGTGAAGGAGCCCTGCTCGATCGAGCCATACACCTCATCGGTTGAGACCTGCACGTAGCGCAACTCCGCCGCGCGCGCGGCCTCCAGCAGCACATGCGTGCCGAGCGCGTGCGTCTTCACGAACGCGTCGGGCTCGGCGATCGAGCGATCGACGTGCGTCTCCGCGGCGAAATTCACAATCGCGTCCGGCCGGCACGCCTCAATCGCCGCGGCGACCGCCTCGGGGTCCTCGATCGCGCCGCGGATGAAGCGAAAGCCCGGATGCATCGGCGACGTCGCGCAGGTTCTCCTCGCGCCCCGCATAGGTCAGCTTGTCGAGCACCGTCACCTCATCGCCCTGCTCGCGCGATCCGCAGGCGCACAAAGGTCGAACCGATAAACCCAGCGCCACCACACACGAGGAGCTTCATGCACGCATCATTCCAGCCGTGGTGCGTAGGCGCCAGTTCATGTGCGCGCTATCCCCGCCCGCGCGGCGAGATAGCCCGCCAGCCCGTCCTGCCAGGGCGGCATCGGCAGGACGTCCTCGCGCTCGGACTCCAGCGCCGACCACGCCGGGCGGGGCGCAGGGCGCGCCATCTGCTCGCTGGTGGCCGGCTCGACGCTGCAGCTCAACTCGGCCTGGCGGAATATCTCGCGGGCGAAGCCGTTCCATGAGACCAGGCCGGCGCCCGTCAGGTGGACCAGACCGCCAACCTGACGTTCGAGCAGCCCGACCACGGCCGGCGCGAGGTGGCCGGACCAGGTGGGCGAGCCGATCTGGTCATCGACGACCTGCACGGCGTCGCGCTCGCCGGCCAGACGCAGCATCGTGGCGACGAAGTTGGGACCGTCGACCCCGTAAAGCCAGGCCGTGCGTACGACGCAGTGCTGCGCGCGAGGCGGCGAGCACCTGGCGCTCGCCGTCGAGCTTGGTGGAGCCGTAGACCGAGCGAGGGCCGGTCGGGTCGGACTCGACGTAGGGTCGCGGGCGGCCGTCGGCATCGAGCGGGGCGATGCCGTCGAACACGTAGTCGGTCGATATGTGCAGCAGCGGAGTGCCGATCTCGGCGGCGGCTCGCGCCAGGTTGCCCGCGCCGTCGGCGTTGACCGCGTGAGCCTGAGCCTGCTTGGTCTCGGCGCCGTCGACATCGGTCCAGGCGGCGCAGTTGATGCTCGCCTCGGGCCGCTCGCTCGCATAAGAACGCGTTCACGGCCGCCACGTCGGTGATGTCCAGCTCGGGCAGGTCGACCAGCACGAGCTCGTGCCCCGCGCGCTCGGCGACGCGGCGCACGTCGTGGGCGAGCATGCCGGCGGCGCCGGTAATCAGGAGCCTCATCGCTAGAGGATCGAAATGTCCGAGTTGTCGCCGACCATGAAGCGGTACGCGCGCGGCTGGCGATCGCCGCGGCGCACCGTCACGTTGCGTCCGAGCAGCGAGGACTCCATGCGCCCGTCGAGGTCGCACACCGAGGAGCCCGCCAGCAGGATCGAGTGCTCGACCTCGGCGTCGTTGATCGAGCAGTTCTCGCCGATCGCCGTGTACGGTCCGATGTAGCAATCGCGCAACTGTGCCCCCGCGCCGATCACCGCGGGCCCGCGCACGGTCGTGCGCTCCAGCCGGGCGCCGGCCTCGATCACGACGCGCCCGTCCACCTGAGAGTCGATCAGCTCGCCCTCGATGGCGCTCGATCAGGTTGTCGAGGATCAGCCGATTGGCCTCGAGCATGTCCTCCAGGCGCCCAGTGTCCTTCCACCAACCGCGCACGATGTGCGGCTCCACGCGCATACCACCGTCGACGAGGTGCTGGATCGCGTCGGTGATCTCAAGCTCCCCGCGCGCCGAGGGCTCGATCGCGCGCGCGGCGTCGTGGATCCCGGCGGTGAACATGTACACACCCACCAGCGCCAGGTCGGTCGCCGGCTCCGCGGGCTTCTCGACCAGCCTGACCACCCGGCCCACCGCCCCAGGATCGACTCGACTCAACCGGAGCGCGAGCTCGGCGACACCGAAGTTCTCCGGGTCGGGCACCGGCGTCAGCAGGATCAGCGCATCCGGCTCGTGCTCGCGGAAGGCCTCGACCAGGTCGGAGATCCCACCCTGCAGCAGGTTGTCGCCGAGATACATCACGAACGGGCTCTTCGCCAAGGAACGGCTCGGCGGTCAGCACCGCATGCGCCAGCCCCGCCGGCTCGTCCTGCACGACGTACGTGATCTCCACCCCGAACCGCGAGCCGTCGCCGGCGGCCTCGCGGATCTCCTGCCCGGTCTCCGGCGCGATGATGATCCCGACCTGCTCGATCCCCGCCGCCGCCATCGCCTCGATCCCGTAGAACAGCACCGGCTTGTTCGCTACCGGCACAAGCTGCTTCGCGCTCGTATGCGTGATCGGGCGCAGGCGCGTGCCCTTACCACCAGAGAGAATCAAACCCTTTAGCTGGCTCCATAGCTGGGGGAGCCTACCGGGGCAGCTGACCTACCGGGGCCGCAGAATCAGTAGAGGCCGCCGAGCTTGCGGTGATCCCAACTCGCGCGGCGCCGCTCGACGAACTCGAGCCCGACGCGCTTGACGGCCTGCGCGGTAACCACATCGCGCACCTCCGACGGCAGCTCCGACGGCGGCCGCACGCCGCGCGGAACGGAGTTGCGCAGCAGGATCTCCGCACCCAGCTCGGCCACCAGCTCGAGCTCGCGATGGATGACCACGTCGCACTCGAGCATCACCCCGCGCAGCTCCTGGTACTCCTCCGCGGCCTCGACCTGCAACGTCGCGCGCGAATCGCGTTCGAGGTTGCGCACCTTTTGCGAAGCCCCATATGTCCACGCCCAGATCCGCGGGGTGGGTTCGCCGGCGGCCGACCGATCGGAGATCGGCCAACGCGGCACATACCACAGCGGCATCAGGTGCGGCCAGCCACGCGGGCCGACGCTCGCGCAGGTCACGGTCCGCTCTTCCGCCAGGAACGCGGCGACCTCCGCATCGTCCATCTTGATCTGCTCGCGACGGCTCACCGTGGGAAGGCTATCGATGCGAAACTGGGCGAGTGGCAAACGCGCTCAGTGAACTGCTCATCGCCGACGCCGATGCCTGGCGAGCTTGGCTGGGGGAGCATCATGGTGATGGGGTTGGGGTCGAGCTCGTCCTCGCCAAGAAGGGCACGACCGAGCCGACCTCGCTCACCTACGAGGAGGCGCTCGACGAGGCGCTCTGCCGTGGGTGGATCGACGGCCAGGTGCGCCGGCGCGACGAGCGCACCTATCGCCAGCGCTTCACCCCCCGGCGCGTGCGCAGCCAGTGGTCCGAGCGCAACGTCGGCCACATCGAGCGGCTGCTCGCCGAAGGCCGGATGCAACCGGCGGGCCTGGCCGCGGTCGAGCGCGCCAAGGCGGACGGCAGCTGGGAGGCCGCCTATCCGGGGCAGAAGACGATCGAGGTGCCCGACGACCTCGCGCGGGCGCTGGCCGCCGAGCCCAGGGCGCAGGCCAACTTCGAGCTCCTCTCCAGTCAGAACCGCTACGCGGTGCTCTACCGGATCCACAGCGCCAAGCGCAGCGATACCCGCACGCGGCGGATCGGAGAGTTCGTCGCGATGCTCGCCCGCGGCGAGACCGTCCATCCGCAGAAGCGCGCCCTGCGCAGGTGAGAGGAGCCGCGCCTCACGCCATCCGGTATGCACAGGGAGCGTGGGGTCGTTCAGGTCGCAGCGATCAGAAGAGGCGCGGCTCAGACCCCGGCCGGCACCGCATGCGCCTCGCGCAGCTTCACCACCGCCGCACGCACGGCCTCGCGCGCGTCCTGGGGCTCGAGCACCGCGGCGTCACCGGCTTCCTTCAAAATCTCGCGCACGAGCCAGGCGGTGCCCGCAAAGCTCAGCTCGACCACGACCGAGCCGTCGCGGCGCTCCTCCACAACGCGGCGTGCCTCGCGCGCCCAGCGAGCGCGCTCGGGGGAGACCAGGACCCGCGCCGCGCGTGAGGTCTCGACCTCGCCGGTGCGCAGCCAGCCGTCCACCTCCGCGGCCGGATCGACCTCGGGGCGGGGCTCGAAGGTCTGATCGGTCACGTCCACGCTCTTGATGCGGTCCAAACGGAAGTGGCGCATCGCGCCGCGGTCGGGGTCGAACGAGGCGACGTACCAGCCCTCGCGCCCGTTCGTGAGCGCGTACGGCTCAACCCGGCGCTCGACGATCTGGTCCTCGTTCTCCTTGTAGTACTCGAGCTCGATGATCCGCCGCTGCACGATCGCGGTTGAAACAACCCGCGCTACGTCGGAGTCGTCACCCGCGGCGTGGGCGACCTGCAAACCCTGTTCCATCGGGTCCTCACCGAGCGCCGTGACGATCTTCTTGCGCGCGGAGGTGAGCGAACCCTCCGGGAGGTGCTCGCCGATCAGGTCGATCGCCGCCACCAGCGCCTTGGCCTCGACCGGCAACAACCGCGCGGGACGGTCGAAGTTGTCGCTGTAAGGCTCGGGGTCGACCTCGATCTCCCCCTCCTCCTCCTTGATCTCCGCGTAGAGCACATACGAGCCACCGCCGAAGTTGACGACGTTCAGCACGTTCACGTCCTCGCGCAGCTCCTCCTCGGAGAGCTGCAGTCGCTCGCACACCTCGGCGATCTTCACGCGGCCGAGCCCTCCGGACTGGGCGCCCCCCGCACGGCCGGCCTGGATCAGGATGCTCGCGAGCGTCACCAGCCGTGCGAAGCGCTCGGGGCGGATCGCGGTATCGCCTCCGCGCGCCGCTGAGCCGTTGCCCGCGCGCGAGGCAGATCCATTGCCCTCACCGCCGGCTCTCCCACGACGCACAGTGCGTGTGGACACATGGGTCTGCGCTGACTTGCCTGTGCGCTCGGCCGCCCCCGCATCCGGCGGCACCTCGCCGTGGCACTCCTGGAGCAGCTCCACGCGCCGCCCCAGCTCCTCGGTCAACTCATCAGGGCCCAGCAGGCGCGCGTGCGCGCCCAGGCCAAGCACCCACGAGACCAGGCCGCGGGAGTTCGAGTAGCCGGTCAGGAAGACCCTGTCTCCCTCGCTCGCCTCCCCGCCGCCGATCATCTCCGGCTCAGGCTCACGGATCTCGCCGTAGCGGCCGAAGTGGCGTTCGATCTGCCAGGCGATCCGCTCGGAGATCAGCACCTCGGCCACGCCGCGCTCCTCCCCCAGCTGCCAGTCCGCGCGGTTGGCGTAGGAGCGCGGGTCGAAGTCCGCGGGGCGGCGGAAGTCGTGCTCGGCCTTGGTCGCATAGGAGACCTTCCCGCGGATGCGCGAGAGGCGGAACACGCGCACGGCCTTGCGCTCGTGGGCATAGCCGAGCAGGTAGAATTGGCCGCCCTGGAACAGCAGGTGGTATGGGTCGACGCGGCGTGCGCCTACCTCGTCGCGCTCCATCGTGTAGTAGTCGAAAGTGATCGTCTTGTTGCGGAAGATCGCCGTCTCGACCTTCGCCAGGCGTGCCGAGAACTCCTGACCGCCAGCCGAGGCCGTGATGCCAAGCGCGACCGACTGCTGCTCGGGCGCGCGCAGCGGGCTCGGTCGTCCCCAGGTGATCTGCTGCAGCGCCAGGCGCAGCGGCTCGGCGTAAGCAAATTCGCCGTCGAGCAGACTCAGCGCGGTCTGCAGCGCCGCGAGCTCCTTGTCGGAGAACGCGATCGCGGGCAGGTGGAAATTCTCGGGGCGCAGCGAGTAGTTCTCCTGCTCAGCCGCGCCGTCGGTCGGCCGCTCGACGGTCAGCTGGATCCGCAGCGATTCGAGCTCCGAGCGGTCCGCGTAGAAGCGCCGCGCGAACGCGTCTTCGTTCATGCCGCTGTACCCCTCCACGTCGCGCCGGATCTCCAGCGCCGTGACCGGCCTGCGCTCGGCCATCAGGTAGGAGATCAGCGACAGCTGGCGGATCAGCTTCTCGGTGTCCTTTGCCATCGCCCCAAACCATAGAACTCGACGGCGGGACGATTGTTCCGCGGGCGCGCGGCGCGCGCTATTTGCGGCTTTTCAAGCGGCTTCGCGTGCGGGCTCGGCGGGTTCGTCCTCGCGCACGGGGAAGAACGCCGCGCCGTCGAGCGCGCGATCGAAGCCCGACCAGCGCCTGCCGGGGGCGAGCTCCTTCTCCAGCCGATCGAAACTGCCCAGGCGTCCGCCGAGGTTGTCGACCATGTGCACGAGCGTCGCCTCACGCGTGCAGGGCACCACGGGACTGCCGTGCTCGAGTGACCCGTGATGGGACAGGATGATGTGCCCGACCGCCTGCGCGAGCTCCGCGGGGAAGCCCTCGATCTCCTCGATCATGCGGCGGATGCGGTAGTAGCCGAGCGCGATCTCTCCCTGCAGGCGGCCAGCATCGGTCAGGTCGATATTACGAGGATCGTCGGTATAGGCCTCAAGCTTGCCGATATCGTGCAGCAACGCGCCGGTGACCGCCACGTCGCGATCGATGCCCGGGAAGGTGGCGCTGATTGCGCTCACCGCCTGGGCCACGCCGAGGCAGTGCTCGAGCAGACCATGGCGGTAAGCCTGATGGTAGTACTTGGCCGCCGGCGCCACGCGATAGTCGGCCCACAGCTCGGAGTCCTCGCCGAACACGCGCGCCAGCAGGATCCGCAGGTGGCGCTCCTGGATCGTGGCGAGCAGCTCGCGCACCTCCTCCTCCATCTGCTCTACCCCGCGCGCGGGGCCGTCGAGCAGGTCCTCGGGTGAGAAGCTGCCGGGTACGGCCTCCGAGAGACCGCGCAGGTTGATCTGCGGGCCGAAGCGCGGGTGCACGGTGTAGCGGCCGCGGACATGCACCGCAGCACCAGCGCAGGCGAACTCCCCGATCCCCGCCAGCTCCTCCCACACCATCGAGACGACCGCGCCCGTGCGGTCGCCAAGCTGCAGGCGCAGGTACTCGCCGCCATCGCGCCGCTGGCGGCGCTCGGCATCGTGGACCAGCAGCACCTGGTCGATCTCCACTCCGTCACTGAACTCGTTCACGAGCATGACCGAAGGTATACGCACAAGTGCGGACGGCACAGCTCCGCGGGACAGGTAGTCGCCCGCCGGCACAAGCCCACGGCATCGCAGTGCTATCTCTGCGGAGATGCCCTCACCGACCTTTCGCCTGTCCGTGCTCGACCAGTCCCCGATCTCCGAGGGATCCTCGGGCGCACAGGCGCTTGCGAACACGATCGATCTCGCGCGGCTGGCCGACCGGCTCGGGTACCACCGCTACTGGGTGGCCGAGCACCACGGCGGCCCGATGCTCGCCGGGCCCTCGCCCGAGGCTCTGATCGGTCCGATCGCATCTGCGACCTCACGTATCCGTGTCGGCAGCGGCGGAGTGATGCTCCCCCACTACTCCCCCTTCAAGGTCGCTGAGACGTTCAGCCTGCTTTCCGGCCTGTTCCCCGGACGCATCGATCTCGCGCTTGGCCGCGCCGCGGGCACCGATCCCCTCACCACCTTCGCCCTGCAGCGCGATCGACGTCAGGCCTCCCCGGATGACTTCCCCCAGCAGCTCGCCGAGCTGCTCGGCTACCTCGATGACCAGCTGCCCCCGGACCACCCCTTCGCGCGCCTGGCCAAGACCCTGCCCGGACGCCCCGAGCGGCCCGAGCCATGGCTGCTCGGCTCCTCCCAGCAGAGCGCGATCTGGGCAGCTGAGCTGGGGCTGCCCTATGCGTTCGCCGACTTCATCAACCCCAAAGGAGCTGAGATCGCCGCGCTCTACCGCGAGCGCTTCGCCGAACACGAACATTCCGGGCTTCACCCCCGCGTCGCCGTTGGCGTCTGGGTGATCTGCGCCGAGACCGACGAGGAGGCCTCCCGGCTTGCCGCAAGCGGCCGGATGACCTTCACGCTGCTGCGCCGCGGTCAGCCGATCGCTGTGCCGTCTCCGGAGATCGCGGTCGAGTTTCTCGCGGCCGATGAGCGCACGCCGGGGCAGCCCCGCTCCGAGCGGCGCGCGATCGTTGGTGCACCCGCCACGGTCCGCACAGAGCTCGAAGACGTGGTTGCGAAGTACGGCGCCGAGGAGGCGATCATTGTCAGCATCACATACGCGCACGAAGCGCGGAAGCGGTCTTATGAGTTGCTGGCGCAGGCTTTTGGACTCGAGGTGTGACCGCAGCTATCCGGTAGGTGAATGTCTACATTGGAAAGTATTATTAACTCTCACCTCACCCGTTCCAGATGGGCGACAGCCAACCACGATGACCTGATTGCCCGGCTGAGGATGAGCTTTGGACCGCGCTAGAATCGAATCGATGAAACGTCGTGAGGGCACCACCCCGCTGCTGTCGGTGGGGCATGAGGCCGAGTGGGCCGTCATCAACCGCGAAGAGGCCGAGCAGATGCGTGCCAGCAACATGGTGCTGACCCCCGTCCAGCGGCTCGAGCAGGGCCTGAAACTCTCACAGCAAGCAGTTGAGCTCTGGCCACTGCCAACAGACCCGATCCCGGGGCTCGACACATAACCCGCGACGGAGGACGCTCCTGGACAGCAAGGAGGGGTAACTACGCCGCTTTGCCGTCAGCAGCGCCCGTCCATGACCCTCGCTGAGCCTCGCCCCGCTCCAGGAGCTCGAGGATCTCCTCGAACAGATCCAGCAAGCGCAGCAAGTTGGAGATCGCCACCCTGCCGCGGCCCACCTGCCGAGCAACCTTTGATCGAGGTATCCAGCCCCGCCAAGCAGGCTTCGGACGTTCGTTCCGGCCGGCCCGCTTCGCGGACCTATTGGCCGGCCCGAAGTCCGAACCTGCTTGGCGTATGCACCGACTCTCAAACCAACGGTAATGCTCCAGTTCTCAGGTCCACTCGATTGCGCTGTTGTCGGCCAAGGTCGTTCTCGTTCGGATTTGTGTCCAGTGTTTCGAGGTGGTTGATTGATGTAACCAGATCCAACGTAAGCTCGCTGTCGCTAGCGTAGCGTCGGGATCAACACACATCGCTGCAACGGTCATTAGTTGTTCTCCGCCAGCTCGTGCGCGCGGCGAGCGGCGAACTCGGCGACCTGCTGCTCGACACGCCGCAGTCCCTCCATCTCATCCTCTAGACCCTCAGTGACCTGAGCGTCCTCGCCGGCCATCTGGACACCGTGCTCGCCGACGGTGTAGCGAGTGACCGCGATCGGGGTAGCGATCCCCTGAAGAGTGAGGTGGGCAACAGCCTCGTTACGGCCGGCACAGAGGATGAAGCCAACGGTGGCACGATCCTCCTCATGAGCGATGAACTCGTTGACGGCATTCACATACAGGTTCATCTTGCCGGCAAACTCAGCCCGAAAAGGTTCGATCTTCAGATCGACGACCACGAAGCGGCGGGTCGGATGATGGAAGAAGAGGAGATCAAGGATGAACTCCTCGCCACCGATCTCCAACGACTTCTGGCGCCCAGCGAAGTAGAAGCCCTCACCCAAAGCCAGCATGAAACGCTCGATGTCGATCAGCAATGCTGCTTCGAGATCTCGCTCCCTGGAACCCTCGGTCAACCGTACGAAGTCCAGGACGACCGGATCGCGGGTGATCCGCTGCACCGCCTCGGCGTCATCCGCCTCCAGAGCCCGCTCGAAGTTCGTGATTGCCGCCCCTTCGCGCTCATGCAGGCGTGTGGCGATGTAAGCCTGTAGCTGCGCTCGGGTCCAGGCGCCGGCACGCTGCACGTACCAGTCCCTGGTGTTACGGTCGTCGAGTTTCTGCACCAGCTCGACGATGTGCCCCCACGGAAGGTCTTGCACACCGTGTGCGAGACCCTCCTCGTCTGGCCAGGCCACGGCGAAAGACCGCATACGCGCGAGGTTCGCGGGCGAGAACCCGGTTGCTCCAGGGAAAGCCGCCCGCAGATCGGCCGACAGCCGCTGCACCACCCCCGGCGTCCGCCGGCCCCGCTCCGGGCCAGCCTCGGCCTGGCGGCGCTCGATCTCCTTGCCGATCTGCCAGTACACCCCGATGAGCTCCGCGTTGATCGCCCTCGCAGCCCGTGCCTGTGCACTACGGATGCGACCCTTGATGTCCTCGAGGAACTCCTCGTAGCTCTGGGTCGCAGCCGTCTCAGTAGACGACGTGGTCGGAAGCTCAGAGACGGCTGACGCGGCCTAATCCAGATACCGTGAGCGATCTCGGTGACCGTCATCCTCGGCGGCTACCTGCTGCTCGCGCCAGCGCCGATCGCCGCGCCTGCGGTCGCGACGATGCTCAGCCTGGTGCTTGTGCGGCTTGCACATCAGACAGCCCGCGCGCGTGCTCTTCGGACCCTTGCGCTTGTGGTTCGCCATGCAGACAAATCGTTGCATAGACACCGTGCGCACGTCGGCAGGGTCCGGCTGCCTTCAGGCGGCCGAAGAAGTGCTCAGCCGTCGTCTGTGTGACACCGATCGTGTAGATCTCCACAACTTCTCCCTATCCTCCAAGAGCGAGCACTGTCCGTCTTCGTCGAAAAGAGCTACCGAGAGCTCAGTTCGAATCATCCCACTTGGAAGGATATGCCGAAGTTCGACTCCTCGCTCGGTCAGAACTTTGCCGACCAGCAGTCGCCGGTGGCAATGGCGGTGGTCGCCCTCGCTGCAGACCAATGCGATCCGGTAGCGGCCGGCGCCGTCGATCAGGCGGTCGACGGCGCCGTTGAACGACTCCTCCTCGGACATAGGGCCGTATAGAGCGTGGCCTCGAGCGTCGTAATGCGCCTCCCGTGTTGGGCGACCGCCGAGCTCTTCTCCCATGAAGAGATAACGGACGCCTCGTTCAGCCATCGCGGACCCAAGCTCGTCGCGGTTGAAGTGCGGAGCGATGCGCGAGTACGGGTAGGACCGCACGTCGACGACCACCTCAATGCCCTCAGCCCGCAAGAGCTTCGCAAAGTGCTCAAACGTATGGTTCGAATGCCCGATCGTCCAGATAACCGGTGAAGACTGCATGGCTTCAGAGTACCCAGCCCTGCGGATGGGAGACAGCTTCGGCGAGCCTACATAGGCTCCTCATCGGAGGACCAGAGTACCCCTGAGGCCAGCCACAACTCAAGTTCAACCAGCCGAACAGCCGATTAGGTTTCGCATATGGCACGGACGAGCGGCTGAGGGATGGAGCTTGTTGACAGACGGCTGATCTTCTCGGCGTCTGACCTGATCAACCATCTGGAGTGTCCTCACCTGACGCATCTCGACATCGAGGTCGCGCTCGGGCGCTCGGATCTCACGGAGACTCGGTCGGATACGACCGAGCTCGTCGCGCGTAAGGGCGATGAGCATGAGCGGGACTACCTGGTGCAGCTGCGTTACGACGGCCGCGAGACTGTCGAGATCGAGAGCGAGTCGGGGCTGGAGGGGACCCGGGCTGGTGCGCGGCGCACGGTCGAGGCGATGCAGGCTGGGGTCGAGGTGATCTACCAGGGCGTGCTGTTCGACGGCGTGCACTGGCGCGGGCACAGCGACTTCCTCCACCGCGTCGAGTGCCCGTCAGCGCTCGGCTCGTTCAGCTACGAGGTGGCGGACACGAAGCTGGCGCGCCGCGTGAAGCCGTACTTTCTACTGCAGCTCTGCTTCTACTCCGAGCTCGTCGAGGCGATCCAAGGGGTGGCGCCTGAGTGGATGCACGTCGTGCTCGGGACGCGCGAGACGCAGTCGTTTCGCGTCGCCGAGTTCGCGGCCTACTACCGCAGCGTCAAGCGACGGCTTCGAGGCCGTTGTCGGACGCCGGCCTGTCAACGACCTACCCCGAGCCGGTCGAGCACTGCGCAGCTGTGCAGATGGGAGGAGCACTGCGTCGCCCGGCGCGAGGCCGATGACCATCTGAGCCTCGTCGCCAGGATCCAGCGCTCGCAGCGCACTCCAACTGGTCGAGCGCGAGCATCGCGACCGTCACGCAGCTCGCCGCCGCGGAGCCGACGGATCGCCCACCCCGGATCGGGACCGCCACGTTCGAGGCTCTACGCGCGCAGGCGCGTCTACACGGTAGATCAACGCCGCAGCGGCCAGAGCTGCGCTACGAGCTGCTCACGCCCGAGGCAGGCTGCGGGTTCGCCCGCCTGCCGCCAGCCATCCGCGGGCGATGTGTTCTTCGACATGGAGGGCGACCCGTTCTTCGACGACGGCCTCGAGTATCTGTTTGGATGTGTTTCTTATCGGTAGTACTCATATAAATCAAGACTCAATTCAAGCGTTCTGGGCTACCGATCGGTCGACTGAGAAGCAGGCGTTTGAGCAGTTCATCGACTTTGTGATCGAGCGGCTCGAGCGCTTTCCGGACCTGCACGTCTACCACTACGCCTCCGTATGAGGCGACGCGCGATCAAGCGGCTGATGGGGCTGCACGCGACGCGCGAGGAGGAGGTCGATCGGCTGCTGCGGGGGAAGGTCCTGGTCGATCTGTACACGGTCGTGCGGCAGGGGCTGCGGGTCGGTCAGCCGAACTACTCGATCAAGAGCATCGAGGCGTTCTACATGGGCAAGCGGGACACGGAGGTCACCGAAGGTGGCGACTCGATCGTCGCGTTCGAGCGGTTCTTGGAGACCGGCGATCGCTCGCTGCTGGAGTCGATCGAGCGCTACAACGAGGACGACTGCCGCTCCACGCACCTGCTGCGCGAATGGCTGCTCGCCCGTCGCGACGAGGCGATCGAGGCGTTCGGCCAGGAGATCCCGTGGAGGCCGCCACCTGAGCCCTGGAGCACCGGACCCCGAGCTCCAGGCGGAACTCGACGCGCTGCGAGGCGCGCTCACCGCCGGTGTCCCCGACGATGCCGAGGACGGGATGGCGAGCAGCGTGCCCGCTGGCTGATGGCGCAGCTGATCGACTACCACCGGCGCGAGGCCAAGCCTGGCTGGTGGGCCTACTTCGAGCGCCTCGGAAGCCGACGAGGAGCAGCTGACGGAGGCCGACAGCGAGGCTCTCGGGAGACTCACCGTCTCGCAGACGATCGAGCCGATCCCGCTCCCCGCGCCTTCGCGTTCGGTGCTCCACACGCTGCGCTTCCCCGCCCAGGAGCACAAGATCGCGCCTGGCAACTTCGTCGACCCCGCGACCGAGAAGGGAGTGACGGTCGAGTCGATCGACAACGCGGCGGGAACGCTGCGGATCAGCCGCGGAGCCACGCGTGCAGGCGAGCCCCTCCCCCGCGCGCTGATCCCCGGCGGCCGTATGACACGCCGCATGCACCAGCGTGGCGCTCTGCGTCGGCTCGCGGGCGACATCGTCGACGCGCGGCCTCGACGCTCCGGGCCGCTACAACGCGCTGCGCCAGATCCTGCGCGCGGGACGCGCCGAGCACCTCGGCGCGCTCACCCGGGGAGGCCCTGCAGGTGGGCGCCTTCGACCTGGAGGACGCCAAGCGAATCGCGGAGGGCCTGGACGACAGCTACCTGTTCATCCAGGGGCCGCCCGGCTCGGGCAAGACCTATACCGGCGCGCACCTGATCCTGCACCTGATCGAGCAGGGCCACCGTGTCGGCGTCGCCTCGCGGCAGCCACGCGGCGATCCACAACCTGCTCGCCGAGGTCGAGGAGTACGCCCCGCCGGGCGAGCCGTTCGCCGGACTGAAGAAGTACAGCGAGCGACGGAGCAACCGCTACGAGTCCAAGCGCGGCCTGATCGGGAACTCGAACGGACATCGCCGACTTCGCCGGCGGCGACTACGACCTCGTGGCCGGGACCGCGTGGCTGTTCTGCCGCGAGGAGCTGGACGAGACGCTCGACTACCTCGTGATCGACGAGGCCGGCCAGATCTCGCTCGCCGACGCGCTCGCGATGGGCACCTGCGCGCGCAACGTGATCCTGCTCGGCGACCCCCAGCAGCTCGCCCAGGTCTCCCAGGCCGTGCACCCGCCGGGCGCCGGCGTGTCCGTGCTCGAGCACCTGCTCGGCGAGCACACGACGATCCCGCCCGAGCGCGGCCTGTTCATCGACGAGACGCGGCGGATGCACCCGGACGTGTGCCGCTTCATCTCGAAGGCGATCTACGAGGACCGACTGGAGTCGTTCGCGGACTGCGCCGACCAGCGGATCGAGGCGCCCGGTCGAGCTGACCGGCACCGGCATCAGGTACGTCCCCGTCGCCCACGAGGGCAACACGCGCGAGTCCCCGGAGGAGGTGGAGGCGATCAAGGGCCTGATCGGCGACCTGCTGAAGGGGCAGTACTGCCAGACGGACGGAACCAGCGGCCCGCTCGCCCCCGAGGAGATCATGGTCGTCGCCCCGTACAACGCGCAGGTGCGCTGCCTGCGCGAGGCACTCCCCGCCGGGGTGCAGGGTCGGCACCGTCGACAAGTTCCAGGGCCAGGAGGCGGCGGTGTGCTTCTTTTCGATGGCGACGTCGAGCGGCGAGGAGATCCCCCGCCACCTGGAGTTCCTGTTCAGTCGGAATCGGCTGAACGTAGCCGTCTCGCGGGCGCGATGTCTGGCGGTGCTGGTTTGTAATCCGGAGCTGCTGCGAGATCCGGTGCAGGAATGCCGAGCAGATGCGGCTGCTCAACGCGCTTTGCTTGTTTGTCGAGATGGCGGAAACTGGCTGACCGTATCCAGCCCCGCCAGGCAGGCTTCGGACGTTCGTTCCGGCCGGCCCGCTTCGCGGACCTATTGGCCGGCCCGAAGTCCGAACCTGCTTGGCGTGGCGGGCCGGGGTCGGTCGGGAAACAGGGTGGCACTGCATACAGGCGCGACTTCTGTGATGGGAATGGGTTCTTCTCAGTAGAGCCGTAAACGAGGGAAGGGTTCATCCCATGCGCAGAATATCCGCCTATCTGGCCGTGCTCGGCTTTGCCGTTCTTGGTCTTTCGGCGACAGCTTCGGCAGCACCGACGGTCACGCTGAAAGCAAAGGCCGTTCCGATTCCCGGCTTCCCTCACACGGGGAACATCCTCGGCGCCGGTGCCGCGCTCCAGGCCGAATACACAATCTCGGGAACCGAATACGGTGGCCACCCGACCCCGTTGACCGGGGTCACATTCTATCTCCCCTCCGGTGTGAGGCTGCACCCACAGGGGTTTCCCGCCTGCGCAGAAAGCGTGCTCAAGATCAGCGGACCCGCGGGATGTCCGAGGAAATCGAAGGCTGGACCGGTGGGCAGCGCGCGTGGTGTCGTGAGCTTCGGCACCGAACGGGTTGCAGAGACGGTGTCGGTGCAGCCTTTCTTCGCTCCCGGCGGCAACCTGCAGTTCTATGTGCAGGGCACCTCGCCGGTCTCGATCGAAATCATTTCCAAAGGCAGTCTCAGGAAGGCGCCTGCGCCCTTCGGTCCGAAGCTCGTCGCCGAAGTGCCGCTGATCGAATCGGTGCCCGGTGCACTGGATGCGTCGGCCGAATACATCAACGTGAGGGTCGGCGCCGCCTACAAGAAGGGTAAGAAAACGATCTACTATGGCATGATGCCGAAGAAGTGCCCGAAGGGTGGCTTCCCGGTGAAGTCGGAATTGTCGTTCCTCGGCGGCGCAGTCGTGCCTGCCACATACAAGGCGCCGTGCCCACGCAGACGCCACTAGCCTGACACGCGGCGCAGGCGGAGGACGATCTGACAACTACATGAATTCTCAGGCAACCGCTGCAGGGAAGTTGACGAGCCCGAGGTGCGCTCAGGCGTCCGGGAGCCCCTGGACGGTCGTTTCGAGAACAGGCTCCCCCGTCTGTGGCCCAGCCGGCTCATCGGTCGTTACGGTCAGCATCTCACCGGAATCTTGGTGATCTGCCGGCGCCTGCTTGCGCGCGTCCTTCCTGGCCTGCTTATCCAGCCTACGCTCACGGAGTCTGCTCTCGCGCATGAGCTTTGCCATCGTTGTCTTCTGCTTGCCGCTGGAGGCCATGTCTGTCCGTCCCTTCTAGGAGGTTACGAGCACATCCCCGCGGGGATCATCCGGCGTGATCAATCTGGAGCCGGGGGCCACTGGGAAGCAGCGACTGCGGACATCGCCGCTCTGCTTGGCTTCAACAGACACTCGACCGGTCCTATCACTCTAGCGGCATGCCTGACGTGGTAGTAGGTGGGCTCTTCCAGACTCGACATGGACTTCCGCAGACCACTGGAGGCCGTCACACCCACGCTCGACGGGGATGTGCTCCGCGTTCTTGCCCGCGCCGACACCGACATCACCGGGCGCCAGCTCCAGCACCTGGCCGGACACGGCTCCTACCAGGGCGTCCGCAACGCCGCGGAGCGCCTCACACGACAGGGTGTCGTGACACGCCGTGCGGCCGGCAACGCCTACCTGTACAGCCTCAATCGCGAGCACGTCGCCGCCCAATGGATCGAGGGGCTGGCAAACCTGCCCGAGCAGATCGTCGCGCGACTTCGCGAGGAGATCGAGACATGGGCACAACCCCCCATCCTCGCGATGCTGTTCGGCTCGGTCGCCACCGGACAGGCCACCCCCGACAGCGACCTCGACCTACTGATCCTCCGCCCCGGTGCACGGGACCCCGACACGCCCACCTGGCGAGAGCAGCTAGCGAACCTCGAAGCGAGCGCCACGGCGTGGAGCGGCAACGACGCCCGCATCATCGAGTACAGCGAGGACGAGCTCGAGCCGAGCCGAATCGAGCCGCTGCTTCAAGACGCCCTCCGCGACGGTATCGAGCTCTACGGCTCACCACGCCCGCTACTCCGACGCGCCCGACGAACCGGGAGTCCGCGATGACACCGAAGATGCGCAAATGCGACGAGGCAACTATCTCAGGGCGCCTGCACAAGGCCGAGCAGTTCATGGAAAGCGCGGAGACCATCCACGAGTTCGCCGACGCCGAGCACGACGTCACAGACGCCTACGTCACACTCTGCATCCACGCCGGTATCGCATCAGCCGGTAGCCAATAAGCAGGCACCTGGGCAATCTTCAATTTTCAAGGAACGTCGGCACGGCCCTGGTTCGGGGGGAAGCGGGGTGACGGCCGGCCTGCTCAGGCCGCGAGCGCCTGACGGAGATCGCTTACCGCGAGATGTGCGGGTGGCCAGGTGAGTTGGAGTCTCTTCGTTGCGCTCGAGTGTGTCTCGGACGCCCATGAGCTCCAGGCCAATGATGGCGTCGTGCTCGTTGTATTCGACGGTGTGACCCTCGGGTGTCTCGAGCGTCTTTGCGGCCGGGCCGTTTGGAGGGCCCACATGTAGGTAGAGCACATCGCTGCGCTCGTCGTAGTCGCGGTAGTCGAAGTCTATGCCGGCGATCGTGATGGTCATGTCTTTATCCACTGGGATCGTTGTCCTGTCGGGCCTCCCAGCGTATGCGATGTAGCCCAAAAATGGAGGACAGGATCTAGGGACGATGTCCTGCCCTCCAAGTGCTTCAAGGCCACCCTCCTCAGCCCCGGCGAGCTGAAGCCCCGAGGCTAGCGATAAGAAGTATCGCGACGGCCGGTCAGTTCTCCGACCATCGGGGTTGGGCGCAGCGGCTGAGGGCGCGAAGCCTCACCCTCGGGCGGCTCAGGAGGCGGCTTTTTGAACATCCTGATCAGCTTCTTGAGCATGCTCATCAGTCTACCTCACCGCCGCCAGGGCCAGCACCCATGCCAGCACCTCAAATGGGGCTCCAAACCCTCGCCGTCTGCCGGCTCGAGATATGTGGCGATGAACTCCTCGGGCTCCAGCGAGAACGACCAGTCTCGACGCGGCCACAACATCACGAGGACCGCAAAGCTGAGCAACACGAAGCAGCCGACAGCCACCCATCCAGCCGCGTCGAGGTCGTGCCTGGCGAGCGTCTGAGCACCAAAGAAGGACGTGGTGATGGCAGCAGCGGCGATCAGCGCTCCGGCCCGAGCCCGCAGCTCGACCACAGATCGCTCTTGATCCTCCAATCCTCGCCTGGCCTCCCGATAGGCAAGCGCATAGCCAGCCCCGGCGGAAGCCTCATAAGAACTCGTATTCATGGCGCGTCCAACGCTACTCCGAGCTTGGGATGGCCCGCGATGGCGGACCATCCGCGAAGCGAGGGGGCGCTGCCCATGCGAGCGCTTTCCCGGGCGATTTGGGTGCGAGCTCGGCAAGTCGCTCGTGACGCTTGGTCAGAATCTGAAACGTATGCCAATGGGCCTGACCCATGACCTCGAAGATCTCCTCGATATAGCTGGCAGGAATGTCCTCGTGGAAGAGGTCGCTCATCGAGTTGACGAAGATCATCCGCGGGCGTGACCACTTCAACGGTTGCTCCAGTCGCTCTGGCCGGAGCTTCAGCGCAAACCCCTGCTCGTAAGGATGCCCGGGGACTCCGCGCCAGCGCTCGGCGAACGTCTCCGCGTAGCAGTGCGCGCACCCGGGCGAGACCTTGTCGCAACCCGTGACCGGGTTCCAGGTCGCCTCAGTCCACTCGATTGCACTGTTGTCGGCCAAGGTGGTTACTCGTTTGGATTTGTAAGGCTATCTCCGGGCGCGGTGTTTGGGGTGCTGGTTTGTAATCCGGCGCTGTTGAACATTCGGTGTAAAGTTCTGAGCAGATGGGGTTGTTGAATGTACTTCACCTGTGACATCAGAACAGCTCGTCGGGGGTGATGAGATGGATGCGGGGGTCTTGCTCCGCTGCCGCGGCGAGTCGCCGGTCGAAGCCTGAGCGTGCGAAGAAGTAGAGGGGCGGTGGATCCGCACCGGGCAGGAGGTATGTGGCGAGCGCGTCGAGCTTGGTCTTCTCGGAGTGGGGCATCTTGCCGGCCGTCCACTTGCAGGAGCCCAGCGCGATCGCCCGGCTCACGCCGTCGACTGCCACCATGTCGAGCTCCCGGTCGATGTCGCGCAGATCCCGGCCGCGCATCTCGCGCACCTTGCCCCACCAGCGCCCGACAGAGGCGGCCCCGTCGAGCTCGTCAAGCAGCCACTGCTGACAGACCTCCTCGAACGCCGGCGAGGAGACGAACTCATCCAGCTGGGGCAGCACACGAGCGGTGAGATGGCGCTCGGAGCCGCCGGCGTCGATCAGCCGGTCCTGGTAGGGCAGTACGAAGCGAAACCAGAAGCGCAGGTAGGGGTCGACGATGCGGTAGAAGCTCTGTCTGGAGCGCTCGGGATTGACGACCGTGACGGGAACCACGCGCTCCACGAGCCACAGGTTCCGCAGCGTGTCGAGCATCTGGCTGACCCGCGTCGTGCCCCCGCGCATTCCTGTGCGCGCAGCGATCTGCGAAACCCGTGTCTGACCGGCGGCGATCGCGCGCAGCACCGAGAAATAGCCGGCGGCGTCGGTCAGCTCCTGCTCGAGCAGCAGCCGCGCCTCCTCATGCAGCAGACCGTCGCTCATCAAGATCAGGTTCAGGATGTTCTCGGCCAGGCTCTCCCGCGGGCGGATCTGCGCCAGGTAGTAGGGCATGTTGCCGAACACCGCGTAGGCGGCGATCCGCTCCTCGGCGGTCCAATCCTCGAGGAACAGCGCAACGTCTTTGGGGCGAAACGGGCGCAGGCGCAGCTGACCCGCGCGGCGACCGTAGGTACTGGCCGAATACCCCACCACCTCCCGCTCGAAGAAGCCGACCTCGCTGCCGCACAGCACCAGGAAGATCGGCAGATCGGCGCCCCGCTCACGCCACCAAACGTTGATGATCGAGCCGATCTCAGGGCTTTCCCTGGCGATGTGCTGAAACTCATCCAACACCACCAACACGGGCCCCTCCCCCGCCCAGTCGGCGACCGCGTCCAGAGCGTCTCGCCAACTCGAGGCCGAGAGCGCCGCGCGAGCGGTGGCGTCGGCCAACCGGACAGAGAAGTCGGCGAGCTGATCGGCGGCGGTCCCACTTGTCGCCTCGAAGTACAGATGACGCTTACCCTCGGCGAAGCGCAACAGCAGCAGGCTCTTGCCGACACGCCGGCGCCCCCACAACGTGAAGATCTGAGCCTCGCCGCTGTCCCAGCGGCGCTGCAGCCGCTCGAGCTCGTGCTCCCGGTTGTAGAACGGCCTATCACTGGACATGGAGAGATAGTAGCAGGAACTTAGTTATCTCCTAATAAGCTCTTTCCAACTGGCTGGGGCTCAAGCAGCCACGGTCGCTTCTCAGCAAGATGCAGATGCGAGCCGGCATCAGCGAGGGGGTGCTGCCCACGCGAGCGCTTCCCTGGCGTTAGACGGCAGCCAAGACTAGATCGTCACGGCGCGGGCGCGCCGGCATTGCGTCATACGTCTGGCCATCCAGCAGCCGCCCTCCGGCCTTCGCGGTGCGGCCGCCCCACTGCTTGAAGAAGAACGCGACATCCTCCTCCACACAACGATCGCGCACGTCGTGTACCCACGCTGGGTCGCAACGGCGATGACGATGGCCGGACTCACCGCCGGCGATGAGCCAATCAATGTCGGTGAGGTCTAGCCCCTCGAGGGGACCCAGAAGCGGCTCGGCCGAGATGAATCGCACAGCTGCCTTGACCTGTCGCAGATAGTCGGCTCGGTGCACGAAGCGACGGTTCTCGATCGAGACTCCCATCCAGACATTCGGATGCCATGTCAGCGACGGTGCCAACTCGGCCAGCCGCTCGTGACGCTTGGTGAGGATCTGAAACGTGTGCCAATGGGCCTGTCCCATAACCTCGAAAACTTGCTCGATGTAGCTGTAGGGAATGTTCTTATGGAAGAGGTCGCTCATCGAGTTCACGAAGATCATCCGCGGCCGCGACCACTTCAGTGGCTGCTCCAACCGCTGTGGCCATAGCTTCAGGGCAAAACCCTGCTCGTAAGGATGCCCCGGGATGCCGCGCCAGCGCTCCGCGAACGTCTCCGCATAACAGTGCGCGCACCCCGGCGAAACCTTGTCGCAACCCGTCACAGGGTTCCAGGTCGCCTCAGTCCACTCCCAGGCCGGTGGCGACGAGCTTGCGGGCAGACGGAACCTCACCTGGATTGTGGCTCAGGCGGCCGCGAGCTCCTTGGGTAGGGCGGCGGCGACGGCTCGGCGTTGGGGTTTGCCGAGCCCGGCGGTGAGGCGTCGGATCTCCAGGGCGTCGTTGAACGCCTGCAGAAAGGCGCTGTCGGAAGTGTCCGGGAGCGGCTCGTCCAGGATCGCCTCGAACCACTGTGCCACGTCCGTCCAGCGCCAGATCTTGGTGCGGGCATCGAGGCGCCCCGCGGCGGGCGGGAAACCTCCGGGGCCACGTTTGCCGCTGACGAGCAGACGGATGCTCTCGGGTGTGCGGCCTGCGCGCTTGGCGATGTCGGCCATCGTGGCGAGATCGTCCTCCTCGACGCGCAAGATGGTCGCGGAGGGCAGTGTATGGAGCAGTTCCTCCAGCGCCGAGACGAGCGCGCGGGGCAGACTCGTGGATCGCCGGTCGAATTCGAGCAGGAAGGTCCCGTCGTCGTCTGGCCCCATCAGCGAAGCGTCATCGATCCGCTCGTACAGGTGGACAGAAAGCTCGTCAAGGCTCCAGCCAGGGGCAAGAAGTCGCAATGTGAAAGTGTGGTCGCTCATGGCTTGCGGTGGGGACAGCGGGTGACGAATCGGTCGATCCTCTTGGCCTCGTTCTCAGCATTTCGGGGCGAGCCGTTGACCGAGAACGGAGGGCACTTGCCCGCCTCGCTCCCGGGGCAGTAGAGGATTCCCCAGTGGGCCCGGTTCGTCTCCAGCCGGAACCCCTGGCTCTCTGCCCGCTCGAGCGCCGCCTCGATCGGCTTCTTTGGATGCTTGGGTCTCAACGGTAGCAGACCTGTTGTGAACTAGCAACACATCGCCAAGAGCGAGGCGACAGCTGGCTCTCGGCCAGCGAGCACAGCCTGTCGGCGAGCCCGACCGCGATCCCTGTCATAGGCATGTCGAGAAAGCTAGGCCGAGCTTGCGATGGTTCGCTCGATCCCGACCTACTCGCCACCCCAGTCCCCCATAAAACCGGGCCTCATCACACCAAAGTTGGCGCGAAAACGTTCATGTGGTGCGGACTGACGCCGTCGAACTATCGCGCCAGTATCGCGTCATAGGTCCGGCCGTTCGGATGAGCGGCTCAGGGATTCGCTCATGGAAGAGGTCGCTCATCGAATTCACGAAGATCATCCGCGGGCGTGACCACTTCAACGGTTGCTCCAGTCGCTCTGGCCGGAGCTTCAGCGCAAACCCCTGCTCGTAAGGATGCCCCGGGATGCCGCGCCAGCGCTCGGCGAACGTCTCCGCATAACAGTGCGCGCAGCCCGGCGAGACCTCCTCGGCGGTTGATAACTGATTCGGCTCTCGGCGGGCTCGCTGAGCTTGATAGCAAGGTGGTCCGCCTCAAACTCTTGTCCAGTCCTCACATCGGACGACACCTATCGGGCAAACTATCGAATCGTGCCAACACATAACGAATATCCTTGGGAGCGCGACCAGCGAGCCGCGAGGGATCGGCGTTCGCGTAAAGCCCGGCCAACCAAGCCGGTAAGACGCGAAGAGCCCGTGTGGTCGGCCTCGGCCCAGAAGAAGCTCGGCATTCAACCCGCGCGGCCCGCCAAGAGGCGCCGGCCCAAACGGACGTGGACACTGCGCCCGCCTCGCCGAGGCCCGTTCTCGAACTCACCACAAGCCGCAAGAGTGCGGTCGGCCGCCTGCGTTTGCATCCTGTTGGCAGCGACTGCGTTCGTCCATCTGCAGGATTCCCATGGTCCAGTGGGGATCAGCGCCCCACACAGCAAGCTCCCGGGCGCATATGTAGCCGTCCAAGGTCCCTGGCGTTACCGCTGGGTGCGGGTCGTCAATCCGCCGCCGGGGACGCCCGCCTTCGTTCGTCAGCGCTACAGGACGGTCAAGTATGTGACGGCGGCTCCGTAGCATGTAGACCCAGGCGCCGGACACGGAGAGCTATTTGACTCGGAGGGAGCAAATACCTGCCGTCCGCCCGCAGCCTATAGCGCTGGGGCAGGCAAACCGGAGCAAACCTCGTGCCTCGGTCTACCTGCCCCTCGCAGGCGGGGCTACCGTTTGCTGGCTTCGGTTTCTGCGGTTAGCTCTGCGACGCGCTGGTCGAAGCGTGCGTGTGTTGCGCGCGGCACGCTCGCGGCGACCGCCTGACCCGCACCAGCGCACTCGACGCTGGCATGGATTTTGAGGGTGATCCCCGTTTGGTTAGAGATGACGATGAACCAGCTCGTGTGTGTGGTTTCCATTTCGCTGTCGTCGAGGCCCGCGATGCTGGCAAACCCGCCGCCGCTGACCGCTCGAGATCCCGCGGGGCATGTTGCTTCCGCGCCACCCACTTTGCCCGTGGGCACTTCAACGGTGGGGCCGATGACGGTCGTGAGCGCGCTCAAATTGCTCGGGCCGGCCGGTCCCTGCGGCCCGCCGGGTCCCTGCGGGCCCGCCAGCCCGGCTGTGCCCGCTGGCCCGGTTTCGCCGACCTTCCCGTGGAGCTGCTTGAGGACGCTCGGCTTGATCTGGCTCGTGCTCGTGATCAGATAGTGCTTAGCGGCGATCGCGGTCCCGCCGAGCGCGAAGAACAGCGCGAGGAGCGCTATCGCGGTAGCGGGAGATGGGCGACGGTGCATACGGAATCCTCCTGTCTGGATGGTCAAGGAACCCAGTCTATGGCTAATCAGCCATAGACCATAGCGTGCCGGCCGTAGAAGGCTCAGGGGATGGAACCCCTCGACGTCTTCGCGGCGAACGTCCGGCACCTACGCGAGGAACGCGGGCTCACCCAAGAGCGCCTCGCGGAGCTCGCCGATCTGCACATGACCGACATCGCCAGGATCGAGACTCAGGGCCGCGACCCCGGCGTCAAGGTCCTGGCGAAGATCGCCCACGGACTCGGCGTCCCCGCCGGCGAGCTGCTGGAGGGCGTCGAGTACCAGCCACCGAGCCAGCGATAACGCGCCTCGCCGAGGAGATCCCCGTGAAGTAAGCCTTTAGGCAGCGGCGACGACCACTGTGCAGCCGTTGCCCTCGAACGACTCCAGGGCATTGCGCTGGGCGCGCTTGCCGATCAGCTGCGGCTGCTGTCCGGTGGGGGAGATGTCGATCGCGAGCTCAATTCCCAGTGCCTCGGAGATGCGCAACAGCATCGGGAACGCCGGGTTGTGCTCGCCGCTCTCCAGCCGCGCCACCGCGGGCTGGGTCATCTTCAGGCGCTTAGCCAACGCGGTCTGGCTCAGGCCGCGCTCTGCCCGGTAGGCGATCACCTTCACCGCGACGGCGCGAGCTAGCGCGGCGCGCTCCCACTCCCGCCGGTACCCGGGGTCAGCATCGAGATGCTCGGCGAGCACCTGCTCGTGGGTAGGAAGATCAGACAGCTTCATTGTTGGCTCCTTCGTGTCGAGCCTGATTATACCAAAATTGTGATAGCCGTGGGACGTCATGGCTCTACCTCAGCGAGCCGGTCCTTCGCGGCCCTCACAGCGCGCTCGAAACCGGCCTTGTCCTTCTGGGCCTCAGGGCCTACTGCGCCGATCACGAACACATCCCCGATGCGCTCATAGATGCACCGCCAAGGACTGCGACCGGCGCGCGGACGCAACTCGCGCAGGGAGCCGCCGGGGTCTCCCATGACCTTGCTCGAATGCGGAAAGGGAAGCATCGGCCAAGCGACGCCAGCTTGTCCACCGCGTTGTCGATCGCCTTGCTCTCCCGGTCAGGGACGGCATCCGCCTCCGCTCGAGCCCGCGGGTGATAGCGGACCTCCCACGGGGAGGCCGGAGGCGCCTGCGGGAAAGCACCCTCAGAGCGCCGCTTGCGTTTACTCATCGAAGCCCGCCAACACAGGAAGCTCTTTCCTCTTGGAGCGTCAACAGAGCCAGGAGAAAGCCCGCGGCCAGGTAGTTGACGGCCGCTGTCATCTCCTCGTCGACATTCTGCGCAAGGACCATCTCTACGACAAGGTCGAGTACCTCGTCGGCCACACCATGTGTTCGCAGCAGCACCAGATTCGCCGCCAGCGCCTCCCGGCTGGACCGGCGAGCGTTGAGCTTGGTCAGATCATGTAGCTGCGCGATTGCGGCTTTCAACGACGCGGCGCGCACCACCAGCTCGCGTTTTGCGCGCGCTGCGTCGCCATTCCCGACATCGGCTTTTGGACCGGTGTGCCTTGGGAACGATGTGCTCTTGGCTGTTGTGTGGGTGTTGCCCTGCATGGACAGGACAAGCTACGACTTGCTTCGGGGCTTCAGTTACTCCAAGCCGTTCGCGCACGGACCGACTGCTCCGCAGTCGCCGGTGCTGCTAGCCGGCGTGGGTGCTACCGTCGGCGCTCAACGTGGACGCGATCTCGCTGAACTGGTCTAGGGCGGCCTGGAGGTCCTCGACGATCTCTGCAGCGATCACCTCTGGGGCGGGAAGGTTGTCGGTGTCCTCCAAGGACTCGTCGCGCAGCCAGAAGATGTCCAAGGACGCCTTGTCACGCGCCAACAGCTCGTCGTAGGTGAACGGCTTGAACCGCTCGGTCTCGACTCGCTCCTGACGATCGCTTGGTCTTGTAGCAGGAGACGAAGTCATCGAGATCCGTGCGGACCAGCTGACGTGTCTTGAGCGTGAAGCTCTGGTTCGTGCGGAAGTCGTAGATCCACAGCTTCTTCGTCCAAGGCTTCTCCGAGGCCGGCTTGCGGTCGAAGAACAAGACGTTGGCCTTGACGCCACCGGCATAGAAGATGCCCGTCGGCAGACGAAGTAGGGTGTGGACATCGCACTCCTTGAGGAGCTTGCGCCGTACCGTCTCACCTGCGCCGCCCTCGAACAGCACGTTGTCGGGCACGACGATCGCCGCACGTCCGCTGATCTTGAGCAGCGAGCGAACATGCTGAAGGAAGTTGAGCTGCTTGTTGGAGGTCGTGGCCCAGAAGTCTTCGCGCAGGTAGCTCATGCTCTCGGTCTCAGCGTCACCCTCGGCGTTGATCACCTTGTAGGAGGACTTCTTCCCGAACGGCGGATTGGTCAGCACCATGTCGAAGTGCTCCGACGGCTTGGCACGAAGCGCGTCGTCCACCGTCACCAGGCTCTCGCCTTCCGGCGTTCCGATCCCGTGCAGCAGCAGGTTCATCGCGCACAGGCGCGCCGTGGCATCGACGATCTCCCAGCCGCGGAGCGCTTCGTCGCGCAGGAACTTCTTCTCATCAGGGTCCAGCCGGTCTGACTTCATCTGCTCATACGCCGCAAGCAGAAAGCCTCCCGTTCCTACAGCCGGATCGGCGACCCGCATCTTGGCCGTAGGTCGCATCACCTCGACGATGGCTTGGATCAGTGCACGGGGCGTGAAGTACTGGCCGGCACCGGACTTGACATCCTCAGCGTTCTTGGCGAGCAGACCCTCGTACGCATCGCCCTTTACATCGACGTCCAGCGTCATCCACTGCTCGTTCTCGATCAAATCCGACACGAGCCGCTTCAGCTTTGCGGGGTCCTGGATCTTGTTTTGGGCCTTGCGAAAGATCACCCCCAGCGTTCCCGGCAACTTGCCCAGCTCCACAAGAGTGTGTCGGTACTGCACATCCAGAGCATCTCCATCGAGACGATGAAGCATCTCCCAATCCAACCCAGCCGGGACTATCGAGGGACGATTGAACGGGGGCTTCGTCTGCTCATCGGCCATCTTCAGGAACAGCAGGAACGTGAGCTGCTCGATGTAGTCCTGATACGACAGACCATCGTCGCGTAGGACGTTGCAGTAGTTCCAGAGCTTGCGGACAATGGTGGCCGAGTCACTCACGCCGCTACCTTTTTCCGGCGCTGACGAGCTTTGGTCGGCTTGTGACCGTTTGACGAAACACGCTCGGCCGTAATACGCTCAAGCAACACCGATGCCGGCTCATCATCGGCGTCCTGTGGCACGAGCTTGCCGGAAAAGGCAGCGGCCAGGATGGAGGTACGAAGTCCGCCCGCGTGTCGCACCTCGACCGCAACAGTGCGATCTAGTGCGCCGAGCAGCGACATCTGGCGGTCGTACTCGTCGAGCACTTCGACCTGATACGCAAGATCGGGATATGGAATCTCTAGTGCTCGCAAGACAGCGAGGTTGATGTTCTTCTGTGCCGTCGCGGGCGCCAACTGCTCCAGCCGGTCTTGCATGCTTCGAATGACCAACTCCACCCAGCGAGTAGCTATCGGGCCATCGTGCGCGATGAACCCTACGACGCTATCTGGGAAGCAGGCATCGAACGTCAGCAGCCCAGTCTTCGCGATGTTCGCAGCGATTGTGATACACAGAGTCCCAGACGGCCAGAGCCGACTCTGAGCTAGCCCAAGCGAACTATACGTCTGAGTATGCTGATCGATCCAGGGGTCAGCTGCCGCCACGTCGCCTGTTTGGATAAACGGAAACGGACCCCCGTAGAGCATGGGATCGTTGCGCGGCCGGTGACGGGACTTCCCGCGATCGAGAGCTCCAAGTGCCGCGAGTTGACGCATGTCCCAGCGTGAAGCGTCGTCGTTGACAAGTGCTCCCGTGATGGCGGCCCGCAGCACCGCATCCCGCATCCGTTTGAGGTTCTGTCTGATTCGCTCAAGAGCCGTCACCCCAGCGTCAAGTCGGGAGAACTGTTCCTCGATGACCGCAACGATCCGCTCTTGCTCTGCTGCTGGCGCAATCGGGAGGATATGGTCGCGAACTACAGACGATCCGATTGCGGAGAAGGTCGTACCCGTCGCTTGCTCTTCAAGTTGTTTGACAGTCGCCCGGATCGCGTACAGGAGATAGGACTGGGAGATCCCCCCGTAACCCCTTATTGCCGCGAGACCGCGGCCAATTGCGCACTCCTCGCGTGCGAGATTTGTGGGACCGACAGGCGCACGTACTGATAGCAGCACATCATCAGCTCTCGCGCGCTTGGTCGGCTTCGCGGTCCAGAGACGTGGGGGGCCAAGATGGACATCACCGAAGTCTGTCTTCCCCTGATATAGGGGAAGACCGTCTCCATTCTTGTTGTATGAGGTGCCTGGAGGGGCCTGGCCAGATATCACCTCAGCGACTTCTGCGACCGAGACCGTGGCCCAACTCGCTGGCAACTCGGTCATGCCGCCAGCGCCTCTGTCAGTTCGTCGGCGATTGGAGTGAGTCGGTCGCCAAAGACCTGAGCCGCCTTGCCGATGCCACCATGCTCAGCAAACGGCGTGTACTCGAAACGACTCTGCCGTGATCCCCATCTCCGCGGCGATGTTCTCCTTCATCCAAGTCAGCCACTGGCGTTGCTCGTCGGTGAAGCTGGTGCCGTTCTGTTCCTGGGTCAAGAGCCAGGACGCGAAGCGGAGCGTCGACCTGGTCACGGAAGGGCACGAGCTCGTCGTCCTGGTCCAGGGTGTAGCGCACGAGCGAGACGATATCCGTGAGCATCCTGCCGCCGGAGCCACGGACCTTGGACTGGTCGAGCATCTCGTAGGCGTGCCAGAGTCTTTCCGGTGTCCACTGGCGCGGCGGGCGCTCGATCGCTGTGGCGAGGTCCTTGATCTCGGCGAACGTCAATCGCTCGCTGTAGGGACGGCTGTAGAGAACCTGCAGGGCGCGGATGTCGTCCTTGTGCTCCTCGATGTACTGCCTGAACGAGCCGACCAGCGCCGCCGCCTTTTCTCGTGCCTTCGTCGGAGTGTCCGGCGACGAGCACCGTGTCCTTGGAGACCTCATCGATCGTCTGCTCGAAGGACTTGCGGACGTCGAGAATCGCGCTGCGAAGCTCGGGGTTCGACGAGAGCGGCTGCAGCGCGTCGGTAATCAGCTTATTGGCCGCTTGGGCGACCGCGGCCTCGTCCTCCTCAGACCCACCCGCTTCCTTCGCCGCGGCAATCTGGTTGTCGGGGTCGAGCGCCTCGACGATGCCGTGGGCGATGTCCCCCAGATCGACGCCACCGGCAAGCTTGGCGAGCACCTCCCGATCCTCCTCTGGGCAGCTGCTTGTCGAGGCGGGCGAGACGGCCGGCGAGAGTTGAAGCGACCTCTGGGTCGCGGTTGCCGAAGGCGACCAGCTTGATCAGATCCTTCAGGCTGGCTGTCGGCTTACGCTCCAGTGGCTAGAGCGTCTCGATCAGGTCGGTCTCAGTGACGCCGACCGCGTCGACCACGACGAAGCGGTCCTTGTGCTTGGCGTCGTCGGTGACCGACTGGAAGTCGGTGTCGTCCATGACCCGCACGCCGCGGCCGATCATCTGCTCGAAGTAGGTGCGGCTCTTCACGGAGCGCATGAAGAGCAGGCACTCCAGCGGCTTGACGTCGGTGCCGGTGGCGATCATGTCGACCGTGACGACGATGCGCGGGTACAGCGAGTTGCGGAATGCCTGGAGCAGATCCTCGGGCTTGCCGTCGTGGGTTCGGTAGGTGATCTTGGTGGCGAAATCGTTGCCCTTGCCGAAGACCTCGCGGACGATCTGCACGATGTCGTCGGCGTGCGAGTCGTCCTTGGCGAAGATCAGCGTCTTCGGCACCGTAGTGCGCCCGGGGAACAACTCGGTGAAGAGCTTCTCCTTGAACGTCTGGAGCACCGTGCGGATCTGGTCCTCGGCCACCACGTCCCGGTCGAGTTGCTTGGACGTGTACTCGACCGGTTCGTCGACCTCCTCCCAGCGAACCGCTCGCGTCTGCCGGTCGCGGTAGCCGGCGTACTCGCCCGTCTCGATCGTCGAGCCGCTCTCGGTGATCGCGGTCTTGATGAGGTAGACGGTGAAGTCGACGTTGACCCCGTCGGCGACCGCCAGCTCGTGGGAGTACTCCATCACGAGGTTCTGGCGGAAGAACCCGAACGTCTGCTTGGTCGGGGTGGCTGTCAGACCGATCGAGGTGGGCGTCGAAGTACTCGAGGACCTGCCGCCACAGCCCCATAGATCGAGCGATGGCACTCATCGATGATGATCACATCGAAGGTGTCCGGTGGAAGCTTTGGGTTGTACTCGACCTGTGACCGGCTCTGACACGGGCAGCTCATAGACGGAGTGCTCGTCGATCTCCTCGTCCATTTCCTCATCGCCACGGAGGATCGAAAAGATCCGCTGGATCGTCGAGATGCACACGCGCGACGTCGGGTCGATTGTGTTCGTTGTCAGGTGCTGGACGTTGTATTCGGCCGGGAACTTTCGCTGCGTATCCGGGATCGTGAACTTGTCGAACTCCAGCTTGGTCTGTTCGCCCAGGTTCGAGCGATCGACCAGGAACAGGATCCGCTTCGCCTCCGCGTGCCGGATCAGGCGGTAGGAGATGTTCGCCGCGGTGAACGTCTTACCCGAGCCGGTCGCCATCTGGATCAAGGCACGCGGGCGATCCTCGCGCAACGACTCCTCCAGGTTCGCGATCGCCTTCGCCTGACCTCCCACAGCCTCGTCGCGTCGAGCTCCGGCATGACCTTTAGCCGGGCTCGAAACGTCGGCGCATCCGGATCCTCGGCGATCTGCCGGCTCCACTCAGCGAGCGTCTCGGGTCGATGGAACGTGAAGACCCCGCGGCTACGAGCCTCAGGGTCATAGCCGTTCGTAAACCGCGTCTCGGTGCCCGTGGACTCGTAGATGAACGGGAGCGGGTAGACGGGCGCGTTGAGCCAGTCCGGGAGTCCCTCGACGTACTTGCCGCTCTGGTGCTCGACCTCGACCAGCGTCGTGCCCTCGGGCTTGGCCTCGATCACGCCGGCGGGCTGGCCGTCAAGAAAGAGCAGATAGTCGACCCGGCCGTGCGGCTTGTCCAAGACGAACTCCCGGACCGCCACGCCCGGACCGGCGTTTACATCGATTTCGTCCTTGCCTTGGACGACCCAGCCCGCCGCTACCAGCTGCTCGTCGATCCTCTTGCGCGCTCTCGCCTCGCGGGCAAGGTAGGCGTCCTCTGAGTCCGCCATGGGGGTGGATCCTAGCTGGCGGACTGCTGTGGCGTACTGCTGATCGGTCGCTGCGAGCTCGGATCAGCAACTTGGACGTCCTTGCCCGTCGTCTCTACCAGTCGACGAGCATTCCGTTCCAACCAACCGAACATTGGCATGCCCAATGGCATACCCTCTCTGGGAATGGCACGGGAGGATCGATGGGCGCTGTGCGTGACGATCGCGGGGATCGCCATGCCAGGGGCGCCTGCTCATGTTCGACAGCGGTATAGGACGGTCAGGTATCTGGCGCCATGATGTGGGCGGTCAGGCTACGAGAGTGCCTGGCAAAGGGCGCTTGTCGCGAGATGGGCGGGTGGCCAGATGAGTTGGAGCCCTTCATTGCGGTCGAGCATCGCTCGGATGCCATGAGCCACGAAGGCGGTAAGCAGCCATGTCATTGACTTCGGTGCTACAAGCGAACCCAGACGTGCGCAACTCGCTGCCAAAGTTGAAGCCCGCTTTGGTCACGCTGGACGGGGTAGCTATGTTGCCAGCGGATTGGAAGACAACGATCACCGTGCCGAGCCTGGGGAAGTCCCATGAGGCAGGCGAAATCGGCACCGCGTTTGACTACGTTGCCCGCGCGATCCTGGTGCGGAAGGTTGGGAGCACGAATGTCGAAGACCGACGCCCGATTGCACAGTCCGGGCTAGCTAGACTGCCCGAAGCTCTACGTCTAAACGCCGCGAACGAAGGGCTTTACGCCGCGAAAGACCCCGTTGTCCGCGAACAGCGACAGGAGGGACTACAACTGGCGCTGGAGCATGAGTCTGAGCTTTTGGATTACCTGAAGCGTCGCTTGGATGCTGCGATGACCGCAAAGGACGAGTTCATAGGTGGCGAACTATCTATGGAGGACTACGCCGAGCACACGCTGTTCATGACCAGATTGGATGCCGTTTTCCGTCCGGGCACAGTAGGCGTAATCGATGAGTTCTTGCGCTGGAAGGTCGGCAAGGACTTTTTCGCGCAAAGCCGAACCGTCAGCGATGATGAGTTGCTTGGTAATGTCGTGCATCTGGGTAACGCCTTCATAAGGTTCTTCAGCAAGGTGCCAATGGCGCACGCAGTGCTGAATCCAGTCTTTGGCCCGTATAGCGCAGAAGTTGGCGGTGCAGACGCGGACTTCATATTCGACTCTACGCTGCTGGACATCAAGTCCACCGTCAATCTTGGATACAAGACGGAAGACTGGGCACAAGTACTTGGGTATGCCGCAATGGCTCGTGCCACGGGGATTCCGGTTGATCGCGCCGGAATTTACTTCCCCCGCTTCGGTCTGTGCGCCGTGATCACCCTCTCCGCTGACCTATCGGCGTTCCTGCCAACCTATCTCGAGGCCATCCTGGATGCGGCCAGTGCGCCACGCAGGGCGCGTGGATGAGCTGCCCTCCTGAGCCTCGGGGCGTCAAAGCTGCTCGCCCGACTACTGCATGGAGTCCTTGGCAAAGCTCTCAAGGATGCGCGAGCTCGGAAATTCGGAAAGGGACACGAGCTTATTGGCGAGGGCTACTGGGATCAATGCGTTGTCGTACATCGAGCATCGAAGCGTGCCAAGCACGCTGAGTATCTCAGTCAGGTTCGGGAAGTCGCCGTAGGCGGGATGGGGCGTGAAGTCTCCGGTCGGTATCGTCGCGACGTACACGTTGCCGTCACCGGCCTTGTAGATCAGCTTGCCGCCCCAATACGTGTTCTTCCCATAGGGATCGGCGCTGCTTGGATCGCCGGGGACGATATAGCGATATATGTACTCGTTCGAAAGCAGCAAGAGCGAGTCAGACTCGAGCCGATCAGCGATCTGCGCCGCGTGCTCGACAAACGCTCCGCTCTTCTCCAAGCCCGCAACATTTAGAAGCGAGCCGCTCTGCACGGGTCCTTTACTCGGGTCTGGCTGACTCCCGAGAAAGTGTGTCAGCTCCCGCATGGGCTTGCTGAGTGGCGCGGTCTGCCCAAAGAAAGCCAGCGGCCCGTCCTTGATAAAGAGGATCTCCGAAAGGATCGAGGGCTTTGTCTCGAGCAAGGCCTTGATGACGTGCACGAGGACCAGTTGCTCCAGTGTCGTCATTACGTAGCCCGCGATACCGCTTGCGCCCTGCTCCTCGTTGATACGCTCATGTAGGCGAAGGGCGTCAACAAGGAATACCGGACCCTTACACGCCGAGCATGAGAAGCGATCTGGCGTGTCGGGCTCGAGCGAGATCGGTCCAGCTGTGCAGCCGTAGTTGGGGCACTGAGGGATCTCCCAAGCTTGGCCGTCCGTCTTCAACCAGCCACGAAAAAGGATCCAGCGGAGCGCCTCGGACAAAGGAGCATCCTCCTTGTCCCGTCGCTCAAAGAAGTCTTGGAGTGTCTCGCGTACGGAGAGCTGAAGTGATTTGCCCTCGCGCGAGATGTTTCTCGACGGCAACACCAACGTGTAGCGCTGAATGTTCTTGAGTTTCGCCATATCCTCGGGCGCGAGGAACGGCTGCTTATCAAGTTCACGGAGGTCTGCTAGCTTGAACAGCAGCGGCCCAAAGGTGAAGAACGTGATCGCCGCCGAAGGAAAGTCCTCGCGAACGGATGTCTCGCGGTATCCGCCGTCAACCGCGACGACGTGCCGTATGCGCTCCTCAAGTGGCGACGGAACACGTTGGGCGAGATCAGCGAGAATCGCACTCTCGGCGGGTTTGGGTACCGCACACTTACCGAGTAAATCCTTAACTTCAGGATTGTTGATAATCTCGGTGTGGGAGATCTTGCTCGCGCGCTCTAAGGGCTTGCGGCCTCGAAGCGAGGTATAGGCCATCAGGACTGCTCCGCCACCACAAACTTATCGATCTGCACTGGGACGATGAACGTATTCGAGTCGGTCTTCATACGAATGAAACCACGGTCAGTCGTCCGCCGGAGGCTGTCAGTAAAGTCCTCAAAGTCGTAGTACTTGTCGAGCTCGCGCAGCTCATCGCGGTTATTGAGATGAGCAACAAACCAGTTTTGGGTATTCTTGAGTATGCTGGCTGAAATCGAGCTCACCTCCTGGGTAGCGTAGGCGAGCCCTATGCGCAGCTTCTGGCCCTCCTTGGCGAGGCGATTGTAGATGTTGGTGAGGTCCTTCTCCTCTTTACGCGGAAAGAGGTTGTGCGCCTCCTCAAAATACATCTGAATAAAGTTCGCCAGATCATTTCGGACAAATCGGTCCATCGCCTCGGCAAATATTCTCTTGCACACACGCTCGGAGTATGTTCTTTGGATATGAGGATCGCCCTGCGAAAGATCCAAGATCACGATCTTGCCACCGCGAAGAAGATCAATAATTTCGTCCTCAAACGGCTTGTCGATCGAGGAAGTGTGAAGCGAGCGATAGGGAATTAGCTTTCGGTAGCCTGCCTCGTTCGCTGCCTGTTTAGGTCGGGCTCTACCCGTCAGGAACCGCATAAGCGTCTGAAGATCCTCGTCAGCCCACTCTTTACCACCGTTTTTGGTGGCATAGGCACGGAAAGGGCCTTGCGGCTCTTGATAGCTGTCCCACGCCGCAGTGAACCAGGCAATCGCCTCATCCAGAGTAATGCCCTTTTTGGGTTCGATGCCGTCCAACCCAGGGACACCTGACGACCGAATGTCGGCGTTGTCCTCGAAGCGAATCTTGGCGCTGCTGGCGCTCACGAAGCCGGCGCGCTTCAGACAGGCTTGATAAGCGGCGACCTTGCGATCGTAGCGCGTCTTCGCTCCCGTGTCGCCCGAGACCGGTTCGGACCAGTCGATATTACAGAAGGCGCGTGTGTAGTTCGCCGTATCATCTCCTAGCAGTGTCGCAAGCATTCCAAACCCGTCAACGACGGACTTGAAAAAGTTCAGCTTCATCACCTTAAAACCAGGCTTCTCGAGGACGCTGTACCGAGTTACCTCGGTCGGATACTGGGCGAAGATCGCGGTGCCCTCATCCTGCTGGTTCTGATTGGCGTACTCACCGTTGACATCGAAGATGATCTGTCCGACGCCCTTGAGCGCCTGCCCATTGACTCTAGCGCCGGACTTCGATATATCAACAGTAGCCTGGACGATCTTCTTCACGGTGTTCGACTTTCCAGTGCGCGTCATACCGAAGAGTGCGGTGCGCTTACCCAAGAAGTCAAGCGGAGAGACATACACGGGTACATCTTCTCCGGCCACGTGGCGGAGGCTGGAGCTGTAGCGGACGCGCCCGATCCGCTCGTCACCGATTCCGCCCGGAATGCCCTCCTCCCGAAAGTTGACGATGTACTCAAGAACCTTTCCCGTGGGCTTAACTACTCGGTAGTTGTTCGCGGCATAGAAGTTGTCGAGGTCCCCGGCAAATAGAATCTTGCCGGTTGCGTCCTTATAGAACGAACCGATTACCCGGCACTCGAGACCAGAGAACTGAAACTCGGCCCGTGTAAATGAATCGAGCGGAGCACCGCCGTTTGGTGGCGTCTCCTTGTAGTGGTCCACCATCGCAGCGACTACGTCGTCATCGGTAGGCAGCTTTGTTGGACGCAGCACTCGGACGAGGATCGCCTCATCAACGTCAGCCTCGTCGGCGAGGCCGACGTAGAGGGCTAGAAGAAAGGCACCTGCTGGCACTCCATCGACCTTGTGCTTCCAGCTGTCGTTCGACATGAGCCGCAGGCGATCAAAGTCAAGATAGAACGGGCGTCCAACGAATAGCTCGTCGCCTCGACACTCCTGGAAGAGGTCTACGGTGGCAAGCTGCTTCAACTCTTGAACCACTGATGCCATTAGCCCACCTTCTCTCGAAGTTGAACCGCCGAGAGAGACGGAGTCTCAGACCAATCGACGGGGCTCAGTTCCGGCAGCGCTACTGTTGAAGACGGGCTGAGCAGGAGGAGCCGATCGACCTTAGTCGCACGACCAGGGTTGTTCTTCCAGATCCGACTCACCTTCTGTCCAAGTGGCACTTGATCGGCAATGATGCTATGGCAGTACCAGCCGGCCGGCTCGGCTACATGCCGCCAGACCTTGCCTGCCAGATTGATCTGCTCTTCGCCCTTACGCACATCGCCAATGACAAGACATACGAAACCGTCATCGGCGACGGTTTGCTTTAGACCGCCGAGTACATCGTCCATAAAAGCGAGATAGCGTGGCAGGCTCGCGCTGGCCATAAGTTGTGAGTCGACGGCGTGCGCGTCGTGCTTCAAGAACCACAGTCGAACCCAATTGTACTTGCCATACTTGATGACCTGCAAATAAGGTGGCGAAGTAAATATGAGCCGGGGTCGAGCTCGTCGAACGCTGAGGGGAGCAGGCTCTGTAGCATCGTGCAGCCATGCGCGGCCAGACGTCATTGCTTTGCGCGGTAGGTCGTACTTTGCTGCGCGAGAGCGCAACATCACAAATACGTTGAGGTCAGGTGCGACGAGATTCTCGCGAGCAATGTACTTCCGCACATAGCCAGGAGCCATTGCGAAAGTGTTTGGCATACTGACGGAGAATCCCGCCGTCGCTCCCGCAGAGGAGTGATTCGCATGCAACATACCCAGAGCCATGCCGGTCAAGAAAGGATCGACCCGTGGGTTCGATCCCAAAGTCTCTCGGAGGAACACCAGTTGTTTAAGCGTCCGATTCGAGTAAAGCATGCGGATGTTGTCCGGAACCGATCTTGTATCGGTGGTTTGCGCGTCGTAGGTCTCCTCAAGCTCCATCAATCGACTCTGAACCGCAGTTCGCGATGGGAGTCGAATCTTGGCCCGCGTGAGTGCGTGAGCGAGTGGATTGGCATCTGCGCCGAGTCCGATGCGGCCATGCAATATCGCCTCCAGTGGCACCGTGCCTCGCCCAGAGAACGGATCGTAGACGGCGTCACCTGGCTGTGTGAGCCACTGGATGAATACGCTAGCGAGCTGCGGCGGGAACATCGCGAAGTAGGAGCAAAGACTGTGCAGCGGATGGCCCCATCGTCGTGGTGCGCCATGCCAAGCATCTGGGATTGTGTCTAATGATACGAGTCGCGGGTCCATACGCTCACTCTATGCCTCTTTCCGGATGTTGGCATTATGAACCGTCACGAGACTCTTGGAGACTCGTGTCATGACCTACCCAGCTGCTGCTTCTGAGCCTGGAAGCGAGCGCGCCGACGAACACCGCCTCAGTCGGAGGGCGCAAAGCTATAGGCTTGGGCTCGGCTCACGGACAAGAGAGGCGCATGGCAGAGCTAACCACCAGACGGTTGGGAGAATTGGTGCGCGGTGCCTTTGCCGTGCTCATTGAGCATCCGGATGGGCTCCCCGCAGCACAGGTGATCAAGGCCGTCGAGGAACGCGTGCCCCCGACGCCATTCGAGTTGTCCATGTATCCAAAGCGCCCCACGGTGAGGCGCTTTGAGAAGACCGTTCGGTTCGCGACGATCACCTCTGTCAAGGCCGGATGGCTGATAAAGAGCAAAGGGCAATGGACGCTGACCGATGACGGACGGGCTGCCTATTCGAAGTTTCCGGACCCCGAGGCGTTTGAGCGGGAGGCGAGAAGGCTATACCGAGCTTGGAAACAGCAACAACCATCTTCGATCGATGCGGACGATGTAGAGGCCGATGCGGTAATCGAGAGTGAGACTTCCAGCACGTTTGAGGAGGCCGAAGAACTCGCTTGGGTTGAGATTCGTGACTATCTCGCCGAGATGCCACCGTATGACTTCCAGGACCTGGTCGCCGCGTTGCTGCGAGGGATGAGCTATCACGTCTTGTGGGTGGCACCGCCAGGACCAGATCGCGGTATTGACATGATCGCGCACACTGATCCACTTGGCGCAACAACTCCCCGTATAAAGGTTCAGGTCAAGCGGCAGCCTGATACGAAGATTTCGGTGGATGGGGTCCGCTCGTTTATAGCGGTACTCGGCGATCAGGATCTAGTGGTTCATTCGTGAAGTTCGTGGATTGTTGAAGGGGTGTTGTGGTGTTTGCCGAAGTTGTCGCTGTTCTGTTCAGCGATGATGGGGGTTCGGTATGCCTGCGTTGGCGAAGCGGATCGAGATCGGTGCGGAGGATCGAGTGGAGCTCGAGCGGATCGTGCGCTCAAGCACCGCAGAGGTGCGGATGGTCGAGCGCGCGCAGATCGTGTTGGAGGCCGGCGAGGGCCGCTCGGCCGCGGAGATCGGCCGGCTGTTGGGGTGTTCGACGAACACGGCGCAGAAGTGGCGGGCGCGCTATGAGCAGGACGGGATCGCTGCCCTTGTCGACTTGCCGCGCTCGGGCAAACCGCTGATCCATTCCCAGGAGGTTCGGGCGAGGCTGATCGCGAAGGCGTGCACGCGGCCACCTGAGACACCGGAGGGTGCACAGCAGGAACGCTGGACCTATGAGCAGCTCGGCGCGACGGTCGGGATGTCGGCCTCCCACGCGCACGCGATTCTCTCTCGTGCCGACATCAAGCCCCACCGGACCGACTACTGGGTCATGAGCGACTTCTCCCGGCCCGAGTTCGAGGAGCGCCTGAAAGAGGTCTGCGGTCTCTACGTGAATCCGCCCGAGAACGTGCTGGTGCTCTCGATCGACGAAAAGACCGGCATCCAAGCCAAGGCGCCGACCAAGCCCGACGTCCTGCCTGCTCCGGGGCGCCCGACACGGCGCGAGCACGAATATGTCCGCAACGGCACTCAATGCCTGTTCGCCTGTCTGAAAGTCACGGAAGGCGATGTGCTCGCGATGCCGTCAAAGACACGCAACCGCTTCGACCTGATCCGCTTCCTCGACCAGCTCGACTCTGAGATCCCCGTTGTGGAGGGCCAGCAGATCATCGCGGTCAGCGACAACCTCTCCACCCGCGGCACCCAAGAGGTCACAGAATGGCTGGCGAATCATCCACGCTGGAGTTTCCAGTTCACCCCAACCCACGCCAGCTGGCTGAACCAAATCGAGATCTTCTTCTCGATCCTCTACCGCCGGCTACTCAAGCACGGCAGCTTCTTCAGCGAAGAAGACCTCGCCGAGCAAATGCTCGCATTCATCGAGACCTACAACCAAACCGCCAAACCATTCAAGTGGACCTACACCGGCAAGGTCCTCGAGGCATAACCAACAAACTTCACGAATGAACCACTAGGGATCTATGTGTCGGCCGGGGGCTTTACAGCAGAGGCCGAACGGGAGGCTCGCTCTCAGGAGAAGCGGCGCCTTACCCTCGTGAATCTCGACCGTCTCGTCGAGCTTTGGATCGAGCATTTCGCTCAGCTGGACGTCTCAGACCGTCAACGTCTTCCTTTGAAGCCGATCTATTTCCTCGCGCCGCGCGAGTAACACTCCTGAGCGCCGGTACCCTGATCCCCACGTCGACGATATCGCGACCAACCCGACGCGCCCTTATACGATAGGAGGCTGCTTTGGCACTCAATCCTCGACGATTCGAAGATGTCGCCGTAGCCGGTTGCCCTTGCTCCAGTCCCAGAAGCCATCATTGTGCAAGCGCCCCACGACAATTCCGGGACTGATGCCGACTTCCGCGGCGAACTGTTCTACCTCCGCATCGGTCTTCAACAAGGGGAGTTGCCTAGCGGCGCTGGCCGGGATCAAGGTTGAGGCGGCGAACCGGTTTGCCTCATCCTCAAGATCGTCCGCCTGACTGCCATCATCGAGGAACGTCTGCTTCTTCGAGTGGAGAAGCACGTGCGCTGCCTCGTGGAAGAACGCAAACCAGAAGTTGTCCTCGTGTTTGTACCTGTCGGTCAGCTGGATAACGGCCCGTTCCGGGCTAGCCCACCAGGCGGCGCCACTCAAGCGGCAATCTCCGATCTCGGTCGCGAGGACGAGCACCACGCCCGCCGCCGAACACAGCTCTACCAGCGGCCCGTGGAATTCCGTCAGCTGCGTCAGTGCTCGTGCATCCTGTAGCGACGCCCGGAAAGCCGCGGCATCGTAAGGCTCGGTCGTCACGTTTCGAGCCTGTAGTTCTCCGACCCGTAGCCACGCGGCCACCGCGCCGGGCTCGCTCTTGAAGGCCTTTGATTGCTTCAGTGCGGCGACCGGCTGCGACCAGACCCGTTCCCACGCTTTCCGGTCAGCGACTCCGAAGTAGCTCAGCAGTGCGTCGAGCAGCCGTACGGGCTCTCTCGTCGCGGGCAGGTAGCCACGGGCCTGGAGCTCGGCGACGGGGAACGTGTGCAGCCACCGCTTGTCCGCGTCTGAGAGCTTGCGGCGCTGCGATCGCAGCAGCGCCTCGCGGTAGTCAGCCTCGAGGCGGTTCCACAGTCCGGCCGGAGTTCCGGTGACGCGCTCTAGGACCAGCGCGGTCTCCTGGCTTATCGGGGCGATGCCCTTGATGATCTGGTTCACATGCTTGGTCGATAGCCCGCTACGTGAAGCAAGATCCGCCTGCGAAACGTTGATCTCCTTGAGCTTCGTGCGAAGGGTCCGTCCCGGCGCCACCGCATAGTCAGGCTGGAACGGATGATCTTTGATCCTTTTCATCGTGTCTCCCCTGATCTCGCGACCTTGATCGTCTGAACTCTCAATCGTTGTACGGCTCCTGGGTTCCGTCCGGCTCGGCCGTCTGGACCGGCTTCGCACCGCACGCACACCTGCCCCGCGTCGAATTCGATCGTCACGGACCCGCGGGACGTCGTCTTGACGGTTGCGTAAGGAAGCGTCTCGACCTTGCCTAGCTCGGAGGCGGCGAGCTGGCACAGCCGCTCCGCTACGAGCTCGGCCAACGGCTCTCCCCATTCGTCAATCATCGCGCGCTTGCAGTTGCACAGGTCGGCGAGACGTCTGTCGGCGAAAGTCAGCTCCATGGGTCTTGAAAATCTTTACGTAGTTAGTATACTTGTTGAGATGCACCGGAAACGTAAACGCTAACAGTCGGCCCGGCGCCGCCGGGCGAGGAGGACTCATGGAGCTATTTCTTCATTCTGCGGGGCAAGAGGATCCTGAGCTGGTCGAGATTGAGGCGTCGGCACTGGTCCGCGAGTTGGTGGTGTCTGAGGAGGATGGTCATGTCTGGGTGGAGGAGGCCGAAGAGGAGCTGGACCTCGACATAACGCTGGAAGCGGCTGGGATTCGTCACAGGCATCACGTCCATCGCGGCCGCTGTCACCGTGTCGAGGTCACCGTGCGCTTCGCCGGCAGAGAAATACCGCACTCCTTTGCACCAGCAGCAACAATCAAGCGCGTCTTCACGTGGGCGACCGGCAAGGACGAGTTCGATCTTTCGCCCGAGCAGCGCGCGAAGCACGTGCTCGCGCTCCCCGGAGCCGACCATTTCCTCGCATGGACGGTGCATGTCGGCTCGCTGGTGACGCCCGGCGACTGTGCGGTCCTGCTCGACCTGGCAGCCGAAGAAAGCTTTGAGGGATGAGCGAACCCGTGGTGACGGCGACCGCGCCTGCGGCACCGGACCAGCGCGGACCAGCGCGCGCTCGAGGCGCACCTCAAGGGCGCCCGGTTTCAGCTCGGCATCGACGGAGGGCGCTGGCGAGTTATCGAGCCAGGCTGGCCGCACATTCTGATCGCCGTGACCGCGGCACCCCGCGAGAATGCCCCCGGCGAGTTCGCTCTGCGCTTCGAGCTCTCGGGCTACCCGCAGTCCGCGCCGACGGCAGCCGTTTGGGACATCGACGCCAACACGCTGCTCGACGCCACTCTGCGCCCAAAGGGAGGAGCAGCGGGTTTCGTCTTCCGCGCTGACTGGGAAAACGGACGTGCGCTGTATGCACCCTATGATCGTGTAGCGATCGAGACGCACGCCGCTGACTGGGCGGGTCGTTATCCACGCCTCATGTGGCACCCCGAGCGCGACCTGACGTTTTATCTAGAGAATGTCAGCCAGGCTCTCGCGAGAGACGACTATGTGGGGATCTAGACGTCCGGCCCCGCTCCTGCGCTTTCGCCGCCGCCAGTGGGCAGGCATGATCGCCGATCTCGGCCGTCGCGGCGCTGCCGCCGGTGGCAGCGAGTCGGGCGCCTTCCTGCTTGCCGACCGCGACGGCGACCCCCACGTTGTAACCCGGATCGTCTACCTCGACGACCTCGACCCCAACTGCCTGCAGGGCGGGATCGCCTTCAACGGTCTCGCATACGGTCCGCTGTGGGACATGTGCGCCGTCGAGCAGCTGATCGTGATCGGCGACATCCACACCCACCCACACGTCTGGGTGGGGCAGAGCGACACGGACAAGGGAAGCCCGATGGTCGCCCTCAGAGGCCACCTCGCGGTGATCGTCCCCGACCTCGCCACCCACCCGGTAAAGCCCATCGACGCGGGCCTGCACGAATACCGGGGCAGTGACGGATGGATCTCCTGGACCGGCAAGGAAGCTGCCCGGCGTCTGCACATCAAACGGTGGCGGTGAGCATGGCCGACATTGATCACCTGCACCGCACCGCCAAGCAGCTCCTCGAGTCCGGTCAGGCCAAGACGATGCCCGAGGCGGAAGCGATTCTACGGACGTTGATCCTGCAGATCGATGTCGGCCCCCGGATTACGCAGAGCCCGGCCGCGCAGGCCGCGCTGATGACGGCGGTCAACGCCGCCGCGCGCACGTTTCTTGGTGGCGTTCTCGTCCGTACCGAGGACAACGCGCCCCTCACGGAGGGTTGGGGAGCGGGACGAACGTGCTTGGAGGTCATCGTCGAGCTCGGCGGTCAGGTGGTGAGTGATCTCGACGGCGCCCATCCGACTATCGTCATCGGCGAGCCTGGCCGGCCGAGCATGGGCTCGGCGGTGATGCACACTGCCTGGAACGGCTGGAGCGGAGGGATCCTCGAGAGCCAATCGGGGGCACCCGGCGCGCCGGGGATCGCGCTCGCGGGCGTTGTCGCAGGCGCTCTCGGTGTTTGCGAGGTATTCCAGCACTGCTGTGGCTCGACGCTCGCCACCCGTCGCGACATCGGCATCTCACTCTGGCAGCCGGAGGCCGATTGGCTCTCCCCAGAGGCGGCCGGTCCACCCCTCACGTATCTGCCAACCGGGCTGTGGCTCCTCGGCCTCGGGCACCTCGGCCAAGCCTACACCTGGTGCCTCGGGTTGCTGCCATACGCGGACCACGCGAATCTGACCGTGTACTTAATGGACACCGACACGCTCGTGAAGGGAAACCTCCCGAGCGGCCTGCTCGCCCGCGAGAAGGACATCGAAGACCGCAAGAGCCGTGTCGTCGCGGGGAGACTCCAGTCGCTCGGGTTCAAGACCTCCATCGTGGAGCGACTCTTCGACGAGCACACGCACCCGACATCGAAAGAGCCGTCCATCGCACTCGCGGGCTTCGATTCGCCTGAGCCACGCAGACTGCTCGGCGGCGCCGGTTTCAGCCATGTTGTCGACGGCGGCCTCGGCGGCGGTGTACTTGACTACCTGCACATGGCGATCCATACGTTCCCGTCCCAGCTGGACCCGGCGGCGCAGTTCGACAGTACCCGTAGCGAGCGGGTGGGAGTCCCCGAGCGCTATGAGGCCGAACTCGAGCGCCTCGTGACAGAGGGAGCGACGCGCGCGGAGGCAGAGTGCGGCATTACTGAGATCGCCGGGGTCTCGGTCGCAGCGGCTTTCGTTGGCGCGATCGCCGGCGCCTTGGTCCTCGCTGACGTGCTGCGCATGCTTCACGACGGCCCTGAACTCGCGGTTCTCACGCTTGACCTGCGGACCCCGGAGAGGATCGCCACTGCGGAGAACCTCAGTCCGGGATCGAGCATCAACCCCGGCTTTACGCTAGCTCGGTGATGAGCTGGAGAACAACCATCTGTCCCTAGCGGTCTCGGCGGACTCCTGGCTTCGTCCCTAATCCTTGGGCTCGAGCCTCCCAGCTCTGTGACCGGCGACACTCACCTTGTTTCGGGCGAGTGGTGTTGTTGTCTCCCATCCAAAACCACCCCTGATTCCCATCCCTCAACGTTCCCGTCCCAACCCCTTGGCGAGATGAACCACGTGGGGCAGATCAACCCATGACCACAGTCACCGGCACCCAGAGCGACCTCTTCGCCTGAGCTCGAGAGCTCGAGCGGGAAAACACGCGCATCGCTGAGATCAACGCCTTGCGGGTGGGTGATCGGGGGTAGCTCGTGTTCGCGTCCCTGGGGCTCGTCCATAGGTGAGCTTTGTGCGATTGCTGAAGTCTTTCGCTATCCGGAAGCCCCTATAGCTTGTGTGCCGTGAGCGACGGCCTGCACATACCGGCGTATTCCGACCTGCTCTGGCCGACGCTGCGTGCGGTACGGGAGATCGGCAACAGCGGGACCAACGAGGAGATCGTCGAGCGGGTCATCGCCAACGAGGGGTTCACCGAGGAGCAACTCACGGTGCCAGCGAACAACGGCCGCAGCGGCCTGATCGAATACCGGCTCGCCTGGGCGCGCAGCTACCTAAAGGACATGGCGCTGCTCGAGAACAGCCGCCGCGGCGTATGGAGCACGACCGATTTGGGACGGACGATCACTCCAGAAGGAATCCCAGCCGCCTACGCCACCTATACCGCTCAATTGCGAGAGACCCAACGACGGTATCGGGGTCTACCGGGTGTCGCTCAGCTTCCCGGTGTTCTTCCAGTGCAAGCGTTACGTCGGCAGCGTCGGCTCCGGCGCGGTGCGCGACTTCCGTGGGGCCATGAGCGGGCGCGGCGAGAAGGGTCTGCTGATCACGACGGGCACCTTCACCTCCGAAGCCAAGCGCGAGTCCACCCGTGACGGGGCGCCGCCGGTCGATCTGATCGACGGCGATCAGCTCTGCGATCTTGGCCGATATTCGCTACACCGTATGTTCCCACGGCTCAAGGCTTATCATCTCGCCATCTCTCACGACATGAGCACGCCGAATGTCTGAGTTCCTGGGGTCTGCTACAAGCGCATTGGCAACGACGATCTCGGCGCCTGGGTTGTAGGTAATGTATGCCGCCCCTGCGGCGTCCCCATCGATCAGTGTCCCAAGGATCTCGTGGGGGTGCGGTTCATCGCCGACCACCGAGATCGCGACGCCCAGGTCGTCTTCGACGACGACCCAGTGCTTGATCTCGATATCAGCAGAATCGAGGTCGTCCAGCTCACTCGATAAGTGCTCAGCAACGAGGTCGAAGAACAAGTCGATATCTGCCATTTGTCCCGCTTTGAGCTAACAAGTCGTGCTTCGCTGTCGGGAGCATGCCCGTTCCGGCCGACTCAGGCGACGGGCGCCGGACGGGGGGTCTGTCCTGCTCCATGAGCTGCCGCGATGTCACGTGCCTGGGACGTCCCCAAGCTGCCTGTGTCTTGATGCTGGTTGGCTCGCTGATCCATTGCGTTCTCCGAGCCCACTACCTCTTCAATCGACGACCTTCCAGCATCACGAAGGTGCCGAGACAGGCCCTGATTAATACGACGAGGCCATAGCGGCCCTCCGTACACGAACCCAGTATGTGCCTGAACGAGAGTCGCACCGGCAACGATGCGGTCCCATGCATCGTCCGGCGTCTCGATACCACCCACCGAAATCAGAGTCAGCTCGTCGCCCACACGTGAGCGAAGCCGCCGCAGAACCTTCGAGTGATCGGCGCTTCAATGGAGCGCCCGAGATCCCACCGTCGGTCACCCCCTCGGGCAGAGCCGAGAGGTCCGCTAGATCGTTGCGTTTGGTGGTTGTGTTGACCGCGATGATGCCGTCGAGCCCCGCTGAGACCGCGAGATCGGATATCGCATCGAGTTCCTCGTCGGTGAGGTCGGGGGCGATCTTGATCAGGAGGGGCACGTGTGTCCCCACCGCCTCGATCTCGCGGCGGGCATCGGCAATGAGTTGCCTCAGTCGGTCGACAGATTGCATCTCTCGGAGTCCCGGCGTGTTGGGCGAGCTCACGTTCAGAACTGCGTAGTCCGCAAGTGGCGCGAGTTGCCGCAGAGACGCTTGGTAGTCGGCGCCAGCCTCGTCCAAGGACACCTCTTTGCCCTTGCCGATGTTGACGCCCACGATCGGACCCTCCGATCGCCGGCGCAGGCGGTCCGCTACAGCAGAGGCACCATCGTTAGGGAAGCCCCTCCGGTTGAGGATGGCGCGGTCGGATACCAGTCGGAACACCCGTTTCCCCTCATTGCCGGACTGCGGCAGAGCCGTGACGGTCCCAACCTCGACAAACCCAAACCCGAGAGCCCCGAGACCTTCGAACCAGGTCCCGTTGCTGTCCACACCTGCGGCCAAGCCCAGAGGACTTGGAAAGTCTTTTCCGAGGGCCCGAATGCGCAAGCCGGGGTCGTGGGGACCGAGGACGCGTCGCAGGAGGCGTCTCGCACCGGGGATCGCCGTGACCGCTCGGAGCGCGAAAGCGGCGACCGTATGGGCAGCTTCGCCGTCGATGCCCGCAAGGACCATGAACCTAAAGACGAATTGGTACATCAACATGGGCTTTGGCGAGGGATCGACTGAGGACGTTGCGGGCATAGAGACGGCGAGGAGACCACGATGAGATACGCGTCGAACCCCTGTCGGGTCCGGCATGGGCTGCTTAGCCTACGGCACTTCCACCAGCGGGGACTATCAAGTAGAGGAAGTAGCCGCATCAAAGGCGTGTCTACTCCCGCAACTTCCGCAAAAAGCTTGGTAGTCATCAGGGCGATAATGTTCTCCAGGGTCTAGGCTTGTAAAGAACCTAGCGAACCACCTTCGCAAGGCGGCCGGACAGAACCGACGGCATCGCGGAAGCTCTGGAGATGTGCGGAGATCTGCAAGGGCGCCCGTCAAGTTCTCCGGTGCCCTCCACCGCGATCTCGGCTGCCTCCCAGATCGGACCCTGCTCCTCGGGCTCGAGCATCCCAGCTCTTTGACCGGCGACACCCACCTCCGTTTCGGGCGGGTGGTGTTGTTGTCTCCCATCCAAAACCACCCCTGATCCCCCATCCCTCAACGTTCCCGTCCCGACCCCTTGGCGAGATCGGCCGCATGGGGCAGATCGACCCATGACCACAGCCACCGGCGCCCAGACCGACCTCTTCGCCTGGGCGCAGGATCTCGAGCGGGAAAACAAGCGCATCGCCGAGATCAACGCCCAGCGGGTGGGCAACCGCTGGTAGCTCGTGTTCGCCACCGACCCCTCCAAGGGCATCGACTCGGCCGAGTACCAGCAGGTCTATGCGACCGAGGCGCGCACGCCCAACCGGGCGATCGCGAAGATCCGGCCGCTGGCCGAGGGTCGCCGGCTGCAGGCGTTCCTGAGCACGGGGAAGTATCGGGAGGAGGTGGCCGACGCGCGGTGGGTGGCGTAGCCAGCGAGGACAGGCCCGGAGGTCTGGCCGTGGCGCGAGATGCGCAGCAGCCAGCCCCGGGGCCAACCATCCTGACGACCTGCGCCGCCGATCGCGCGCGGTTCGTCGCCGGTCTCGTATAGAACTACGTCCGCTGCTCACGCAGTGCGTTCCTGAGTGCATCGCTTACCAGCCCGCCGGGAGGAGCCTTACCACCTCCTCCCGGCGGCGCACTTTTGGCGTCCTCCGGCCCTGGTACAAGTTCTGATGTCGACGAAGCGGTGCGGGGTGGTATCCACACAGACGCGGACCTCGGCGACACTGTAAGCGATTTACAAGGAGCGAACATGAACTTTCTGCACAGTGATTTGGGCCAGGTTGGCGCGGGAACGCTCGTGGAGTTCGGGCTGAACGGCCGAGCCTTCGTGCGGCTGATCGACAGCGCCAACTTCTCGGCATACCGGAACGGACAGGACTGCACCTTCTTCGGAGGCGAAGCCGTCAGGACCCCGGCCCGCCTCAGCGTTCCGCACTCGGGCCATTGGCACGCCGTTGTGGACCTCAACGGCCTCGCCGGTAACGTCCGCGCGTCGATCAACGTACTCGCCGTCGCGTAGCCGAGCCCTTTTCGGCATGACCGCTCGCCAAGGCCGGAAGGCTTGGCTGGTCCGCTGGGAGTGGGCAGGCAATAACGCCGCCGTCGAGCAACCGGTCGCCGCGATCCTCTCTCCGCGACTTGGAGGCGAGGGGGTCCGGCGCGCTGTCGAGATGCTCTATGCCGTCCTGTCGTACGCGCCGGACGAGATGCTTGCGGCTGCGCAGCAGCACGGCGGCTTCAACCCGTACCCGGCCGAGTTCGCGACGGTCAGCATCAGCGTGACCGGGCAAACGGCACAGGTCCGGTGGCCGGGCGAAATCACGTGCAGGCATAACCCGTGGCTCGACGCTCGCAAGGCACGCATCTGGCCGTTTGCCAGACGGATCGGGTGGCGTCGGCTGGGTGGACGACGAGCGCCCCACCGTTGCCCCGGGGTCGCCGTCTCGTCGGTCCGCTCGCTAGTCGGGGATCGGTGGCTCTTCCCCGGAGACCGCGGAGCCGGCGACTCGTGCTGCAGCGGTACCGGCGTGCGCGCGCTGCGCGAACGCGGACCCGATCGTGGCGCTGTCCGTGGAGCGGTAAACGAGGCGGCTACCGACGAGCGTTCCGACGTACCGGCCGTCGGGGCCATACGCCTTCTTGCCTTTGAGCTTCGCGACGTGCGCGCCCGAGCGCGAGAACAAGTCGTTGCCCGACTGGCGGAGCGCCCGGCCTTCCTTGGTATACAGCGTCGCCACCCCTAGCCCCTCGGGGGAAAGGGGTCGTGGCCCGGCGGGACCGTGCTCTTATCGCGGATGCGGCCGTCCCGGCCCTGCGTGATCAGCTCGCCCCCGCCTTCGTTCTGGAGGTATCCGTGCGCGGCGTCTTGGGCCTCGGCTTGCGTCTGATGATGGGAACTTGCCCGCGACGCACCGGGCTTCTTTACGTCCCAGCCGCCCTCAGGGTTCGGCGAGACGAATCTGGTGTTTGGTGCCATTTGAGCAGTATTGCACTGCACACGAGCGAACACAGGGATCGTTGACTTCTTAGACGAGTTCTGATTAGCTAACTGCGTGCCGATGGCTAGTCGCCCCGAGCTGAGCAGGGTTATCCTCGACACCTCTGTCGTGTTCTCAGACGAGGCGCTCGATTGGATTGCTGATCCCGAGCTTCGCCCCTGGCTCGCCATCTCACAGGCATTGATGCGCCGCTTGGAGGAGGAAGCCGTGAATAGCGAGGCGTTTCTTCCCTATGCCCAACCCGACCCGGAACGGATCGTGCGTGTGCGCCAGGCGCTGCTGGCGAGCGACGTCGTGGTCTTCTCGCTGGAGCAGGCAATGGAGGAAGGAACGCTCACCGGTGAGGCCAGGGAGATTTGCGAACGTCTCGCCGGTGGGGACGAGCCGCTCGGCGACGTGCTCGCCGACGAGTGGGCGTTTGTGACCACGCAGTCACTGGCGGCGATCCGCGAGCGCGGCATGCGAGCGCTCAAGGCGTTTGTTCGGGCAGGAGGCACAGTTATAGACGTTGCAGACGATGCGATGCGTGGCGCGCTTGAGGCGGTGCGAGAGCGAATCCCCGACCCCGTGCTCAATGCAATGAAGCGCGTAGGCCCAGCCGCCGACCGAGTTCCGACGTGGCTAGTCGCAGGCGGCGAAATTGCGGGACAGCTAGTCCCGCCCCTTGGGCTGGGCTTGCTGGTCGCGGAGAACATTGAGCGCGGTATCGCGGTAATCGCCGGGGACCCATAAGAGCCGGCTCTCGACATGGATGCCGATCGGTCATCCGCTATCCCGCGGCTGGTTCCGAGAGCCGAGCCACCGCATATGCCCTAACGGGACTTATTCGGCCTGCTCGAACCAGAGCCTCTTCGGGTGCCTGGCATATGATGCCCGACGTGACCGGCTGGCTCTCGTTTTGGAGCATTGAGACGCGCGAGCGCGGCGAAGACCTGCACGGCGAACTCGTGACGAGCATCTACGTTCCGTACAGCGCCGGCAAGCTGCGGCGAGGGGACACGATCTACTGCGTGGCCGTGGAGGATGACGGGCTTCGTCTGCTCACGCGCGTCGTCGCCCGCACCCTCAGCGAGGACGACGATCCCGACCATCACGAGTCCGTCCGCTTTGACGACGACGGCGAGGTCCCCGTCACGGACTATGATCGCGTGGTGCCGCCGGACGTGCTCGCCGCGATCCGCTTCGCACACACCGACGAGTCTGAGCACGGCGTCCTCACCGAGGGTGAGGACGCCGACTACGTTGACGGGCACCGCTTCCAGGGACGCTCCAGCCTGCGCCGGCTCGTCGCCGGCGCCGCGGAGCTGGACGCGCTCCTCGCGGACGCGGACCCTGCCTCGCGGGCCGTGAGCGCCGTGAACGCGCTCGTCGCCGACGACTACGGGGAAGCGCTGGACCTCCTGGAGGACTTCTGCGAGCGCTTCTACTGGATCAAGGACCACCCCGACTACCAAGCGGAGGTTCGCGAGTTCCTGACCGCGCGCGGCCGCGAACCGCGCGGCGTTGGCTGAGGCGATGGCGCCTAGACCAAGTCGGCAGATATGTAGAGCCTGCGGTGGAACGGGTATCGCCGCGTCGGGCGGAAAGGTGGTCCACTGTGCGAGCTGTGGCGCAACCCTCTGGGTCGGTGACACCGTCATTGAGGTCCAAGGCAGCGACGCGGCCGAGGTGCAGAGAGTCGCTGGTGAGCTCGCGACGCAGGAGGCCGCGCGGCGAGCCGAGCAGCGACAAGCTGAGAAGGCGCTTGCCGGACCCTGGAGCACAGGCTTGTTCTATCTATTGGCGGCAGTGGTGCTGGTTGGCGCAGTCTTGGCAGTCGCCGCCTTGGCCCCGCTTTGGGTGATCCCGGTCGTCCTCGTCGCGGCGGTGACCCTGCTTGCCGTCGTCGGGGCACTTCAGCTACGTCACGACGACAAGATCACCGAGAAAGGGTTCTTGGCGCTGATGAAGCTAGCGCTCTCGCAAACGAAGACGATCGCGCGTCGCGGTCCGCCCGCCGAATAGCCCATCCCCGCTTCCGCAGGCGGTAGCGGGCTCCCCAAAGGCTCCCCATACGAGCGTTTTTTGGGGCATCTGAGAGCACCGGGGGTCCCCGAAAACCGCATAGGTAAGCGGAGGACTGGACTTCCGGGAACACTGCAAAGCCGTCTACACCGGTTCGATTCCGGTCGTCGCCTATAGAGCACGTTGGTCTGGTCCTCTCTATCTGTGTCTCCCCAAAGCGCCGTCAGCTTCGCCGCCGCGTCGGGATCGTGGGGAAGATAGATCGCATGGAGCAGATCAACCCATGACCACAGCCACCGACACCCAGACCGACCTGTTCGTGTGGGCGCGTGATCTCGAACGGGAAACACGCGCATCGCCGAGATCAACGCCGAGGGGGGACTAGGAAGTCTTCCTAGCTCATAACTTCCTAGTTCTTACTTCCGAGTCGCTGTGAGCGCCTCTTGGAAGGAGGCCCCGCTTTGGGATTCTCCTGGGTCTTTGGGTTCTATCTCTCTCCTCCCCTCCACACCCACCCGATATATCCTCATTCGGTCCCTAATCCTTTGGCTCGACCATCCCCGCTCCGTGACCGGCGACACTCAGCTGCGTTTCGGTCTACTCGCGTTCTTGTCTCCCATAACTTCCACCCATCTCATCCCCATACCTCAACGTTCTCATCACAGCCGGGTCGGAAGACCGTTTTTGTTTGGGTGACCTGATCGATCGGTCGTTTTTGGTTCTATGTTCTCTTCTCCTCACCCCATCCCAAAATGTCCTTTTTGCCTCGAGGGGTCCTCGCTTCAAGTACCTGGGGGTCTCATGGGAGCCCAAGAGCACGCGTCATGCAAACCGACGTTGAGATCGCAGATTGCGACCTCAAAAGAGGGGCACGACGCGGAGCTCAGTCTCCCAGACGCCTGCGGAGATATGTCCTGAGCGGCTGATCCGTACCGCCGAGCCGCAGCCACACCATCCGTAGCACGCCCCTCAGGACTTGGAATCCGCCGACGATGAACAGGCCGAGAGCCACCGCTTCCCATAGCCAGCCCTCGTGGGCGAGCCCCAGGAGCAACCCGACCGCTGACGCCAAAGCGCAGCCAGCGATCCCCTTCCACGTGAGCGGAGGCCGTCGTTCTACGAGCACACGTCGCAGCAGGTCGTCGTCCGACTCTTGGCGGTTCACCACATCATGAGGATCGGCAGCCGCCCCGAATAGCTATAGCCACCCAATCCTCGGACTCGACCACGCCAGTCCTGAGACCGGCGACACTCACCTATGTTTCGGGCGACTGGCGCTGTTGCCTCCCACCAAAACCACCCGCCCGCTTCACGGCGACCTTCGATCCTGATGCCCGCACATGATCGCTCTTGCCCTACTGGTCAAGCCTGAGAGGGAGCATAAGGGACATGGTGATGAGCGATCCTCTGCTGAGCGTGCCGGACGCTGGACTGTCGATCCCTCTGCGACCGGGCGAGCTTCGTCGCGCACACGCTCTGGGGTCGCGTCGGCGTCCCGTGAACATGGGACAATCACGTCATGCCCGATCAGCACTTTCCTCCAGAGTTCCAAACGGAAGAGTTCCACTGCCCACACTGCGGTGTTTACGCTCATCAACAGTGGTACGACATCGTGGCGCAGCACCCGAGACTCGCCAACGAGCAGATCGACGGCACCGTAGTTTCGAAATGCCAACGCTGTGATGGCAAGTCCTACTGGATCGCGCAGAAGATGGTCTATCCGCTCGTGGCGCTAGGTCCACGACCTCACGAAGACATGCCCGAAGCGGTCAAGGAGGACTATGAAGAGGCCCGATCGATTGCTGTCCAGTCGCCGCGCGGCGCATGCGCTCTGCTCCGCCTCGGTTTGCAGAAGCTCTGCCAGCATCTCGGACAGCCTGGGAAGAACCTAAACGACGAGATCGGAAATCTCGTAAAGGAACGAGGACTACTGCCGCAGATTCAAGAATCGTTGGATGCCTTGAGGGTGATCGGTAACAACGCCGTCCACCCTGGTGCTCTTGACCTGCGAGACGATCAGGAAACGGTCGTCGCGCTACTCAACACCATGAACGTCATCATCGAGCAGCTGATCGCCGCTCCGAAGCATGCTGAAGAACTCTATGCCAAGGTGCCACAAGCTCAAAAGGACGCTATCGCCCAACGTGACGGGTCCCAATCGGACTCCGGCAGCTAGTAGGTCCGAAGCTCAATCGATCTGCCCGTAGAGCCCTTGAGCCTATCCGATGTCGTCGACAAGCAGTTCTCGTCGCTTGCCGGAAACGAACAGACGATCGTCGACTACGTGCAGCGCGAGATCGAGCGCCAGCAGGCGTAACCGGCGCTCATCCGCGATCTCGGCGGACTGCTGGCTTCCGTCCCTGATCCTCGGGCTCGAGCATCCCAGCTCTTTGACCGGCGACACTCACCTCCGTTTCGGGCGGGTGGTGTTGTTGTCTCCCATCCAAAACCACCCCTGATCCCCCATCCCTCAACGTTCCCGTCCCGACCCCTTGGCGAGATCGGCCGCATGGGGCAGATCGACCCATGAGCACTGCCACCGGCGCCCATCGACCTCTTCGCCTGGGCTCGAAGCTCGAGGGGGAAAACACGCGTGTCGCTGAGATCAACGGCGGGCGGGTGCTTGGGATTAGCGGGCTGGGCTAGGGATTTAGTGAAGCAGGTGGCGATATAGCTACGCTAACTTGGAAATAGAATTACATTTGCTTGTGGGCTTGCTGCATTTGATTTTTTGATTTATTGGTTTTTGTTGGGTTTGATATCGCGGTGGGTGGCCGGGGCGGACCGGGGGTGGTTAGACGTGGGCGGTGAGCGTTTTGGCGCCAGGTTTTTTGACGGGCGGCCCGGAAATATTGGGGTTCTTGCTCAAGCTTGAGAAGTTTGTGGTCGCGATCGAGCGTTCCATCGCCGAGCCTGGCTACATTGGTTGGCGGTGCTCGCTGGTCTGATCTGAGAACCCACGGAGGCTCCTCGAGAAGGAGCGCGGGAACGGGACTCAGGCGCGACCGCCGCGGCACCGCAGGGCAGCACCGTGAGGCAAAGCAGCACCCGCAGCACCTGGGCCGAGCAGGAATGGCCCTGACGGTTTTTGACAAATTGAAGAGTCCCGAGCCGCGGCTATCGCCGTTGGCGTGAACCGGAGTCCGGAACTGTTGCTATTGACGGCAGCACTGGCCATATTGAGTGTCGTAGAGCGCGTCGTGTAGTACAAGCACGGCTAACCCCATTCCTCCCGAGGTCCCAGATCGGACTCTGATCCCCTGGCTCGAGCATCCCAGCTCTTTGACCGGCGACACCCAGGTGCTTGGGATTAGTGGATTGGGTTAAGGATTCAGTGAGGCAGTGGGGATATGGCTACGCTAATTTGGGAATGGTCTTACGTTTGCTTGTGAGCTTGCTGCATTTGACTTTTTTGATTTATTGGTTTTGTTGGGTTTGGTGACACGCACCGTTCTGTTGCCCAGGTCAGACGGTCTTGCTTGCGGGGCCGGACGGGCCGGTTTCAGACGGCGCGTTGAGCCGCGGGGGGTCAAGGCTCGGTGGCTGGCTCACGTCGAGGAAGTCCATGACGGTGTTGGCGTTGGCGTCGCGGTTGGTCAGCGCGGGCAGGTTCCACTTGTGCTCGATCGTGGCAAGGATCGAGGTGTGGTCGCAGACGACGTCGCTGACGCCTCCGGGCCTCGAGTAGGGCGAGACGACGACGGCCGGGACGCGGGGGCCGTAGATCCCGTAGTCCCCAGGGGGTTCGGCCGGGGGGATGTCATCAGGGATTGGTGCGGGCGGCGGTGGAACATGGTCGTAGTACCCACCGTGCTCGTCGTAGGTATAGATCAGCAGTGTTCGGGGCCAGGCCGGGGAGTGGATAACGGCTTCGACTGTTTCATGTGCCCATTTCTCCCCGTAGTACATGTCGTCGGGGTCCTCCTCGGTTTCGCCGGGGTCAAGCCGGTCGAGGAACACTTTTATCTCCTCGGGGATCTGGTGGATTGCGTTACCGACCGCTGACAGCGTCCCCATTTTGGGGTCCACAAAGCTGACCTGTGGCAGGGTGTCCGCTTCGCAGTCCGCGAGGAATTTCTTGAAGCGGTGGTGATGTTTGAAGTGCTCGAAGAATCCTGGGGATTACGAGGGTCATCGGGATGTCACGCGAGTAGTTTGCCCAGTTTATGTTCTGGTGGTTGAGCAGGTCGAAGATCGTCCCGTTCGGGGGAGGGTTCTCAAACGCCTCGAGGATTTCCTGGAGGCCTGAGGTGGTGCCGCCGAACGCGGTGCCGGCCATCAGAAAGCGGCGGTTCGGATAGGTCGGGCCGGGCGCGGAGCAGAACCATTGGTTGGCAAGCGTGTAGGTGTTCGCGAGTGAGTATGCGAACGGCAGAACCTCCGGCGTGTAGTAGCCCATCGCCTCGCTTGCGCCCTTCTCGGAGCTGACGAAGCCGTTCATCGCGCCACCATTGATCTGTTCGTGCGTGGCCTTCCAGCTCTGGGTGATGTTTTTCGCCTGGCTGGTGTCTTTGAGGCGGTACGCCGTGACGTCAGATGGCCCGCCTTTGACGGTCGGATTGCTGTTCGTCGCTTCCCCGTCGGCGTTGAATTTGAGGCCCTCGACGTCCTCCCGAGTGCGGTGGAGTTCTCCGAGTAGGTTGTCGAAGGAGTGGTTCTCCATCATCACGACCACGATGTGGTCGAAGGGCATCTCCTCGTTGACGGTCCCCGGGGGCTTGTCGGGGAACGGCAGACTGCCGGCCTCCCGCGTGAGTGGAGCAGCCGCAGATCCCATCACGCCATCACTATGCGAGCCAACATCCCAGAGATACTAATCCTCCCACCCAACAGTCGTCTTGAGACGGGAACGTCCAACTGGGGTCGAGCCGCGCCCATCGGCGAGCGAGCATCTCGACGCCCTTTATGAGTCCGCGCAGGTCAAGCTATACTTGTCCTATGCCTGACACATCATCACCTGACGTGCGCGGGCTCGAAGCCGAGGCCTACCAACAGGGCGGTTACTTCAACGCCAGCCAGGCCCGCGCGCACGCGGTCAGCCGCCAGCTGCTCGACCATCATCTGCGCCGCGGACGCTTTCAGCGCGTACGCCGCGGGCTGTACCGCATAAACGGCTTCCCGAGAGACGAGCACGACGACATGCGTCAAGCATGGATGGCCGTCGATATCGCCGGCGCGCTTCTCTCCCACGAGAGCGCCCTCGCGCTGCTGGATCTCAGCGACAGCATCCCCGATGCCGTGCACCTGCTCGTGCGGCGCCGGCACCGTGGCCTGCGCCGGCCTCCCGGCGTCGTCGTCCACACCCGTCCCGACGGCGAAGAGGTAGCGACCGTCTGGCGCGATGGGCTGCCTCTCACGGCGCCGGCGCGAACGCTGCTCGATGTCGCCGATCGCATCCAGCCCGAGCAATTCTCCATGGCGGTCAAACAGGCTCTGCGCCGGGGACTGCTCACTGCCGATCAGCTACAGGAGCAAGCCAAGCCTCGACACAAGCACACAATCGAAGCCATCCTCTCAGCCGAGGCGCTCGCGTGAAGTACGCGAGCGCTGCCGCGTTCCGCCAGGCGCTCGAGGAGCGCCTGAAGAACGAAGCCGCCAGCACCGGCCTCGGGCTGGCAAGGCTGCGCAAGCGTGTGGCGTTCGAACTGTTCCTGCGCCGCCTGCTCGTCGTGGCACCTGATCGCTGGGTGCTCAAGGGCGCGCTCGCACTGAACTTTCGCCTCGCCATCGCCACTCGCTCCACCAAGGACATCGACCTCGGACGCGACGATGACGAGCAGGCCGCGATCGCAGACATCACCGCCGCCCAGCAACTCATGCTGGACGACTACTTCACGTTCGCCGCCATGAGAACCGACGAGCTCGAAGACACCGACGAGTTCTCCGCCGTGCGCTTTCACGTCACCGCTCAGCTCGCCGGACGCACCTTCGAGCAGTTCCTCGTGGATATCGGGTTCAGCGACAGGATCTCCTGGAGGCCAGACACGATTCACACCTCACAGTCGCTGTCCTTCGCCGGCATCGCGCCACTCGCGCTCCCCGCGATCCCGATTCCACAGCACCTGGCCGAGAAGGTGCACGCATACACCCGCACCTACGGACAATCGCGCAAGCCCAGCACCCGGCCAAAGGACCTCGTGGACATTCTGCTGATCGAGCGCTCAGCCACAATCAAAGCCGACGACCTCCGCCACGCCCTGGAGAGCACCTTCGCGGAGCGCGCCCGCCAGCCTCTGCCCTCCAGTCTTCCACCGCCCCCGTCCACCTGGGCCGACCCCTACAAGCGCCTGGCCAAAACTGTCAACATCGAGCCCAACCTGTCCGCCGCCTTCACCCGCGCCGCTGCCTTCCTCGATCCGGTGCTCGCCTCACGCGCCCGCGGACACTGGGACACACACAGAGGCGAATGGGCCTAGGACTTGCTCCACGGCGATCTCGGCGGACTGCTGGCTTCCGTCCCTCATCCTCTGGCTCGAGCATCCCGGCTCTTTGACCGGCGACACCCACCTCCGTTCCGGGCGACTGGTGTTGTTGTCTCCCATCCAAAACCACCCCTGATCCCCATCCCTCAACGTTCCCGTCCCAACCCCTTCGCGAGATCGACCGCATGGGGCAGATCGACCCATGACCACTGCCACCGGCACCCATCGACCTCTTCGCCTGGGCTCGAGAGCTCGAGCGGGAAACACGCGGATTACTGAGATCAACGGCGGGCGGGTGCTTGGGATTAGCGGGTTGGGTTAAGGATTCAGTGAGGCCGGTGGGGGTATGGCTACGCTAATTTGGGAATGGCGTTACGTTTGCTTGTGAGCTTGCTGCATTTGTTTTTGTGATTGCCTGGTTTTTGTTGGTCATACCTACTCGACCTCTATCGACCGCTCCACGGCCTGCACAAACTCCTCCAGCCCGTCGCGGGTCACCGGACGAGCCAGCGGCTGATCTCCCAGGCGCTCACACAGCGCCTTCGCACCCCGCCACGCGGGCAGGATCGAGCACAGCTCGCGCGCGGGCTTCTCCAGCAACACTCGCAGGCCCTCGCTGGCGGCGTTCTCGTTGTGCGGAACCGGACAGAACAACGGGCGCCCCTGGGTGGCCGCGAAACGCACAGTGTGCATCGTGCCGCTCCTCACACCGCTCTGGGCGACGACCACGGCGACCGACAGGCCGCTCTGCAGACGGTCGCGCGCGATCAGGTGCTGCGGGCGAGCCTGCTCGCCGAAAGGCTGCTCTGAGATCAACGCACCGCCGGAATCGATGATCTGGGCGGCCAAGCCCTTGTTCTCGGCCGGATAAACACGGTCCAGCCCGCCGCCCATCACCGCGATCGTCGGTGCGCCGTGCTCCAGCGCAGTGCGATGGGCGATCGTGTCGATGCCCTTGGCCAATCCACTGACGATTCCCCACCCAGCATCCGCCAGCGCGCCCGTCAACTCCTCTGCCGCCGAGGTCCCGAAGACCGTCGGCTCGCGCGTGCCGACGACCGCGACCAGCCGCTCACGAGTGAGCAGCTCGACGTCGCCTCGCACGTACAGCAGGGGTGGCGGGTCCGAGAGGTTGCGGAGGCGGGCGGGGTAGCGCTTGTCGGAGAGGGTCAATTCGTGGACGTCTGCGGCGCTCCGGCTGGATTCGATCGAGTGCATGGTGCTCCAACTCTAGATCTCAGCGGAGACGGCCCTGACACAGCGACCTCGGCCGCCCCCAGGCCTGTTCCTGATCCTCCGGCTCGATCCTCCCAGCTTTGTGACCGGCGACACTCACCTTTGTTTCGGGCGACAGGATGGCTCAATCTGCGCGATAGCAGAGCAGGTGGCCCGCTATCTGCCACGTGAGAAGCTGGTGGGCGAGTGGCTGCTCGCGCCTCATATCGGCTTGGGAGGCATCTCCCCTGCAGCATTCATCCGCAGTGAGCCGAGCGCCTACCAGAGAGTTCTGCGCCTGATCGCTCGTGAAGCGCAACCGGTATCCGTCGGCGACATCTCCGACCTGCCGTCGATCGGTGAGCTCGGCATCACGGTTGCCGCGCTTCCCGAGCCGGCGCCTGACCCCGACGCCGACCCCGGCTTTCTCGCTTCGCTGGGCTAGCTTAGGCTATTTGATCAGGATCGGGTCCATGACTTTCAAGGATAGCATCGGTTCGTCGGCAAGCCTATGCCCATGTTTTGATTATCGGTTTGCAGGGTTTAGGCTTGACCGGTGGTGATATCTGCACTTTCGCTAAACGGTTGGGGGGACATCGCACAGTTCGTGATCGCCATCGGCGGCGTGCTGGCACTGATAGGGGCGTTTGCGCAGCTCAGGCTTAGCCGCGCAAATGCTCGTCGTGGGCGAGTCTACGAATACGCCGACCGCTTCAACGACCCCAGCCTGCTTCGTGCATCCGCCGATTACAGGAAGTACTGGAAAGACCACACGTATGCGGACTTCGATTCTCTTGATCTCGCCGATCAGCTTCCGAGCTTGATGCTGCCGAACCTGATCGAGGAGGTCGCGGTCCTCTACAACAGGAATCTGCTGGATCGGAACCTCGCGGCCCAGCTCTTGGGGATCTACGTCGAGGTGCTATGGCAGGCCAGCGTCCCGCTCGTGGGGGAAGTCCGACAGAAGGAAGATAGGTCGACCATCTACTCGGAGTGGGAGGAAATGCAGGACGACACACCCGGTCGCAGGACAAAGGCCAATCGTAAAACGGAAAGGCGCCGCGCTCGACGCAAGTTCTTGCCCGGTCGTTGAACCCGATGAGCCTCACACTGAGCCGTCGCCGGCGGGTTGTGATCCGGCTGAGCCACGGCCCGCCAACAGCCCGTCAACGATCTCGACGGACTCGTAGGTCTGTCCCTAATCCTCCGGTTCGATCATCCCAGCTCTGTGACCGGCGACACCTACCTGTGTTTCGGTCTACTCGCGTTCTTGTCTCCCATAAATGCCACCCATCTCATCCCCATCCCTCAACATTCTCGTCACAGCCGGGTGTGAAGACCGTTTTTGTTTGGGTGACCCGATCGATCGGTCGTTTTTGGTTCTATGGTCTCTTCTCCTCACCCCATCCCAACCCAATATGTGAGCGCGCAAGCCCGCGGGCACCGATCGCGCCAGCACCGCAGTCGGTAGGCCGCCGAACTTCCAGCGGCTCGAGCGCTTCTTCGCTTCGCAGACCGCGTTGGCCGGGGCGATCGGTGTTCATCGAGACACTGTTCGTGCGTGGGAGCGGCCCCTCGGGAATTGCATGGCCTGCGCTTGGTGGCCTTGCTGGCCGGCCGTCGTTGGATCAGTCAGGTTTTGGTCTCGCGTTATCGATGGCGGATGACACTGACCAGGGGGGTGAGGGTGGTGGATCGAGCGTTCCATCGCAGCCGGGTGGGAAGATAGATCGCTATGGAGCAGAAAGCACCTCAGGACCGTGCGCTGCGCGAGGGGAGCGAGAGCAAGCCCGTCGATGCGCAGGCGTGTGAGCCCCTGCTGGGCGCTTGGCGCACACTGGTCGAGGACAACATCCTCAGCGGCACATGAGCACGATCGTGGACGATACGACCATCCAAGCGCGCCTCGTCGAGGAGACGCTGCTATGACGCTGCTGGAGCTTGCCGACACCTTCTCCGACGCCGTAGGTGCCGAGGTCCGCGTCGAGCCGCTCGGGGCACGCGAGGCTCGTGTGTTCGTGCCATTTGAGTTCCCGGACGGCGACAGGCTCGTGATCCGCTTGAGACAGCAAAGCGACGCAGACTACGAGTGGACGGACACCGGCCACACGTTTATGCACCTCTCGTACGATCTCGACATCGATGCGCTCGAATCCGGCAACAGGAAGAGCCTGCTCGAATCGATTGAGCAGCGAACGGGAATCGAGGAGCGCTCCGGAGAGCTCGTGCTGCCAACCCACGCGGATGTACTCGCCGGCGACCTCTTTCAGTTCATCCAAGCGCTACTGCAGATCAGCGATCTGCGCTTTCTCTCGCGCGAGCGGGTGAGATCCACCTTCGCCGACGACCTTCGCAGCCTGCTGGGCGAGCGCTTTGGAGACCGCGCGCACTTCGACTACTGCGACAGCAGCCACGATCCGGAGGGACGCTATCCCATCGACTGCCTGCTCAACAGCCTTCCTCGACCGATCGCGATCTTTGGCGTGGGTAGTGATTCACAGGCGCGAGATGCCACCATCACCCTGCTCCAGTTCCGTACATGGAGCAGAGAGCTATTCGCGGCCGGCGTACACGAGGAGATGGAGGAGCTATCCGGCAAGGTGCTTGCGCGCCTATCCGATGTAGTCGACAAGCAGTTCTCCTCGCTCGCCGGGAACGAGCAGACGATTGTCGACTACGTGCAACGCGAGATCGAGCGACAGCAGGCGTAACCGGCGCTCATCCGCGATCTTGGCGGACTGCTGGCTCTCGTCCCTGATCCTCGGGCTCGAGCATCCCAGCTCTTTGACCGGCGACACCCACCTTTGTTTCGGGCGGATGGTGTTGTTGTCTCCCATCCAAAACCACCCCTGATTCCCATCCCTCAACGTTCCCGTCCCAACCCCGTGGCAAGATCGACCGCATGGGGCAGATCGACCCATGACCACAGTCGCCGGCACCCAGAGCGACCTTTTCGCCTGGGCTCGAGAGCTCGAGCGGGAAACACGCGTGTCGCCGATCAGATGCCCTCCTTGACATGGTGCTATACGTTGCTATACTCGTATTTCCACTATGCCTACTACGACCAAGAAGAGCGTCGCGTTTCGCTTCAACCCGATCACGGTGGCGCGCCTGAAGCAGCGCGCACAAGAGACCCATGCCCCTCAGACCAGCCTTGCCGAACGCTACATCGAGGAGGGCCTGCGCCACGACGAGCACCCGCTGATCTACTTCCGTGACGGAGCCGCAGGTCGCAGGCCAGCGCTGCTCGGGACGCGACTGGACGTCGCGCAGGTCGTGACGACCATTCGCCAGAACCACAACTCCGTGGATGAGGCCGCCGAAACCCTGGAGATCCCAGCAACGCACGTGGAGGCTTGCGTGCGCTACTACGCCGACTACAAGGACGAGATCGATACCTGGATCGAGCGTTTCAACGCGATCGCCGAACGTGAGCGTGAGCGCTGGCAGCGCCAGCGGCAGGCGTTTGTGTGAGGCTGCTGCTCGACGAGATGATCCCCCCTCAGGTGGCCCGCGGGCTGCGAGAAGCTGGATACGACGTTCAGGCGATCAAGCGGGATAGGAACGACCTACTCGGCAGCTCCGATATCGAGCTGGTCCGGCAGATGGCCGTTGAGCAGCGAGCGATCGTCACCAACGACGTCGAGGACTTCCAGGCCATCCACGACCGGTTCCTCGCCGCAGGCGACGAACACTACGGGATGGTCTTCACCTTCGACGCTACGATGCCACGCACCAAAGCGGCGATTCCACAGTGGGTGAAGACACTGACCCAACTGCTCGTCGACCACGCAGACGACGACTCTCTGCGCAATCAGATTCACCACCTACCCTGACTTGCGATCACCTCCCCGGCGATCTCAGCGGACTCTCAGGTCCGTCCCTCATCCTCGGGCTCGAGCCTCCCAGCTCTTTGACCGGCGACACTCACCTCCGTTCCGGGCGGCTTGTGTTGTTGTCTCCCATCCAAAACCACCGCTGATCCCCGTCCCTCAACGTTCCCGTCCCAACCCCTTGGCGAGATCGACCGCATGGGGCAGATCGACACATGACCACAGTCACCGAGGACGTTGCGGTTGATCCTGGGTTCTTTGCTGAGCTTTAGGCCTTGATTTTGGCTATCGTGATGTATAACATCCTGAATCAGGATGTCCAACAACCCGGTTGAGAGTTCTCTAACAGCCGACCAGCTCAACGCGCTCGGCCAACGGCTCAGCGATCAGCTCGTGGCCTTCGCCTGGGACGAGTGGGCGCAGATGGGAGTGCTTGCCACGCCGCACCGACGCAGCCCATGGGCGCAGGATCCCGAGGCGCTGATCGTATTCACGCTCGAGGTCGCGCGCGCAGACGCCCGCCTGTTCGACGAGTTGATGGACTGGATGCTCGTCAACGAGTCGCTACTGAGCGTCCGGCGCCTACGCGCGATCTGCATCGACGAGACCGACCGCGCGCTCGTCGCCGCGGCGCTGGGATGGCTTGCTCGCCAGCGACCCCGAGCACGCCTGAGCAGCCGGGAACCGACAGCGGCCGCGACAACGCTCCAGCCGCTATTTCGCTCCGGGGGACCCGTGAGCAAGACAGACGAGGACTTCGCCGCCGCCGGATGGACGCGGCCGCCCCTGACCCCTTCCCACAAGTCCAGCCCGCCGGACCCGATCGCGCCAATCAACCTCGCCTTCAGGCTACGCCAGATCCTCGGCGTCGGCGTCCGCGCCGAGGCCGTTCGTGTCCTGCTGAGTACCCAAGCGCCGTGGGTTAACGCCCAAACCCTCGCTCGATCAACTGGCTACGCGAAGCGCAACGTCCACGAGGCGCTCGCTGGTTTGAACAAAGCCGGCGTGGTGTCTGCACTCACCGTCGCCGGCGAACAGCGCTACACAGCTGATCGTCTCGCGTGGAGCGCCTTACTCGGTTGCGCAGCAGACGATCTGCCGGCACACCGCGACTGGCCCCAGTTGCTCGGCGCCCTCAGACGTATTCTGCGCTGGTCCTCTCAGCCCCAGCTCGCAACGATGTCGGATTACCTACGCGCCAGCAGTGCTCGCGACCTGCTCGAAGCCATTCGCCCCGACCTGGCATTCGTCGGAATCCCCACAGACCTCAGCCCGTCACCCGAGAACGCGATGCGGGAGCTCGAAGAGGTCGTCGAGCGTTTGCTCGCGAAGATCGGCGCCGATCTTTGAGCAAGGTAGAGACAACTTCTCTTCGGGGTGCCGGGCCTTTAACTTTCTTACTCCATCCCCTCCCTAAATCGGATTGGAGCTCACCAAATGCTGGTAATCCTCTTGAAGCGTCTCGGTCGTGGAGCACTTATCGCAGTGACCGGGGTGACCATCGCGACGCTATTCGTTCTGATGATGCGATGGCTGATCAGCCGCATCAACTACGTTGGCGTTTACTTTGTTGAACACATACACAGGGCGTATCACGCGATAGAGATGGAAGTGCTGCACATCCATCACGAGATGCAGTTCAAAGTGTTGCGCGCGCACCATGGGATACAGGTGGAAGTGCTTTATGCCCACCACAGGTGGCTGAATGGGACTTTGACGCTCGGTGAGTTGATCATGTACCTGATGCTGCTCTTACTCGGTGTGCTCCTATTCGCTGTGCTCCTATTCACTGCAGCCATCTGGAGAGGTGGCCGTGCCCGATATGCCCTCGCTCAGTACAACGCCGCATGGGAACACAAATGCCATCGAGACATCATGCTTGCCTATGAGCGAGAACTCCGCCAAGAGCAAGTGGATCGCTTGCCGCGCTCGAGGCCCGCGTTCAGGGCTGGAGCCGGGGCCAGCTCTCGTCACACAACGCACGGTACCCGTACCAGACTCATGCTACATTGACGAACGAATGCCCCAGGTAAGGCCCTCCCGCCGCGGCGGTGATCCCCCTGGGGCTCCGTTCGTTTAACGCCGGTGTCAGTGCTACTCAGTGATGCGCTCCCCTCGCCTATAGTCTGGCACTATGGCTTCGCTCGGAAAAGCAGCCGGATTTCTACTTGCGCTGGGCATTGTCGCACTGGTCATCTGGGCGTTGGTGAAGGGCGTCGAAAAGGACCCCGCGGTCGTGGGCACGATATCGACCGCTGTGGCAGGCATCGTCATCGTCGTCTACCAACGTAGTCGCGAAAAGCGTCAAGAGCTGGAGCGGTCGCATCGGGGGCAGATGACGCCTTTCTACAAACAGATCGTGGAGACCGTCAAAGATTTCAAAGTCTTCGCAGACAAACCGGAGGGGGAGCAGGAAGCATTCTTCAGGGATCTTTCAACCACATTTATTCTCAACGGTCCGACGCCCGTCATAAAGGCATGGAATGTGTGGCAACTAGCAGTGGCGGTAGATTCCGGTCCTCTAGCCTCCCTGGTTGCGTTCGAGAAAGTGCTGCTTGCCATCCGGGAGGACCTCGGCCACGACAACTCAGCGCTAAAGCGCGGAGACCTATTGCGCCTCTTCGTCAACGAAGACGACGACGATGAATCACGCGCTATCTGGCAAGCCGTCAGAGAATCCTAGGTGTCCTCAGTTCCGAGAGGGGCTGTACACGTTCGTGGATCGCGGGCCACTAGTTCATCGTCCAGCGAAGTATCTGGTGTTAGACGAACAGCGGCGCAGTGATGCTAAAAACGGTGGTGATTAGCATGACTATGTCGTGGTTAGCATGACTCTTGGTCCCGGAAGACCATGAGCGGACCACCCCAAGATCTGCTCGGCGCCGAGACGACATTGCCCGCCTCTCTGTATCGTATTGTCTGCACAGCATGAGTGAGGACGATCGCATAGACAACGCCGCAACAGGCCCCGCAACCCTGCCGCGCGATGTGCAGGCGCGCTGGGAGACGCTCGCAGACACGGTGAGACAGATGGCATCGGCGACCGACGACGCCGAGGGCTTCCAAGCCGCGTTCAACGCGATGAGACAGGTAGGACGCGGCATCGACCACCAGCAGATCCTCAACGCCATACACGTACCCAAGGGCGCCGGCGAGCACACGGAGGCGCTGCGCGGGATGCTCGTCCGCATCCCTGACGGCTGGGGGCGCTGGATCTCCTGCGACCGCGGCTGGTATCAGCTGCTGGTCGAGCTCGACGAGCAGCTGCGCACACTGCTGCCCAACTACGAACTTGATCAGGTGAAGGAGAAGTACGGTGGCCTGCGCTACTACTTTGAGCCCGGCGAGGAGATCCGCGACCCCAATGACCCCGAACCGCCAATCCCCCGCCGAGGACGCAGCGACGCCGAATTGGCGCAATGGGAACAAGCGCACGAGGCCTGGTGCGAGCGCCTTGACGCTTACCGGCAGACGTCCGAAGGGCAGCAGCGCGTCGCCGACCTAGAGCGGCGCGTGGAGCTCGCCGAGCAGCTCGTCGACACCGCCGAGGGGCGCGCGGGCGTCACCTGCGAGCTCTGCGGCGCGGCAGGTCGGCTGCACCGCATACCCGCACGCGCCCCCTGGTACAAGACGCTCTGCCCGGACTGCGCCGAGCGGGAGGGCTACGTGCTCGGCGAAGCATCAGATCCACAGTAAGGGGCAGCGCGCTTGGTCCCGTCCTCCTCCTACTACTCGTCCCTCGCGCCCCTCCGACCGTCCAGATAGCCGGTGGGTATGGTCCAACTGAACGGCTTAAACCAGGCTTCGATTCGCTGATCCACAACTCCCAATTCTCGCTTCAACGGGTCGTGGCCGGCAAGGGCCGCATCACTGGGCTCGCTCATCTCAAATAGAGAGAGCACGTCATCATCCTCAAATAGATCGAAAAGATCGTCTATCGCCTGCGTGGCGAACGTGATCTCATCCTCGGTCAGTTCCTGCATTTCCAAATGGGCCTTCGCATCCTCGATGAGACTCACCGCCACAATCTCCTCAGCCACACATCCCGCCGGCTTTCCATCGGACAGACGAGCCATCAGCGCGACCGTCGCCGCAAAGAAGTCCAGCGCCAAGCCTTGATCAACGGCCTGGGCAAACGCCGGCGGCACGAGTTGAGCGGCATGGTCAACAGCGTCACCGTGCAACAGTTGATAGCGGAATTCGTTGACCAGCGTTGTGCCTGCATGGATCAGCGCCTCGCGTGCGTGAAGGTCAGGGATCGTCCGAGGAAGAAAGCGCAGAACCTCACGCGGAACGTCGCCCTGCCGCTTTAGATACTGCCGGCCAGCGTCGAGCAGCATCGGGGTGTCACCTTCGTCGAGGCCACTAAGCAGCAACCCCATCTGCTCCAACCGCTCGACCTCTAGCTCCAGGCTGGATATAGATGCGTCGTGTTCACGGGCGAGATCCTCGAGGGCGAGACATTCCCCGGCAGCTCCTGCCACGCCGGCTGCCTCGAGCAACGCGATTGCGAGATTGGTTTCCTCGGCTGCCATTACGAGAACGCTATCCAATAATGTCCCCCCACTCTGGATTAGAACGCGGCGTTTAGGATGGGGTTGCACTTCTTTTCGGCTGCTTTGTACTGGGTGCTGGCTCAACGACGCATCCCCGAGCCGGCCTTTACGCCGATCTCCTCACGTAGCTGGACGGCCTGCTTGCGCGTCAGTCTGCCGCCGCTCTCGCCGTGATCGATGGCCTGGCCGATCAACGCGGGGCCGAGATGGGTGGCATGGCTTTGGCGGATCGCATGGGCTGGGGTCACGATCGGGATCCCCTCGTAGAGCGTCACGTCCGCATCGGCGAGGGTCTCGTGATGAATCCGATACACCGCAGGGATCTCACGCCGGATCCGATGGCTGCGTGGCACCGTGAAGTGGATCTTGCTCGGATTGACGTCGTTCAGCTCATACATAGCGAGAGCCGTGTCATGCGAGATGACGCCTCGCCCTCCGGGCCACAGGGTCGCCTCCATGTACTGATCCAGGGCGGTGACTGGGACAACCTCGGCGGGAAAGCGGTAAAGCCCCCTGGCGATCCGCCAGAGCGTGTCCCGTTCGGCGAGGAGCTTCAGCCTTCGCGGCGAGATCCCCAGCTTGCGGGCGTCGTCGGTCGACACGTACCCGTACTGGTCCGTGGCGAACTTGAGCAGCCACCGTGGCGGTGCCACCGTGGCGGTGCTGCACGGTGATACACTGATCTGGTGCCGACGACCAGACCACGTCATACGATCACTGAGACCCCGCCCGTGCACGAGGCGCTCGACGAACTGCGCGCGAAGCTCAACGGCGATCCGATCGACTTCGCCGAGCTCGTGGTCCTCGGCGCTCGCGCGAAGGCGCGCCGGCTGCCCAACCAGAGTGCAAAAGCTCGGAAGGCTCGTAAAGAGCTCGCCGACTGGATTCGCAATGGCAACCCTGGCATGGTGGACATCGCGGCAGCCAAAGAGGTCAAGCACCTCGGGCTGATCGCCAACTACGACAAGTAGCGTGCTGCTACTCGACAACTCCGCGTGGGCGCATCTGCTCCAAGGCACCGTTCCAAAGGATCGCGCGGAGGAGATCGCCGAGTGGATGGACCATGACGAGATCGCGGTCAGTCTGCCATTCCTGCTGGAGGCCGGATACTCGGCACAGTCAGCTGGGAAGCATCGATCGATGATGGATCGCTTCGAGACGCTGCCCCGAATCGCGATCGACGGCGAGGTCGAGCGGATGACGCTTGCGGCGCAGCGGGAGCTCGCCGAGATCGGCCACCACCGCCTCGCACCGATGGACGTCATCATCGCCGCATGCGCGCACCGAGCCGAAGCCGGCGTGCTGCACTACGACAGCGACTACGACATCCTCGCCGAGCACACCAGCCTGAGTTTTGAGAGCGAGTGGCTTGCTCCGCCGGGAACGCTCTAGGGTTGCTGTCCCCATCAGGGGTCGCGGACGTTGACCCAGTGCCGGGGCTCGTGCAATTCCCTTTATGACCGGCGACACTCACCTCCGTTTCGGGCGACTTGTGTTGTTGTCTCCCAAAAAATCCACTGCTGGTTTTTTGTTGGGTTTGGTCCCGAGGTGGTGAGACTGACTGGGCTGGGCGAGGCCAGCTGTGTGTTGCACGGTTCTCGAATACCTCGATACATGCCTCCCGTACGGGCACAAGATCGTCGACGAGATATCTCAAGAGCAGTAGGTCTATGAGGTCCCAGTAGCGCGCGTTCTCGTGATCGGATGGCTGCTCTGTGACGGCATGCAGCTTCTGGGCGATACGCTCCAGATGTGAGCGTCGTGCGGGACCGTGCGGCGAGACCATGGCTCGTAAGAGTCCCTCTTAGCCCGGTAGAGCTGGCGGGCTAAACCGTCCCAAGCCGTGCGTACGGTGCTCTGCATGAGCTCGATGAGCCCAGCCGCCCTCACTCGAGGCGCGGCCCCTAGCCACGGTGCACCGTTCCGTGGGTTCCACGACGAGGAAGCGTCGCCCTTCTTCCGTGCCCCGGGCCACCCCCCGGAGGAGACCTGGGAACTCAGCATCGATTGCCTTGCCGGCATCCTTGAAACGCTCGACGCCGCCGGCCCGATCGAGATCTCGACGGAGCTGCTCTGCGCTTGGCACCGCGAAATCTTTGGTGCGCTCTTCCCCGAGCACGCCGGACGCCTGCGCAGCCTCCGACACGGCCAACGGGAGCACGTCTACTTCGACATCCGCACTTGTGACTATCGGGGAACGAATCCCCGCAAGCTCCCCCGACGGCTGGTGAAGATTTGCACCGACTTCAACACCACCGCAGCGGCTATCCGCGCGTCCCGGACCGCCGACACCTTCGACGCCATCCACGCCGCCACACGCCTCTACGCCAAGGTGCTCCGCGCACACCCCTTCCTCGACGGCAACCTGCTACGGCTCCAGGCGGTTCGGCCCGCGGTAGAGGAAGGTGACCTCTCTCACGTTCTCTTGATTGAGGAGTTGCATCAAGAGGCGCGTCAGGCCAAAGCCGAAACCCCCGTGGGGCGGGGCGCCGTAGCGGAAGAAGTCCAGGTAGTACTGAATCGGGTCCGTCTCGACGCCCTTCTCGGCCGCCTGGGCCAACAGCTGCGCGTAGCGGTGCTCGCGCTGGGCGCCGGTCGTGAGCTCGATCCCCTTCCACAGCAAGTCGAAGCTCTTCGTCACAGTCGGACGATCCTCGAAGCGCATGTGGTAGAAGGGCCGCACCGACGTCGGATACTCGGTCACGAACGCGAACTCGTGGCCGTGCTTTTCCTTGACCAACGCGCTCAGGGCGCGCTCACTCGGGGGGTCGAGATCGTGCCCTGGATCGAGTCCCCGCCCACCCACCGAGTCGTGGCCCGCCTCTCTGAGCAATGCCTTTGCCTCCTCCAAAGTTACGCGCGGGAACGGTAGATCAGGCACGATCACCTCGGTGTCAAAGGTCTGCTCGATCGCCTCTCCATGCGCAGCCTTCACGGCCCCAAGCACATGCGCGAGCCATGCCTCCTCGAAGGCCATCACGTCCTCGTGGGACTCCACCCAGGAGAACTCCACGTCGACTGACGTGAACTCCGTGTCGTGGCGTGAAGTGAATGACGGGTTCGCGCGGAACACGGGGCCGACCTCGAACACCTTGCCAAAGCCCGCCGCCATCGCCATCTGCTTGTAGAACTGCGGTGACTGCGCTAGGTAGGCCTGACCGTCGAAGTACTCGACCTTAAACAGCTCGGCGCCCGACTCGCTGGCGGAGCCCATCAGCTTCGGCGTGTGGATCTCGATGAAGCCCTCCTTGCGCCAGTAGTCGCGCATCGCGTGCTCAACCGTCGTTTGCACCTCGAAGATCAGCCGCCGGTCGAGGCGGCGCAGGTCGATGTAGCGCCAGTCGATCCGCTTGTCCAGGGCGGAGTCCGCCGCGATCGGGACCTCGGGCTCAGCCGGAGAGTCGACCTCGATGCTCTCCAGCTGCAGCTCGACCCCACCGAGCTTGACCCGCTCGTCGGCGACCACCGTCCCCGTCAGCGTCACCGCGGACTCGACGCTCAAGCTGGTGATCTGCTCGTTGAGCTCCGTCGGGGGGTCGTCCTTGCCGCGCACCGCCTGCGCCAGTCCCGATTCGTCGCGCACGACCACAAACTGCACGCGCTTCTGGTCGCGCACCGCCTGCGCCCAGCCGCGAATCGTGACCTGCTCGCCGACGTGCGATGGCAGCTCGGAGATGAGGGTGCGCGCCATGTAGGGGACCCTATCCCAGGCGCCTGCTTGGCGGCCTGTCCCGACACCGGCAGGCCCGGACTTCGTCCCGCCCGGCGCGGCCTGTTCCGACGCCGGCAGGCCCGGACTTCGGTCCCGCCCTGGCAGCCTGTCCCGACGCCAGCAAGCCCGGACTTCGTCCCGCCCTGGCAGCCTGTCCCGACGCCGGCAGGCCCGGACTTCGGTCCCGCCCGGCCCGCTTCGCGGACCCATCGGGCGGGCCGAAGTCCGGGCCTGCCGGCGTCTACTCGACAGTCTCCTGCGCCAGCTCGACCTCGACGGCGAAGTCCTCGGCCTCGGCCGTCTCGACGCGCTCGATCGTGCCTGCCTCGCGCAGATCCTCTGCGCCGAGCTCCAATGCCTCCAAGCGCTCCGCGGTGTCGCGCACGAGCACGCGCCTGACCGGCGCGCGCATCTTGACCCGCGCCTGGGACTTGGCCTTGCGCACCTCGCGCAGCACATCGGCGGTCACATCCAGCGCCACCGCCTCGCGCGCGGCCTCGCCGGCGAGGACCCCCTCGCGATCACTGCCGTCATCGCCGACGGCGGCGAGCAGCTCGCCCGCATCGGGCCACGGCGCGCGGTGCACCGAGCCCTGCTGCCACCACGACCAGACCTCCTCGCAGACGAACGGCAAGAACGGGGCGAGCAGCCGCTGGAAGGCCGACAGCGACAGGCGCAGGGCGCGGCTGACCGAGGCGCTGATCTCGGGGTCGGGGTCGTAGCGACGGCCCTTCACGAGCTCGAGGTAGTAGTCACAGAACCACCAGAAGAAGGTCTCCGTGCGCTCGAGCGCGCGCGCGTAGTCGTAGTCGTCGAAGCTCTTCGTCGCATCCTCCACCACCGCGGCCAGACGCGCGATCAACGCGCGATCGAGGGGATGCGTGAGCTCGCCCTGTGGCGGCAGGTCGGCGAGCGCGAACTTCGACGCGTTCAGCAGCTTCACCGCCAGCCGCCGGCCGACCTTCATCTGCTGAGGGTCGAACGCCGTGTCGGTGCCCGGCCTGCCGCTCGCGGCCCAGTAGCGCACGGCGTCGGCGCCGTGCTCTTCGAGCAGATGCATCGGCGTCACGACGTTGCCCTTCGACTTCGACATCTTCTTCCTGTCCGGGTCGAGCACCCAACCGGAGATCGCGGCATCGCTCCACGGCAGCTCCCCGTAGTCGAGCTGCGATCGCAGGATCGTCGAGAACAGCCAGGTCCTGATGATGTCGTGCGCCTGCGGGCGCATGTCCATCGGGAAGACCTTCCCGAACAGCTCGTCGTCCTCGCCGGCTCGTCCGGCGATCTGCGGGGTCAACGAGGAGGTCGCCCAAGTGTCCATCACGTCGGGGTCGCCCGCGAAGCCGCCCGGCTGCCCGCGCTGGGAGGCCTCGTAGCCATCGGGCACGTCGGTCGAAGGGTCCACCGGGAGCTGATCGTCGCTCGCCGCGATCGGCTCGCTCGTAGCGGATCGCACCGCTCGCGTCGAGCGGATACCAGAGCGGAAACGGCACCCCGAAGAAGCGCTGGCGGCTCACGCACCAATCCCCGTTCAGCCCGTTCACCCAGTCCTCCAGGCGCGCGCGCATGTATGGCGGATGCCACCGCAGCTGCCGCCCGCGCGCGAGCAGCTGCACCCGATGGTCGAGCGTGCGGATGAACCACTGCCTGCTCGTCACGATCTCGACAGGGCGCTCGCCCTTCTCGAAGAACTTCACCGCCCTCATCACCGGCGTCGGCTCGCCGACGAGCTCGCCCGAGCGCTCGAGCAGCTCGACGATCCGTTTGCGCGCCTGGTTGACGCTCTTCCCGCGCAGCTCCCCATAGCTCGCGCGCGCCTGCTCGAGGTCGCTCGACTCCCATCCGGGCTCGCCCCACGGCACCTCCGCCAGGCGGCCGTCGGGCGCGAGCACCGAGCGCACTCCCAGCGAGAGCTCGCGCCACCACACGACGTCGGTCAGGTCGCCGAAGGTGCAGACCATCACCAGGCCGGTGCCCTTGTCCGGCTCGACCAGCGGATGCGTAAGCACAGGCACGCGCGTGCCGAACAGCGGCGTCAGCACCTCCCTGCCCACGAGCCCGCGCTGGCGCTCGTCGTCGGGATGCGCCAACAGCGCGACGCAGGCGGGAATCAGCTCGGGGCGCGTGGTCTCGATCAGCGCCTCGGTGGCGACCTCGGGGGTCTGACCGGATGCGCTGCTCACAGAGGCGCTTGGGGGAGCACCGTTTGCGCCGCCGCCCTCCGCGCCGCCGTCCGCACTGGGATCCTGGCCCGCCAGCGAGAAGCGCACGCGGTGCATCGCCCCCGGGCGCTCGCGATCCTCAAGCTCGGCCTGCGCGACGGCGGTCTGGAAGTCGACATCCCACAGCGTCGGCGCTTCCGTCTGGTAGGCCCCTCCCCGCGCGAGCAGGCCGAGGAACGAACGCTGGGAGATGCGCCGCGCGAGCGGGCCGATCGTCGTATAGGTCATCGACCAGTCGACCGACAGTCCCAGCGTGCGCCACAGCGCTTCGAAGGCCTGCTCGTCTGACTCGGTCAACTGCAGGCAGAGCTCGACGAAGTTGGGCCGCGAGACCGACACAGGCTCCTTCTCCGAAGGCTCGCTCGGCGCCTGAAAGGCCGGGTCATATGCCACCGACGGGTCGCAGCGCACGCCGAAGTGGTTCTGCACGCGCCGCTCGGTCGGCAGGCCGTTGTCGTCCCAGCCCATCGGGTAGAAGACCTCCATCCCGCGCATCCGCTGATAGCGCGCGATCGCGTCGGTGTGGGTGTAGGAGAAGACGTGCCCGACATGCAGCGAGCCTGAGACCGTCGGCGGCGGCGTGTCAATCGAGTACACCCGCTCGCGCGGGGCGCCGCGATCGAAGCGGTAGACGCCATCGCGCTCCCACACCTCGCCCCACCTGGCCTCCAAACCGTCGAGCGTCGGGCGCTCGGGCACGAGCGGCTGTTCAGATGGCGAGGGCAAGCTCGTGATCGTATCCGAGCCGTTGCTCGCGGCCGGATTGACCGGGAGCACCGCGTTGCCGGCGCTCCCGGCGACCTAGCCAGGCGCAACTCGCCAACTTCCGGGGAGTTTGGAGGGTGATGGGGGTATATGCCGACCAGATGCATCCCCGGGCCGAAGACGCCACGCTCGTGCAGCACACACGATCAGGCGACGAAAGGGCCTTTGAGGCGATCTTCAAGCGCCATCAGGCGCCGCTGCTGTCCTATTGCCGGCACATGCTCGGCTCCCAGGACGAAGCCGAGGACGCTCTGCAGCAGGCGTTCCTCAAAGCCCACCAGGCGCTGCTCGGCGGGACCGCACCGCGCGAGCTGCGCCCGTGGCTGTACGCGATCGCGCGCAACTGCTGCCTCACGGCGATCGCTGCCCGGCGGACAACCACGCCGTTGCATGAGCACACGCCGGCGCTTGAGGGACTGTCGGAAGAAGTGCGCCGGCGCGAGGACCTGCGCGAGCTCGTCGCCGGCATCGGCCGCCTGCCCGAGGACCAGCGCTCGGCGCTGCTGCTGGCCGAGCTGGACGATCTCGATCACCGCGCGATCGCCACGATCGTGGGGTGCGAGGTGAGCAAGGTCAAGGCTCTGATCTATCAGGCGCGCAGCACCCTGATCGCCGACCGCGACGCGCAGAACACGCCCTGCCAAGACATTCGCGAACAGCTCGCGGTCGCCCACGGCGGGGAACTGCGGCGGGGTCCGCTGCGCCGGCATCTGAAGCTGTGCGCCGGCTGCCGCGACTTCCAGCTTGCGGTCAATGCCCAGCGCCAGTCGCTCGCGGCCGTGCTGCCGGTGCTTCCCAGCGCGGGGCTCGCGGCGGCAATCCTCGGCCACGGCGCGGCACACGCGGCCGGGGCGGCGAGCATCGGGGGAGCGGGCGCTGGCGGAGCGAGCGTGGGCGGGGCGGGAGTGGGAGCCACGGCCGCAGGCACCGGCGGGGCGGGGATCGCCGCGAGCGGGACGGCGGCGAGCACCGCCGCCGTCAGCGCGAGCGCAGGGGCAGCAGGCGGTACGGGTATTGGCGCGATCGTCAGTGGTGGGGTGATCACAAAGCTCGCTGTCGGCGGCGCGGTCGTTGCTCTGGCAACAGCCGGCGCGGTGACGGCGCACAACCGGGAGGCACATGCGAGTCCGCACAAGACTCGCTCGCAACTCGCCTTCGCCGGTAGGAAGGGGCGGAGAATCTCGGCCACTGACATCGCCTACTCCAGCTCGCCCTCCGCGCTGGCCGCGGGATCACCGAGCGCCCTCACGCCGGCAGGCGGCGCCCCCGCAGCCGGCGTCTCAGGCAGCGAACCGGCCGTGCAACTGTCAGGCCTCGGCGGCGCTGGCCCGCTGCTCACGCCTGTCGCAACGCTCACGCCAGGCACGTCCACACCAAGTGGTGGGCCATCCGGCAGCTCAGGGCAGCCCGCGGTGGGCAGCGGACAGAGCAAAGGTGACACCGGACGCAAGTCGGGCACAAGTCCAGCCGCACTTGCAAAGCGCCGCGCGGCGCTGCGTCACCGGCGGGCGCTACTTCGTCGCAGGGCATTGCTTCGCCGCAGGGCACTCCTTCGCCACAGAGCGCTCCTGCGCCGCGAGGCACTTCTTCGCCGGCAGCTTGCGGCACAGCGCGCCAGGCGCGAAGCGCTCGAACGCCGTCGCCTGGCTAAACCACAGCCTCCCACCACAACCAAACCCCCTGTGACGCCGGCGCCGATCGGCGCCCCCCATCGCAAAGCCCGCACCGCCCCAACCACCTCGGGCGCGGTCGAAGCGCCCGGTACACCCGCGCAGGAAAGCGAAGCAAAGGAAGCTAAAGAAGCCAGGGAAGCCAGGGAAGCGAAAGCCAAGAAAGCCAAAGAAGCTAAAGAAGCCAGAGAAGCCAAAGCCAAGGAAGCCAAAGAAGCTAAAGAAGCTAAAGAAGCCACCGAAGCCTCGGAAACCGGCACTAGCTCAAACGAAGCAGGGAAATCCGGTTCGAAAGCGGCCGTGGGGAAGACGGGCGCAGGCGCAGAATCGGGCGCGAGTGAGACAGAAGAACAACTGCCCAACCTTTGAGGTGGACGGCAGTCATAGACGTAGATGTTCACTCAAACCCAACGGAAACCTCAATGGGAGGAACGCACCATGCGTCTTCGTAAACTGGGTCCGGCGCTAATCGCCGCGACCTCACTGCTGGCGCTGGCTCCGGTCGCCGCCTCAGCCCACAAGCATCCGAGTCCGCTCGGGCGCTGCCGGATCAATATCGAGAGCATCGCGCCGCGACTGATCACCGCCGGGGAATCGACCGAAATATCCGGTCGTCTGGCATGCCGCCGCCACGCAAACACCGGCGGGCAGGCGGTCACGCTGTACGCCCATGCCGCAGGAACCGCAGGCTACGTCCCCGTGGGGAGCACCACGACGGAAACGAACGGCTCCTACAAGTTCTCAACCGCGGCCGAGAGCACGAACACCTCGCTTCTACGTTCGCTCACACGGGGCGCAGAGCGGACGCAGGCGGCTGCGGGTCGCCGCCCTGGTGACGCTCACCGGACCGGCCGAAGGCACCCAGATCGAAACCGGAGTGGCGCACCGGCAGACGTTCAGTGGCACAGTCAACCCGACCGACGCCGGCGCGCGCGTGATTCTGCAGCGGGAGAACGCCGTCACCGGCGACGAATGGCACAGGATCGGCTTCGGATCTGTTGATGCGAGCGGCAACTACACGATCACGCACACCTTCCGCGTGCCCGGCGACGCGAGCATTCGCGTGCTCGTGCGCAGCGACGGCCTCAATATTCCGAGCCCGTCGAACGAACTCGAGTACGACATCTCCCAGGCCCAGAACCCAAGCCTTGAGATCTCGAGCTCCGCCGACCCGATCACCTACGGGCAGCCGGTGACGATCTCAGGCGTGCTCGCGGGCGCCACGACAAGCCAGCCGGTCACGCTCGAGGCGCGCACCGTCCACCAGCTGGGCTTCGCTCCGATCGCCGAAGTGAGCACCGGCGCCGGCGGGAGCTACAGCTTCCCAGCGCAGATGCCGGTAAACAGCACCCTCTATCGGGTCATCGCCGCGGACCCGTCGTGCTACGCGCCTGGACAGGCGTTGAGGGCGTGCAAGGCGCTGAAGTCAGCGGTGCTGTACGAGGGCGTGAAAGACGTCCTCACGGCCGAAGTCTCGCCGAGCACGGTTCAGGCCGGTCAGGCGCTGACGTTCTCGGGCACGGTCGCCCCCGACCACAGCGGTCACGTGATCTACCTGGAGCGCCAGAACGCGGCGGGCACGGGCTTTCATGTCGTGCAGATCTCCTATGTCCTACCCGACTCGACCTACTCGATCGTCCACCAGGTCTACGTCCCCGGCACGAAGGTCTTCCGCATCGACATCCCCGGCGGACCTGACAACGGACGCGCGGTCAGCCAGCTGTTCACGATCGTAGTGACCCCGGCGCCGGCGTCCGCGCTCTCACCGGAGTCGCCGAACAACTCGTCGCAGCCGGGCGAAGGTCAGACCGAAGGATCGGAAGTCGAAAAGCCGCTTACGGAATAACGACAGAGGGATAGCATCCAAGGGGCTCCGTCCAAGCGACGGGGCCCCACTTTGGACGTAGGTCTAATGAACAGAGCCTTGCGCGGGTACAGAATGACTGGATGTCCACGACAGAGCTGAGCCGCTCCTTCGAGGAGGGGATCGCCGGCGGCAAAAACGCCACCGCGCACGACCGCAAGGTGTGGGAGTCGATCGGCGACCGGGATCTGAAGAAGCTGAGCGAAGCCGTCGCGCGCGGCACGAGCCGGCGTGGCGTCTCGTTCAAATCGGTCGAGGGGGAACAGGACTTTCGGATCGACCCGATTCCGCGGGTGATCGACGCGCTGCAGTGGAGTGAGCTCTCGGCCGGAGTTGCCCAGCGCGTAAGGGCGCTGGAATTGTTCGTTAGAGATGTCTACGGCGAGCGACGGATCGTGACAGCCGGCGTCGTGCCGGCTGGGAGCCTCGACAGCGCGCACCACTACGAGCGCAAGCTGATGGGCAGGGGTGAGGAGATCGGCTCCTGGATCACGGTCGCGGGGCTTGATGTGGTGCGCGACAGCGACGGCTCGTTCAAGGTGCTCGAGGACAACCTGCGAACGCCCTCGGGAATCGCTTACGCGGTCGCGACCCGGGAGGTTCTGGGCGAGCACCTGCCGCCCCCGGCGGAGCTGCACGTGCGCTCGCTCGACACGGCGTTCCAGACGCTCGGCGAGGGCCTGCGCGCGGCGGCGCCGGCGGCAGCGCGCGAGGATCCGATGGTGGTGCTGCTGAGCGACGGACAGCTCAACTCGGCCTTCTACGAGCACGCCACGATCGCCGCCTACCTGAGCCTGCCGCTGGTGCTGGCCGACCAGCTGACGGTCCGCCGCGGGCGGCTTTACGCGCAACTGCCGGGCGGCGAGAAGGCGGTCGACGTGATCTACCGGCGCACCGACGAGGACCGGCTCACCGACGACCGCGGCGAGCCGACGGCGATCGCGCAACTGCTGCTCGAGCCGGTGCTGAAAGGCACGCTCGCGTGCGTGAACGCCTTCGGCACGGGCGTCGCCGACGACAAGCTGATGCACGCATACGTCGAGGAGATGGTGCGCTTCTACCTCGGCGAGGAGCCGCTCCTGAAGTCGGTCCCGACCTACGATCCGACCCAGCCCGGGGTGCTGGAGATGGTGCTCGAGCGGATCGGCGAGCTGGTGATCAAGCCGCGCACCGGGTACGGCGGACACGGCGTCGTGATCGGACCACACGCCAAAGCGGAGGATCTGGACAGAACCGCGGTGGCGCTCAAGCACGCGCCGGAGCTGTACATAGCCCAAGAGACGGTAATGCTCTCGCGGCACCCGACCGTGACCGACGGGCGGCTGGAGCTGCGGCACATCGACCTGCGCCCGTTCGCGATCTCCAGCGGCGAGGACGTGCACGTGCTGCCCGGCGGCCTCACCCGCGTGGCCTTCGAGCGGGGGGCGCTCGTCGTCAACTCATCCCAGAACGGCGGGAGCAAGGACACATGGGTGCTGGCATGAGCAAGCCGATGATCGGGGTGACGGTCTCGGAGATCCGCGCGAAGGAAGACGCGCAGCGCGTCCGCCACGGCGAGCCGACGCAGACGGAGATGACGCTCGGCCTGGCCTACATGCGCGCCGTCGAGCGGGCCGGGGGGTTGCCGGTCGCGCTGCCACCACTGAAGAGCGAGAACGTCGATCCGCTGCTGGACCAGTTGTCTGGGTTGCTGCTAACGGGGGGACCCGATTTGGATCCCGCTTGCTACGGAGCCAAGCCGCATCCAGAGCTGGGGCCGATCGACCACGACGTAGACGTCTTCGAGGTCGCGCTGTGCCGGCACGCGGACCGCCGCGGGATCCCGATACTGGGCATCTGCAGGGGAGCACAGGTGTTGAACGTCGCGCGGCAGGGCACCCTGATTCAGCATCTGCCCGAGATCTCAAGCGGCGCGATCGAGCACCGGCAGTCAGAGCCCGGTGACCGGACGACCCACGAGGTGAGGGTGGCGCCCGATAGCGGGCTGGCGCAGACGACCGGCGGCGGTCCGGTGGACGTCAACTCGTTTCACCACCAGGCGATCGACCGACTTGGCCTGGGCCTGCGCCCCGTGGCGTGGGCGCGGGACGGGGTGATCGAGGCGATCGAGGCGGACGAGGGACAGGATGGACACTTCGTCCTGGGCGTACAGTGGCATGCGGAGACACTGATTGAGGAAGCCGAGCAGCTGGCGCTGTTCCAACGCCTGGTGGCGGCGGCCGAGCATGCCGCGCAGAGGAACTTCGGCGCACAGGATGCGGAGCTGACCGCGCAGAGCTCCGACGGCGAACAGGAAGAGGAGGATTCCGGCGCCCGTGCAGTCTGAGACGCTCACCGCAGCAGGCACGTGGTCGGAGTGGGCGCCCGCGGGCGTCACCCCCTGGACGGTGGGTGTCGAGGAGGAGGTGATGCTGCTCGACCCGACTGACTGGTCGCTGGCCTCGGAGGCCGACGCGGTGATGGCGAAACTGACGGGCGAACTCGAGTCGCACACGAGCACCGAGACACACGGGTCGGCGCTCGAGCTGCGGACCGACCCGCACGAGCACGTCGGGGAAGGGCTGAGCCAGCTCGAGAGCCTGCGCGGCGAGCTGGCGCGGGAGCTCGCGACGCTCAACCTGAAAGCGGCGGTCGCGGGGATCCACCCGTTCACGCAGTGGCAGAGCACGAAGATCTCCGAGGGCGATCGCTACCGGTTCCTGTACGGGTCGATGCGGGAGCTGGCGCGCCGCGAGCCGACGTTCGCGCTGCACGTGCACGTGGCGGTGCCCGACCCGGAGAGCGCGATGCTCGCCGCCAACCGACTGCGCACGCACCTGCCGCTGCTGCTGGCGCTGTCGGCGAACTCGCCCTTCTGGCAGGGCCGCGAGACGGGACTGGCCTCGGCGCGCACGCCCCTGTTCCAGGCCTTCCCTCGAGTGGGGATACCGCGCGCGTTCAACGACTACGAGGACTACGTGAGCACGATCGACCTGCTGCTGCGCTGCGAAGCGTTTCCCGAGCCGACATTCCTGTGGTGGGACGTGCGGCTGCAGCCGCGGTTCGGGACGATCGAGGTGCGGATCATGGACGCCCAGAGCACCGTCGCGGACTCGACGGCGCTGACCGCGCTCGTGCAGAGCCTGATCGCACTGGAGGCGACCGAGGGATCGGGCGCGGACCCAGCGATCGACCTGCCGGAGGTGATCGCGGAGAACCGCTTCCTGGCGGCGCGCGACGGCGTCGAGGCGAGCCTGATCGACGCGCGCTCGGGGCAGCGCGCGCAGGTACCCGACGTGCTCGAGAGGATCCTCGAGATGTGCGCCCCGCACGCCGAAGACCTCGGCTGCACGGAGGAGCTGCAGTGGACGAGGAACCTCGCGTCCAACCCGCGGTCGGTGCGTCAGCTCGACCTCGCGCGGGGGCCGAACAAGCTGCCGGGCCTCGTCGAAGCGCTTTCAGCCCTGTTCTGAGCAGCGCTCGTTCTGAGCAGCGACAGGCTCAGGGCGCGGTGGCAGGTCAGGGCGCCTTGGCGAGGTAGTGGCGCCCTGTCTTGACCTCGACGTGCTTGTGGTTGACGAGGTTTGTGACCGCGACCTTGTCGCGCGTTACCTTGATCAGAGTTCCGTCGCAGAGGTCCTCGGTCAGCCATTCGGTCCCTTGCACCGCCCCCGCGGCGTAGTTGCCCTTGGTGGAGAATTTGCCGTGCGCGTTGGCCCATAGTTTGCGCACGACATGGCTACCCGACGCGGCCGCCCGCGCGAGCACGTCGCCGGCGCGGGCGATGTGGCTGCGCTCCCGCTTGGTCGGGCACACCGAGAAGTTCCCTCCGGTCAGTTCAGCTACGACAACTCCGTTGGCGCCCTGCCTGAGGATGAACTCGCCGCTGAAGAACTCCCCCGTCTGGGTCTTCCCCCCGGGCAGCGCCGTGGTCACGCTCACGGTCCCGTTTGTCGCTTCGATGACTGATCCGAAGGGGACCTGTTGCAAAGAAGACAAGGGCACAAATTTACTCGTTCCCGATACCTTCACCAACACAGTTCCGGACACCGGCGCCACGTTTCCAGTTTTTGCGAGCACAGGGGGCGGAACGACGAGGGGTGGCACCGCGACGATCGGGGTGAGGAGGGTTGCGGCTTTGGCGGCCGGTCCGGCGCTGGATTCCCCACCCCCGCCTGCTGCATTTTTTTCTTCTTCTTTTTCTTTTTCTTCACCGATCGGCAGAAGGGTGTAGCAGTTCCATGTGAACGCGTTGTTGGCGTTTTCCGGATATCCATAGGAGGAGGCGCTCGAGAATTCGACAGCACAGGCATTGTTCATGCTGGGGGCGGGGCCGCTGACCGCGATCGGCACCGCGGTGCCATCGTTCTGAACGCAAGCCCAGTTGTTGTAGGCGTATTCCGGGCCTTCGACCGCTTCTTTCACGAGCACAGCCGGTCCTTCGCCTTTGCCGTTTTTTCCGTTATCGCCAAGGCTTTCGCAGTAGCCGGCGATGTTCAAGCCTCCCAGCCGACGCGAGCGCGCGAACTCGGCGATCGACCCCCCTTCGCCCCCGACATAGACGTTGGCGCCGTCCGGGCTGACCACCGGGAGAAACGCGGTCTTGAGTCCGACCGCGTTGCTGGTGGAGCAGCCCGACGCGGCTTCGGTGATGCATTCATACGGTGCTTCGAGCTGGGTCAATTCTCCCGTGCTCGGATTGCGGGTGAACGCGGCGATCGCGTTGTTGAATTCCCCCGTCGCATAGAGGTTCGAGCCGTCAGGGCTGATGGCGATGCCAAACGGTCCCTGAATGCCCTTGGCCGACTTGCAGTGTTCGGGCGTTGTGGCTTCACTGCTGACACAGGTGTTCGGAGCTGCGAGCTGCGTTAGTCCCCCGGATGGTTCGCGAGAGAACTCGAGCACCGCGTTGAAGTTGAACGAGTTGGCGTAGACGTTCTGCCCGTCCGGGCTGACGATGATTTCCGCGGGCCCGTACATGTCGATCACATGGGTGCAGCCGGCTACTGTTTCAGTGGTCAGACAGGCATTTGCCCCTCCGAGCTGTTTCAGTGCGCCTTCAGCCGGATTGCGTTCAAGCTCGGCGACGTCACCGCCGCTTTCCCCGACCGCAGCCACGTAGACATTCGCGCCATCCGGGCTCACGGCCAAGCTGCTCGCCTGCTCCAGACCGGCGGCGGTCACGGTGCCGCATTTGCTTGCGGCGTCGCTGCTGATGCATTCGTTCGGGGACGCGAGCGGGCTCAATTCGCCGGTGGTCGTGTCGCGGGTGAACTCGGCCACCGCCGATTCGAGATAGGACGTCACATAGACGTTCTTTTCATCAGGGCTCACCGTAATCTCACCGGGGCCTTCCAGGCCGTGGACTCCCCCGATGCATCCTGCCACCGCAGCGTGGACGATGCATCCGGTCTCCGTCAGCAGACCAGTTTCCGGGTTGCGGCTGAAGGTGACGAGTGCGTTTTCCAGCGTCGTGGTCACGTAGACGTTGGCGCCGTTGGGGCTCACTTTGACGATTTCCGGCGCGTTCATCGCCTTTACTTCGGGGACGTCGTTTTCCGGGGCGCACACGGTTGTGCCACCGGTCACGCAGCCGATCTCGCTCAGCGCGCCCGTCGCCTGGTTGCGCGAGAACTCGATCAGAGCACCGGCGCTCCCTTTAAGATGATCTGCTGCATACACGTTGCGACCGTCAGGACTGATGGTGATGCCCCGGATGCGTTCGAGACCGGACGGGATCAGCGTCCCGCACCCCAGATCGCCGCCCGCGCCTTCGAAGCTGACGCAATTGGACGGCGAAGGCAGCTGCGCGAGCGAGCCGGTCGGAGGAGGGTTACGCCTGGCGGTGTATGTGCCACTGGTCCCGTTGCTGTCTTCTGTGTGACCAGACCACGACAGGCCGTTGGCTGCGATCGTTAGCGTTCCTTTTGCTTTGTAGGCGCCCACCGAGCTTTCGTAGGCGAAGGTGTTGCCTTTCAAGGTGCCCGTGATGCTTTCCGTAGCGTTCGTGCCGGTCACGACTTCCGAGCCTTCGGCCTGCGTCAGCGTGTCCGTGGCCGGGAAGTCAGTCCCTGCGCAGCCGCCGGCTTCGCAGTGGTAGTTGGCCGACCAGGTGCCGGTCAGGTTGAGGGCAGCCGAGGCCGACGCGCAGCTGACCAGGCTCATCAGGGCCACCGACGCGCAGAGGAAGACCCGCCTGAATCGCGGCGCAAATCGTCCGATCGTGGTTCTTGCGGTTAGCATCGGCGCGTGACGCGGCGAGCATATATGACCGGGAACAGCTGACGTGGGCAGGGCGGCGTGGCGAGCACGCAAGCGGACGCTGCTGATCGTGGTGGCCGTGCTGGCCGCGGGGATCGGCGTCGCCGCCTACGCGACGCACCTGTTGAGGCGCAGCGAACTGCAGACGATCGACGCGCGGTTCTCGATCCGGGGTAAGCAGGCGCCGCCTTCGGACATCGTGTTCGTGGCGATCAACCCCGAAGCCGAACAAGAACTGAAAGCTCACCATCTCGATTCAAGGTCTCCGTTGCCTCGCAGATACGACGCCAAGGTCATCGACAACCTTCGTAAGGACGGTGCGAAGGTGATCGCGATGGACATGGAATTCACCCAGCAAACCGACCCCGCGGATGACAATGCTCTAATCGAAGCCGTCGGCCGTGCCCACCGGAAAGTCATCCTCGCCACCGTCAACGTCACCAGCGCAGGCGGCACGGTGATCCTCGGCGGAGAACCGCTGCTGCGCGAACTGGGGGCGCGACCGGCAGAGGTGCGGCTGACACTCGACCCCGACGGTACGGTCCGGCGGTTCGAACGCGAGTACAACCATCTTGGAAGCTTTCCCGTCGTAGCCACCGAAGTGATGACGGGACGCAAGATTCCAGCCTCGACCTTCGAGAACAACAGCCTGCCTATCGGTTTCGTGGGTCCACCCGAAACCTTCAGGTCGATCTCATACACAAAGGTACTGCGGGGAGACTTCCCTGCAAACCTGTTCCCAGGAAAGCTGGTGATCGTCGGCGCCTCCTCTCCGATCCTCCAAGACCTCCACGCCACGGCTACGACTGGAAGCGTCGACATGGCCGGCCCGGAAATCTGGGCGAACGCAGCGTCGACGCTCCTGCAAGGAGTGCCGATCAGAGATGCGCCCGACTGGCTGAACGTTCTGCTGATAGGGCTCCTCGGCTCCGTGGTCCCGCTGGGCAGCCTCCAGCTGCGCCCGCGCCGCGCGCTGCTGTCCGCGCTCGCGCTGGCCGTCGTGTTTACGATCGCCGTCCAGGTCGCGTTCAACACGGGGTTGATCGTCGGCTTCGTCTATCCCCTCCTGGCCCTTGCCCTCGGCACGTTGGGGACGCTCGGTGTCCTGTACATGAGTGCGACGATCGAGCGTGCTCGCGTACACGACCTGTTCGCGCGCTTCGTGCCAGCGGATGTGGTCGACCAGGTCGTGGCGAGCGCCGGAGAGGACCTACGACTGGGCGGAGTGGAGCGGGACTGCACGATCCTGTTCAGCGACCTACGCGGGTTCACCAGCTTTTCTGAGACCCAATCGCCGGAGCACGTGATCGAGGTCGTCAACTACTACCTGAACGAGATGACCGAGGCGATCCTGGCCGCCGGGGGAACGCTGATCTCCTACATGGGCGACGGGATCATGGCCGCGTTCGGCGCGCCGCTGGAGCAGGACGACCACGCCGACCGCGCGCTGACGGCGGCGCGGGAGATGATCGGGTCGCGGTTGGAGCACTTCAACGCGTGGCTGGCCGAGCAGGGCCACGACAGCTCCTTCGCGATGGGCGTCGGGCTCAACAGCGGCTCGGTGATGGCCGGCAACGTGGGCTCCGAGCAGCGGGTCGAGTACACAACGATCGGCGATACGACCAACACCGCCTCGCGGCTGGAGGGCATGACCAAGGGTTCCGGGCACATGCTGTTCTGCGCGCAGTCCACGCGCGACCGGATGAAGGACCCGCCGGAGGATCTAGTGCTCGTCGGAGAGCTCGAGGTCCGCGGGCGCGTGGAGCCCGTGCCCGTGTGGACGATCGCCGGACCGGGCGAGAGCACAGCCCCCGTCGGGCACGTTGACGCAGAGGATGTGCCAACCGGCCCGGCGGGCACCAGTTAGTCGGGACGCTACGGCACGAGCACCAGCTTGCGGTGCGAGCCCGCCACCAAGCGGTCCCAGGCTTCGCGGATCTGCTCCAACGGGATGCGGTCGGCGTCCACAATGATCTCACCGCGCGCCGCGGCCGCGGCCAGCTTGCCGTAAGCCTCGCGCTTGACCTCGGGCGGAGCGGCGAAGTTGGCGTGCCCCATCAGCACGAGCATCTTGCCGCGGATCGGAGCCGAGGGGACGGTCGCCTCCGCGCCCGCGCCCGCGCCGATCTGCACCAGCCGCGCGCCGAAGCTCGCCGCGTTGACCGCCGCGACGAACGGCTCGCCGAACAACGGGTCGACGACAACGTCGATCCGGCTATCGGCAGCCGCGGCCAGCGCAACCGGCAGGTCCTCGGGCTCGCCCAACCGGACCGCCGCGTCCGCGCCGAGCGCGAGGCAGCGCTCCAACCCTTCGGCAGAGCGCGCCGCGGCGACTACACGAGCCGCGCCGAGCAGCTTTGCGGCCTGCACCGCGATCTGTCCCAACACACCGCTGGCGCCCAGCACGAGCACATGCTCCCCGGGCTGCAGCTTGGCGCGCCAAGTGAGCGCAAGCCACGCGGCCAACCCGGAGATCCCAAGCGCGACGGCGACACCTTCGTCGAGCCCCTCGGGCACAGGATAGGTGGAGCTCGGGTCCACGAGCGCGCGCTCGGCCATCGAGCCGAAAGGAGCGATCGGCGCGTCGAAGTACACGCGCTCTCCATCCAGCGTGCCCACACCCTCGCGTCCCGCGACCGATGGCAGCGGCGGCTTGCCGGCATAGAAACGCCCGGCGCAGATCGCGACGTCGACGGGATTGAGACCGGCCGCCAGCACCTCCACGACCGCCTGATCGGGGCCGGCCGAAGGCTCCTCGAACTGATCGGGACTCGGCACCCCGTATGCGTGCAGGACGGCGGCTCTCATCCCGCCACCCTATCGCCGCTACGGTCTCACAAACGTATCCGGGTCGGGCCCGATGCGCCTGCCGGCGTCGAGCTCCCTGATCGCCTCCATCTCGCCATCCGAGAGCTCGAAATCGAAGACGTCGAAATTCTCCTCGATCCGCTCGGGGGTGACCGACTTGGGGATCACGACGTTGCCGAGCTGCAGATGCCAGCGGATGATCGCCTGGGCCGGCGTCTTTGCGTGCGCCTCGGCGATCTGGACGATCACCGGGTCTTCGAGCTCCAGGCCCTGGCCGAGCGGGCTCCAGGCCTCGGTGACGATGTCCAGCTCATCGTGCTCGTGGCGCAGGCCGACCTGCTGGAAGTAGGGGTGCAGCTCGACCTGGTTGATCGCGGGGACGACGCCGGTCTCCGCGACGATCCGCTCGAGGTGGGCGGGCTGGAAGTTGGAGACGCCGATCGCACGGACGAGTCCTTCGGATTGGAGCTCGATTAGGGCCTGCCAGGTCTCCACGTACAGGTCGTGAGCCGGCACCGGCCAGTGGATCAGGTAGAGGTCAATGTGTTCGAGCTCGAGCCGTTCGAGGCTACCCTCGAACGCGCGCTTGGCCTTGTCGTGGCCGTGATCGTCGTTGAAGCACTTCGTCGTGACGAAGATCTCGCCGCGGGGAATGCCCGACGCGTGAATTGCCTGCCCGACGGCCCCCTCGTTTTTGTACGCCGCGGCGGTGTCGATGTGGCGATAGCCGGCGTCGAGCGCGCGGGCGACGGCCTCCTCGGTCTCCTTGGGCGGGACCTGGAAGACGCCGAAGCCGAGCTGCGGGATCGCGACGTCCGGCCGGAGTAGGACGTGGGGGACTTGATCGATTGTGCTGGTCATGTTGTGACGGTTGCCCAGGTTGAGCCCAAGCTAAACACGCCGCACCGTCCGCACCAGCCCGGCGACCCGCGCCTCGGCCAGCGCCAGCCGCGCGGCGGCGTGGCCCGGCACCCCGTGCACGGCGCCGCCCGGAAACGTCGCGGCGCTGCCGATGTACAGCCCGCGCACCGGCGTGCGGTAGGGAGCGAGCGAGGGCACGGGACGGAAGATCACCTGGTCGAGCGCGTAGCTGCCGCCGCCCACGTCACCGCCGACGAGGTTGGCATTGCGGGCCTCCAGGTCGGCTGGCCCGAGCACGTGACGCGCGAGGATCCGCTCGCGAAAGCCGGGTGCGAAGCGCTCGACCTGGGCCTCCATGCGCTCGACGTGGTGGTCGCGCGCAGCCCCCCAGTCGACCGAGTGAGGACCATGCGTGTACGCCCACGCGGTGTGCTTGCCGGCCGGAGCGCGCGTGGGATCGGCGAGCGACTGCTGGCCGAGCAGCATGAACGGCCGCTCGGGCAGACCGCCCCTGCGCGCCGTCGTCTCGAGCACCTCGGCCGCCGAGCCGCCGACGTGGACGGTGCCGGCTTCGCGAGCCTCCGGCGCGCTCCAGGGAATCGGGCCGTCGAGCGCCCAGTCGACCTTCAACGTCGCCGGCCCGAGGCGGTAGCGGCGCAACGCGCGCGCATACCTCGCCGGCAACGCGTCGCCGGCCAAGGCGACGAGCGCCTCGGGCATCACGTCGGCGATCACGAGCGGCGCCGTGAGCCGCTCGCCCCCGGCCAGCTCCACGCCCACGACGCGCCCGCGCTCGACGGCGAGCCTCGTAACCCGCGCCTCCGTGCGCACCACGCCGCCCAGCTCGCCCAGGTAGGAGACGAGCGCGTCCGCGAGCATCCCGGCTCCGCCCTCGGGGCTGGGCCAGCCGGCGCCGTGGCCGAGCAGGTTCATGTAGGCCGCGGCGATCGCTGAGCCGCGGCCGAGGAGCGGCACGTCGGAGTGCATCGCCGAGCCGTACAGCCACGCGCGCGATCCCTCCCCCTCGAACAGCCGCTCGCCGAGCGCCTGCGCTCCCGTCAACAGCAGCCGCGCGAAGTCGAGCATCCCGCGCGGACCGAGCCCGCCCGTCAGGCGCAGCGATCCCCGCACCGGCGGAAAGCCGCCGAGCATCGTGTCGCGCAGCGCGTCGAAGTGCGCCACGAACGGCGCGGCGAACGTGCGCCAGCGCTCGCCGTCGCCCGCGTGGAGGCGATCGAGGCTCGCGGCCGTGCGGTCGAGGTCGCGGTACAGAGCGACCGCGCGGCCGTCGGGCAGCGGGTGCGCCATGCACGCCGCCGGATGGACCCAGCGCAAGCCGTGGCGCTCGAGCGGCATCCGCGCGAACACGGGCGAGGCGGCGCCGGCCGGGTAGACCGAGGAGAACGTGTCGTGGTGGAACCCTGGCAGCGTCAGTTCCTCGGTCGCGACAGCACCTCCGGGGCGATCGTTGGCCTCCAGCACAAGCACTTGCCGGCCAGACCGTGCCAGCTTGATCGCGGCGGTGAGCCCGTTGGGGCCGGACCCGACTACCAAAGCGTCGTGGCTCATGAGAACATAATGCCCGCGATGCGCCACACAAGCTCGATCACGTCGCTGTCGTGGATTCCCTCGGAGGCGATCGAGGGATCGCAGCGGCTCGCGTTCGACGCCGGCATGGCCCACTACGACGATCCCCCGCCGGAAGCGATCGAGGATCTGCAGGCGCTCCGCGACGCCGACCGCTTTCGCTTCGCCAACGTCCTCAAGGCGTGGGTTGAGGTCGACGAGAAAGGGCGCATCACCGGCTACGGGCAGGACGGCGGCGGGCTGATGGGCTCGACGACGGTCAAGGTCGGTCCGCTCGCGCAAACGTTCGAGGCGATCGGTCTGCCCGACATCGCGCCCAATCCCGTCAAGGGCGACGGCTGGGTCCGCTTCACGCAGACCGTCGGCGGGCGCACAGGCGTACCGGCCCCGCGGCCGGTACGGCGCAAGCCGTTCGTGCAATGGCAGGCGCCGCTGGTGTGGACGACGCTGGAGCTGACGATCCACGCCGACGGGAAGGTCAAGGGGCAGATGACCGGCGCGAGCCGCTTCCCGCGACACTGGGTCTATGACGACACGGGGAGCCTCTCCCACAAGTCGGGGCTCGCCGACTTCAAGGACTGGTACCGCAAGTCCTTCGGCAAGCACACGCCGTGGGGCGACACCGACTCAAAGGCGCTCGTGACCGCGGTCGAGACGGCGCTCGAGCGGACGCTCTCGGCGCAGATCATGCAGGGCGGCTCCAAGCCGACGATCCGCAAGGTCAAGGCGGGGACCGAGCTGGTCACGCAAGGCGAAGCAGGCTCGGAGGTCTTCCTGCTGCTCGATGGCGTGCTTCGCGTCGAAGAGGACGGGACGCGTCTGGCCGAGTACGGCCCGGGTGCGCTGCTGGGCGAGCGCGCACACTTGGATGGCGGCGCGCGGACCTCGACGCTCGTGGCGGTGACGCCGTGCCGGGTGGCCTCGGTCGAGGCCACCGAACTCGACCGCGGAGCCCTGCAGGAGCTCTCCAAGGATCACCGCCGCACGCGCCCCGAGGAGAGCTGAGCCGGTTTGCGGATCCAGTTCTGCGGCGTGCGCGGTTCGACCCCCGCGCCCGGCATCGAGTTCGTCCGCTACGGGGGTCACACCTCGTGCCTGGCGCTCTGGAATGACGGCGCGCCGAAGCCGACCCTGATCCTCGACGCGGGCGCCGGTCTGCAGGCGGCCACACGGCTGTTCGCGGGCACGCCGTTCGACGGCACGATCCTGCTCACCCACCTGCACTGGGATCACGTCCTGGGCCTGCCGTTCTTCGCCGCTGCCGACAACGTCGATGCCCGTGTCAGCGTGCGGCTCCCCGAGCAGGAGAGCGGAGCATCCGCCGAGCGCGTGCTCGCGGGGATGATGTCGCCGCCATATTTCCCGGTCGGCCCGACCGAGCTGCGCGGGGAGTGGGACTTCGCGACCGTCGCCCCCGGCGAGCTCGAGGTCGAGGGCTTCACCGTGCAAGCGCGCGAGATCCCGCACAAGGGCGGGCGCACGTTCGGCTACCGGGTCGGCGACGGCCACTCGACGCTCGTCTACATGCCCGACCACTGCCCCACGACGCTCGGCCCCGGCGAGGATGGCTTCGGCGCCTATCACCCCGCCGCGCTCGAGCTGGCCAAGGACGCCGACGTGCTCGTCCACGACGCCCAGCTCCTCCCCCCGGAGCTCGCCGCCGAAGCCGACTTCGGACACTCAGTCGCCGACTATGCGGTCGAGCTGGCCAAGCGCGCCGGCGTCCGCGCGGTCGTCCTCTTCCACCACCGCCACGACCGCACCGACGACGTCCTCGACGCTCTCGCGCGACGCCTGGGCGGCGGGACTTCACCCGAGGTCAGCGTCGCCACCGAGGGGACGGTGCTCGAGCTTTAGCCGACTTGTAGTGGCCGGGCCATTCGCGATAGGAGATACGACTGATCTCCCGAATCTGGCCATGAGTGCCCCACTCGTTGGCCCCCAGACGCGACAGCGGCGCCAGCCGGTCGATCGCCGGGCGTCCGTTTTCGAGTGCGTCCTCGTCGATCACCGCGTGCACGACGCGACCCATCACGACCGTGCCGGTCCCGAAGGTGAGGCTCGTGTGCAGCTTGCACTCCAGGGCAACGGGTGAACGCGCGACGCGCGGGGGCGCCACGCGCAGGCTCGCCTCACGCTCGATCCCGACGGCGTCGAACTCGCTCACCTCCGCAGGGAAGTCGGTGGCGGTCGCGTTGACCTGCTCGAACAGTGGCTCGGGCGTGAGACAGACGACGAACTCGCGCGTCCGCTCGACGTTTCTCAGCGAGTCCTTGCGCCCGACGGAGGTAAACTGCACGATCGGCGGATCCACCGAGGAGACGGTGAAGAATGAGTGCGGCGCGAGGTTGTCCACCCCCTCGGGCGAGCGCGATGAGACCCACGCGATCGGCCGCGGAACGATGACCGAGGTGAGGAACGAGTAGAAGGGGCCAGAGCCTGATGCGGCGGGGTCGATGTCGACGCGTGGCATGGCCGCAGTATGACCGCGCCGAGCTCAGCTCAGCTCAGGGAACACCTCACAGCGCGGAGTCCGCGACCTGCTAAGCAGAGTGGGTAGTGATTACACGATGAGTGATCGAGGGTAAGGAGAGGCAATGGAGTACCGCGCGCTTGGACGCACCGGAGTGCAGGTCAGCCCGCTGTGCCTCGGGGCGATGATGTTCGGCGCCTGGGGCAACCCGGATCACGAGGACTCCGTGCGGATCATCCACGCGGCGCTCGACGCCGGCATCAACTTCGTGGACACCGCCGACGTCTACTCAGCGGGCGAGTCGGAGGAGATCGTCGGCAAGGCCCTCGTCGGGCGCCGCGACGAGGTCGTGCTCGCGACCAAGTTCCACGGCTCGATGGGCGAGGATCCAAACCAGCGCGGCAACTCGCGGCGCTGGATCATCCAGGAGGTCGAGAGCTCTCTCACCCGGCTGAAAACCGACTGGATCGACCTCTACCAGGTGCACCGCCCCGAGCCCGACACCGACATCGAGGAGACCCTCGGCGCCCTGTCCGATCTGGTCCACCAGGGCAAGATCCGCTACCTCGGCTCCTCCACCTTCCCGCCCTCACGGGTCGTCGAAGCGCAGTGGGCGGCCCGCGAGCGCAACCTCGAGCGCTTCGTCTGCGAGCAGCCGCCCTACTCGCTGCTGGTCCGCGGCGTCGAGGCCGACCTGCTTCCGACCGCCCGTCGCCACGGCATGGGCGTGATCCCATGGAGTCCGCTCGCCGGCGGCTGGCTCTCGGGCAAGTGGCGCAAGGGTCAGGAGGCTCCCTCCTCGACCCGCGCGCAGCGGCTGCCGGCGCGCTATGACCTCTCGATCCCCGCCAACCAGCGCAAGCTCGACGCCGTCGAGGAGCTGGCGCTGCTCGCGGAGGAGTCGGGCATCTCGCTGATCCACCTCGCGCTGGCGTTCGTGATTCGCCACCCCGCGGTGACGGCGGCGATCATCGGGCCGCGCACGATCGAGCAGCTGGAGTCCCAGCTCGGCGCGGTCGAGGTCGAGCTGTCCGACGATGTGCTCGACCGGATCGATGAGATCGTCGCACCGGGCACGAACTTCAGCCTGGCCGACGCCGGCTGGTCGAACCCCGAGCTCGAGCCCGGCGCGCGGCGTCAGCGAGTGCCCGCGCGCGGCGTGCGAGCTTTCTGAGCCGTTACGCGGCGGCGCTAACCGCTGCGAACCGCGAACGCGGGGTCGACGGTCGCCTCGCGCTCGCGCCACTCCGTCAGGGCCAGCAGCGATCCATCGATGACGCGTCCGAGGAATGTCTCGCGGTCGTTGACGTGCGGCAAGGGCTCCCCTGGCACGTCCACTTCGAGAAACTCGCACAGGGGATCCCATCCTTCGCTGACCTCCCAAACGAGCAATCGCTCCGGTGGGACGGTCGCCTTGACCTGCTCGTTGTGGCGCTCAAACTGCGAGATCAGTTGCTCGGGCCGCTCGTGACCGTTGGCGAAGGTTCCCTCATCGCTCCAGAACATGCGATCCACGAGCGCCAGGTAGCGCCGCCACCGCGGATCGACCTGGCCGCGGGCGCTCGAGAGCAGGCGGATCAGCGACTCGCCGTGCCCCATGTTCCAGACTGTCTCCCTGAAGCTCGGCTCCCACCTCTCGGGGTCGCGCACGCTCAGCAGCACCTTCGCGTCGGGGTAGACCTCCATCAGCTCCCGGTAAAAGTAGCCACCGGGCCAGTCGACGGTCGATCCAAAACCGCTGAAGATCTCCTCCCACGGCCCCTGTCCGTCGAGCGCGCGCTCCCACAGCTCAACCTGGCCCAAGTCCGCCAGCACATTGACCCAGTGGTAAGTGGGCCCGAGACCCAACATCTCCAACGCCACCTTCTGCGTGAGCGTCCCAGTGCGCGGCATGCCTGCGCCGATCAGCTTCATCGGGATGACCCTAAACTAAATCTGGCGGCTCGAAATTAATAAGGGCGTAAGAGCCGGGGGCGGTGCAGCAGGCCACCACGGGTGGAGCGAACCCCGAAGCCACAGCGAGATATTCGATCCGGGAGCGCATAGACTGCGCCGCATGGGCGTCTCGAGCCACGCGGCGGGACTCGCCTACCGATCGGCCGGGGATTCGAATGACCGCGTCGCACTGCTCGTGCACGGCTACCCGGAGTCCTCGTATATGTGGCACGACGTGCTACCCGCCCTGGCGGACGCCGGATGGCGGGCGCTGGCGCCTGACCTGCCCGGCTACGGCGACTCCGAGCCGGGGGAGGGAGCCGGAACCTGGGAGCATCACGTCGAGGCGCTCGATCGTTTCGCGCGCGAGCTGGAGCTCGGCCCAGTGGCGCTCGTGACGCACGACTGGGGGGTGATGATCGGGCTGCGCTGGGCCTGCGATCACCCGGGCGCGGCAGGCGCGCTGGCGATCTCCGATGGCGCGTTCCACGCCGACCGGCAGTGGCACGACCTGGCGAACGTGCTGCGGACCCCGGGCGATGGCGAGCAGTTGATTCGATCCTTTACGCGCGAGGGCTTTCAGGGTGCGATGGCCGGACTCTCGAGCGGGATGAGCGAGCAGGCGATCGACGAGTACTGGAAGGGCTTCGCCAACGACACCCGCCGCCTCGGGCATCTCGAGCTGTACCGCTCGGGCGACTTCGAGAAGCTGATCCCATACAAGGGTCGTCTCGCCGAGCTCGGCCTGCCGGCGCTGATCCTATGGGGCGAGGACGATCGATTCGCGGGTGTCCAGATGGCTGAGCGCTTCCACGAGGAACTGCCGGGCTCGGAGCTCGTGCTGTTCAAGGACGCCGGGCACTTCGTCTGGGACGATCAGCCCGAGCGGGCCACCGGCGCGCTCGTCGACTTCCTGGCGCGGCGCACAGGCTGAACGTGACCGAGCAAGCGCTCGTCCAGAAGGTTCTCGGGAGCATTGAGCTTTCCCTGCGCGCGCTTGATCGCGATCTGCCAGATGCTCGCCGCGCTGACATAAGCCGGCACGACTCCGGCACTCAACGCGTCATGCGCGCTGGTCTCGCTGGTCTGATTGGCTCGGGTGTCCGACGCCGGGCCACGGAGCAAGGCATAAAACAAGCTGGCACTCGCTGATCGCGCGTACCTCGTGGCGCTCGCCCGGCTCGAAGTGGATCAGGCTTGGCGCGGACAGCGTTCGCTCACTGACACCAGCACTTACGAGCAGTTGCCCGCGCGTGACGAACACGAGCGCGTGCTCGTGCACCTGGTGCTCTTGCAGGGCCTCGCCTTGGGGCAGCAGCAGCGCGATGACGCGGTTGGCATCGTCATCGGAACGAAGGATCTGCGGCTGGTGAGCCGCGACACGCAAACGATCTAGCTCCCAGACCTGCACGCGCCCGATTGTAAGGGCAGGTAGGCGTCGGCGATAGCTTGTGCGATCACGTGGGTGACGCGGCGATCGAAATCGAGGGTCTGCATGTCGTGCGTGGCGGGCGCCCGGTGCTCGACGACGTCTCGCTTGAAGTCGCCGGCGGGTCGGTCACGGGCCTGCTCGGTCCGAGCGGTTGCGGTAAGTCGACCCTGATGCGCGCGATCGTGGGCGTTCAGATCGTTGCGGGTGGCCGGGTGAGCGTGCTTGGCGATCTGGCTGGTACTCCTGAGCTGCGCCGGCGCGTGGGGTACGTGACGCAGGCCCCATCGGTGTATGGGGATCTGAGCGTCAGCGAGAATCTGCGCTATTTCGCGGCGGTCGTCGGCGTCGGCCAAGCGCGCATCCGCGAGGTCATCCAGACGGTGGGCTTGGATGAACGCGAGCATCAGATCGTGGGGTCACTCTCGGGTGGTGAGCGCTCGCGGGTATCGCTCGCGAGCGCGTTGTTGGGAGATCCAGAGCTTTTGGTGCTCGACGAGCCCACCGTCGGCTTGGACCCTGTCCTGCGGGCTGAGCTGTGGGGCACCTTTCACGAACTGGCCGCCGCGGGGAGCACGCTGCTGATCTCGAGTCACGTGATGGACGAGGCGAGCGAGTGCGACGAGCTTCTGCTGATGCGCGACGGGTCGCTGCTGGAGCAGAGCACCCCCGAGCGATTGCGTGAGCAGACGGGTGAGCAGGATCTTGGCCGGGCGTTCCTCGCGATCATCGAGCGGGCGTCCTCGTGAGCGCCCGCGTGACGCTGGCGACGGCCAGGCGCGTGCTGTGGCAGATCCGTCGCGACCCGCGGACCGTCGCGCTGCTGCTCGTGGTGCCGGTCGCGCTGCTCGTGCTGATGCACTACGTGTACGAAGGCAAGCCCCGGACGTTCCAGGCGATCGGGGCGCCGATGTGCGGGCTGTTCCCATTCATCATCATGTTCCTGATCACCTCGATCGCGATGCTGCGCGAGCGCACCAACGGCACGCTCGAGCGGCTGATGGCGCTGCCGATCGCCAAGGCCGACCTGCTGGCGGGCTACGGGATCGCCTTCGGCCTCTTGGCGGCGCTTCAGGCGACGGTCGTTTGCTTTGTCGGGTTCCTCGCATTGGGCCTGCACGCGCCGCACGGCACGTGGCTGCTGGGGCTGCTCGCGGTAGGCAACGCCGTGCTCGGCATGGCGCTCGGCCTGTTCGTGAGCGCGTTCGCACGGACCGAGTTCCAGGCGGTGCAGTTCATGCCCGCGATCATCTACCCCCAACTGCTGCTGTGCGGGCTGTTCATCGACCGCCACGAGATGGCAGCCCCGCTGTATTCGGTCTCCCGGGCTCTGCCGCTCACCTACGCTTACGACGCCCTGGCACGCGCCACCAGCCCACGCCCGCTCGGCCGGGAGATGGCGGTGGACGTCTGCGTCATCCTCGGGGCGACGCTCGTGGCGCTCGCGCTGGGGGCGCTGACCCTGCGCCGCCGGACTTCGTGACGGTTGGCTCGGTGGCCGTGGATCTGGCAGACGGCACGGCCATGACAGGGACCGGTGAGCTCTTCAGCAGTTCGCTGGTGACTGTCCCGAGAGCCTTGTGCAGGCGGGAGTGCTGCTCGCAGCCGACCACGATCGCGCCGGCGCTGTGGCGCTGTGCGGCGTCTATCAGTGCGGTGACGGGGTCATCGTCTGAGACCTCACTCGTGACGGTCACGTCGAACAGCGAGTCCGAGCCCTCCAAGAACAGCTCATCAATCATGGCTCGCCCGAGCTCGTGGCGCTCCTTGGCGGTCGAGAGTGGCGAGGGCGGCGCGTGCAGTGGGCGGCAGGCGTGCACGATCACAAGCTTCCCGTTGGGAGCGAGCTCCCCCGCGGCCCACCTCGCCGCCCGGCGGGAGGAGTCGGTTCTGTCATAGCCGAGGATGAGACACGGCCCGCCGACGTCCCGAGTGGGCTTCACGTCGATGTGCTCTCGCGGTCGAGCGTGTCGAGGTACGGCGCGAGGTACTTCGCGGCGATCTTCGTGGGGGGTGACCAGGTGGGCGTGTCGGTGATCTCCGAGCTGAACCCCTGCCCACCCGCGATGTGGGCGGTGAGATAGACGGGCTTCGAGTCGGTGAGCAGCATGCCATGGATCACGGGGTTGAATGGCTCGGGTGTGACCGGCGCGCCGGCGAGCGCCGCGATCGACTGTGCGGCGACGTCGGCCTGCTGGGAGCCCAAGCCGCCGTGCTTGATGGCGAAGTCGGTCGCATCACCGGCAGCGTAGATCGGCCCCACGTCGGGGACCTGCCCATAGGGGTTCACGCGGATGAAGCCGTGTTCTGCGAGCGGGATACCGCGGATCGAAGGACCGTAGAGCTCGGGCAGCGCGATCACACGGTCGACCCGCAGGCGACGGTCGCCCGGGTTGATCACCACCTCCCCCGCCTTCGGTATCTCGGCGTAAGCGGAGTTGATCGTCTGGATTTGCGCCCGCTCGAGCAGCTTCCCCACGGCGCTGCTCGCGCCTGAGCCGAAGATCGCCAAGGGGCTATCCTCGGGGGTGACGATCGTCACGGCGAGCTCGATGCCCATGTCGTACGCGCGCCCCGCGGTCATCAGCGCAATCTCATACAGCGGCAGCTGCCACGGCATCCGTCCCGGCGCCACGAACGCGAGGCTGTGGATGTAGCCCCCCTCGATGTCCTGGATCAGGCCGTGCAGGATCTCATCCAGACGACGGTCGTCGATCGTGATCGCATACCGATACAGAGGGACAGCCTTGGCACCGAGCGCCAACACGAGCGCGTCGTATGCGATCTGCTCACCAGCCTCGGTGTGGACGATCTGCCCAGCGGGGTCAACCCAGGCCAGCGCATCACTCAGCAGCTTGGCGCCGGCATCGTGGACGATCAGTCCGAGTGGATAACGATGGGCCTGCCCGTAGGCGAACGGCTCGCGGACAGTCATTGGGCGGTAGACGAACTCGGCGTTCGGCGCGATCACGGTCACATCGGTGTGTTCCGGCGCGAGCTCACGCAGGGCCAGTGCGGTCTCGATGGCGGCGACACCACCGCCGACGATGATCACGCGGAGCTTCTCGGGATGGGAGGTTTCGTTAGTCATGACTTGCAGGTTACGTCCACGAGATGGTCTTCACAGCCGAGGAAAACCGCCATCGCTAGCGGGAAAACTACGTACCGGATATCGCGCTCACTCGGGACGGTCCTGGCCGTGAGCGTGCGTGTAACAGGCGTGGTGGTAGCACTCGCCCACGGGGGACGCGGTGTCTTTTTCGGCGGCTCTTGAAGTGTTGCGCGCCTGTCCGTCGGTGAGCACGATCATCGGCTCGTACACACCGATCACATCGTCGCAATGGTGGCACTTCAATGTTGTGTTCATCGGCTCCTCCTGCGCGGCAAGATGGTTCTTCTTGGAAGACACGAGCTGGTTGCAGATGAGCTCATGCACGCGCTGATGGCACCAGCCTGCTCTGAGCATAGGCTCGAGAAGAGTGCCCCGCGTCGGGGTAAACCCACAGTCTGGCGGGGTCCAATTACGGATCGGATCAGCCCGGCGCCCTGGAAGCTCGGGCGCATCGTTGGGGGCAGGTTCAGGGATTTCTACTTACTACAGAGTCCCATCGGGCTGCCGTTGGCGACTAAGCTCCCTGGCGAATGAGCGCATCGTCTGAGGAGCTGTGGATTCGCCACCTGTTGGATGTGGGTCGCGCGTTGACGAAGGAGCTCGATCAGCGGGTCGTGCTGGATCGTGTCCTTGAGACCGCTCGGGAGATCACGGGTGCGCGTTACGCCGCGCTGGGAATCCTAAACGAGCAGCGCTCTGAACTGGAGCAGTTCTTGACCTCGGGCGTGGACGACGAGACTCATCGTTCGATCGGGGAGCTGCCACGCGGACGCGGGGTGCTAGGCGCCCTGATCGATCATCCGCAGCCGTTGCGCCTCGCGGAGGTAGGGCAGCATCCGAGCAGCTATGGATTCCCGGCGGGGCACCCGATGATGCGCAGCTTCCTGGGGGTGCCGATCGTGATTCGCGGGGAGGTGTGGGGCAACCTGTACCTGACCGAGAAGCAGGGGGGCGAGTTCACCGAGGCGGACGAGGAGGCTACGGTGATCCTCGCGGAGTGGGCGGCGATCGCGATCGAGAATGCCAGGTTGTATGAGGCCAGCGAGCGCCGCCGTGAGGAGCTCGAGAAGGCGTTTCGGGGGCTTGAGGCGACGCGTGATGTGGCGGTCGCGATCGGCGGGGAGATCGCGCTCGAGCATGTCCTGGAGCTGATCGTCAAGCGTGGGCGTGCGCTCGTTAGCGCGAGGAGCCTGGTGATCATGCTGCGTGACGGCGAGGAGCTCGTCGTGCAGACGAGCTCCGGCCACGCCGAGGAGGTGCGCGGTACGCGCCTGTCGATCGCCGAGTCGACCTCCGGGCAGGTGTTGGAGCGCGGCCGCCCCGAGCGGATCGACGACGTCAGTTCACGGCTGCGGATCGCCCCATGCGAGTTCGGGGTGGCCGACCCGCAGACGGCGCTGCTGGTGCCGATGGTCTATCGGGGTGAAGGTGTGGGGATCCTGGCAGCGTTTGACCGCGGCCAAGACGGCGACGTGTTCACCGAGGATGACGAGCAGATGCTGCGCACATTCGCGGCGAGTGCCGCGACCGCTGTGGCGCTGGCGCAGAGCGTGCAGGCTGACAGGCTGCGCAGTTCGGTGGCTGCCGCTGACGCTGAGCGGCGCCGCTGGGCGCGGGAGCTGCACGATGAGACGTTGCAAGGCCTGGGTGGGCTGCGCCTGCTGCTCTCTGCTGCGCTGCGTCGCGATGACCTACAGCGTGCGCAGGAGGCGATGCGCGAGGCGGTGGAGCGCATCGAGCGTGAGATCGAGAACCTGCGAGCGATCATCACCGAGCTGCGCCCCGCGGCGCTTGACGAGCTGGGGCTGCGAACCGCGATCGAGGGTCTGCTCGACCGCCACCGTGAGCAGAGCGGCTTCCAGATCGACGGCGAGCTTGTGCTGCCAGTACCCATGGCGGGGGAGGTGCGCCTGGATGAGGAGCTCGAGAGCACCGTCTACCGGCTGGTCCAGGAGGCGCTCACGAACGTCGCCAAGCATGCCCGGGCGAACAGGGTGCGTGTGGCTGTCAGCGAGGCCGACGGCGAGTTGCTGGTCGAGGTGCAGGACGACGGCGCGGGCTTTGACCCCGACGCTGGGAGTCACGGGTTCGGGCTGGCGGGGATGCATGAGCGGGTGAACCTCGCCGAAGGCACGCTGAGCGTCGACTCCGGCGAGCAGGGCACCCTGGTCAGAGCCTGCCTGCCAGTACGCCGCCGCGGCCAGGCTGGGAGTCCTGTGGGACGTTCAGCTTCCGAGCAGGCCGCGTCCTAGCGCATAGCGGACCAGTTGGGCCCGGGTGGTGAGCTCGAGCTTTCTGTGTATGCGCGCGCGGTGGGTCTCGACGGTGCGCGGGGAGAGGTGCAGCTTGCGCGCTATCTCAACACTTGTGTGCCCGAGCGCGATCAGCCGCAGGACCTCGACCTCGCGCGCGGTCAACTTATCCTCGGTGAGCGCGCGGTGCAGAGCGTCCAACCTGCTCGCCACGCGCGGGCTGACGTACTCCTCGCCACGCGCCGCGGCGCGGATCGCCTCGGGCAGCTCCGTGTCGGCGAGATCCTTCAGGACGAAGCCGACCGCACCGGCTGCGAAGGCTCGCTGCGCAAACACCGGACTGTCCTGCATCGTCATCACAACGATCTGGGTCTCTGGCACCCGCTCGCGCAACTGGCTGATCGCTTCGAGGCTCGACCCGCCAGGCATGTTGAGATCGAGCACAAGCACGTGCGGCTGATGGCCCTGCACGTGGCGCACGACAGACGCCAAATCGCTGGCTTCGGCGATCACCTCCATGTTCTCCTCGCCGTCGAGCAGCAGCCGCACGCTGCGGCGCATCAGCGCATGGTCGTCAGCCAGAACCACGCATATGGGCAAAGCAGGGCGGACGAGCGATCCGGTTCCAGCGGGGCTGGGCGCCAGGTGCAGATGGGTAGACATGGTTTCAAGCTAGCCCCGGCCAGGGGGTGTCATCAACCGGGTTAACCCTCCGATTGGACTGTGGAAAAGCACGGATCTCTCCGGGGGTCATCGTCGCTTGGATGCTTCTTGTGAGGGTTCAGGCGCTCATCGACGGCGCGGGTGACCGTGGCTGCCTGGACGTCGATGGTCAGATCGGTGTCCAGCGCCAGCAAACTTCCTACGGGAAGCTCATCCAGGGGCTGAAAGGAGCGAAACTGTTCCGCGACGATCCGGGGAGTAGCGTCTGAGACACGCTCTGGGCTCTGCATACGCTGCGCCGCGCGGGCGAGAGCCGTCTCGAACCTCACCTGACAGAAGACAACCAAGCGCGTCATGGCACACTGGTCCAGACCACGCAGTAGCAGCTCGCGCTGGCTCCTGGTGCGACAAGTCGCATCGACGATCACCCCGTCGCCTCCGCGGAGATGCCCCAGGGCCTCATCGGCGAGAAGGCCATAGGTCCTCCGCGTGAACTCGTCGGTGTAGTGCTCTGGACGGGCGCGCTCATCAATGGCCAGGCCCGCCAGCTGCTTGCGAACGACGTCCGAGGAGACGACCGGTAGCTGTGCGCGGCGGGAGAGCTCCGCGGCCAGTGTCGACTTACCGCTGGCCGCGGGCCCACACACGACGATCGCCAAGGGCCGCCGTGCCCGCCAGCACAGCCGCTCAGCCAGCGTCCAGAGTCGCTGTGCACACTCAATTCGTGCGCCGCGCACGTTCGGCTCGTGCTCGGCGGCATCTATCAGCGTCACCTTGGCTCGCACCAGCGCGCGGTGAGCGGCGTAGAAGGACCGCAGGGCCTCGCTGCCCGGACTGCCCCCGGCTTGAACGTAAGCACTGACAAACTCCCGTGCAGCGCAGGCCTGGCCGTGAGCCTCGAGGTCCATTGTCAGGAACGCCACCTCAGCGGCGACGTCTGTGTGGCGCAGCGCGGGGTCGAACTCGATGCGATCGACCACGCGAACGGCGAGTCTTACCAGCACATGCTTACAGCGCAGGTCGCCGTGGCCGTCGCGAACGCATCCGTCTCGAACGCGCTGCCCGATCTCGCTGGTGTGGGCGTTCACGAACGCCTCGCCGAACCGGCCCATGATGTCCATGTGCCAGCGGCCGGGACGCTCCAGTCGGCCCAGCTCCTGCATGTTCGCCCGCCAGCTCTCGAGCACCTCGGTCGGACTACCCCCGGCGACCCGGGGCGCGGAGCGGTGAAAGCTCGCCAGACGCCGAGCGATGTCCTGTATGTGGGCAGGCGTGAGAGCGCCCGCGGCGATCATTCCCTCCATCGTGTCCGCCTCGTCGAAGCTCTGCATCTCCACGGCGTACTCCACGGCCTTGGGTGTCCCCTCGGCCGCGAAGCGAAACCCGTGAGGGGTTTTGACGAGCGCTCGCACCCCCAGATAGATACCGGGGGCGAGCTCCTGGTTTACGCGCACCTCCTCACGGCAGGCCGCGTGCCGGCGCGAGAGCGTGCTGTAGTCCAGAAAGCCGAGCGCTACGGGCTTCTTGATCTTGTACGCGCGATCGCCTGCCACAAACACCCACGAGGCGTGCGTCTCGTGCACAAGGACCGGCAGGCTCCCCCCGTACATCGCAGGCGCCGTGAGGGCGTCCAGGAGGGCCGGATCGGTGCATCCCCCTGGCTCACTGTGCCCGAGTGATGTGTCGCGGTCAAGGGTCAGGCCTCGATCAGCTCCCTGAACTTGTCTGGCAGGACCGCCAGGACATCGTCGATCTCGCCGGGGGAGACATGCGCCCGCAGTACCCGTGCGACTGCTGTCACCGCGACCGCAGCCTCGGTCTCTCCGGCCAGACGCCCCTCGCTTACGACATGATCGAGAAATGCCTCCACGTCATGGATGGCCAGCGGAGTGCGGCTGGGATCCCAGTCCTCGTAGTAGATCCCGCGGATCAGTGTCGGCAGCTGAGCGGCGAGCTTGGCTGCCACATCGACGGTGAGCCGGTCGCGCAACGTGTGCAGCACCGCACGCAACGCACGATAGGCGTACTGGCGATCCTCGTCGCCAAGCTCCTCGGCGACTTCCTTCAACCAGATGTGCGTCTTTTCGACGCTGCGCTCAATGATGCTCGGGTCGGCTTCAGTCATGTTGGGCTCCTTGCAGATCGCAATGCGGGTGTCAGTAGCGTCTCGCATCTCGTTGCCCGCGCGCATCCGTGCAAGACCGCACGAAAGCTGAGGATTATGCGCAGCGAGGCCTCCAGGGCGGCGGCTTGAAGAGGTCACCTGTCAATCTCGATCACGGCGGCGCCCTGGAATCGTCCGGCGCGCAGATCCTCCAGGGCGCGGCCGGTGTCCTTGAGCGCGTAGGGGTGGACATCGGTGCGAATCGGGACGCGGGGCGCGAGGGCCAAGAACTCATGGGCATCCTGGCGGGTCAGGTTGGCGACGGAGCGAACCGTGCGCTCACCCCACAAGATGTCGTAGGGAAAGCTCGGGATGTCAGACATGTGAATCCCGGCGCACACGACGGTTCCGCCCTTGGCGAGCGCACGCAGCGCTTGCGGGATGAGCTCACCGGCGGAGGCGAAGATGATCGCCGCGTCCAACTCCTCGGGGGGCGCTGTGAGCGAGTCTCCAGCCCACTCGGCGCCGAGCGCGCGCGCCGAGGTCTGTCCGGCCTCGTCCCCGGGACGAGTGAAGGCGAACACACGCCGACCCTGGAAGCGGGCGACCTGAGCGATGATGTGCGCTGAGGAGCCAAACCCGTATAGACCGATCCGTTCGGCGTCGCCAGTCATTCCCCAGGCCCGATAGCCGATCAGTCCCGCACACAGCAGGGGGGCAAGGTGAAGGTCGGAATAACCCTCGGGCAGCGCAAAACAGTAGCGCTCGTCGGCGATCGTCAACTCCGCAAAGCCGCCGTCGATATCCCGTCCAGTGAAGCGCGCGCGATCGCAGAGGTTCTCTCGTCCACTGAGGCAGTAGCGGCAGCGACCGCACGTCCACCCCAGCCACGGAATACCTACCCGAGTTCCCGGCTCAAGCGACTCACTGGCCCCTGTTTGCTCGCCGCGAGCGATCACGGTCCCGACGATCTGATGGCCGGGAACAATCGGAGGTCGAGGGATCTCAACCTCCCCGTCGAGCAGGTGCAGGTCGGTACGGCAAACGCCGCATGCGTGCACGCTCACAAGAACCTGGTTGGGTCCCGGCGCAGGGTCGGGAACGTCCATGGAGCGCAGCACGCCGGGACGCTCTATCTGTATCGCCCGCACTTTCAGATCATGCCACGCATGGAATCGAAAGTTGTCGCTGCGGCTTTTCCCTGACGCCGGGTGCGGCCGAGAGCGGATGTCCGCTGCACCGAATCGCAATAGCCTGCCCGCATGATGTCCTGTGTTGGCAAGGAGACTGTGTGAAGCCCGCGATCCGCACGGAGGGGCTCTCCAAGCACTACGGAAGCACGCTCGCGCTCGACCAACTTGATCTGACGGTGGAAGAGGGCGAGGTCTACGGTTACCTCGGCCCGAACGGGTCCGGCAAGACCACGACTATCCGCCTGCTGCTTGGCTTGCACCGCCCCAGCAGTGGCCGCGCCGAGCTGTTCGGGGTGGACGCGTGGGGCGATCCCGTGAGCGCGCACGAGCGCGTCGCTTACGTTGCGGGGGAGCCGTTCCTGTGGCCGGCGTTGACTAGCGCCGAGACGTTCGAGTTTCTCGCCCGCCTGTACGGCAGCACCGATGTCTCCCACCGCGAGGAGCTCGTGGAGCGTTTTCAGCTCGATACATCCAAGAAGATCAGGGCGATGTCCAAGGGCAACCGCCAGAAGGTTCAGCTGATCGCGGCACTCGCCACGCGCGCGCAGCTGCTGTTGCTCGACGAGCCAACGAGCGGCCTCGACCCGTTGATGGAGGTGGCCTTCCGCGACTGTATCGAGGAGGCGAAGGAGCGTGGACAGACTGTTTTTCTCTCCTCGCACATCCTCAGCGAGGTGGAGGCGCTATGTGATCGGGTCGGAATCCTCAGAGAGGGAAAACTCGTTGACGAGGGAACGCTGAAAGAGCTACGCCATCTCGCCGTGCAGACGGTCGAGGTGACATTCGTCGGCCAGGCGCCCAAGCTCCCGCCGCTTGCGGGAGTACACGTGCAGAGCGCAGGCCCTAACGCGTTGCGCTTCGAGGTCTCGGGGAGCGTCGGCCCACTGATCGCCGCGCTCGCCGAGCATCCGGTTATGACGCTGAGCAGCCGTGAGCCCTCCCTCGAGGAGATCTTCCTGCGCCACTACGACGGCTCCGACGGTCATGTCGGCGACTAGCGCAGCGGCTTTGGCCCCGGGCGCGCGCAGCTCGAGCGCCCGTGCAGGTCTCGCACCCGTGCGGGTGCTGGCGCGGCGGGCATTCCGCGACGCCCGGGTCCGCACGATCTCTTTCGGATTCCTGTTCGCCGCGATCGCCTACATCCAGCCGATCGGCTACCGCGACGCGTACCCGACTCTGTCAAGCCGGCTCCTGTTCGCCCACAGCTTCGCCGAGAACAAGGCGATCCGCCTGTTTTATGGCGTTCCACACAACCTGCTCACAGTCAGCGGCTACACTGCTTGGCGCGTCGGCGGGACACTGGCGATCTTCGCCGCGGTCTTCGGACTGCTCGCCGCGGTGCGCGCGCTGCGGGCCGAGGAGGACACCGGCCGGATGGAGCTCGTGCTGGCCGGCTCAGTCGGACGAGGGACCGCGTATCTCTCGGCGATGGCCGCGATCGCAGCGAGCGTCCTGATCCTGGGTCTCGCCGAGTTCGCCGGGCTGGTCCTGGCCGGCCTTCCAGCGGGCGGGTCAGCCGAGCTCGCCCTCGCCACCGCCTCGGTCGCGCCGGTGTTCGTGGGGGTCGGCGCGCTCACGAGCCAGCTTGCCTCGACACGCAGGATGGCGCTCGAGCTCGGCGGTGCGGCAGTCGGGTTGCTCTTGGCGCTGCGGGTCATCGCCGACACCTCCAGTGGCGCCGGCTGGCTGCGTTGGGCGACGCCGCTCGGGTGGGCGGAGGAAGTGCGCCCGTTCACCGGCGCCCATCCGATCGTGCTGGTGCTCCCCGCCGCGGCCACCGTGCTGCTGCTCGCGGCGGCCGCACGCATCGCCGCCGGCCGCGACATCGGCACCGGGGTCCTCCCGGCCCGTGATAGCGCCGAGCCACATCTGGGTCTGCTCTCCTCGCCGATCGCGCAGGCGTTGCGCTCAGAGCGCAGCAGCTTGATCGTGTGGCTCTCGAGCGTTGGCGCGTTCGCCTACATCACCGGCGTGATTGCAAAGAGCACCGCATCGGCTGGGATCTCCAAGAGCCTGCAACACGAGGTCGCAAAGCTCGGCACCGGCTCGATCGTCACGCCCACCGGCTACCTCGCGTTCGTGTTCATCTTCTTCGTCCTGGCCGTCAGCCTGTTTGTGTGCGCGCAGATTGGCGCCGCGCGCCACGAGGAAGCCGATGAGCGACTGGAGACGTTGCTCTCCCTACCGATCAGCCGCCGCAGATGGCTGGGCGGGCGGCTCGTCCTGGCGGTCGCCGGCGCCAGCGCTGTCTCCTTCGCCGCCGGTCTGCTCACCTGGGTGGGCGCCGAGTCAGGCGGCGTCAGCATCTCCCTAGCGGGGATGCTCGAAGCCGGCCTGAACTGCCTTCCCGTCGCGCTCATGTTCCTTGGCATCGCGGCGCTCACCTACGCGATCCTCCCCCGAGCGGGCGCCGGGCTCTCCTACGGGCTCGTCACGATCGCATTCCTGTGGGATCTGTTCGGCTCCCTGCTTGACGTGCCGAAGTGGCTCGTAGAGGCGACACCGTTTGCGCATGTCGGGCTCGTGCCCGCGCAGTCCTTTCGCGCCGACGCCGCCGTCATCATGCTCGGGATCGCAGCGGCATCAGCGCTCGCTGCGGTGTGGTTCTTCCAGCGGCGCGACCTGACAGGGCCTTGAGGAGAGAGAACCCGTGTTGCAGAAGGTGACAGTGGGACGTTGGTCGCTCGATGCCTATGACGGGCTAGCTCCGGATGGGATCATGCAGGAGCTGCGCGAGCACGCACGCGCGCTGCAGGGCGCGCGCATCCTGAATGTCAACGCGACGTCTTATGGCGGCGGGGTGTCCGAGCTGCTGCGCTCGAGTGTTCCGTTGCTGCGCGACCTCGGTCTCACCGTGGACTGGAAGGTGATCGGCGGCGACGAGGATTTCTTCCACGCGACCAAGGCGCTGCACAATGCGCTGCAGGGCGCGCCACGCGGGTTGAGCGATCCCGAGCAGGCTGCCTACAGGCAGTGCATTCAGGAGAACGCGGCGACCCTGGACGGCGGCTATGACTTCATTGTCATCCACGACCCCCAGCCCGCTGGTCTGCTGGAGGCGCACGGCAAGGGCAACGCGCGCTGGGTGTGGCGCTGCCACATCGACACCAGCGAGCCCAACCCCGATGCCTGGCAGTTCCTGGCCCCCTACCTGGAGGGTTTTGACGCCGCGGTGTTCACGATGGGAGAGTTCGTGCCCCCCGCCTTTCCGGTGGAGCGGGTGGAGGTGATTGCGCCAGCGATCGATCCCTTGAGCCCCAAGAACATCGACCTCGATCTGGACATGGCCGGCCAGATCCTCGACTGGATCGGTGTCGAGGTCCCGGGACGGCTCGTGACGCAGGTATCACGCTTTGACCAGTGGAAGGACCCACTCGGTGTGATCGCGGCCTACCGCCTCGTGCGTGAGGAGATCGGCGATCTGCAGCTCGCACTTGTCGGCTCGATGGCGCTCGATGACCCCGAGGGCTGGGATGTCTACCGTCAGGTCTCAGAGGTCGCGGAGCGTGAGGAGCTGATCCACGTCTACACCAACCTCACCGGGGTCGGCAACGTCGAGGTCAACGCTTTCCAGCGCCTCTCCGAGGTGGTCGTGCAGAAGTCGATCCGCGAGGGCTTCGGGCTCGTCGTGTCTGAGTCGCTGTGGAAGGGCACGCCAGTTGTCGCCGGGCGCGCCGGAGGCATCCCGCTTCAAATGCCCGATGGGACCGGCGGGGTGCTGGTGGAAAGCATCGAGGAGTGCGCGACGGCGATGTTGAGACTGCTGAATGACCGGGAGCTGGCCGAGCACCTCGGCCAGAGCGGTCGCGAGCACGTGCGCGAGCACTTCCTGCTGCCGCGTCTGCTGATGGAGGAGCTGCGCCTGCTGGCAACGCTTGACTCCGACGACGCGTAGTACCCCGGTCTGAGCTTCCGGGGTTTTCACGGATGCCCGGCCGGCGACGGGATGCGATCTTCCCAAGCATGGCGCGCACCACCTCTCCATTGGGTCCCGCGCATGTGCTGATCGCGGGCGGCGGGTTCGGCGCGGTGGAGGCGATGCTCGCCCTGCGCGCGCTCGCGCCCGAGCGTGTGCGCGTGACCCTGATCTCGTCATCCCCGGTGCTCGCGTACAAGCCGGCCGCGACCACGGAGTCCTTCGACGAGACCCCGCCGCGCACGTATGACCTGCAGGCGATCGCCGCCGATGCCGGCGCGTCCTTCCGTCTGGATCGCCTGGAGGCAGTCGCTGCCCATGATCACAGCGTGCGACTTGAGTCCTTCGCTTTCCTGGACTACGACGCCCTCGTGCTCGCGGTGGGCGCCCGCCCCACCAGGTCGATACCGGGCGCGTTGACGTTCCGCGACCAGCGAGAGGTGAACCACATCCGCCACCTCACGAGCGAACTGCGCGCCGGCAAGCTACACCGCATCATCTTTGCCGTGCCACACGGCTGCTCGTGGCCGCTGCCGCTGTACGAGCTGGCGTTGCTCACAGCCACTCACCTCAAGGAGCGAGGCGTCGCGGGTGAGATCGTGCTGGTGAGCCCCGAGACCATGCCGCTACAGGTATTCGGCGCGCAAGCCTCGCAGCTCGTCACGGATCTCCTGGCCGAGCGGGGAGTGCGCTTCATCGGCGAGTCAGACCCCCAGCATGTCGAGCGAGACGGGGCACTGTCACTGGGCTCCGGAGGGAGTCTGGACGCCGACTGTGTCGTCGCCGTACCCGAGCTCCGGGGCCCCAGGATCAGCGGTGTGCCAACCGACGCCTGGGGCTTCATCACAACAGACTCGCTCGGCGCCGTCACCGGCCTGCCAGACGTGTATGCCGCCGGAGACATGACGAGCTTCCCGATCAAGCAGGGCGGGCTGGCCGCCCAGCAGGCCGACCTGATCGCGCAGCACATCGCCTCCAACTATGGCGCTGCCGTCAAGGAGCCCCGGGCCCAGCACGTGCTGCGCGCCCAGATGGTCGGCGGCGCACATCCGATCTTCCTGCGAACAGTGCTCGACGAATTCGGCCAGGCCACCAGTGCCACCCTCCAGCATGAGTCTTTCGAGGAGGGTGAGTCCTCTACAGCACCGGAGAAGGTCTTTGGCCGTTATCTCACCCCATACCTCCATACCCGCGCGCCCGTAGGGGCTGCCGGTTAAATACGGATTGCTTTCAGTGGTAATGCCGGTTGTCATCCATACGCCCCACGGTTTGACTGCAATCAGCAGAGCGGCGACCTTCCCACCGTGCTTGACGGGCAGGTGCGCCGCCTGGTCCCCCGACCGATGAGGAGCACGAGATGACTGACACGATGAAGGCAGCAGTCTTCGAGGGGCATGAGCGGATCGTGCTCGAGGAGCGGCCGGTCCCGCAGTGTGGGCCGAATGACGCGATCGTCAAAGTGACGCTCACCACGATCTGTGGCACCGACGTACACATCTGGCGAGAGGAGTACCCGGTCGAGCAGGGTCGCATCGTCGGCCACGAGCCCGTCGGGGTCATCCACGAGCTCGGCGTGGCCGTGAGTGGCTACGAGGTCGGCGATCGGGTGCTCGTCGGTGCGATCACCCCGTGCGGCTCGTGCTTCTACTGTCAGAACCACACCGAGGCGCAGTGCTCCGGTCACGAGGACGAGTGGAAGATGATTGGCGGGTGGCGCCTGGGCAACGCGATCGATGGCGTACAGGCCGAGTACTTCCGCGTTCCCTACGCCCAGTCGAACCTCGCCAAGATCCCCGACGATCTCTCAGACGAGCAGTGCGTGCTGCTCGCGGACATCGCCTCGACCGGGATCTCCGCGACGGAGACCGCGAACGTCGGGCTCGGCCAGAGCGTTGCCGTGTTCGCGCAGGGACCGATTGGCCTGTGCGCGACGGCCGGCGCAAGGTTGAAGGGGGCGTCGCTGATCATCGGTGTTGACTCGATCGGTAAGCGTCTGAGCATCGCACGCGAGATGGGCGCGGATGAGGTGATCGACTTCACCCAGGAAGACCCAGTCGCCGCGATCAAGCGGCTTACCGAAGGACGCGGCGTGGATGTCGCAATTGAGGCGCTCGGCAAGCAGCAGACCTTCGAGTGGTGCCTGGACGCGACCCGCCCGGGCGGGACCGTCTCGAGCCTCGGCGTGTATGGAGGCAAGCTCGAGGTGCCGTTGGAGTCCTTCGTGTACGGGATCGGCGACAAGAAGATCCTCACCACGCTGTGCCCCGGCGGCAAGGAGCGGATGCGCAAGCTGATGGAGCTTGTGCGTCACGGCCGGCTGAACCTCGGGCCGTTGATCACGCACAGCTTCAGACTCGACCAGATCGAGGAGGCCTACGAGCTGTTCGGCAACCAGCGCGACGGCGTGGTCAAGGTCGCTCTGACACCTTGACCGGCCGGTCATAATCGATACCCGGTGGGGTGCCCCACGAGCAGGCGCCCCACCAGCCGATAAGCGAATCAACCGCGTCGCATACGCTGCCTTACTGTGAGCTTCGGAACGCTCCTCGTGATCGTGCTCGCCGGGCTCGGCGGCCCGCTGCTCGGCCTCAGCGGACGCCGGTTCGTCCCGGTCATGATCGGTGAGATCGTCGCCGGGCGTCATCGTCGGCCAGACCGGGCTCGGCATTGTCCATCCGGCGAACGTGACCATCGCGTTCCTGGGAGAGGTGGGCTTCGCGATGCTGATGCTGACCGTCGGTATGCACCTGCCGCTGCGCGATCGGCGGATGGCCGTCTCGCTCCGCGATGGCGCGCTGCTAGCGGTGATCGTCGGCGTGCTCGCGGTGCCCGCTGGTCTCGCCGCCGCCGCGATAGCCGGCACCTCCCACGTGGCAATCTACGCGGTCCTGCTCGCCTCAGGGTCCGCTGCGGTGCTACTGCCGGCGCTCCAGGAGACCGGAGCCGCCGGGCCCGACGCGATGGCGGTGATGGCGCAGATCACGATCGCCGATGTTGTGACGATCCTCTCCGTCCCGATCGTGCTGCAGCCGGGTCGTGTCGGCCACGCGGTACTCGGCGGCGCGCTCGTGGCCATCGCGGCGCTGCTGCTGCTCGGCATCGCCAGGCAACTGGCGGGCCACCCGTGGGTGCACCACATGCGCCGACTCTCAAAGCAGCGCCACTGGGCGCTCGACCTGCGCCTGTCGCTGCTCGTTCTGTTCTTCCTGGCCTGGATCGCGCAGAAGAGCGGCACCAGTGTCCTGATCGCTGGGTTCGGGACCGGCCTGATGGTCGCGCTGATCGGCGGCCCAAAACGGCTCTCAACGCAGATGCGAGGCATCGCGGACGGATTCTTCATCCCACTGTACTTCGTCGTGCTCGGCGCCCAACTAGACCTGCACGGGCTGATCGAGCACCCGACGATGCTCGCGCTCGCCGGGGCGCTTGCCCGTTGAATGTCCTGATCCACCTCTCAGCGACCGCAGTCACCCGCCGGCCGCTGAGCGCTGGGCTCGCCGCCTGCGCGCAGCTCGGCGTACCCGCCGCGATCGCATCACTCGGGCTCGCCGAGGGCGTGCTCTCCAGCACCGTCGCCACGGCGATCGTCGCAGCCGCGATGGTCAGCCTCGGCGTCTGCACGCTCGGCGTCGAGCTACTGGTCCGCCGCGAAGGCGAGGTCACCCCTGCAGCGGGGCCGAGCGTCCCAGCACCGCTCTGACCTGCCGGGCGATCTCGCGATCCTCGCGCGCGGCGATCACGAGCGTCGCGACCGCTGCATCTTCAGCGGAGATCTCGCCGTCGGCGGACGCTGAGCGGTTGCGCGAAGCGTCGATCGCCACCCCGAGGAAGCCCAGCTTCTCAGCCGCACGGGCGCGCACGACCGCAGAACGCTCGCCGACCCCGCCCGTGAACACGAGCACGTCGAGACCACCCATCGACGCGACCATCGACGCGATCGCCCCGCACAGGCCGCGCAGGTAGACCGCAAACGCAAGACGTGAGCGCTCCTCACCGGCATCCGCGCGCTCCAGCACCTCGCGCATGTCCGCGCTCCCGGAGAGCCCGAGCAGACCCGACTCGTGCTCGAGCGCGCTCGCCATCTCCTCGGGCGAGGTCTGCTCCCGCTGCAGGAGCCACAGGAGCATGCCAGGGTCCACGCTGCCAGAGCGCGTCGCCATCACAAGGCCCTCAAGCGGCGTGAAGCCCATCGTCGTGTCGACTGAGGCACCATCTTGGATCGCGCACAGCGATGCGCCGGCGCCGAGGTGACAGCTCACGATCCGCAGTCCTTCGGGCTCGCGTCGCAGCAGCTCGGGCACCCGCCGCGCCACCCAGCCGTGAGACAGACCATGAAAGCCATAACGGCGCAGATGCCATCGCTCGCGCCACTGGGCCGGCAGCGCGTAGGTGGCGGCCGCCGGTGGAAGGGTGGCGTGAAAGGCCGTGTCAAAGCAGGCGAAGGCGGGCAAATCGGACAGCGCCTCGCTGACCGCGTCCAGCGCCGCCAACGACTTCGGCTGATGCAGCGGGGCGAGCTCGGTCAGCTCACGCAACTGTGCCTCGACGTCGCCCTCGATCCGCACGGCCTCGCGGAAGCGCTCGCCGCCGTGAACGATCCGGTGCCCGACCGCGTCGGCTTCACCGAGACCCGACCCCAAAGCGTCGCGCAGCTCGCAGGCGTCGACCTGGGCACGCGGCGCAGCGAGCTCGTGCGCAGCGAGTGTCGTGTCCTGCACGTCAAGCAGCGTCAGCTTCAGGCTGCTGGAGCCTGCATTCACGACGAGAACTCGCGGCAATCGATCTATGTCGACGCGCCTTGCTGCGCAGCGTCGCCTTTCGGCCAATTCCAGCCGGTGACGTCGGGCGGGTCCTCACCATGCTCACGGGTATATGCGCGGTGGCGCAGCCGCTCGTCGGCCATGTCCTGACGCAGCTGGCCGGCGTGCTCGGCCAGGCCCGGCACCCGGTCGATGACATCCATCACGAGATGAAAACGGTCGAGGTCGTTCAGCATGACCATGTCGAACGGTGTCGTGGTGGTGCCCTCCTCCTTGTAGCCACGGACGTGAATGTTTGGATGGTTGGCGCGGCGGTAGGTCAGACGATGGATCAGCCAGGGGTACCCGTGGTAGGCGAAGATCACCGGCCGCTCGGTCGTGAACAACGCGTCGAACTCCGGATCTGGCAGCCCGTGGGGATGCTCGCTGTCGGGCTCCAGACGCATCAGGTCAACGACGTTGACGAGCCTCACCTTCAACTCGGGTAGGCGCTCACGCAGGATTGCCGCTGCGGCCACGCTCTCGAGCGTCGGAACATCGCCACAGCAACCCAGCACCACGTCGGGCTCCTGGGCGCCTTCGTTTGAGAAGCACTCCCAGATGCCAACGCCACGGGTGCAGTGCGCGATCGCCTCCTCCATCGGTAGGTAGTTGAGCGAGGGCTGCTTGCCCGCCACGATCACGTTGACGTAGTCGCGGCTGCGCAGGCAGTGATCGGCGACCGACAGCAGGCAGTTGGTATCTGGGGGCAGATACACGCGCACGATCTCGGCCTTCTTGTTGATCACGTGGTCGATGAACCCGGGGTCCTGGTGGGAGAACCCGTTGTGGTCCTGGCGCCACACATGCGAGGACAGCAGGTAGTTCAGCGACGCCACCGGTACTCGCCACGGGATGCCACGGGTGACCTTCAGCCACTTGGCGTGCTGGTTGAACATCGAGTCGACGATGTGAATAAACGCCTCGTAACAATTGAAAAAGCCGTGACGGCCAGTCAGCAGGTAACCCTCCAGCCACCCCTGGCACAGATGCTCTGAGAGGACCTCCATCACCCGCCCGTCCGGCGCGAGGTGATCGTCAGTCGACAGCCGCTCGGCCTCCCATGCGCGGTTGGTGACCTCGAACACGGCGCCCAGGCGGTTGGACGCCGTCTCGTCAGGGCCCATGATGCGGAAGTTCTCCGGGTTGGCGCTGATCGCGTCACGCAGGAACGCGCCCAGCACTCGCGTGGGCTCGCTGACGCTCGCCGTCGGCGCCGGCACCTCGACCGCGTAGTCGCGGAAGTCGGGCAGCTCCAGCTCGCGCAGCAGCACACCGCCGTTGGCGTGTGGGTTGGCGCCCATCCGCCGCTCCCCCCGCGGCGAGAGCGCTGCCAACTCGGTCCGCAGCGCGCCGTCCTCGTCGAACAGCTCCTCGGGGCGGTAGGAGGCAAGCCACTCCTCCAACTGGCGCAGGTGCTCGGGGTTGTGAGCCAGGTCCGCGAGCGGCACTTGGTGAGAGCGAAACGAGCCCTCCGCCGGCAGCCCGTCGACCACCTTTGGGCCGGTCCATCCCTTCGGGGTGCGCAGCACGATCATCGGCCAGCGCGGGCGCGGGCGGGTGGGATCTTCATCCCGGGCGGGGTCTGGGTGGGCGGAGTCTGGGTGGGCGGGACCTCTATCCTCACGCGCGCGGCGCTGGATCTCAGCGATCTCCGCCGTAACCTCATCGAGCGTGGCAGCCATCAGCTCGTGCATTGTCTCGGGGTCATCCCCCTCGACAAACCTGGGTGCATAGCCATAGCCCTCCAGCAGCGCGCGCAGCTCGGCGGGCGGGATGCGCGCGAGCACCGTGGGATTGGCGATCTTGTAGCCGTTGAGATGCAGAACCGGCAGGACCGCCCCGTCATGGACGGGGTCCAGGAACTTGTTCGAGTGCCAGCTCGCCGCGAGCGGTCCCGTCTCTGCCTCGCCGTCACCGACGACGCAGCAGACCAGCAGGTCGGGGTTATCGAACGCCGCCCCGTAGGCATGAAGAAGTGAGTAGCCGAGCTCTCCGCCCTCGTGGATCGAACCCGGTGTCTCCGGCGCGACATGACTGGGGATACCGCCGGGGAAGGAGAACTGGCGAAACAACCTGCTAATGCCCTCCTCGTCTCGTCCGATGTGAGGGTAGACCTCGCTGTAGGTGCCCTCCAGGTACACGTTCGCGACGATCCCAGGGCCACCGTGGCCCGGGCCGGCGACGTAAAGGACGCTCAGATCGCGCTCGCGGATCACGCGGTTCAGGTGCGCGTAGATGAAGTTCAGCCCGGGGGTCGTGCCCCAGTGACCGAGCAAGCGCGGCTTTACATGCTCGATTCGTAGCGGCTCGCGCAGCAGCGGATTGTCGAGCAGGTAGATCTGCCCAACAGACAAATAATTCGCCGCCCGCCAATACGCATCCAGTGTGCGCATCTCCCCACTCGATAGAGCAGCAGGTCGGTCTGTCACGGTCGCGTCGTCGATCACAGCCCAGACTCTACGCTTGGCCCGTCACACGGACGTGCGAGGATGCCATCGGTGCCAGCTCCCCGACAGCTCAGCAGCAAGCAGTATGAGAAGGAGCTCTTGCACCTGCAGACCGAGCTGGTCTACATGCAGGAGTGGATCGTTGCTCAGCGCCACAGGCTGGTGGTGCTCTTCGAGGGGCGGGACACCGCCGGCAAGGACGGCGCGATCAAGCGCATCACGGCCTACCTGAACCCGCGCACCTGTCGCATCGTGGCACTGCCGGCTCCCGACAGTCGCGAGCGCACGCAGTGGTACTTACAGCGCTACGTGGCCCATCTGCCACCGGCCGGAGAGATCGCGCTGTTCAACCGCAGCTGGTACAACCGGGCGGGCGTCGAGCACGTGATGGGCTACTGCACAAAGGAGGAGTACGAGGAGTTCCTGCGCGTCTGCCCTCAGTTCGAGCAATCGCTTCAAAATGAAGGGATCACGCTCGTGAAGTATTGGCTGTCGGTCTCAGACGACCAGCAGGAGCGCCGTTTCGAGAAGCGCCTGACCGACCCACGCAAGCGCTGGAAGTTCAGCCCCACCGACCTGCAGGCCCGAGCCCGTTGGGTTGACTACGCCGAGGCGAAGGACCGGATGTTCGCCCACACCGACACCGATATGAGCCCGTGGCATGTGGTGGAGGCCGACGACAAGCGCACCGCCCGGCTGAACCTGATCAGCCACCTGCTCTCGATCGTTCCCTACGAGCACCCCGATAAGGCCAAGAAGGTGAAGCTCCCGCCGCGCCAGCGCCGCAGGTACAAGCGTCCGCCGAAGCAGTCCGAGCGCGAGGTACCAGTGCGCTACACGGTGAGCTGAAGCTCACGCCAGCGGAGGTGCGCTCAGTAATAATCCGCAGGTCTTACAGGGGCGCTACCGGATGGCGTTGGGACCATGTTGGATCAGCGTGTAGTCGACCCCGATAAGGAGATCCGTGATGTTCAATAACGTGCTCGTGGGAGTGGACGGCAGTCCGAACGGACGTGACGCCATCGTGCTTGCCTCCCAACTGATCGATCCCGATGGAAAGTTGACGCTCGCTCACGTACACAGTGGTGAGCTGCGCCCGTCTCACGCCATCACCCCAGGCATGGTGAGAGAGGAGCGCGAAGCGTCCAAGAAGCTGCTCGAGGATGAGCGCGTCGCCGCAAATGTCAACGCCGAGCTCATCAGCATCGTGTCCGGGACCCCCGGTGGCGGTCTTCACCAGCAGGCCGAGGGTCAGGGTGCGGACCTGCTCGTGGTCGGATCCTGTAGCCACAGCGCCTTCGGACGCGCGATGCTCGGCGATGACACGCGCGCCGCGCTGAATGGCGCCCCTTGCGCGGTCGCGATCGCCGCCGTCGGTTATAGCGAGCATCCCGGCCCGATCGGAAAGGTTGGCGTGGCCTACAACTCCTCGCCGGAGAGCACGGCGGCTCTCGCGCTGGCACGGGAGCTTGCAGCCTCGACTGGGGCAGCGGTTCACGCCCTGGAAGTCGTCTCGATACCGACCTACGTATACGGCGGGCTGGTAGCGCCCACGATAGGAGAGGTGATTGAGGAAATGCTCAAGGAGGCGAACGGCCGCCTTGAGGAGCTGCCCGACGTGAAGGGTCATGCGGTGTACGGCCTCGCCGGTGAGGAGCTGGCCGTCTTCGGCGATCAGGTCGACATCCTCGTGGTCGGCTCGCGCGGCTACGGTCCAGTGAAGCGCCTGGTGCTCGGCAGCACCTCCGCCTACCTGCAGCGCCACGCGCGCTGCTCTCTGCTGGTGCTGCCCCGCGTCACATGAGACACTGCGGCGTGGCAATGTCCGCGTCAGGCGTACCCCCAGACAACCTCGCGAGGCCGGCGTGGATCCCCGAGGATCTGTACCCGTTCGAGGATATGTACGCGGAGGTCGATGGCTCGCGCGTGCACTACGTGGAAGAAGGCAGCGGCCCTCCCTTGCTCATGCTCCACGGAAACCCGACGTGGTCGTTCCTGTACCGCGAGATCATCAAAGGCCTGGCTGACAGCTATCGCTGCATCGCCGTCGATCTCCCAGGCTTCGGGCTCTCGCGCGCAGCGCCGGGGTTCGCCTTTACGCCTGCCGAGCACGGGCGTGTCATCGAGCAGCTGATCCTCAAGCTCGACCTCAACGGCGTGACGATGATGGTCCAGGACTGGGGCGGCCCGATCGGCTTCTCGGCCGCGACCCGTCATCCCGAGCGCTTCACTGCCTTCGTGATCGGCAACACGTGGGCATGGCCGAAGGCAGACCCCGGCACTCAGCTGTTCTCGCGGCTGCTCGGCGGGCCGCTCGGCGCCTACCTGATCCTGCGCCGCAACTTCTTCATCGAGAACATCCTCGCCAACAATGTCAAGCTACGAAAGCTGCCCGATGCCGTGATGAATGCCTACCGTGGACCCTTCCCAACCGTGGAGTCGCGCCGGCCACTACACGTGTTCCCGCGAGAGATCCTGGCGAGCAGGCCATTCCTGGCCGAGATCGAGCGTGGCCTGTCAGCGCTTGCCGACCGACCTGCGCTGCTCGTCTGGCCGACGAAGGACATCGCCTTCCGTGACCCCGAGCGGCGACGTTGGGAGGCGACCTTTCCAAATCACCGCACCGTGTTGCTCGAGGGCGCCGGGCACTACATTCAGGAGGCCGCACCCGAGAAGATCGTTGCCGCGATCCGCGAGTGGTCGGCGGAACGCTCCAGCTGACCGCTACTCGCCCCGCTGGGTCAAGCTGGATAGCCACAGGGTCTTGCGGCGACTCGGCAGGAACTCACCGGTAAGGACGCTGGCCGCGATCACTACGAACACGAGCGCCTCGAGCAGGCCGACCAGCACCCAGGAGGGGTTCGTTCCTGGGAACGAGGAGATGAACGTGCTCTGATAGCTCTTGGCCAGGCCGGCCGGCATCGTGCCGCCGTTGTCGATCAGCTTCTCCTTTGCCGAGTAATAGTGCACCCACCATCGGGTCTTTATGCGCTTTCTGCTGCGGTTTTCTACTCAGTGCCGCGACAGAACGCTGCCCTGTGCAGAGATATTTGAGTTGACTGGCTGCTACCGAGTCGGACACCTACGGTGCCGTAGGATTCGGCGCGTGTACAGCGAGATCGCCAGCAACAAGCGACGCACCGTTCTCTTCATCGCCCTCTTCTTCCTACTGTGGTTGGCGATCGGAGCTGTATGCGGCCTCCTCTTCAAGTCCTTCTACCACCCGGCGATGGTCAACAACCTCGGCCAAGAAACGACACAGACGACCAACTACGGCTGGAGCCCGGTGATCGTCGGCGTCGTGGTCTGTGCTTTCCTGGCCGTCGCCGGGATCCTCTACTCGCTGAACTCGGGAGCTGGACTGGTCCTGCGGGTCTCCGGGGCCGTACCGGCCGACCCAACCCAGTACCAACAGCTTCACAACCTGGTCGAGGCCCTGGCGATCGGCGAGGGGATCCCCAAGCCCGCCGTCTACGTGATCGACGACCCCTCCCCCAACGCCTTTGCCACGGGCCTCAGCCCGGAGAAGGCGGCCATCACCTTCACGACAGGACTGCTCGACGATCATGAACCGTGAGGAGCTCGAAGGCGTGGCCGGCCACGAGATGAGCCACATCAAGAACCACGACATTCGTCTGCTGCTCGTGGTGGGAACGATGATCGGCCTGGCCGCCCTGCTGGCGAGCATCCTGTGGCGAAGCGTTTTCTTTGCCAGAGGCGGCGGCAGGGGCGGCGGCCAGATAGTGATCATCCTCTTCGCCGCCGGCACGCTGCTCGCGGTGGTCGGCTTCATCTTCGGTCCACTCATTCGCCTGGCCCTCTCACGCCGGCGCGAGTCGCTTGCCGACGTGAGCGGCGTGGAGCTGACCCGCAACCCCGCAGGCCTGCTCAGCGCGCTGAAGAAGCTGCAGCAGAACGACAAGCCCTTCAAGGGTATGAACCACGCCACCGCGGCGATGTGCATCGACGACCCGCTCCAGCACCACGAGACCTGGTACCACCGCCTCTACGACACCCACCCTCCGATCGAGGAGCGGATCGCCGAGCTCGAGAAGATCGCCGCGGGCCAGTCTGTCTGACCCGCCAGCTCACCCGGTGGGGTCTCAGACGGCGGGCGGCGGGCCCTGGGCGCCACCGGCAGGCGGCGGGCCCTCGGGGCCAGCGGCAGGCACGGGTGCCGGGCTGGCCGCGCCCGCGCCAGAACTGGAGAAGCTCACCTGAGGCACGGCGCGATCCTCCTCGTCGGCACCGAAGAACGCCACTGCCTTGAAGCCGAACGGCCCCGCGATCACGTTACGGGGAAATGACTGCAGCGCGATGTTGTAGTCGCGGGCGCTGGTGTTGTAGTAACGGCGGGCGTACTCGACCTTGTCCTCGGTGGCGGTCAGCGTCTCCTGTAGCTGCAGGAAGCTCTCGACCGCCCGCAGCTGCGGGTAGTTCTCCGCGACCGCGAACAGCGAACGCAGCGCCCCCGACAGCTGCGTTCTCTGCAGGTGCGATCTTGGCGGGATCGCCTGTCGTGCCGGCAGTGACCGCGTTGGCTCGAGCCTGGGTCACGGCCTCGAAGGTCCCCTGCTCGTGGGCGGCGTAGCCCTGCACCGTCGACACCAGGTTGGGGATCAGATCGTGGCGGCGCTTGAGCTCGACGTCGATCTCAGACCACGCCTCCTGTGTCCGGTTGCGCTTCTTGACGAGACCGTTGTACGCCGGCCCACAAGCCGAGGGCGAGAACCACGACGACGATAACGATGATCAACACAACCATTGTGGAGCGGACCCCTTCCGAGCTTTGGTGCCGCGAACACTATCGGCTGCGCAACCAGTCGCGCAGACCCGGCCTACCTACGGGGCGAGGCGGAACGGCGGGTAGCGATCGGTGACCAGCACGTGGGCGTACGCGATCACGCGGTTCGTCCAGCGGCCGACGCCGACGAGGAAGTCGAACATCGGACGCGGAAAGCGGTCCGTGAAGAGGATCGCGAACCAGGCGGCGATCACGACGAAGAACGCGGCGATGTAGAGGAAAAACAGCACCACGTAGTGTGGGATCGCCAGCAGCCACTTGACCAATGACAGCCAGCGGTTCAGGTCGTTGCGGGCGTCCGGATAGGGAAACTCGAGATGCACCGCCTGATGCTCGTCGGTTGAGGGATAGCGGTCCTCCATCAGTGCCAGGTAGACGCCGACCCGGGCTGAGAACCGCATCAGCTCGAGGTTCCAATCGAACCACCAGCGCGGGTACTTCTGCCGGAACAGGATCAACAACAGGGTTGGCAGCACGACCAGGCCGACAGCGCTGGCAGTCCCGCCGGCCCTTCCACCGTAGGCGGAGACGCTGCCCTCGATGAGGGCGAGCACGATTGCGATCGGGATGACCATAAACAGGCGAAAGAAAGTGGTGAGACGGTTGAGCGGCCGGTCGGGGTAGTCGACGGAGTACTGGAACCGCGCGTGTTCATCAGTTAGCCAACGCCCATACAGTCCATATCGCCAAACCCAGCCCACGACTTGATTACTAGCCGGGGTGCTCGACGGGCGACAGCGCGGTGTGATCATTATGTGCCTACCGCGAAAGAGACGGACTTATCGAACGAGCGTTGGCGACCGACTTGTTGAGTTGAGATGCCCGTTGGCCGTTCTAGCCCTGAGAGGGATGAAAAGCACCCGCCGCCGGTGCCGCCTGCCGTGCTGCAGCAGCCTGTGGAGGATCTGCCTGCACTGGGGGAGGCGCTGAAGGCGAGGGCCGGGGATGTGCTCTCCCAGACGCTCGCACTCACCACCGGGCCGGACTACCAGCAGGTCGACGGTGTGGTCCAGGGGAGTTTCGAGCGGATCAGTATCAGCTCGACGATGGCGGTGTCTCGCTGGATCGCGGGGGAGGGCATCGAGGTGGCGGTCGAGGTCGGCCGGGAGACGTGGGAGATCTTCGCTGAGCTGGCGGCGCAGCGCGCGGCGTCGCTGAACGAGGTGACCAAGCGCTGCTACGCCTGGCGCAACGTGATGGCCGACGTGCTGCACGAGAGCGCCAGCGAGCTCGGCAGCTCACCTGAGGCGGTGGCTCAGGCCTTGAGCATCCTGCAGTTGAGCCTCGAGTTCAGCCTGCTGCGGATGTGCGAGTGCTTCGAGGCCGAGCGAGCGCTGATGGATGAGCAGCTGGGGCGCCGCGAGGAGGAGCTTTCCTTCCTCGCCACGCACGACCCGTTGACCGGACTCCCGAACCGCACATTGATCCTCGATCGCGTCGAGCAGATGCTCGCGCGCTCCGCGCGCAGCCAGACGCCGGTGGCGGCGCTGTTCGTCGATCTGGATAACTTCAAGTCGATCAACGACACGCTCGGCCACGGCGTCGGCGACGAGCTCCTACAAGCGGTCGCCGCACGGCTGGACGGCGTGATCCGTGGCGGCGATACGCTGGGCCGTTTGGGTGGGGACGAGTTCGTCGTGATCTCCGAGGAGCTGACGCTGGGGGCGGGGCCCGAGCTGATCGCCGAGCGCCTGCTCGACGCGCTGGCCCCACCGTTCAAGCTCGGAGCGGACAAGCAAACCCGTGTGACCGTCACCGCGAGCATCGGGATCGCCGCGGGAGAGCACATCCCCGCCGAGGAGCTGTTGCGCAACGCGGACATTGCGATGTACCGCGCCAAGTGGGACGGAAAGCATCGCTACGCCGTGTTCGAGACCGACATGCAGGACACCATGCAGAACCGCATGGAGCTCGAGATGGACCTGCGCGAAGCCTTGGAGAAGAAAGAGTTCCTCCTCGCCTACCAGCCCACGATCGACCTCAACGACATGAACCCGACCGGAGTGGAGGCACTGATCCGCTGGCAGCACCCCGTGCGCGGGACCGTTCAACCCAACGATTTCATCCCGCTGCTCGAGGAGACAGGCATGATCGTCGAGGTAGGTGGGTGGGTTCTGAGAGAGGCCTGCTCGCAGGGCGCCGCCTGGCGCGCGGCCGGATATCCGATCGGGATGGCCGTCAACGTCTCCGGACGCCAGCTCGACACCGACCAGCTCATAGCCGACATCGAGAACGCGCTCGCCGACAGCGGCCTGCTCCCACAAGCGCTCACGATCGAGATCACCGAGACCACCCTGATGCGCAACGTGCAGGACACCGTCCGTCGCCTCACCCAGATCAAGGCGCTCGGCGTGCGGATCGCGATCGACGACTTCGGCACCGGGTACTCATCGCTCGCCCACCTGCAGCAGTTCCCCGTCGACGCACTCAAGATCGACCGCTCCTTCATCTCCCAGCTACAGCACAACAAGGAGGGCGAGACGCTGATCCACACCCTCGTCCAGCTCGGCAAGGCGCTCTCGATCGAGACCTTCGCCGAGGGCATCGAGGACCAGCAGGAGCTCTCCCTCCTACAAGACGAGGACTGCGACACCGGACAGGGCTTCCTCTTCGCCCGACCCCTCGACGTGGACGCCACCGAGGCGTTCCTCCACGACTGGGCCGAGAGCAACAAACCCGGCTTGGCGCGAGCTCCGCAGCACGCGTAGAGACGGGTTAGACGCTTGGATCTCGCGCGTGCGTCACATCCCTCACGGTTCAATCGCCAAGGTCGGCGTCGCCTACAACGCTTCGCCGGAGAGCATTGCAGCCCTCGGAGAGGGCATGGCTACGTCATCTCGCGGGAGGCCCGCCGCTCTGCAGGGTCACGGCTAAAGGTTGTGGGTCGCCTGACCGATATCGCCCGCAAGAGTTTTGAAAACGGCAGTTTCTTCCACACGACTCGGGCAGTCAAACTGTTCTAATTTTTGGTAAATGGACTGTCCGATTATGAATTTTAAGGCACCCCATGAGCGATCGCTACCAAGCAATCAACGTCATAGATGACCGCACCCGCGACTATCGCAAGATCGCTCTGTCGATCGCGCTGCTGCTGGCGGCGGCCGCGGCGCTGATCGGCGGGGCCTTCGCGACGTTCACCGACAGCGTGACGGCGGGTCCCCAGGCGATCACGTCAGGCTCGATCAAAATTGCCGTGGGTCCGACAAACGACGTGGGCACCGGGGCGACCAACATCGCCGCCGGGGACACGATCGCCCGCGAGGCCGACCTGAACTCGACCGGCGCGACGATCGCGAACAAGGAAATCACGCTGAAGTTCTCGGCCTCGCCGACCTCGCTACTCGACACCGACCCCACCAACGGGCTGCAGGTCAGCATCCAGGCGTGCTCGGAAGCGTGGAAACGAGTGAAACCCGGGTCACCGCCTCCCGCATTCGAATACACGTGCACCCCTGGCGCCACCGTGGTCAAACTCGGCGGAGCAGCCACGACATCGGTAAGCGCGCTCGAGACGACGGCCGCGGCGCTGACGCCGCTGAACTCGCTGGCGAGCGGCGGGCAGGACTACCTGGTGTTCACGCTCACGCTCCCCGCGGGGGCGCCCGGTAACCTCGGCGAAGTGGCCGGCGTGTGCTCGGGCGTCTCGGGCGGTACCGAAAAAACCGAGAACCTCGAGGGTTGCAAATCGACCCTGACCTACACCTTCCAGGCGACGCAACGGAACGCGATCGCCCAGTAGCGATGGCTTCCTCGGCGCGCGGGTTGGGCGGTACGCTGTATCGCTCGGCTCGCGCCCGCGGGTCTTTGGGCGCCCTGCTGATCGCCATCGCCGTGCAGCTGACCGTACTGGGCACGGCGCTGGCGAGCTTCGGCTTTAGCGTGAAAGCCGTGAAAGGGGGGGCACTGGCGGCGGCTTCGCTCGTGAAACCGACCGGCCTTGAAACCGCGAACGGGGGATGCTCCGGCGGCAGCGAACAGACCAACGTGTCCGCGACGTGGACCGCCTCCGCGGAAAAACCCGACGCCAACGGAAACACCATGATCAACGGCTACAAGCTCTGGCGGTCCACGAGCTCCAAAGGCGTCTACTCCGAAGTTGGCAGTACGGGAATTGCCACGAGCTTCACCGACGTCAATCCATCCGAAGCAGCGGAAACGCCGCAGGTCTTCGTGGGCAACGGTGGCCTGAAAACGGTGCACGCCATCAACACGTCCACCAACGCCGGCACCTCGATCACAACCGGGACGATCGGGATCGAGCCCAACGACATGGCCGTCACTCCTGAAGGAACCAAAGTCCTCGTAGCCGAGGGCGCATCCAGTCAGGTGCAGATCGTCACCGTCACCTCTGACAAAGTCGGCAAAACGGTGTTGATCCCGGAAGTGGGCGGCATCAAATCGCGCCCCGATGCGGTTGCCATCACCCCCAACGGCTTGACGGCGTATGTGGTCGACGGCGCCAACAACCTCGTTTACTCGCTCACGATCTCCTCGGGCGCGCTCAGCGCCGGGATCGCCGTCGGCGCGCAGGGCGACCCGGGAGCGATCGTCGTGACGCCGAATGAAGAACAGGTGTACGTGGCCAACTACGGCTCGCACAACGTGTCGGTGATCAGCACATCGTCCAAAACGGTGACCGCCACCGTCCCAATCGGCGCCGGCGAAACGGGTAAGCCGATCGCGCTAGCCGTGACCCCGAGCTCGGCCGACGTCTACGTAGCCGATCAGGGGAACGGGCAAATCGACGACATCGCGACCTCGAGCAACACCATTTCCAAAACGATCGCCGTCGGCAGCATGGCCGACGCCAACGTCGCCGGCGGCGGGGACCCAAACATCCTGGCGATCACGCCGGAAGGGTCAAAGCTCTACGCGGCGAGCTACACGGCCGGCACGGTGACGGACATCGCCACCTCCACCGACACCGTGACGAAAACGATCACGCTCGCGGGGACCAGCCCCAACCCCAACGCGCTCGCGCTGACGCCGAACGGCTGTCAGCTCTACGTCCACGACCACGCCAACAACCAGGTGGATGCAGTCACGGTCTCCAGCGACGAAGTCGCCGCCTCCCCGGCGGTTGGAACTACGGGGGACCCGACCGGCATGTCGGTGACACCCGACAGCTCGCACGTGTACGTCGCCAACCACAACGGCAACTCCGTGTCGGTGATCGCGACCGCGACGAACACCGTCTCCGCGACGCTGGCCGAAGGTACTGTCGGCAAAGAACCGTATGCAGTGCTTGCGACGCCCTCTGTGTACTACTACAAGCTGCAGGCGGGGCACGGCGGCTGGCAGAGCGCCCTCGGCGCGGCGGTCCTCTACGAACTCGGCTGGGATCAGGGAGGCTGGCAGTAATGCGCCCACGAGTGACGGCATACACCGACACGCAGCCGCTGGACATCCCGGCCGCGCCCGGCCGCCGGACCCGGCGACGGGGAAGAGACAGCCCGGCCGAGCCTCGCGGGCGGGCGGGCTTGCATCGGCGGCGGGGAAGCGCGATGAGGATCGTCTCCTCGATCATGCTCGGGGGCGTAGTGCTGCTGATCCTGACGGTGGTCGTGGGGATGGTGCTTGGCCTCTGGCGGTTCGCCGTGATCGACACCGGATCGATGCGCCCGACGCTGGACCCGGGGGACGTCGCCGTCCTGACATCTGAGCCGACCGCCGACTTGCGGACGGGTCAGATCGTCGCCTTTCACCCGCCCGGCGAGCCGCACCTGACCGTGACGCACCGAGCCGTCTCCGTCAAGCGGACCAAGAACGGAGTGATCATCCAGACGAAGGGCGACGCGAACAACGCCAGGGACTCGTGGCACGCTCACATCGTCGGCGACACCGTGTGGCATGAGTACTTCAAGCTGCCAAAATTTGGCTACCTGGCGGTGTGGAGCCAGCAACCCCTCGCCCGCTTCGGCCTGTTCGCCGTCATCATGATCCTGCTCGTGTGCATGCAGCTCGGCTGGATCTGGCGGCCCAGCTCCACGCATCCGTAGAGGCCCGAGCAGCCATCCGTAGTTTGCCGCAAGTAATCGACCGTTGGACTCGATACCTTCATGGTCATGACCGACGAGGACACCGCAGCGCTCGACGCCGCCTCGGTCGATGAGGGTTCCTCCTCGGTGACGATTCGGCTCGTTCTCGCGGATGATCACGCGGTTGTGCGCAGTGGGCTGCGGATGCTGCTCGACAGTGAGCCGGACTTCGAGGTCGTCGCTGAGGCCAGCGACGTCGAGAGCGCCAAGCGTTATGTGCGCGGCCACCACCCCAAGGTGCTCGTGCTCGATCTGAACATGCCGGGTGGCTCGAGCCTCGAGGCGATCCCCATCCTGCGGGAGGAGTCCCCCAACACGCAGATTGTAGTGCTGACGATGCAGCAGGAGCCCGCGTTCGCCCGCGAGGCCCTCGGTGCCGGAGCGCTTGGCTATGTGCTCAAGGAGGCCGCCGACGACGAGCTCGTCGAAGCGGTACGGAACGCCGCCGTCGGCGAGAGCTACCTGAACCCCAAGCTCGGCGCCCGCATCGCCTCCGAGCCTCCCCCCGGCCCACCGGACGATCTCTCCAAGCGCGAGGTCGACGTGCTGCGGCTGATCGCCCTCGGGCACACCAACTCTGAGATCGCCGAGCAATTGTTCCTGTCAGTGCGGACTGTCGAGACTCACCGCTCGCACATTCAGCAGAAGCTACGGCTCTCCACCCGCGCCGAGCTCGTCGACTACGCGCTCAAGCGCAAGCTGATCAACACCAGCGACTGAGCCTGGCCGGCTCCCGCTGGGCTGCTATGTGCCGCGCGGTTGCTTCGTGCCCTACGCGCTGGTTACGTCGCGGTAGTGCTCTTTCCAGATCAGCTTGTAGATCGGGATCTTGCGGGGAAGGATGTTGATGCCCGGGATGAACGGGATGCAGATGAACGCGAGGCTGAGCACGCCCATCATGAGCATCACGAGGATGTCCGCGTTTTCAGATGACTTGAACGGTTCGACCTGGTACCAGAGGGCATACAGCCACAGCCAGGGCTGGCCCGGGAAGCTGCCCGTCTCGTTCATCATGCCCCACTGCTCGCCGAGCAGGTGCTGGCCTTCGGCGCGTTCGGCGAGCAGCCCGCCGTCGGCCATGAACAGCAGCGGCTTGGTGTAGTCGGTCTGGAAGAACTGACTGCTGGTCACCAGGCCCCCTTCGAGGCCGCCGCTCTGGGCGAGGCCCTGCAGGCTGGCCATCATCGTCGGCACCGGGCCGGCGCCGCTGGCCTTGACCGTCACCGTGCCCGTGCTCGAGTCGACCGACACCGTGCTGGGCGGCGTCTTTTTTTCTTCCACCGCCGTTGAATATTCTTCAAGCGGCTTGGCGTAGGCTTCTGACCATTCCTTTTTCTGCTTTTCGGGCGCGGCCTTGTATTCGGCGAGCGCGCTCTGCAGCGCGGGGTCGTTGGGGATCGTTTCCAGCGGTTTGATCACGAAGTCATCTGCCGTGTTGATCGGATGGCTGACGCCGAGCCATTTCTGCGGGTACAGAAACGCCGCGTGCTGACCTTCGCCGTTGTGGTTGTACGGGGGGCCGTATTCGGCGGTTCCGCTCGTTCCGTCGAGCTCCGTTGCCGCCGCGGTGGCGAAGTTGGCCGGCAGTTCGTGCGACCACTGGGCGATCGTGCTGGGCTTGTCGTCGGGCGAGGAGAACAGGACGGTGAGCAGCCACCGCCAGCAGCCCGATGACGCCGACGGCGATGCACAACTCCTTGATCAGGTCGTAGGGCTGGTAGCGGCCTTTCCAGGGCTGCGTGTCGTCCTTGGGGCGCAGGAAGCTCATGACTGCGCCCCGGTCGATGTCGAGGGTGGCGGTGGAGGCGAGCCGCCCCGATCGGGACTCGCTGCCGCAATCGCCGCTTTCTTTGAGTCGATCTCGAACGGCGGCACGACGCCGTTGCGGCGCACGAGCAGGACGTGCGCGCTCACGAGCACCACGACCGCTATCGGCAGCAGCAGGACGTGGTAGCTGTACATCTGGCCGAAGTTGGTGACGTTGAAGAAGGCGCCGACCCCGACCGAGTTGAGCCCGTCCTTGGCCTGCGTAGAGATCCACTGCGCGTCGAAGTTCTGCTGGGAGACGTAGCCGGTGAGCGCCGCGGGCACCGCAACCAGGAAGGTGATCGCGCCGGTCACCCACACGCGGGCGCGGCCTCCGCGCCAGGCGGCCATCCAGTACTTGCCCCACAGGTGCACGACCATCGCGAAGAAGAACAGCTCCACCGACCACATGTGGATGCTGTTGAAGAAGTGCCCGACGCCGGTGAAGTGCCACCAGGCGGGGCCCTTCAGGGCGAGGATCGAGCCGGAGGCGATGATCACGATCAGGGAGGCGATGCTGACGCCACGCCGAACACGTAGATCCAGGAGGCCACGTAGGTCGGCTGGCCGTCGGGCAGCAGCCTCTCGGGCGGCAGCGCCTCGACGCCTTTTTCGCGGACTTTGACGGTCCAGGACTTCGATGGAGTTGTCGGGAGCGGGCGCTCATGATGCGCCTCCTCGGCGCCGGGCGGCTTCTCGCTCCGCGGCCCCGGGGAACGGCAGCAGGATCGCCAGCGCGAAGACGATGAGCATCAGCCCGATGACCACCACGTTGGCCACCGACAGGTGGATGAAGTCCCAGTCCACCGTATGGGCCGGGTGATTCAGGTTGAAAACCGCGCCCATCACATTCACAAGATTCAAGACCAGCCCCCTTTGATCGGCTTGCACACCATCTGGTCGAGCAGCCTACTGGGCATACCGGCTCGTCCGCATCCGTATTTTTCGGCAATCGATGAGCGGGAATCTGGCAGATGCGTCTATGGTCGCTTGAGATGCTGCGGTTGGGGCCAAGACGGGGCGGGCACTACATTCCGCTGCTTTCCCTCGGCAACGTCAGGATCAGATGGTGTGCTTGTGGTGCTGCAGGTAGCCGGCCGCGCGCAGCTGCTTGATGACGGTGCTTTGGCGCTTATCGAGTGCCTGCAGCTCTTCCTCGAGCTCGTGCGCGGTGCTTGCCATCTGGTGCTCGGCGCGGCGGATCGCCATGCGCTCGCGGCCTTGGGAGTCATGTAGCAGGTCCTTTGTCTGTGGATGAACGGCGGATGTGAGCATCTCGATCGTTGGGTCGCCGGCTGGTGCTGCCACGATCACGGGCAGCCCGTTTGGATGCCAGTGGATCTCCGCATGGACAGCGTGGTCGTGGGCGTGAGCCCAGCGCGCGAGGTGGGCTCCGAGCGCCTCCTCGGGCGGCCACCACAGGCATCCTGTCGCCATCTGCTCGTCGTGGAGGTGTTCGGAGTTGGCGTCCCACCAGCGCTGCTCGGGGACATCGACGAGGATGCCGTGAAGCGCGGGAAGCGGCGCCCCTGACGGTTCGCCCAGACCGAGCGTCGCAATGATCGAGCTCGCGACGGAGTCGGCTTCGGCGGCGGTGATGATGCTGTGCTTCAGAGCTCTGTGAGCCGCGTCGCCGAGTGCCCACACCCGGTCGCTGTCAACGACGCGCCCGTCGACGCCGGTCGGCAGGAACCCATGCGGGGCACTCGGCAGACCGGACACATCGGGACCGAAGCTCTCCGGGACGCAGAGCACACGGTCAACGGTGATCTCGTGGACTGGATCGCCCAGGGTGACCCGGACGGTATGGCCGCCGCCGCGGTCGTGGGTGTCCTGCTCGGCGGTGAAGTTGTGCACAACGCGCGAACCCAAGACTTCTACGCCTGCGTCGGCCAGGGTCCTGCTCACCCAGTCGGCCGCCTGCGGACCGAGGCCGCCCGCGGGCCGCTCCTCGGCCGTGATGAGCGTTACCGAGACGGGCGTGGGCGCCAGCTGGGACGCTGTCCAGGCAACGATCAGCGCCGCCTCGTAGCCGGCGAGCGGCCAGCCCGCTCCCGCGGGGATAGTTACCGCGACCGACTTCACCGTGCCGGCGGCCAGCTCATCGAGCAGCGCCCCGAGTTGGCCTTGGTCGGGCTCCTGGCCCCATGAGATCAGCGGCGGGGCCGATCCTCGCTCGTGCGCGCCCACAGCGATCACAAGCGCGTCGAAGTCGATCAGCTCACCATCGTGCGTCAGCACCCGGCACTCGTCGTCTTGCACGGTGACGAGCTCGTCGAGCACGACCCGCAGGCCTCGCTCATCGGCCAGACGGTGGACGTCGATCGTGTGCGCCGGCTCTCTGACGAACGGAGCGCCGCTCGAGAGGGGCCTGTAGGTGAGGTCCACCGTCGGCGTCAGGAGCGTGATCTCGACTCGCTCGGCGAGCGCGTCCTTGAGGGCCAGCGCCGTCTCCAGGCCGCCGTACCCGCCACCGGCAACCAGCACCTTTACGGCGGAGGGAATCTCGGTACTCACACTGCTCCTGGGCGCCTAGCCGTCGAGGTGCTCTGGGGGCAAAAGCAGTACCGAGCAGTGCGCCTCGTGCACGACTCGCCGACTGACACTCCCAAGGGCTCGTAGACCGTCGAGCCTACGACTCCCCATCACCACAAGAGAAGCCTTCGCGCTCTTGGCCGCCTCCACGATCACCCTTCGCGCGCTGCCGGCCTGGACGTGTACCTCGCTTCCGCCATCGACAGCGAGCTCCAGCCTGCGGGCCTGTTCATCGATGCGATGCGATTGCGCGCGTGACCCGGCCTCGGTCGCGTGAACAAGCGTCACGTTTGTTCCTTTCGCGTGTGCGAGTCGCAAAGCCAGATCCACCAGATGATCCGAACCGTCCAGGCCGTCGCTTGCCACCACGATGCTACGAGCGAAGTCCTGCCCTGCGGGGATCGAGCGCGCGGCTAGCAGAGGCGTCGTGAATGAGCCCAGTGCGGCCACGGTCACACCGCCGATCAGCATCCCACCAAGCCACGAGGTCGCGGGTGCGCCCATGGCGAGCAAGTCGTGTTGAGCGGCGCGCTCGAGGATCACCTGGGAGGGAGGGCTCGCTGGATCGACCACGAGCGTCGAAGGCACTCCGGCCTTCGCGACGACCTCTGCGGCGTGGTCGAGTAGGCGCTTGGCGCGGGCCGGGCTGATCGCGGCGGTCTGGTAGACGCCGGAGCCCCTGACGGCTGTTACCGCCAGCAGCGTTAGGTGCCCATCGGCGCCGGCGAGGGCCGCTGCCTGCTCGACTGCAGCGGAGCTTCCCCGCGTGCCATCGACGGCGCAGAGGATGCTGGCAAACACGGGCCCGGGCGATGCGGCCGCCTGGTCGTCGTTCCGCTGGGTTGCTTGGGTTTCGGTCATGTATCCACAGGCTAGGTCGCGGACTGAACCTCGCCATCCGGGTGTTCCCGCGACGTGAACCGTGAAATACCGCAGGGCTTGGAGATAGCCGTGTGATCCTCGCACGCCGGCGGGACGGTTTAGGATCGCTGGAATGGCGGTCGAGGCGGTCTTCCCTGGCGCGGATATCGGCCGCGGGATGTACGAGTCCTTCTATCTCCGCGCGGTCGCTCCCGACGAGCCGGTGGGCGTGTGGCTCCGCTACACGGTCCACAAGCGTCCTGGAGGAGTGCCGCGCGGATCGGTGTGGTGCACCGTGTTCGACGCCGCCGCAGGGCCGCTCATGCACAAGCACACGACCGAGGATCTCACCGCTCCCGCCGACGGCTGGATCGCCATCGGGCCGGACTCGCGCCTGGCCTCCGGTGTCGCCGAGGGATCGTGCGGCGAGGCCAGCTGGTCGCTGCGCTTCAGATCGGATGAGCGCGAGCTGCGCCACCTGCAGCACGCGTGGATGTACAAGGCGCCGCTGCCGCGCACCAAGCTGACGAGCCCCGCCCCCTCCGCGAGCTTCGACGGCACGATCGAGATATCTGGCTCACCCTCTCGTACGCTGGACGTGCATGGCTGGCGGGGCATGGTGGGGCACAACTGGGGATCGGAGCACGCCGAGCGCTGGATCTGGCTGCACGGAATCGGCTTCGAGGAGGACCCCTCTGCGTGGCTTGACGTCGCGGTCGGCCGGGTGCTCGTGGCGGGGCGGATGACGCCGTGGCTGGCCAGCGGCGCTCTATCGCTCGGCGGCCGTCGCGTGCGCCTCGGCGGGCTTCTAACGCGGGGGTTGAGGGTCGCAGAGACCGCAACGCGCTGCACGATCGTCCTCCCGGGCGAGGGTGGCTCGAGCGTCAAAGCCCACGTCGAGGAGCACCCGGACACGGCGGCGGGCTGGCGCTACGCCGATCCCGATGGCGGTGAGCACGACGTGGTCAACTGCTCGATCGCATCGCTCACGCTCAGCGCACACTGGCGTGGCGAGGCGACGCGCATGCTGCACACAAACCACGGTGGGGCGTACGAGCTGGGGATGCGCGAGCGTGACCACGGCGTGCCGCTCGCTCCGTTCGCCGACGGCTGAACACCACCGATCCTGGCCATTCAGCCAGTCGCCATCTTCGCGCTGATACCGTGGCGCGGCGATGTCTGACACATCATCGGTGGGCAGCTCGCTCGATACGTTCGTAGCCGCGGCCCCCTGGCCGCAGCGGATGGCCTTGCGCGCGCTGCTGAGCCTCGCCGCGCGTCCGCGCGGCGCGGCGCTGCTGGGACGCTTGGCCCCGCTCGACCAGCTCGCGCACGGCCTATTGACGCTCGGGCGCTATGACGACCCACGGCTCAGCAGAGCGCTCGCGTGGGACGGGGACGCGGTAATCGCTCGCGGGCGGGAGCTGCGCCGTGCCGAGGGACGGCCATGAGCGCTCCTGGGCAGCGGCCGGATCTACGTGGAGGCACGGCGGCCGTGAGCGCGGGCGACCGCGGCCAGATCAGCGCGGATGTATGCGTGATCGGCGCAGGCGCGGGCGGCGCAGTCGTCGCGGCCGAGCTGGCCGAGGGCGGCATGAGCGTGGTCGTGCTCGAGGAGGGCCACTGGCACGACCCTGACAGCTTCACAGCCAGGCCACCTGAGATGCTCGCGCGCCTATACCGCGACGGCGGGCAGGCGATTACGCTAGGCAACCCCCCGATCCTCCTGCCACTCGGACGGGGCTTGGGGGGCACCACGCTCGTCAATTCGGGGACGTGCTTTCGCACCCCTCCGCTGGTGCTGGCGCGCTGGGAGCGCGAGTTCGGCCTGGACGTGAGCGAGGAGTCGCTGCGCCCCTGCTTCGAGCGCGTCGAAAAGGCGCTGTCTGTGAGCGAGGTCACCCCCGAGTTGGCAGGTGCCAACGCGGAGGTCGCTCGCCGCGGCGCCGAGCGCCTTGGCTGGTCACATGGCTATTTGCGTCGCAACGCGCGCGGCTGCGTCGGCTCAGGCGTGTGCGTGTTCGGCTGTCCGACGTCGGCCAAGCAGCACACGGGCATCACGTACATCCCGCGCGCGAAGGACGCGGGAGCGCAAATCGTCACCGGCGCACATGTGCAGCAGGTGCTCGTCGAGAACGGCCGCGCACGCGGGGTGCGGGCGCGCATGGCAAGCGGGGCTCGCATCGACGTGCTGGCGCCGATCGTGGTGGTTAGCGCGGGCACGATCCATACGCCCATGCTGCTTGCGCGCAGCGGACTCGGCTCGCAGTCGGGCGAGCTCGGCCAGAACCTCTCGCTGCACCCCGCCACCGCGATCTTCGCGCACATGGACGAGATCGTGGACATGGGACACGGCGTACCTCAGAGCTTCTATGTCGACGAGTTCGCCGAGGAGGGGATCATCTTCGAGGGGGTGGCCGGGCCGCCCGCGTATGCGGCGATGGCGCTACCGCTCACCGGCCGCCGTCACACCGAGGCGATGGCCGACTACCGTCGCCTGGCGCAGTTCGGATTGATGGTGTCAGACAGCTCGCGCGGCAGCGTGAGGGCAGTGGCGGGACGCCCGCTGATCCGCTACGACATGCAGGACGCCGACCTGCTGCGCTTCCGAGCGGGGCTCGCGCGAATTCGGGAGCTGTTCGAGGCGGCCGGCGCACGCCAGGTCTACCTGCCACTTCCCGGCAATGTGAGGCCCGAGCGCGCACGCCCTCGCGATCTCAAGCTGATGGCGTTCCATCCGTTGGGGACCGCACGCGCCGACGCGCGGCCGACGCGCGGCGTGATCGACGGCGATCTCGCTGTGCACGGCATAATGGGCGTGTATGTCGCGGACGGCTCCGCCGTGCCAAGCTCGCTCGGCGTGAACCCTCAGCTCACAATCATGGCGCTTGCCACCAGACTGGCCTTCGGGCTGCTGGGCAAAGGTGTAGAGGGCACGCCTACCGACGCGAATCTCGCGAGCTCCCAATCCGACGATTACCCGAAGGAGGCCCCATGTCGTTCCTGATCGATCCGCCGCTCCTATTCACAGGGGGACGCGCCTACGCGCGTGCCACACGCGAATCGGACCCGAGCGCCGCGCGCGACGCGGCCGTGGGCGCGACGTTCATGGCGGTCTTCTGGGGCATCAGTGTCGGCCTGTACCTCAACCAGGGATGGACGCGGCCGGTGTGGAAGATGTGTCGCGCCGCGTCCGGACGCGACTGGATGCTCAACTCGGGCGTGCTCAGATTCGACTCGCGCAAAGCCGGCCCCCGCACGCACAGGATCTCAGCGGCGATCTTTGCGACATATCCCCTATGGCTGTGGCTGGGGATGCGCCGCCAACGCTCCTGAGGGAAATAACGTTCAGGTGGCCAGCTTCAGTTGCTTGGCCCGTTCATCAGCCGCCGAAGGACGCTCACCGCCTCCCGCCGCTGGTCGTGGCGAGTGCGCTGGACGTGCCCTCGATGTTCGGCAGCCTGCGCTCCAGCCAGGCGGGTAGCCACCACACGCGTGGGCCGAGGACCCGCATGATCGACGGTAGTAGGACGAGTCGTACGATCGTCGCGTCGAGCGCCACCGCGATCGTCAGCCCAACGCCGAACTGGCGCAGCGGGATGACGTCGGCTCCGCCGAAAGCGAGGAACACGGCCGTCATGATCGCCGCGGAGCCCGTGATCACGCCCGCCGTGTGCCGCAGGCCGTAGGAGATCGCGCTCTCGGAGTCGCCGGTGGCAACCCACTGCTCGCGCATGCGCGTCAGCAGAAAGACCTCGTAGTCGATCGACAGGACAAACATGATCGAGAGGATGCCGGCGCCCGAGGCCGCGTCTATATAGCCGGGTCCGCCGAGCACGTGCTCCTCGGTGAGCAGCTCCAGCATTCCAAGCGCCACGGCGATCGTCGCCAGGTTCAGCGCGACCGCGATCAGCGGCAGCAGCAGCGCCCTCAGGACCACGATCAGCGTGAGCATCGCGACGATCGCCAGCGCGAGGACCAGCCATGGGATGCGGGCCGTGTTGGCGTTCTTGTAGTCGAGTAGGTACTGCGCTCCCTGGCCGATCTCGACGTTGGCGCCGGTCGCCGCGGCGAGCGCGGGCAGGCTGCGTTGCAGCTGGCCGCTGAGAGCCGCGGTCGCCTGGGAGCTGGGTGGGCTGGAGGCGACCACCATGATGCGCGCGGCCTGGCCGCCCCCGTCGACGTTGACGAGTTGGGCCACCTGTTCACGCATCGGCGAGACCGTCCCGTCGAGCGCGGTGAGCACGAGGTAGCCCGAGTCGACCGCGTTCGGGGCCTGCGCGTGCAGCAGCCGGTAGTCCTGCTGGTAGCCATTCAGCATCGTCGTGTAGCTATGTAGCGGCCCTTGCGCCTGGCCGAGGCCGGCGGCGAGCGCCCCGGCGCGGCTGTCACCGGCGGAGAGCCCGCTTGCCAGCTGCGCATCGCCGGCCGCCAGTTTGCCGAGCCCGCCGGCCAGCTGTGTGTTGCCGTTCGTGAGCTTGCCCAAGCCGTTGGCGAGCTGTGTGTTGCCGTTCGTGAGCTTGCCCAAGCCGTTGGCGAGCCGCGCATTGCCGTTCGTCAGCTTGCCGAGTCCGCCGGCCAGCTGTGTGTTGCCGTTCGTGAGCTTGCCGAGTCCGCTGGCGAGCCGGCCCGCTCCGCCGCTCAGTCCAGTGAGCCCGCTGTTGAGGCTGTGTCCGCCCGCGGCCAGGCGCTGCAGGGCGGAGTGGAGCGCGATCGCGCCTTCTTCGGATTCCCTCGTGCCTGTGGCGAGCCGGTCGCTGCCCGAGCGCAGCTGGTCCAGGCCGGTGGTCAGCTGTGAGAGCTCCGCTGGCAGACCCGCGAGTGCTTCCAGACCCTGGTACAGCTGCTTCTGGATGTGGGCGAGCTGTGACAAGTCACCCTGTTCGGTCAGCTGCGTGATCGTGGCGAGGTCTTGCGCGAGCGCCTGATAGTGGGGGTCTTCGCGTCCGACGGTCATCGCCGCGAGCTCGTGCGTCGCTTCGCTCAGCCGGCTGCGCAACTGTTCGTCGGAGGTTCGCAGCGAGGCGATCCAGCCGGCCCAGCCGTGGAGCTGTTCGGCGAGCAGGTCGATCGGCGCGAGGACCGTGTGGACTGTGTTGTCGAGCGTGTCCATGCCTTCCGCGAGCTGCCCCGCGCCGGTCGTGAGCTGACGGTCGGAGGTGGCCAGGCGTTCGGCGCCCGAGGAGGCTTCGTCGATCCCGTCCGCGAGCTGGGCCGATCCGGTCGCCGCCTGGGCGAGGCCCGTCTGCAGCTGCTTTGCGCCATTGCCGGCATTGCCCGTTTCGCTCGCGAGTCGCCTTGCGCCCGCATGGGCGCGGGCTGTTTCGCCTGCCAGCTGCTTGGCGCCCGCGTGAGCACCGCCCGTTTCGATCGCCAGTTGCTTGGCGCCTGCGTGGGCGCGGCCCGTTTCGCTTGCCAGTCGCTGCGCCCCGCTCTCGGCGCTCCCGGCGCCGCCGCCGAGCGACTTCGCGCCGCTTGCGGCCGAGGCGAGGCCGCTGCGCAGTTCCGTGACGCCGTTGCTTGCGTGGCTCAGCCCCGAGCGCAGGCCCGTGATCCCGCGCTGGGCGCCTTCCAGGCGCTTGGGCGCGGAGACGAGCGCGGCGTGGGCTTGCGCGAGCTTGACTTGAGCTCCCGCGACCGACGCTGGGCCGAGCACCGCCGCGACGTCGGGTGCGCGAGCGATCCCTTCCTGCCATTTCATGAGCGCCCGCAGGCGCCGCGGGGTGGTGATTGCGCCGTCGCGGGCGCTCGCAACGATCACGAAGGGCGCCGACCATCCGGGGCCGATAGTGCGTTCAACCATCTCAACCGCCTGACGCGCGGGGCTCGAGGAGGGAAGCTCCGCAGCGTCCGGGGGGCCCATTCGCAGCGCGCCGGCGGGGGCCGCCAGCGCGAGCATCCCGGCGAGGATCAGCGGGACCGTGATCGCGGGGTGGGAGATCAGCCGTTCGGCCAGCACGCCCACGCCGCCGCGGGGCTCCTCGCCGCGGCGGCGGGGGAGCCGGATCTCCCAGCGGTTGAGCGAGGGACCGAGCAGGCGCAGCAATGCCGGCATCGCGCTCAGCGCCAGGGCGACGCTCAGAAGGCCTGAGATGACCACGCCGATCGCGACCGGACCGAGCAAGCCCGGGGTGGCCACCGCGCTCGCCGCGAGCATCGTCAGCGCGAGCGTGCCCCCGGCTGCGGCGATTGTGCGTCCAGCCGCCTTGGATGCGATCGCCACGGCCGCCTCGTGGTCCCATCCCTCAGCCAGCTCTTGGCGCACGCGCGAGACCATCAGCAACGCGTAGTCGACGCCGAGCGCGAGGCTCATCATCGCGGCAATCGCGACTCCCAGCGAGTTGATCGGCGTCAGGTAGCTGGCAAGCCACAGCAGCCCGTGCCCGGCCATTACGGTCGCCGCGCCCATCGCGAGGGGCACCGCGGCGGCCACCGGCGAGCGGAAGACGAGCAGCAGCACGAGGATCAGCACCGGCAGCGCGATCATCTCGGCCCGCACGGTGTCCGACATCGTTGCTTCCTGTAGCGCTTGCCCGATCACGGCCACGCCTGTCAGGTAGCTGTGCACCGGCCTGTGGACGGCGCGCGCTATCGCGGCTTCTGTGCTCGGCACCACCGTCATCGCGGCGCTCGCGGGCCGGATGTAGTTCACCGTCGCGCCCGGTTCGATCCGAGGATGCACGCGTTCTTGAACTTCTCGCGTAGCTCACTTGTTCTCCTGGTTTGAGTTGAGACAGCTCGCGTACTTTATCCGACAACCATACGTCATTCGTGGCCGTATCCATTTCCCAAACGCCGAGATGCGCGGCCTCGGCCGCCAACGCCACGCGTTCTTCAAACTCGTGCAACGCTTTTTGCTGCTCCAGTAGATTGGTGATGTCCACACAGGCACCGACATAGCCGCGGAAGTTCCCTCGTGGCCCATAACGCGGCACTCCTTGATCGGTAACCTGACGATATTCTCCGTCGTGCCGCTTCAGGCGATATTGCATAACGAAAGGTTCGCGCGCATCGAAGGCGCCGCTATAGGTCCGCAAAGCTTTCTCCACGTCTTCCGGATGGATTGCTTCACTCCAGCCGTTACCAAGGTCCTGCTCCATGCTTCGCCCGGTAAACTCAAGCCAGGCTTTGTTGAAGAAGGTGCAAAGCTTATCTTCACCCGAGGCCCAGATCAGGACCGGCGCGGCATCAGCCATTAGTTTGAAAACGTTTCTCGCTTTCAGTCTAAGGACACACTCAGCCCGCCGGCGTTTCACAAGATTAGCCACCAAACCAGTGATAAGCAGCGCTTGCAGAATGCAGATCGAAATACCGGCTATGATCCACGCCCGGTAGCGATCCCAAACCGTCGGCTCGCGGAACAAGACTGTGCTGCCTGGCCGGCAAGCAGCTTCTCATTGATCTTCCACCGCTGTAGCTCGCGCCAGTCATAACGCGGACGGGAGGCGCTCGACGAGTCTTGGAGGAATACTGGAAGCCGGTTCACCATGCAAAATACGAATGGCGACCTCCGCAGCTTCCTTTCCGACACGCCGTCGCTCTCGTGAAGGCGCCCACCCACGATCCCCAGGCCCAGTTGGTGATTGAAGATGGAGTTGATCGGAGCGTTCGCCACTGCATGGAGGCGTTGCAGCGCCTCGTCGGCATTGAGGGTAACACCCGCGGCATCGCGCAGCAGCAAGAGAAAAATAATGTAGGAATCTGGCGGCAACGTCGAGACCCGCTCCTTCATTTGGTCGAAGGAGAGATCGCTGTAGTAGGTGAACTTAATCCGGCCTGCGAGTGGCTCGGCTGCCTTCTCGAAGGCCTCCTGCCAAAGATGTTCGAGCGGCGTCGC